>JAAAOM010000015.1 GCA_009908855.1 Bacteroidota bacterium
GTCGATCACATTTTCGCGCTTGGCTACCCCCACTTTATCGGCAAACATACGAATGGATGCCGGGGTATAACCTCGCCTTCTCAATCCTGAAATGGTTGGCATACGCGGATCATCCCAGCTTTTCACATGTTTTTCCTTTACCAACTGAAGCAGAAAGCGTTTGCTCATTACCGTATAGTTCAGGTTCAGGCGGGCAAATTCATATTGTTGCGATCGGTATTCGCGAAAACCGGTATCAGCAATTTGATCCAGAAGCCAGTTATACAAGGGGCGATGTACTTCAAATTCGAGCGTACAAAGCGAATGCGTAATTCTTTCAATATAATCCGACTGTCCGTGTGCAAAGTCGTACATCGGATAAATGCACCATTTGTCGCCGGTGCGATGGTGAGGTTTCCTTTTTATACGGTACAACACCGGATCGCGCATGTGCATGTTGGGAGAAGTCATGTCAATTTTGGCACGAAGGACTTTGGTACCATCCGGAAATTCGCCGTTCTTCATTCGTTCGAGCAAATCGAGGTTTTCCGGCACCGGTCGTTCACGACAAGGACTTTCTTTGCCGGGCTGGGTGGGTGTGCCACGGTTGGCAGCTACCTCATCAGCACTGCTGTCATCGACATACGCTTTTCCAAGTTTTATAAGTTGAACAGCCCACTGATAAAGCTGATCGAAATAATCAGAGGCAAAATATTCATGTTCGCCCCAGTCAAAACCTAACCAACGAACATCTTCTTTGATGGAATCGACATATTCCACCTCTTCCTTTTCGGGATTGGTATCATCGAAACGTAAATGACAACGGCCGCCGTATTTTTGGGCCAATCCAAAATTCAGGCATATCGATTTGGCATGGCCAATGTGCAGGTAACCATTAGGCTCGGGAGGGAAACGGGTTATAACCCTGCCTGCGTGCTTATTTTCGGCCAGGTCTTTTTCAACAATTTCTTCAATGAAATTAAGGGACTTGTTTTCCTCCGCTTTTTCAATCAATTCGCTCATGCTGAATAAAATTTCTTAGGCTTAACATGATTTTCATGCAAATGTAAAAGGAATTATTGAATCTTACGATGGATTAATGGCAAAATAAACAACTCCGGCCAAAGAGCTGTAAGAGGTTATCCGACCAAGCCGCTAAGAAGTAGATGAATAATAACTCGTTATAGTTGTTAATGCGGCATATTTTGTCATGGCGCCTTTTCAGACAATCATACCATCTTTTCACAATTCCTTTAAGGTTTCTCTTTCCTTTCAAATCACTATCTTTGCATAAAATAAATGCGCAATGGGGAAAATCCGTCTGGAGAGAATGCAGTTTTATGCCTATCATGGGCATTATCCTGAAGAAAAGGTCGCAGGCACCAAGTTTGAGATCGATTTAACCCTGGAAACATCCCTTAAAAAAGCCGGTATAAGCGATGAATTAACCGATACCCTGAATTACCAGGAGGCTTATGCAATTGTGAGAGAAGTGATGGGCAATTCATATAATTTATTGGAACACATTGCGCATCATATTTTAACGAAATTAAAAGATCAGTTTTCAGAACTGGAGACAGCCTGCGTAAAGATATCCAAAATGAATCCGCCCATGGGTGGGCAGATGCGATGCGTAAGTGTGGAAATGAAACTGAACGAAATTTAAATTGTTAGAGAAGTATGGAAAAGTTTGTGAGTAATGATATTCAGGTTGCCAAAGATAAATTAAAACGATGCGAAAAATGCGGGCATTTTTTTAGCTGCACGACTGATGGCGATTGTTGGTGTCATGAGGTGGAAGTAGCACAGGACAAGAGAAAGCAGCTACTGCATGAATACAATGATTGCCTTTGCCCGAATTGTTTGAAGGAGTTCGCTTAGGGATAAATAAAATACTACAACTTCTTCTCTTGACACATATGAGCCAAATAATATGTCATATATTTTGCAAAGTTTTTTGGAACAATGGATATATTAACCTTGAAAAGGCGCCGAATAGAACTACCAGCAATGCCTATAAAGATGAACAAATTAGGCATCACCTCAATACCGGTTTGGATTAATACGCTGATTTGTTGATTGTCTTTATTATCATGGTCTGTTTAGGGTATTTGAACCAAGTGGTAATGCCAGCTTGGTCGGTAAAGACATGTTACCAAGTTGATAGTCCGTCAGCGCTGTTTTGATGTAAACCATTAGTAACGCAACCAATTAAGGTTATAATGCATCAAAATATAATTAAGAAATTAAATCTCCAATAAAACCCGGAACTATGAAAATAATAAAGCTCATTATCATTTGCCTGATTTCGATAAATGTATTTGCACAGCATTGTGAGGATCAACAGAAGATTACAGAGGACTATACAGAAGACGCCAAAATACTGTCATTGAGGGAGATACACGCTGATACATCTCATCAATATTCAGATAGTATTTATATTCCTGCAGATTTAGTAAAGAAATATACACAACTACTATCGGTTATATATAATATTGACAATGAGGCCACTGACAGTGTTTTTAACCAAAATAATATCCATACCTTCCACGATATACCGTATAAGGCAATTACCATGAATGTTGATACTTCATATAACTGGGTGAATAACTATTTACAGGATAGCCTGGTATCAGGCAATTCAATATTCGACACTTTAATGCAGCAGTATAATTTTAAATTACATTCCTTCTTCCATTTAAGCTCAATAACATCTTTAACAGTAACTACCACTGATTATTTGAATATATTTCCACTGGTTGATTCATTGAAAACCATTGCTGGATTAAATGATGTTGAAGCATCAGGATCATGGGCTGGAGATGGCAATGATATAGAAGTGTTTACAAAAAATGACACTACTTTTGTTCAATTCTCCATTGGTTGGGGAGACTGTCCGGCAGGATGCACAAACAGACATTTTTGGAAGTTTGCCGTAATTGACTGTCAGGGAGTTTATTTAGGATCATTCGGAGATGCCATTACAGATATCAAAAATTCAGCGTACAATTACGACAGGGTATACCCAAACCCCTTTGACCATTATATCCATATCAAAAATCATCGGGAAAAAATAAACAGCATTGATATTTATAATATGAATGGTGTTAAAATTCGTTCTGTTGAAAATGTGTCCGGTCCTATAGATTTATCTCAGCTTCAACCCGGTACCTATATTTTTAACCTGCATACGAAAAACAATATCTTCAGTAAGAAAATGATTAAATGGTAGGATACTTTACATTACCATAATTCCATGTTACTTATATCTGAGTTCAAAAAAATGCTGAGTGATGATGGTTATAGTTCACCTCCTTTGTTTTCAATTAAAAAATTCCCGAATTTCAATATCTTTGTGCTTCAATTTCAAGAGGTGTAGATGGAACAAATCAGGAATTTTTGCATTATCGCTCACATCGATCATGGCAAGAGTACATTGGCCGACAGGTTATTAGAATCAACACATACATTAAGCGACCGTGAGTTGAAAGACCAAGTGCTCGACAGCATGGACCTGGAACGCGAACGTGGCATTACCATTAAAAGCCATGCCATACAAATGAAATATGTGTATAATGATATTCCTTACACCCTCAATCTGATTGATACACCGGGCCACGTTGATTTTTCCTATGAAGTTTCCCGCAGCATTAAAGCCTGCGAGGGTGCTTTACTTATTATCGACTCCACTCAGGGTATTCAGGCCCAAACCATTTCCAATCTCTACCTGGCCATTGAACATGACCTCGAAATTATACCGGTCTTAAACAAAATGGACATGCCCAGTGCCATGCCCGAGGAAGTGAAAGACCAGATAGTTGATTTAATCGGTTGCGACCGCAACAGTATTATTGAGGCCAGTGGAAAAACCGGGATGGGCGTTGAACAAATCCTGCACGATATAGTTAATAAAATTCCTCCACCCGTTGGCGACCCGAAAGCACCGCTACAGGCATTGATCTTCGACTCGGTATTTGACCCTTATCGCGGTATCAATGTCTACTTCAAAATCATGAACGGAACCATACGCAAAGGCGACCTGGTTAAATTCGTGAATACCGAACGGGAATATGATGCCGATGAAATTGGCGTGCTCAAACTTGTAAAAATGCCCCGCGATGAGATGCAGTGTGGCAATGTGGGATATCTAATATCCGGCATTAAATCGGCCCGCGAAGTGAAAGTAGGGGATACCATTACACATGTTGAGCGCCCCTGTGAAAAAGCCATTACAGGTTATGAAGAGGTAAAACCCATGGTATTTGCCGGTATTTACCCGGTTGATACAGATGATTACGAAGACCTGAGAACAGCGATGGAAAAGTTACAGCTCAACGACGCTTCGTTAACCTTTTTACCTGAGTCATCTGCCGCTCTGGGTTTTGGATTCCGTTGCGGATTCCTGGGTCTGCTACACATGGAAATTGTGCAGGAAAGACTCGACCGTGAATTCAACATGGACGTGATTACCACTGTACCCAATGTATCGTACCGCGCCTACACAAGCAAAGGTGAAATGAAAGAGGTACATAATCCGTCAGGATTGCCGGAACACAAAGTGTTGGACCATATTGAAGAACCCTTTATCTCAGCTTCGGTGATAACCAAAGCCGACTTTATTGGCCAGGTAATGAATTTATGTATTGAAAAAAGAGGCGAGCTTAAAAACCAGGTGTATCTTACCAGCAATCGCGTAGAAGTTACTTTTGACATGCCATTGGCCGAGATCGTTTTCGATTTTTACGACAAGCTTAAAAGCATCTCAAAAGGGTATGCGTCATTCGATTACCATACAACCGATTATCGGCCTGCCAAACTGGTGCGACTGGATATCCTGCTGAATGGTGAAATGGTTGATGCCTTATCATCACTCATACATATTGATAACGCATATACCTTCGGAAAACGTATTTGCGAAAAGCTCAAAGAACTGATACCACGTCAGCAATTTGATATTGCCATCCAGGCGGCCATTGGCGCTAAAATTATAGCCCGCGAAACGGTAAAAGCAGTGCGTAAGGATGTAACTGCAAAATGCTACGGTGGTGATATTACGCGGAAAAGAAAATTACTGGAAAAACAGAAAAAAGGAAAAAGACG
Source organism: Bacteroidota bacterium (assembly GCA_009908855.1). Lineage (GTDB taxonomy): Bacteria > Bacteroidota > Bacteroidia > Bacteroidales > JAAAOM01 > JAAAOM01. The sequence goes on from JAAAOM010000015.1 coordinate 5,080, forward strand.
CATGCGCCAGGTGGGTAACGTAGAAGTACCACAATCAGCATTTATGGCAGTGTTGAAACTGGATTAGTATAACATCTCCCCTTCTGTTTATAAATCCCTTTTTCTGAACATTTTATGCGTGATCCAAAATGGAATGATTGACCATAGAATAAGCGCCAATATAGAAACAACACCACCTTTTGCCGTTCCGAAAAAATCCTGAAATACCGCTCCCGATAATCCCAGCAATGCAGAGGCTTCACTTTTCATGATGACCATAATGCGTGCAATATCAACCGGATTTAGAAACGAAAGAACCAGTATGAGGTTTTCAATCGGGTAATCGGATAACTGATACATCATAAAAATTACCAGCCCGTTGTATATAAATGCAAAAAACGCCCATGTTATAAGCGTTACACCTATACCTCTTGATTTGTCGTGAACACCTACACCAACTAAAAGCGCGATGGCTATAAAAACAAGGTTAAGCAGTAATCCGGACAGAAGCAAAAACAAACTTTGCATGCCGGAAGCAAATAACAATACAGGCAGGCCGATCCCGATAAAAAATACCGCTAAAAAAGCAATGGCCAGGCCTATATAAAGCCCCGCAAATATGTCAGATCGCTTAATGGGTTGGGCCAGTAACAGAAAAAGGAACTCTTGGGAATGATAATAGTAGGTGGTTGTAAAAATCAGCGTAATAAGCGGCAACACCAGCAGAACGATCTGCAGAATGGATAATACAGCTTTCTCCGGCTGGCTCTCGTATAAAAACATACCCCAACCTGTAAAACACAGCAGGACCAGATAGCCAAAAATGGCTTTGTTCCTGAGTAAATTTTGTAGTATAACAGCGCTGATTTTAAGCATGTTGAATCTCCTGTTGTAATAATGAAACCACCATTTTATTCAATGTATTTTCCGACGTTTCGGTCCGTAATCGATCCATGGTGTCATTAAATAAAATTTTACCCTCCATTAAATAAGTAACATGGTTGGCAATTTCTTCCAGATCACTCAAAATGTGTGAAGTGGTAATGATCAGTTTATTGTTATCGATTGCCGATCTTATTTTCACTTTTAGTATCTCATTGGAAACAGGGTCCAGGGCTGCCGTGGGCTCATCGAGTATAAGAATGGATGGATTAAAGTAAAAAGCCAGTGCTGCACTCACTTGTTGTTTCATACCCCCTGAAAGAGTTCCCAGTCGTTTTTCCTCGAACGTTGGAATGGACAACTCCTCATACAAAGAAGCATCATAATTATTGCCGGGCACATCTGTTCGTAGTTGACGCATGAGTGAAAAAAGTTGTTTTACATTCAGTTGTTCAGGAAAACGGGTGATTTGGGGCATATAACCAATTGACCTGCGGTATTCATGTCCCTTGGTAATGTCGTTTTGGTTTACATAAATATTACCGGTATCGGGAATAGCCAACCCCAGAAGTATCTTTATTAATGTAGTTTTACCCGATCCATTGGGGCCTATAAGCGCAATACTTTGCCCTCTGGTATAAGTAAGATTAACCTCCGATAAAACACATTGCCTGCTATAATATTTTTGTAAGTTTTGGATATCAATCATAGGCGTATGGTTTCATTTTAGGTGCCTCATCTGTAAGTCCTTCAGGCGTAAGCCCCGGAAACACTTTTTCACCCATTTCCATTAAATTAACAAGCGGACTATGTAACATGATCATTGCTGCAGGGATTGAATTGGTTATTTTGGCAAATAACCCAACCGGACGGTATGGTACATCCCCAAAACCGTCATGATTGAGATCGTACCCGCTATATCCGCTCCAATAATTGTTCATGTATTGGTTTTGGTTATACCGCGTATTGGTAACTACTTCAAAGGTATTGACTAAAAAATTATTTCTGACTACCTGATTATCAATACTGTTACCTTTCATATCCAATGCTGTGCCGTTTGAAGTGAACCGGTTATCCGAAATTATAATCCGGGTGGCCCCTTCAGCCACAATACCAATGGTGTTTTGCTCAAAATGATTTTGTGAGATTTCCCCGCCTACTATTTCCTTGAGCAATAATCCGTACGATGAACCGCCCCAATTGTGCACAAAATGATTATTGATCATTTTAATTTTTTTTGAGAACATTACAGCCACGCCGGCCCCGTTATTTCTGAAAGTGTTGTTTTGGTAAATATCATGGTTGGAAAACATAAAATGCAAGCCGTAGCGGAGGTTGTCATAACTATTATTATTGGTGATGCTGCTATGGTTTACAAATTCCAGGTAAATACCATCGCGATAGCCATGCACCCGGTTACCATGAATTTGTATGTGTTTATTTTTCCAGGCATGAATGGCATTTCCGGCTGATACCTGTTCCTTAAAGGCAGCTTCTGCATGATTATTGATAACCCGGCAATGTCGGGAATTTCCTACGTAAATACCAAAAAAACAATCTTGGATATAATTGTTTTGTATGGTTACATATTTGCATTTACTGATTTTAATCGCCGCGGGCTCACTAAGGAAAGTAGTGCCCACATTTCTGAATTGTAATCCTTTCACCGTAACCGAATCAGCAACAATAGTGATGATGTCTACCTCGTGGTTTTGTGCATCAATAATGGCACCTTGTTTCCCTATTATTTCAATGGGTTTATCAATAATTAACGAATCTTCATGATACACACCATGATGAATAATTAACCGGTCGTAATCAGCTGCCTTCATCAGTCCCTGCCGTATTGTCTGAATCGTATGATCCTTACCCACATGAATATCCTTGCCTGCTACAGGAGCATCAAAAATGAAGCAGGTAAAAAGTAGAATAAAAAACATTTTCTTCACAAGTAACCATTTAATGCTGGTGTCCCATATTAAAGTTTTTTTGCATAACCTCATGCCATGATAACATATTGTATTTCTTTTCCCGAAAAGACGGATGATGGAAAGCGACCAGGTTGGCTCCCATCGGACTCCTGAAATCAAGCGATATAATGAATTGTAAACTATCAACCGGATGTAGTTTTCGGGGTTTGTTATGTGCAACTGCATATAACTTTTTATATTCCGGCTGTTCATGTTGAATAAAATTCACCATGCATTCAATTGCATCAAATTTGTTAACAAGGCCTTTGTTGGTTATCAGTTCTGCGCCATATTTTGCATCCGAAATGGTCATTTTACAATAAACACATTGGTCTTTACCAAACTCAATGGGCTCAGGGCCTTTAGAATGACAACCGGTTATTAAAAAGGCAAAGACAATTAATATGGACAGAAAATTATTTTTTGACATAGCTATGTTGTTTAAATTTAAACCATGTTGCCAGCAATGCGCATACCATAGAAATTGAAAGAAATATGGTACCCCAATGCGGATATGATTTTACATAAAAGTTTAACAGGTCTTTCTCACCAAACAACGGAGGCATAAAACTCATTCCCGGTACTTTTATTGGTGCAGTCGGATCCAGGTTATGGCCATAGTCGTATAACCATAAATAAAAATCATAAACGCCCAAAGCACCCAGCACAAATAAAACAATAAACCACCCGGCATAAACCCAGGTTTTATTGAGCCATACAGCCAGCAATCCCAGTCCCATCATTATGTACACAACAATCGGGAAATACTGAAGTTCCGGTATGGCATCCGGTTCAATTTTTTGCATACCAATATAGTGGTTCAGGATATTGATATTTGAAATAATATCCCCTTCACCTTCACCACCTGAGAATTTATTGATCCAGATATTGAGTTTCAAACCGCCCGGAAATTGGGCTGCTTCCAGGGTTATTTGCCACAAAGGGAAAATAAAAACGCCTGCTAACAGAATCAGCGCAGCTACCATTAAGCCGCGAGGTATGTTGGTTTTATTCATTTTAAAATTTTTAAATTACCGGAGAGCCCCGATACCTATTATCCGACCTCTCCGGAATAATCAGGAAGCACTTATTTTTACCGAAGAAAATCAGGATTCTTCATCCAGGCTCCACTGCAGTTCAACATCTGAACCTTTGGGCGATACCCGAACATAACCAGACATTTCCTGATGTAATGCACTGCAAAAATCGGTACAATAAAAAGGAAATACCCCTGGTTTCACGGGTTCCCATTTTAAGGTAAGGGTTTCACCGGGCATCACAAGTAATCCGCCTTCATGAGCGCCCTGTACAGTAAATCCGTGCGGTACATCCCAACTTTGTTCGAGGTTGGTAACATGAAAATATACTTCATCACCCATTTTAATTCCTTCAATGTTATCGGGTGCAAAATGGCTTCTGATGGCTGTCATATACACATGTACCTCATTGCCATCGCGAACCACCTTAGCTTTGCCTTCGCCTTTGGCTACATACGGATGCTCATTTTCTTCCAGCTTGTGGTATTTTTTTACCCCGGGCTGAATCATATCAGCCGGTATGGCTTGTGCATAATGCGGTTCACCTTTGGTAGGAAAATCAAGTATCAATTCCATTTTTTCGCCTTCAATATTATATAACTGGGCAGAATGGGCAAGTTCAGGTCCTGTTGGTAAGTACCTGTCCTTGGTAATTTTATTCATGGCCAGCAAATATTTACCATAGGGCTCTTTGGTTTCACCACCCGGTATGGTAAGGTGACCGGGTGAATAATAGGTTTCTTTCCGGTCTACCACAGTGGTTTCTTCCAGGTCCCATTTTACTACTTCAGAGGAAATGAAAAAGGTGGTATATGCATTTCCCTTACCGTCGAATTCGGTATGGAGTGGCCCCAATCCGGCTTCTTTGAGCACACCATGCAGGGAAGCTTCATAATCAATAATGGGTATGCCATTATGATCTCCGGCAAACTGCTCGTTTTCAATCGCTTGTTTAAGTTTACTGAAGGAGAAAACGGTCATGTCGGCAGATAATTTGCCATTGCCAATTAAATATTCTCCTGAGGGACTCACATCACAACCATGAGGGGATTTAGGCACAGGTACAAAGTAAACCATACCTTCACAATCACCAGGGTTTAAAAGGGTTGTGCTTTTCTTCACTTCCGATTCTACAATACCCGTACTTTCATCCATAACATTGTGATAGTAGGATGTTTTCTGTTCTTTGCCTTTGCCCTGCTCCAGATGTTCTTCTGCTTTTTTCCAGTTGATCACAGCCATGAGGTCTTTGTCGCGTTGTGAGGCATTTTTTTCAAGCATGGTATGGGCTTCTTCTGAATTATAGGTAGTTAAAAAAGTCCAGCCATGCGAAACTCCTTTGCCATTGCGGGCCAGGTCGTAATTAAAGCCGGGCATTTGAATCTGAAAGGACAGACTCATCTCACCGGTCTCCTGATCAACGGATACATAATTGACCCTGCCCTGGAAATTCTCTTTGTAGGAGTCGATGGGCACATCTTTTTGTGGCATGGGCACACTGAACCGTGTCCCGGAAACAAGGTATTCAGAGTTTTCCGTGATAAAAGGTGCACAATGTAGCCCGGCCACATCGGGTATTTCAATAATCTCGGTGGTTTTAAAAGTTTGAAGGTCGATTTTGGCAATGCGCGGTGTATTGTTGGCATTCACAAATAACCACCGACCGTCGAACTTCCCATCGGTTTGCGATAGCTCAATGTGATGCGCATCATCCCAGGGTACTTCCCCATAAGAAGTATTGAAGAACGGCTTGGTTTCTTCACTATAGCCGTACCCATTTTCAGGATACTTTGAAAAAACGGGTATTTCTTTTAACAGCCTCCCCGAAGGAAGTCCGTAAGCAGTTATATTTCCGCTATATCCGCCTGATAAGAAGGCGTAGAACTCATCGTATTCACCTGGTGCAACATAAACTTCTTCGGCTGCATCTCCCTTAACCGCAGAGGTGGCATCCTTAACCGAACCGTTTTGCTTACAGGCGCTGAATAATAAGGCTGTGATTCCTACAGCCAATACTGTCATGTAATTTTTTGGTCTCATATTTAGTAATTTGGGGTTAAAAAATATATTATGATGATTGCTCATCTTTAACAGCCTGGTCTTTTTTACCGACTTGCTTCATATCATTTTTGCGCATGTATTCTAATACATCCCGGGCATCGCCAATGGTTAACCCCTGATTGGGCATGCGCGTTAAACATTCTTCAAGCATTTTTCGTGCAACCGGATCCTCTTCCAACATCACATCGGTATTGGTAATCATATTCATGATCCATTCCGGACGTCGGCGATTTGTAATATCGGCAAATCCCGGACCTACTACCCGGTCTTGCCCAAGTTTATGGCACGAAGCACATTTCATTTCGTAAATGGCCTTTCCGCTCTCAATCATATTTTCATTGAGCGGGTCGGTAAGGTTTACATTCTCTACTTCACCTATACCTTTGGGATCAGCCTCAGGCTTTTCTTTTTCAGCTTTGTTCTTTTTTGTAGTTTTTTGGGTCCCGGTTTCATTTTCTGATCCCAAACCTCCACAACTCGCTGCAAATATCAAAATGCACAGCGCAATAGTAAGTTTTTGTATTTTCATATAATTCATGTTTAGTGAAATGTTCATTTTGTTATTATTGGTTTCATATTCCTTCGGTTACCTATTGTGAGCAGGCTTATAGCAACAGGCAGCAGTATTGTTGCGCCAAAAATGAGTTGATAATAATTATTCACATATCCTTCCCGCATCCATAATAAAATACCCTGCCCGAAAAGTATAAATTCGGTAAGTACAAATCCAATCATTAGCACAACCCATCCCAGCCGGGTTAATTTATTATTTTTAATCAGGTTGAATTCGGAAATCATAAACCCGCCGGTCATTGTAACAGCCCCAAGCATAATGATATGAATAAATCCTATCACAAAATTGCGTATGGTATAGGAAATGGTGGCTATTTGCGGTACCACAACCATTGATTGTATCAGTACTTTGAAGAGTAAACTCCCAATTCCAAGAAACAATAAGCCCTTCATCCACGAGGTATGTTGACCGAATGAGGGTCGTGATTTCCATAAATTACTGAATATTAGAAAGAATGCGGTTGCCTGCAACAGCACACCCAGGCTGTTAAAATAAAATATGGTTTGCAACGGATTGCTCCATGTTATGCTTTGGGCATAAGTTAACAACAGTGATAGCTGAAGAATGGCAAACGTATATTTTGGCATTTTTAAATTATATCCTTGTTTGTTTAAATAGTAAACGACCAATCCTATAACAGCATAACTAAACCAACCATTAAACTGGAAGTGTAAAAAAAACTGAACAGACATGTGATATAGGGGATGTGCTTTGCCCATTGTAATGCTCACAACGGGAATGGCCCAAAGTCCCATGGTGGAGATTAGCTGCCAAATCACCGCCCATCGGAAAAATGTTTCGTATGCAGCGCTCCTTGCTGGCCGACGGAATTTAAAAAAATACCAGGCAAATGCATAAGAAATGAAAACAAATAATACCGAAAATGCAATACTCACTGCCCCATAACCCTGGTATATAAAGGCAATAAACATTCCGGCCGTGGCAATTACAATTCCATACCATATTCTCTTAATAATGTTGTTACCGGGGCTGACAGGTATATACAGATAAATTAATAACCCTGATATTAAAATGTATCCCCACCCTAATAAAGCAGTATGCGAATGGGCGTGCAGGATATGCTTATAATCAAGAAAAGGTATTTCCTCAATCCAGAATAAACGCATTACTGCGCCCAGGAGCGATGCCAAAAGAAAAAATATAAGGGCTCCGCTTATCCACTGCCTGGAAATGGATAACAGATTGGTTGGTGTTCCGCCTGTCGGGTTAGTCGTCGTCAATATTGTTATTTAATTTAATAGGTTACAGATAATTACAACTTAATTCGTATAATAAATACCTGCTTTGGCATATCAAGATATAAAAAATAAATGATTTAATATATCTAAAGACATTTTTATCCATTTTAACTAAAACAAAATATCCGTAAATGTTCGATAATAATCGACTACCTAACATCCGAAAGTTCAACAAAAGTGTTCCATGGTATGCCACCCTTTGATTCAGGGTGACTGTACGTTGAGGGCATCGTCTATGCGTGGTCTCATCGGCGGAAACAAAAGGCCAAAGCCAAAATCAACAAAAACCTGATTAAATTTGGATATCGATATAATCTTTTCAGATTAAAACTTTACCTTATTCTTGTATCGCAATCCACTAAACCAGCCCTGACCAATTTTACGCCCAATATTAAAGAAGAAATTGGTATGAATGGAAAAAACCAATGGATCGATCTTAGGCATGCTGAGCAACCCTTTTTTCATATATTTTTTCTCAGAATATGTTTGAACAATTTCCCCGATAAAGCACTCGCAGGAACCGTTAAAATCAAGCATATCCACCAATTTGCATTCCAAATTCACCGGCGCTTCATTGATCATGGGTGCATTTCCAAGATCGCCATAAAAAATATCAAAAAGTTGTTCTTTATTTACTTTTTGCCCGGAGTAGATACCGATAAAATCGGTCACGCGCATCATACGAGTATTGGGAATATTAACACTAAATGATTTTGATTTTTTAATGCCACTGTTCGTATAATGTGGTTTTGACAGGGTTACAGCAATATAAGGAGGGTTGTGCTGTACAATTCCGCAATAGGTTACGGTAATAAAATTGGGCTTTTCGTCAACCATAGCACCCACAATTACCACAGGCATAGGATATAAATACGGATTGGCCCCTAATGAAATTTTACTCATGAACTCGTGTTAAGGCTGCTCAAAAGTAAAATCAAAAATTGAAAAACCCGAATAGTTAAGATATTTTTTGATGAATCACTCATTGAGATAGTTTTAAATTCAATTCTTTTAATTGCACTTCCGATATGTTGGCCGGTGAATCGATCATAATATCCCTTCCTGCATTGTTCTTGGGAAAGGCAATCACTTCCCGTATTGATTCTTCACCCGCAAACATGGCGGCAATTCGGTCAAAACCAAAGGCAATCCCACCATGTGGGGGAGCGCCAAATTTGAATGCCTCCATTAAAAAACCGAATTGTTCACTGGCCTCATCATCGCTAAATCCGAGTGCTTTTAACATTTTTTGTTGTGTCTCACGGTTATGAATACGAATGGAGCCACCCCCAATTTCAACGCCGTTAATAACCATGTCATAAGCCTCTGCACGCATTTTAGCAGGATCGGATTCAAAGTAATCCAGGTCTTCCTGTACCGGTGATGTAAATGGGTGATGCATGGCATAATAGCGATTAGTTTCAGCGTCGTATTCAAGCAAAGGAAAATCCTTTACCCATAGAGGTGCAAATTTATCTTTATCACGTAGTCCGAGTCGGTTGCCCATCTCCAGGCGCAATTCACTCAGTGCATGCAAGGTTTGCCTTTTTTCGCCAGCCAATATCAACAATAAATCACCTTTTTGGGCATTTAATGCTTCCGCCCATTGGTGCAGATCATCAGGGCCAAAGAATTTATCAACGGAAGATTTAAAACTCCCGTCTTCATTGCATTTAACGTAAACCAAACCCTTAGCACCAATTTGGGGTTTTTGCACAAAGGCTGTCAGTTCATCCAATTGTTTACGTGTATAATTGGCATATCCTTCTACACGTATACCTCCTATGTATTCAACCGAATCAAACACCTTAAACCCTTTACCCTGGGCCATACGGGTTAACTCATGTATCAGCATACCAAAACGCATATCAGGCTTATCATTGCCATATTTTTCCATGGCCTCGGTGTAGGTAATTTGCGGAAATTCACCTTCCATATCAAATCCCAGTACACCGTTAAACAAATGCTTAACCAGCCCTTCAAACATGTTCATAACATCTTGTTTTTCAACAAAGGCCATCTCACAGTCAATCTGTGTAAATTCCGGCTGGCGGTCGGCCCGAAAATCCTCATCCCTGAAGCACTTCACCAACTGAAAATAACGATCGTAACCGCCAATCATTAGCAATTGTTTAAATGTTTGTGGTGATTGCGGTAGTGCGTAAAATTGTCCGGAATTCATTCGTGATGGTACCACAAAATCACGCGCTCCCTCGGGGGTTGATTTGATCAACACAGGTGTTTCTACTTCGATAAAATCATTCTGATCAAGATATTTCCGGGTCTCCCGGGCCAGACGGTGCCGCAAAATCAAGTTGTTCTTCATCACATTGCGTCGGAGATCCAGGTAACGATATTTCATACGCAGCTCCTCCCCCCCATCGGTTTCGTCCTCAATAGTAAATGGCGGTACTTCCGATGCATTTAGTACAATTATTTCATCTACCAGAATTTCAATATCGCCGGTTGGTATATTTTTGTTTTTATTGCTACGCTCGGCAACAACTCCGTTAATTTGTATCACATATTCGCGCCCGAGTTTTCTGGCCTTTTTACAAAGATCAGCATTGGTTTCCATGTTAAATACCAATTGTGTAATCCCATAACGATCACGCAAATCCATAAAAGTCATCCCACCCAAATCTCTTGAACGCTGTATCCAGCCGCTTAATGTTACCGTTTCGTTGCAATGATCAATGCGCAATTGGCCGCAGGTATGTGTTCTGTACATAATGTATCGTTTAGTTTATACGCAAAGATAAAAAACTCCGCACATTTCAAAGCTGATCTTTTTGAAAGCATCTGAATTAAGCTACTTTTGATAAATATGTATCAACCATCATTTAATCCCGGAAAATGCTGAACGAACTTACGCGTCAGATAAATAGCATGAAAACCAGGGTGTTATCACCCGAGTTTTTCATGAAAGAGGCACTGAAAGAAGCAATTAAGGCTTATGAAAAGGATGAAATACCGGTTGGAGCCGTTATTGTTGCCCAAAACCAGGTTATTGCCCGTGCCCACAACCTCACTGAAACCCTGAATGATGTTACTGCTCATGCCGAAATGCAGGCGTTTACAGCTGCTGCCAATACGCTCAATGCCAAATATCTTATCGATTGTACTTTATATGTTACCCTCGAACCTTGTATTATGTGTGCCGGTGCTTCTTTCTGGACGCAGATTTCCAACATTGTATATGGTGCTTATGATCAAAAAAGAGGGTATAGTACGGTTCGTCATTCGCTTATACATCCAAAGACCAAAGTTGTAAGCGGTATATTGGAAAAAGAGTGTCGACAAATTCTTCAAACATATTTCAAGGCTAAACGATAAAATGCTTCTCTTTAAATGTAAAGATGATAAAAGCACAATTATCTTTCATTATTGCTGCCAATAAATTTCAGCAAAAAAAAATAATTACATTGAACCATAAATTATAATCCCTGTTTAAGACAGTACGGTGTATATTTATATCGTGACGACTCCGAATCAAATAGTTACCGGATGGAAGAATTCAACATTAACATAGTTAATCTATTATTTGTATTGATCGCAGCCTGGGCGGGAGGTACAATTGCCAGACGTGTAGGTTTTCCGGCTATTTTAGGCGAACTCATTATTGGTATACTGCTGGGTCCCGGTATTTTAGGCTTGCTCGATTACACCGAAACCGTAAAGGTAATAGCCGAAGTAGGTATTATCCTACTCATGGTTTACATTGGCATGGAGATTGACTTCAGCGACCTGAAAAAGGCATCATGGCCGGGTCTCCTGGCGGCTTCCGGTGGGTTTATCGTGCCATTTGTATTGGGTTATATGTCCATTATCTGGTTTGGGGGCACCCCTATGTCGGCCTTGTTTGTTGCCATTGCCGTGGGTGTTACCTCACTTGCCACCAAAAGCCGCATTTTAGTGGATCTGAAATTGCTCAACACCCGCATTGCCTATGTTCTAATGGCAGGTGCCCTTATTTCGGATACGCTTGCATTGCTCATATTTGCCGGTATCACAAGTTTTGCCGATGCCGGCTCCGTCAATATGCATGAACTGGCATTGGTTGGGGGTAAAGCACTTATATTTTTTGCATTAACAATATCCATCGGTATTTATGGGTTACCATGGCTGGGAAAAATATTATCACGATCAAAGTTTAAAAACAGTACATTTTATTTCACAATCATTCTAATCATTACATTCGGCTATTCCGAAATGGCTGAACTGGCCGGCATGCATAACATCCTCGGTGCTTTCATGGCTGGGTTGTTTATGAAGGACAATTTATTTCCGAAGAATATTTTTAAAGAGGTTTATAAAACTTTTTACGATGTTTCCATCGGTTTTATGGCGCCCATATTTTTTGTAACTGCCGGTTTTTTTGTGAGTTTGGAAGTTTTTCAAACCGATTTGCTAATGCTGATTGTAGTTATTCTGTTAGCTATTATCGGGAAGATTGTGGGTACGGCATTGTTTTACTTACCCAGCGGCCATGGTTGGCGCGAAGGTATAACAGTGGGTGCCGGCATGAACGGACGGGGTGCGGTGGAGGTGATCATTGCCGGTATCGGACTTGAATTGGGCATTATTGATAATAAAATATTCTCTATCCTGGTTTTTATGGCCATCTTCACCACGATGACCGTTCCCTTGTTGCTAAAATGGACCACTACCTGGTTAAGACGCCGGGGAGAACTTGTTGAGATGAGTCAACGTAAAGGTATCATCGTGTTGGGTGTGAACCCGATAAGTTTGATACTTGCTAAACATTTACAGGAAAAGTCTCCGGTTATGATGATCGATACCAATCGGGACTCAGTAAAAACAGCCAGAAATGCCGGATTTAAATGCATACATGGCAACGCTTTGAATAATGATGTGATGGCAGAGGCAAACCCTGAAACCATTTCAACCTTCATTAGTCTTACAAGCAACCCCGAGGTAAACATGCTGGCCGCACAACTTGCCCGTGAAAATTTTCTTATTCCCAATACCCTGGTAACCATTCCGTGGCATGAAAAAAGTACGGGTGTAAACCTGCTTGAAACCATTAAAGCAGTGAGTTTGTTTGCTATGCGTGTTCATCTGGATGAATGGAATCATAAGATTTCATCCCATCAATTTACCGAAATGGTTGAAAAACCAAATAAACGAATGGAAACCCGGGAATGGGTTAAAAACAAAAAGGCCTCCAATGCTGATATGCTTCCATTACTTATTGAAAGTGCCGAGGGGCATAAAAGACCATTTCACTTTGGTGATTTCATTGAGGAGGATGAAACCGTTATTTATGTGAAGTAAAAAAACGGCTGATGCCTTCCGTTGATCAAGGCCCTAATAATATCTTACCTGTAAATTGTCCTTGTTTTCCGGTAATATGATAGATAACAAACGAATCCTTTACGGGAATAGAAATTTGTCCGAACGCATCCAGATAAGCAACACGAATCTGTTGGCCCTGAACATTGTACAATCGAATCAGAACTGGCTCGTTTAACAAACTATTTATCATGAATGTGTTGTCAGATGCAACTATTTGAAACTGACCTGCTAAGCGTGATTGATCCAAAGTGGATATATAATCAGGTTCCTGCAATGTGGCTTGTTGTAATAGCTTTTCTACCCATAAACTATACATTTTACCTGAAGGATGCAGACCATCCCCGGCAACCAGAGATTCGTCTTCCAGTCCCTGCCGCGAAATAGGGGTAATATTTAAATAGTTCACACCATAAGCGTTGGCTACTTCCTTATTGATATTGTTATATTGATCTATTTCATCAGAAATTGTTGCTGTATCACCAGTTAATCCAAAGGGTGTATATGCATAATCAGGAATAGAAACGATCAGCACCTGGCTAGTATCGTTACCGGCAAAGGCAATTGCTTCATCCAGGAGTTCTTCAAACTGAGGTTTGTATATATTAATATCTTGTCCCTGATATTGATTGTTCACACCAATTAGCAAGGTTACAAAATTAAAATCTGTATCAGGATTACGGCTTTCAATGGCGTTTAATAAATTATTGGTGGTCCATCCGGTTTGAGCAATGATTATCACTGTATCAACAGGCAATTGTCTCTGTTCAAGGGAATCAGCCAATTGAACAGGCCACCGGGCGTTAACTCCTACTCCCTCTCCAATGGTGTAAGAATCTCCAAGCGCCAGTATCTTAATTGGCTCATTGCCCAAAAAATTTTGTACTCTTGCGGGTATCGTTGTTAAGACGAGAAAATAGCATAACCCAATAATTCGCCTCATAATACTTTTATAAGTAAAACAAATGAATGTTTCGAAAAGTTTGAAACACCATTACGGTATTATCAGTGAATAAGTTGCGTGTCATATTACTCAACAACTGTTGTGGGCAGCTTGTATCTTCAATAATAAAGGTGATATTGACTATCTGAACGTTTCAATGCCGGCCTTTTGCATATCTTTCCAGAAATTGGGATAGGATTTGGTCACAACCATCGGATCATTAATCCTGAGGTCATTGCAAAACACAGCAACCGGTGCAAAAGCCATGGCCATGCGATGGTCGTGATAGGTATCAATGGTAACCGCTTTATTGGCAACATCAACTTTCTCCCTATGCCATTGTAGTACCCCGGGTTCAGGTTCCATTAAATGAAAACCGAATTTACCCAGCTCGGTTTGCAGGGCGGCAATGCGATCGGTTTCTTTTATGCGCAAGGTTTGGGCGCCGGAAAAACGAAAAGAAATATTGCTAAAAACACAGGTAACCACCAGGGTTTGAATCAAATCCGGACTATTAATGAAATTATATTTAACATGCTCAATTGGGGTATCTCTGCGTATAATCCGTGTACCTGTCTCTGTATATTCAGTATGTACCCCCAGCGGCCTGAATATTTCAGTCAGTGCGGAGTCACCCTGCAAGCTTTCCTTTTGTAGTCCTTCCAGGTAAAATTCCACTCCCGGAAAAAACACGGCCATTTGATACCAATAAGAGGCAGCTGACCAATCAGATTCCACAAAAAAATCACCTCCAATAAATTGCTGTGGTTTAATAGCAATGGTATTATCATTCCATGTATAAGCTATACCAGCTTGTTTCATTAATCCAAGGGTCATCTCAACATAAGAACGCGACACCAATTCATTGGCAATTTCTATGGTCAGACCGTTGGATAAATAAGGTGCGATGAGCAATAACGCGGTAATATACTGGCTGCTAATGCTACCGTCGATAGTGAGTTTATCATTATCAGGTAATGATTTTCCAATTTTTAGCGGTGGATAGCCCTGGTTTTCCATGTATTCAATGTTGGCCCCCAACACGCGCAAAGCATCCACCAGTTTGGCAATGGGGCGGTTTTTCATCCGCTCTGAGCCTGTAATAATAGTTGTTTTTCCGGTGGTGGTAAGCCAGGCTGTCAGAAACCTCATAGAAGTTCCGGCATGCCCAATATCTATAGTACCCCCTATATTCCTGAAGGCCTCCTGCATTACCCTGGTATCATCGCTTTCGGATACATTCCTTAAGTTAAATGAATGATTGGCCAGTGCATCAATTATCAGCATCCGGTTGCTGATGCTCTTTGATGAAGGCAGCTGTATATGAACTTTGGCCGGTTGTCCAACCTTTTTTAACTGGTATTGCATGGTACATATTTTGGGCAAAGATAATGATCGCAAGCTGAATACGAGAATTTCAACAGATACCGCTTCATTATTCCTTCCAATTATCAGTGCGGAATGAAGATGCCGGTAATCCGGCATTATTAAACAGGCTCGCACCGGATGTATTGTCCCATAAATAACGCACCGCCACAGGATCTTTTACTTTCGGAGCTGACACAATTACACGATCTCCTTTTATCTTCGCCCTGGCAGAATAAAACTTTTTATCCTGACCGGCAATAATAAAGTGTTGTAATCGATCATCGGGGGTTGACAACCCTGTTCCGGTATATTTAAAAGAAAGCATGATCGAATTCTCTTTAACTTCCATACCATTATATACAGGCCCTGAATAAATAATCTCGTGACCATAATTTTTGGCCAATGCCCATCGGGCCAATCGGTCACCCACGTATTTTTTATTGGCCGGATGAATATTATCAGGATTCCCGGTATCCAGCGTAACAACCATTCCTGTATTATCCACTTTTTCCATTGTTTTCAGTTGCGCTTCCCTTAA
Organism: Bacteroidota bacterium; assembly: GCA_009908855.1. Classification (GTDB taxonomy): domain Bacteria; phylum Bacteroidota; class Bacteroidia; order Bacteroidales; family JAAAOM01; genus JAAAOM01. The sequence continues at coordinate 21,007 of JAAAOM010000015.1, forward strand.
TCGATACGACTCAATTTCATGGCCATAATCAAAAGGTGCTATTTGCACAAAGTAAAAAGGAAATTTTCCCATGTCCCATTTTGTTCGCCAGTCCGCTATCATGGCCGGAAACAAGTATTCATATTGTTCAGGATTTCCGGTGTTAGACTCGCCCTGATACCAAATTACACCTTTTAGGGTATAAGGTATGAGCGGATGAATCATGGCATTGTATAAAAACGAGGGCGTAACAGGACTTAAATCAACGGATACATCGGGACGATTGAGAAAAACATTTTCATTAACATTATAAATGTAAAATTGATCATCTTTATATTCGGCCACCGGTAAATATTTCCACTTTCCCGACAATGATATGGTATTTTCAGGATCGCTTTTCGGATACACTTTCATTTGAGATGACTTCCCGGTAAAACCACCAGCTCCCCTATTATCAATAATCCTTATGGCTATTACATTTTCATTTTGTTTAACCATATCGGCCGAAACAGTATATTTCCGGGCTATATTCCAGGCTCCTTCCTGTTCAACAGAACCAATTTTTTGTCCGTTCCAATAGGTAATATCCATATCATCAATCGGCCCTGTTTCAAGCATCAATTCTTTTCCGTGCCACTGATCAGGTATACTAACCTTCTTGCGGAACCAGACGGCTCCGTTAAAATTACCGACTGAAGACTCTTCCCAGGGAGTTGGCACCTGCATAACAGGCCAATTAGAATCATCAAATAAAGCAGCGGAAACCTGTTTGTCACCAAAATCAAGGCTCTGAAACGGTTTGTCGCGATCAATATTTATCTCCATAACCGGTAATTTTGCAAACCATTCATGTAATTTCTCTATCTCCGACCGATTATTGGCCAGATTGTCTATCAAAGCCTGAAATTCTTCAAATTGATAAAGTTTTTCCTGACTCATCCATGATTCAACGGGAGTGCCACCCCAGCTTGAATGGATTAAGCCTATAGGAATATTGAGTTCGTTATACAATTTTTTTCCGAAAAAGAACGCGGTAGCGCTAAATTTACTTGCAGTTTCGGGTGTGCATGCTAACCAGCTCCCATTGCATTGCTCTTTAGGAAATGCAGCAATAGATTGGCGAACAGTAAAAAAACGAATATTTGGATAGTTGGCATTGCGTATATTCTCCTCAGCATATAAAACAGGTTCATCAGGTGGCCAACCCTCCAATGGCATGGCCATATTGGACTGACCCGAACATAACCAGACTTCTCCGATAAGTACATTCTTTAATTCAATCTTTTTGTGATCGGTTTGTATTGTTATAAGCCAGGGGCCACCCGCTTCAGGTGTATTCAGTCGGGCTTGCCACTGCCCTGTTTCATCGGATTTACCTGTGTATGTCTCTCCCCATCCGGTTTGAATATGAATGGTTGCATGTGTTCCGGCCGTACCCCAAAAAGTTACGGTTGTGTGCTGTTGCAATACCATGTTATCGGCAAACAATGAAGGTAATTCAAGGGCTTGTACCATGCTAATTGCGTATAAGAATGTTAATAGCAGAATTAATTTTCTCATTTTTTCTGTTTTATTGTCATCTATCTATAATCAAAAATATGGGTAAGCATAACAATATGCAACCCTATTGTAAAATCATTCAATTTATTTAATATTGCCCATTTATTAATTTTGGAAAACTGAAATTCGTTATCTGCTTTAACGATGGTTTGCTTCAATATGGCGGTTTATCACGGATGTTTATCGGGTCACTTTTTCAGGAACCCAAAAAATTTATTTTGAATTGAAATTGAAAACATATACTTTTAAAAGTATTTTTTACTCTTAAAAAATCTATTAACAAACGAATAAAAAAACTATGGCTACATTAGACTGGATCGTACTTGGACTATTCTTTATCGCCTTAATCGGTATAGTTGTATGGGTTTCACTGCAAAAGGAGGAAACTTCTACTGATTATTTCCTGGCAGGAAAAAATGTCGGATGGTTTGCAATTGGTGCATCCATTTTTGCTTCTAACATTGGATCTGAGCACCTTGTTGGACTGGCTGGCGCTGGTGCAGAAAGCGGTATGGCAATGGCGCATTGGGAAATGCATGGTTGGCTCATTCTTATGTTGGGATGGGTATTCGTGCCATTTTATGCACGTAGTAAAGTATCTACAATGCCGGAGTTCCTGGAAAAACGATTTAATCCGGCTTCGCGCTCATTTCTTTCCATTATATCACTGGTGAGTTACGTATTAACCAAAGTTGCCGTAACGGTATACGCTGGTGGTGTGGTATTTAAAGAAGTATTTGGAATTGAAACCTGGATGGGAATTGATTTTTTTTGGGTAGGCGCTGTAGGCTTGGTTGTGGTTACCGGAATTTATACGGTAATCGGAGGTATGAGGTCTGTCTTATATACATCTGTACTGCAAACACCTGTTCTTTTAATTGGCTCCATTCTCATACTCGTAATTGGTTTATCACAAGTAGGCGGATGGGGAGAATTAATGGAAATTACAAGAGCTAACACAACTGATTATGGCGACTCCATGGCCAGTTTAATACGATCGGCAAAAGATCCCGAATTCCCTTGGACAGGTGTAATACTGGGTTCCGCAATTATTGGGTTTTGGTATTGGTGTACGGATCAATATATTGTGCAACGGGTATTATCCGGCAGAAATGAAACACAAGCAAGAAGAGGAGCTATTTTCGGTGCTTATCTGAAATTAACACCTGTGTTCATATTCCTAATTCCCGGAATGATTGCATTTGCGCTTCATCAAAAAGGACAATTAGAACTTGCCAGCTCTGATGCAGCATTTGCTGCCTTGGTGTCGCAGATACTCCCTGCCGGTATTAAAGGATTGGTAGTGGGTGGTTTAATTGCTGCGCTAATGAGTTCCCTGGCTTCTTTATTCAACTCCTCTGCAATGCTATTTACTGTAGATTTTTATAAAAAATACAAACCCGAGTCTTCCGAAAAACACCTGGTTATTGTAGGTCGAATTGCAACTGTGGTAATTGTTATACTGGGCATTTTGTGGATACCTGTGATGAAAGGCATTGGAAAAGTCCTTTATGCCTATTTGCAGGATGTCCAATCACTACTGGCACCTGGCATTGCTTCGGTATTCTTATTGGGTGTATTCTGGAAAAGAACAACTGCACAAGCTGGTTTTACAGGACTAGTCACCGGGTTTGTGTTGGGTATGACACGTTTGGCCTTAACAATTTTTGAAAAACATTTAAATACCGAAGGACTTATTTATGAAATTTTTGTTCAACCCAACTGGCTGCACTTTGAAATCATTCTCTTTGCTGTTTGTTTGACCGTCATTATTGTGGTATCCTATATGACAAAAAAACCAGACCCGGCAAAACTTGTAGGTCTTACCTACGGGTCAGCAACGGCCGAACACCGAGCTGAAACTCGATCAAGTTATAGCCGTTGGGATGTCATTAATACAATCATTATCATTTCAATTATTATCGCATTTTATATCTATTTCTGGTAAAATAAATTATAAAAACTATGAGCAATTCTATTCAGGAAGTTTGGTTCGTTACAGGGAGCCAACATTTATACGGAGAAGAGACACTAAAACAGGTTGAAGCGCACTCCAAAGAAGTTGCGAAAGGGTTGGCTGACAACATTAAATCATCAGTAACTATTGAATTTAAATCGGTCCTTACAACTTCCGACGCCATAAATCGATTATGCATTGATGCTAATTCAGACCCTAATTGTATCGGGCTTATTGCATGGATGCACACATTTTCGCCAGCCAAGATGTGGATTAAAGGCCTGAACAGTCTTGCCAAGCCTTATGTGCATCTGCATACGCAGTTTAACAGAGATATTCCATGGAAAGAAATTGACATGGACTTTATGAACCTGAACCAGTCAGCTCACGGCGGACGCGAATTTGGCTATATAAATGCACGCATGGGTATTAACCGAAAAGTTATTGTCGGACACTGGAAAGAACAGACCATAATAGAAGACCTGGATGTATGGATCAGTGCTGCCAAAGGTAAAAATGAACTTTCAAATCTGAAACTAGCCCGTTTTGGCGATAATATGCGCAATGTAGCCGTAACAGAAGGCAATAAAGTGTCTGCCGAAATGGAATTCGGCCTGGATGTAAAAGGTTTTGGTGTGGGTGATTTGGTTGAGTATGTTAATGCTGCCACAGAAGGTGAAATATCTGCCCTGATGGATGAGTATAAATCGCTTTATACCATCCCCTCGAAAATGAAAAAAGACGATCATTACTGGAATTCGGTAAAAGAAGCAGCACGCATTGAAATTGGTCTGAAAAAGTTTTTGGATGACGGTGGCTTCAAAGCCTTTACCACAACCTTTGAAGACCTGCACGGCTTGCATCAACTTCCGGGCCTACCCGTACAGCGCCTAATGCAAAAAGGCTATGGATTTGGTGCGGAAGGTGACTGGAAAACTTCTGCTTTGCTGAGAACTATGAAAGTCATGTCGGACGGACTAAAAGGAGGCGATTCGTTTATGGAAGACTATACGTATAACTTCGATCCAAAAGGAAACAGAGTATTGGGATCACACATGCTTGAAATTTGTCCTTCAATTGCCGATGACAAGCCATCGCTGGAAGTACATCCGTTGGGCATAGGAGGTAAAAACGATCCGGCCCGATTGGTTTTCAATGCAGCGCCTGGCAATGCGTTAAATGTATCTCTCATGGACATGGGTAACCGGTATCGTCTGCTGGTTAACAAAGTACAGGCTACAGATTTTCCTGATTTACCTAAACTTCCTGTTGCCCGCGTGCTTTGGGATGCCAAACCAAACCTAAAAGTAGCGGCCACTTCTTGGATATTGGCAGGTGGCGCTCATCATACTGTATATACCGAATCTTTGACTACCGAACACATCATTGATTTTGCGGAAATGTTTGATATCGAATGCCTGGTTATTGATGAACATACAAATATCAGCGATTTTAAAAAAGAAATCAGACACAACGAAGTGTATTACCACCTTAATCAAGGATTACGTTAAACCGATTATTATGTTAGAAGGATTAAAGGAAGATGTTCTGAAAGCCAATCTTGACCTCGTTAAACACGGATTGGTAGTTTTTACCTGGGGTAACGCAAGCGGTATTGACCGTGAAAAAGGACTTGTAGTAATTAAACCCAGCGGTGTTTCTTACGATGACATGAAAGCCGACGATATGGTTGTGCTTGATCTGGAAGGGAACAAGGTGGAAGGCAATTTAAAACCCTCCTCCGATACACCCACCCATCTTGTTCTGTATAACAATTTCCCAGATATAGGAGGTATTGTGCACACCCATAGTGAATGGGCTACCAGCTGGGCACAGGCCGGCAGACCAATACCTGCTTACGGCACTACACATGCTGATTATTTCTATGGTGAAATTCCCTGTACCCGGGTATTATCAAAAGAAGAAATTGATGGCAGCTACGAAAAAGCAACCGGAGAAGTAATCGTTGATAAATTCAAAAATATCGATTACAAGGCAGTGCCAGGTGTGTTGCTGAGCAATCATGCGCCGTTTACATGGGGGAAAGACCCGGACGAAGCAGTACATAATGCAGTAGTAATGGAACAGGTAGCCAAGATGGCTTTTCGAAATGAAGTGCTGGGAAATAAAACGCCGGTGGATAGCTATATGCTTGATAAACATTATTTCCGTAAACACGGGAAAAACGCCTACTATGGCCAAAAATAAGACGGATCACTATTTTCAGTTATAATAAGAAAGATATTAATCATGACAAATACAAAATATACCATCGGGGTAGATTACGGAACCGACTCAGTAAGATCACTGCTGGTGGATACCTCAACCGGCAAGGAGGTGGCCGATGCAGTATTCTATTATCCACGCTGGAAAGAAGGTAAATATTGTAACCCGGCTATCAATCAGTTCCGTCAGCACCCGCTTGATTATATTGAAGGGCTGGAATATACCATTAACGAAGTTGTTCAGAAAGCGGGGCCGGAAATAGCCAACAAGGTGGTGGCTATATCGGTTGATACAACAGGCTCCACACCTGTAGCGGTAAATCAGCAATCAGTACCATTGGCACTAACCAATGGTTATGAAGAAAACCCAAACGCTATGTTTGTTCTTTGGAAAGATCATACAGCCGTTAAGGAAGCGGATGAGATTAATGAAAAAGCAAAAAGCTGGGGCGGCATAGATTATACAATGTTCGAAGGTGGTATCTACTCATCAGAATGGTTCTGGGCGAAAATTATGCATGTTCTGCGCGAAGATGAAAAAATACGTGATGATGCCTATTCATGGGTTGAGCTGTGTGACTGGATTCCTGCTTTACTTTGTGGAATTGAGGAAGTGAAATCGATTAAAAGAAGTCGATGCGCAGCCGGCCACAAAGCTATGTGGCATGAGTCATGGGGTGGATTGCCATCAGAGGATTTCCTGGTAAAACTGGATCCCCTGTTAAAAGGGCTGAAAGAACGTCTATATGAAAAAACCTATACCGTTGATGAACAACAAGGAACCATTTCCAAAGAATGGGCCCAAAAACTGGGACTTCCTGAAAATACAATCATAGGTGTTGGTGCTTTCGATGCCCATTTAGGCGCCATTGGTGCCGAAATTAAACCCAATTATCTGGTGAAAGTTATGGGAACCTCTACATGCGATATCCTTACCACTCCCAAAGAGGTCATTGGCGATAATTGTGTCCGGGGTATTTGCGGACAGGTAGACGGATCGGTTCTGCCCGGATTAATGGGCCTCGAAGCCGGCCAGTCAGCTTTTGGCGATGTATACGCATGGTTCAAAAAAATGCTTATGTGGCCGGTTAACAATATCATTAAGGATTCCAGCAATATTGACGACCAGACTAAACAAAAACTCATAGAAGAAATTGATGAACAAATCATTGTGAAATTATCCAATGAAGCCATCAAACTCCCTGTCGGAAAATCCGGTGAGTTGGCCATTGACTGGATGAATGGCCGTCGTACACCCGACGCTAACCAAAACCTGAAAGGTGCGATTGCCGGTCTTTCTCTTGGTTCCGATGCACCTCGTATATTCAAAGCCCTGGTTGAAGCTACCGTTTTCGGTTCAAAAGCTATCATGGACCGCTTTAAGGATGAAGGCGTGAACATTGAAGGGGTGATTGCCATGGGTGGTGTTGCTATTAAATCGGACCTGGTTATGCAGGTAATGGCCGACGTTTTCAATAAACCTATTTTGGTTGCTGCTTCCGGACAAGCAGTGGCGTTAGGCTCTGCCATTGCAGCTGCTGTTGCCGGTGGTGTACATGAAAATTTTGAAAAAGCCAATGAATCGATGGGAGCCGGTTTCACCAAAGAGTATAAGCCAAATCCGGCCAACGTTGAGAAATATCAACATGTTTATGATCAATATATAAAACTTGGTCGGTTCCTCGAAAAAGAACTCATTTAAATGCATATGAAAAATTATTTGTATTCCCTGATATTACTTTTGTTCATTGGATGTCAGGCAAGCACATACGATAAGAAATTATCAGTGAAATACCTTGAAAAAGAGAAATTTGACACCGTAATTGACGGAAAAAACGTCAGTCTTTATAAACTTCAGAATAAAAACGGAATAGAGGTATATTTGACCAATTACGGAGCCCGCATAGTAGCCATCATTACACCAGATAAAAACGGTGAAATGGAAGATATCGTGTTAGGTTTCGATAATATTGAAGCCTACCTGAATGACCCTATGTACCTTGGCTGCATTGTTGGTCGTTATGCCAATCGGATTGATGAAGGTAAATTCACATTGGATGGTGAAGAATATTCATTGTTTATCAACAATTCCCCTAACTCTTTGCATGGAGGAGAAGATGGGTTTGACAAAAAAGTATGGGATACCAGACAGGAAGGTAATATATTAAAGTTGTCCTATCTTTCACCCGATGAACAGGAAGGATACCCCGGTAATTTAGAAGTGGAAGTCGTTTATACATTAACGGAAGATAACACCTTAATACTGGATTATGCTGCAACTACAGATGAAACCACCGTTATAAACCTTACCAACCATGCTTACTTCAATTTAGATGGAGAAGGTGATTCAACCATCCTCGACCATAGCTTGATGATCAATGCCGATTATTACACACCAGTGGATAGTACGCTGATACCAACCGGAAACATTGTAGAAGTTAAGGGAACACCCTTGGATTTCAGAGAGACTAAGAAAATTGGTCGGGATATAGCTGAAAATCATATCCAACTTGAATATGGCATGGGCTACGACCATAATTGGGTATTAAATAAAGATTCAGCTGGTGATACTACTTCGGCAGCTATTCTTTCAGATCAATCAACAGGCCGTGTCATTGAAGTCCTAACTACCAAACCCGGTATACAATTCTATAGCGGTAATTTCATGGATGGTAGCGTTGTGGGTAAAGCTGATAAAGCCTATACATTCCGGTCAGGTGTAGCACTGGAAGCACAGCATTTTCCCGATTCGCCGAATCAACCTAACTTTCCTTCTACAGTTTTACACCCTGGAGACAAATATACCCAATCTACAATATGGAAGTTTATGGTTGATCAATAAACGGACAGATAATTGACTGCGTTAAAATAAATTAACGGGATTTATTTTTACATTATGTCTCATCCTCAATACAAACATCAGCATCAATATCTTGCTGTCGACTGTGTTATTTTTGGTTATGAAAATGGACAATTAAAGCTTTTGTCGGCCAAACGCAAGTTTGAGCCTGCAATGGATCAATGGTCGCTAATGGGTGGTTGGGTTAGAATGGACGAAACGGTAGAACAAGCAGCCATAAGAGTACTTTTTCAAATAACAGGTTTACGAGATATCTATCTCGAGCAGGTTCAGGTGTTTTCCCAACCTCAACGTGATCCTGGCGGGAGAGTGGTTAGTATCGTTTTTTATGCCATGATTCCAACTGATCAACATGATAAATCACTTGTGCATGAACATGAAGCCGTATGGTTTAACCTTCCTGATAAGCCCAAGTTAATATTTGACCATGACCAGATGGTTGAATTTGCACACGAAAAACTAAAACAAAAAGCCAGTTATGAATTAATCGGTGCTGATTTACTTCCGGAAAAATTTACCATACTTCAATTACGTCTATTATATGAAGCAGTTTTCCAACGTGAATTCGACCCCGGTAATTTTCGTAAAAAAGTGCTTTCACTGAAGGTACTGGAACGATTAAACGATAAAAACACAAATGAATCCAAAAAAGGAGCGTATTATTTTCGGTTTATAACTAAAACAGAGGCTTTGATCAAGGAACGAATCGTGAAAATTTAAGACAACAGGAAGTCAAGGGTTTTTGAGATTAACTTATTTTTTTTCGCCATGTATGGACGCAATGTATTGCGCCCATACGCTGCATTACTGACACGCAATTTGCTTACCCCTCTTTACTCATCTTTTTTTCTTTCATTTCCATCATTTTTTCCATCAGGTCAGGTACTTTCTCAAAAATGGTGTCCAATCCCTTTTTTCCGCCTGCCGGAACAAATGACAATTCATCTCCTTTCGCAACCAAAAAGCCAACTGGTGCAATACCCACACCAGCGCCTGCGCCAGTCCCTTTTCCTTTGCCGGCATTCTTTGTAGTCTGCTCACCTTCTTCTGATCCACTGCCAAAACCAATACCAATTTTTATAACCGGTTTTCGATGCTTCGATTTTTGCGGTTTTTCAACATTTTCGTTCTTCGGTTTCGGTTTCTTTGTTGATTTTTTGGATGTACGGGTTAACCATTTCATCGGCCTCAATTTAAACCAGAGAAAAAGAACCCTTACCCATAAATACCCAACATCACCATCGGGCTTATACTGAATAGAAAACAATATTCGGTTTCTGATTTTATAGTAATTAGCGTCAGTATGTACGATCAGTTCAAGGGGAACCAACAAAAACGCCAGTAAGAAAATAAGTAATATGCCAACTATTATTAGGAGCCACATAGTATAACTTCGATTAAAATAACGAATACAAATCTACTATGTAGCTAACCTGAAGTGAATAACCAATAGGTAAACCATAATGGATTTATGGATAAATGGAATCAGAAAAAGGTAAAATGCCATTTTAATGGGTAATATCGTCCGTACAATCATTTACCGATGAAATGGGACAATTACCGTTTAAAAGCAGGTTACCAAACAAATAGTTTGAAATTCATAAATCCATCCTTTTTAGGATGATCAGGTGATATCTTCTATGCTTCTTCCTCCCGAAAACCATCCCATCCCTGGGCTTTCAATTCAATGGGCGATCCCTGTCCCGGAATTAAATAGTAACCTTCGTCTTTAGCGGCCATATACCCAATGATGTGGATTCCCTCCTGTTGGCTTAAGGTGTCAAAATCGCTTATTTTGGCCGTAAATAGCAGTTCATAATCCTCACCGCCATGCAGTGCAGCAACAATAGGCTCCATGTTAAACTCCTGGGCCATCAATCCGGTTTCTCCATCAATTGGTATCTTATCGGCATAAATTTTACATCCTAAACCTGATTGGTTACAAATGTGCAGAATTTCAGATGAGAGCCCATCCGAAATATCAATCATGGAGGTAGGTAAAATATTCAATTCACTTAACTTCTCAACAATATCTTTTCGGGCTTCCGGTTTAAGCTGACGCTCCAGCACATAATCATGGCCTTCCATGTCGGGCTGTACATCCGGATTGTCCTGAAAAACTTTTTTCTCGCGCTCCAATAATTGCAAACCCATGTAGGCTGCTCCGAGATCACCACTCACACAAATTAAATCGTTTTCCCCGGCTCCGCTTCGATAAGTGATTTTTTTGTCATCAACCGTTCCCAATGCTGTGATGCTCAAATTAAGTCCGGTTAGTGAACTTGTAATATCGCCACCTACCAGGTCGACCTTGTATTTTTCGCATGCCAGCCTTATACCTGAATATAATTCTTCTATCCACTCGTTTGTGAATTTTTTAGAAATGGCCATGGAAACAACAATTTGCGTTGCTGTTCCATTCATTGCATAGATATCCGAAAGGTTGCTAATCACCGCCTTGTAACCCAAATGCTTCAAAGGTGTATACATCAGGTTAAAATGTATCCCCTCCGTTAACATATCGGTGGTTACTACAACAAACTGGTTGTCGAATTTTAAAACGGCTGCATCATCCCCCACACCTTTTACGGTGGAAGTATGCTGTAATACAAGTCCTTCGGTTAGTGAATTTATTAAACCAAACTCGCCTATATTTGTTATCTTTGTGTCTTCGCTCATATAAAATTCATGTTTTATTCAGGGCATTTGAAAGGGCAAATATCATTATAAATCCATTGGATTTTTGTACATTTGCAATTATTTAGAAACATTCTAAATAACAAAAAATAAAGAATTGAAAATATTAAAAGACGGGTTATATGATGAATGATCAAGATAAAGTGCTTAAGGAAGTTACCCAGTCGGACTATAAATTTGGCTTTACATCGAACATCGAGACAGAGTCGCTGCCGAAAGGACTGAATGAAGAGGTGATTAGATTAATATCGGAAAAGAAAAATGAGCCTGAGTTTATGCTCGAGTTCCGATTAAAAGCATATAGAAATTGGCTAAAAATGAAAACCCCACAGTGGGCTCATTTAAAAATACCTGAAATTGACTATCAGGACATAATATATTATGCAGCACCCAAACAAAAAGCCAAACCATCCAGCCTGGATGAAGTAGACCCCGAGTTGCTGGATACCTTTAACAGGCTGGGTATTCCCCTGGAAGAACAAAAACATCTTTCAGGAGTTGCAGTAGACGCCGTACTGGATAGTACTTCTGTTAAAACAACCTTTAAGGAAACACTGGCCGAAAAAGGAATCATTTTTTGCTCCTTCGCTGAAGCCGTGCAGGAACATCCTGATTTGGTTAAAAAATACATGGGAACAGTTGTGCCGGCCGGAGATAACTATTTTGCTGCTTTGAATTCGGCTGTATTCAGCGACGGATCGTTTTGTTATATTCCGAAAGGGGTGCGTTGCCCTATGGAATTATCAACCTACTTCCGGATAAACGCAGCCAATACCGGGCAATTTGAACGTACACTAATTATTGCCGAAGATGATAGCTACGTGAGTTATCTGGAAGGTTGTACCGCCCCTATGCGTGATGAAAATCAGCTTCACGCAGCTGTGGTTGAAATTGTCGCGCTTGAAAATGCGGAAGTGAAATATTCCACCGTGCAAAACTGGTATCCGGGTGATAAAAACGGTAAAGGTGGTATTTACAATTTTGTTACCAAGCGTGGCATGTGTAAAGGAAACAACTCAAAAATCTCCTGGACACAAGTTGAAACCGGCTCGGCCATTACCTGGAAATACCCGAGTTGCATATTAAGAGGCGATAATTCAGTGGGTGAATTTTACAGCGTGGCTGTAACCAACAACCACCAACAGGCTGATACAGGTACCAAAATGACGCACATTGGTAAAAACACCAAAAGCACCATTATTTCCAAGGGCATATCAGCCGGCCAAAGTAACAATAGTTACCGTGGTTTGGTGAAAGTGATGAAAAATGCCGAAAATGCACGGAATTTCTCTCAGTGCGATTCCTTGCTTATGGGAGATAAATGCGGCGCGCATACATTCCCATACCTTGAAATTGATAATAAATCGGCCATCATCGAGCACGAGGCAACCACCTCAAAAATTGGTGAAGACCAGATATTTTACTGCAATCAACGTGGTATTGACACCGAAGCAGCCATTGGATTGATTGTGAACGGGTATGCCAAAGAAGTACTGAATAAACTGCCGATGGAATTTGCCGTTGAAGCTCAAAAACTGTTACAAATTACACTTGAAGGCAGTGTTGGATAATAGATTAAAATCATTTTATTAATACAATAATTGAAATCAGGAATTAAGATGGGGGTTTACCGACTTAATTCTTGTTTAGGGGAATAAATAAAAATTATTTAAAGCATAGCGAAGATGTTAAAAATTAAAGAACTATACGTTACGATAAATGATCAGGAGATATTAAAAGGCATTAACCTTGAAGTAAATCCGGGTGAGTTGCATGCCATTATGGGGCCCAACGGATCAGGAAAAAGTACGCTGGCTTCTGTACTGGCCGGACGCGAGGAAGTGAATGTTACCAGTGGTTCTATTGAATATAACGGAGAAGATTTGCTGGAGATGGACCCGGAAGAACGGGCACACAAAGGTGTATTTCTCGGATTCCAGTATCCGGTAGAGATTCCCGGTGTATCCATGGTGAATTTCATGAAAACAGCTGTAAATGAACAACGTAAGCAGCGGGGTATGGAAGAATTATCAGCCAGTGATTTTCTAAAACTGATGCGTGAGAAATCAGAGTTTGTAGGTTTAAAAAACAATTTGACTAACCGTGCGGTAAACGAAGGATTCTCAGGCGGAGAGAAAAAAAGGAACGAAATATTCCAAATGGCCATGCTCGATCCTGCGCTTTCAATACTGGACGAAACCGATTCCGGACTCGATATTGATGCACTTAAAGCGGTTGCCAATGGTGTAAACAAACTGAAAAGAAAAGACAATGCAACCGTTGTAATTACACATTACCAGCGGTTATTGGATTATATCATTCCTGATTTTGTGCATGTACTATATAAAGGAAAAATTGTAAAATCAAGTGATAAAAGCCTTGCTCTTGAACTGGAGGAAAAAGGATACGATTGGTTAGAAAAAGAAGTTGAAGTGTAATTTAAATCAGAGCAAATGAGTGTTGTTGCAACTAAACAGGAGGTGGTTGATAAGTACCTCCGCTTATATAAAAATAATATAGACGAAATAAATACGTATGGAGCTGATTTCCTGAATAATAAACGTCAGGAGGCTTTCGATGAATTTAAGGAAAAAGGATTCCCGCATAAAAAGAACGAAAGGTATAAATACACCTTTTTACAACCTTTCTTTGAATATGATTATAAATCAAATTTTTCGCCCAACACCTATCAGGTTAACCTGGATGAAATCTTTAAATGTGATATTCCAGAGTTAGATACATACACCGTTCTTACATTAAACGGAAATTATTATACCAGGAATAACCCTGCCGAGAGCTTACCTAAAAACGTTGTGGTAACCAGTATGCAGGAAGCATCACAAAAATATCCGGAACTGTTAAAAAAGCATTTCGATAAATATGCCCAAAAACATGAGGAAGGACTGGTTGCCTTTAATACCATGTTTTCACAGGATGGAATTTTTGTGCATGTCCCAAAAAATGTAGTGCTTGATAAACCATTACAAATTATTAATGTTGCTTTGAGCGAGAGAGACTTGCTGATCAATCATCGCAACTTAATTGTTATGGACGAAAATTCACAGGCCAATATTGTGGTCTGCGATCATACATTATGTTTCAGGCGTTATTTAACCAATTCGGTAACTGAATTCTACCTGGGTGATAATGCCAACCTTGAATACAATAAAATTCAGAATGAAAACAATGAAAGCATCCAAATAGGGCATACCTATGTACACCAAGAGCAAAACAGTTATAGCCGTTTCAATACCATTACCTTACATGGCGGCCTGGTACGTAATAATTTAAATATTCGGTTGTTGGGTGAAAATGCCGAGAGTCAGGCACAGGGCTTATTCCTGACTGACCGAAAGCAACATGTAGATAATTACACCAATATTGAACATGTAAAACCACACTGTCAGAGCACCCAGCTGTACAAAGGAATTCTGGATGATCAGGCCACCGGTGCCTTTAACGGCAAAATTCACGTATATCCTGATGCACAGAAAACAGTGGCTTACCAAACCAACAACAATATCCAGTTAACGGACGATGCCAAAATGCACAGTAAGCCAACACTGGAGATTTATGCTGATGACGTGAAATGTAGTCATGGAGCAACATCTGGTCAACTGGACGAAAAAGCAATGTTCTATTTGCGATCAAGGGGAATTAAGTATGAAGAAGCACGTTTTCTGCTACTATACGCCTTTGCCGATGAAATCATCAGTAAAATTAGTGTGGAACCTCTGCAAATGCGAATTCATGAATTGGTTGACCGGCGGTTAAGGGGTGAATTATCAAGGTGCCATAATTGTCAAATAACATGTGATTAAATAAAATTATAGTAGCAAGACACATGTTTGACGATCACAATAAGATAAGAAATGAATTTCCCATACTGCATCAGCAGGTTCATGGTACGCCCTTAGCGTATCTTGACAATGCTGCTACAACGCAAAAGCCACAGTGTGTGCTTGATGAAGTTATAAACTGGTACACCCGGTGCAATAGTAATATACACCGGGCAGTGCATTATTTAAGTCAACAGGCCACTGAAAAATACGAACATGCCCGTCGAACCATACAACAATTCATCAATGCCCAACACACACATGAAATCGTATTTACACATGGTACCACCGAAGCCATCAATACCATTGCCTTTTCATTGGGAGAAACAGAAATTCAGGCCGGTGATGAAATCCTGGTGTCACAAATCGAACACCATGCCAACATTGTACCCTGGCAATTGATGGCCGAACGCAAAAATGCCCGTCTGAAATACATACCCTTAACAACCCGTGGAGAGCTGGACCTGACAGTCCTTGATGACCTGTTAACAAAAAAAACCAAAATTGTGGCCATCAATCATGTTTCCAATGCTTTGGGTACAATTAATCCCATTCGGGAAATTATTCAGAAAGCCCATCAGCAAAATATACCCGTACTTATTGATGCTGCCCAATCTGTTCAACACTTACCAATAGATGTGCAGGAACTTGACTGTGAATTCCTGGTTTTCTCAGGGCATAAGATTTATGGCCCAACCGGTATTGGTGTAATGTATGGTAAGGAATCGTGGTTAGACCGTCTCCCTCCTTATCAATCAGGCGGTGATATGGTAGATGTGGTTACCATGGAAAAAACTACATTCAACGAATTACCCCTGAAATTTGAAGCAGGTACAACCAATTATATCGGAGCGGTGGGTTTATCACGTGCCGTTGAATATTTGAATGAAATCGGTCTGCAAAATATACAATCCCATGAATCCCGGCTGTACAAATATACTATGGCAAAACTCCGTGAACTGGAGAACATCGAAATATACAGCAATGCAACAGAATCAACAGCCGCTATTTCTTTCAATTTTCCAAATGCCCACCCTTCAGATGTTGGTATGATTCTGGATAAATTAGGGGTAGCTGTCCGTACAGGCACCCATTGCACCCAACCCATCATGCAATATTTTAACATCTCCGGATCCGTTCGTGCATCAATCGCTGTTTACAACAATACCGATGATATTGATCAATTCATCGATGCTCTTAACCGTGCCGGCTTTATGCTTCAATAAGAATTCCTTATCTTTGCATCAGAAATTATACATATACCAATTGCAAGGAAAGGAGAATAACCAAGTGAAAACGATTGAGGAAGTACAACAAGAAATAATTGAAGAATTTTCCATTTTCGATAACTGGATGGATCGTTATAATTATATCATTGATATCAGCAAAGATTTGCCATTGATCGATGACAAATACAAAACCAAAGAAAACTTAATTAATGGCTGTCAATCAAAGGTATGGCTACACGCACATTATAACAACGGTAAAATGCAATACGAGGCCGATAGCGATGCCATCATTACAAAAGGGATCATTTCACTATTAATACGGGTATTATCAAATCGTAAACCCGATGAAATTATGAACAGTGACCTTTATTTTATTGATCAGATAGGTTTGAAAGAAAATCTTTCCCCTACCCGATCAAACGGACTATTGGCGATGGTCAAGCAAATGAAACTATATGCCATTGCATACAATGCGCGTGAAAAACAAGCCAGTAATTAAATTGTTATACTATAAAGAAATAAAACCATGAGCGACAATAATGAATTTTTAAAGCTCGAAGCCGAAATAGTTAATGTATTGAAGGAGATTTATGATCCGGAAATACCTTTAAACATATATGATCTCGGATTAATTTATGATATTGACATCAGTGAGAACAACGATGTGAAAATTACCATGACCCTCACTGCTCCCAATTGTCCGGCAGCTGATTACATTGTGCAGGAAGTAAATGACCAGGTTAAAGCTGTTGGCGGCATTAATACGGTTGAAGTTGATCTGGTATTTGACCCGCCATGGGATCAAAATATGTTAACCGATGAGGCCAAACTCGAATTGGGAATGATGTAACTATTTCGTACTTTTGAGCGTAACAGAATTAAATTACTGCAATGAAAAGATTCCTTGTTATATTAACCAGCATGATTATCTTTCTAACTGTTTGTCAGGCAAACATAGATGAGAAGGACAAGGAATTAGTGGTATATCCCAACCCGGTTATTGAGAATATTATTCAAATTAACTCCCCGGAACTTATTCAATATGTTGAAGTAGTTAATATTCTGGGAAGTGTTATCTATAAAGAATATCTTAATGATCCTTCCCGATCTTTCCAAATAGTATTTAAAAATAATTTAGACAAAGGGGTTTATCTGCTTAAGGCCGAAACTTCAGATCAAGGCACATTCATTAAAAAAATCATGGCCCGATAGATGATTTTACGCACCTTTTTACTTTTCATAGTTTAACCACAAGCCCTTCTCCACCACCATTTTCAACATTCACATTTCCGAAAGATTCGTATTTTTAATGGTTATTCTGATCCATAAGGATAACCAATTTAATTTGATTCCGTAAAACAATTAACATCGTTCGTCAACACTTTTTCACCTTTAATGTAAAAGAAAAAGCCGTTCGTCAATGAAAAAATTTTGCCTTTATATCATATTTTTACTTTTTATTGGCATAAAGCCTTCCCTGTATGCCCAATGTTCCCTGATCACCGACAACTTCAGCGGTCAATACCCCAGTAGTGTTTGTGCGCCGGTAACCCTGGATATGGAAGTCAGGTATAAATTTTTTGTGCCTGTTGATCCCGCGAAGGTTGAAATTCTATATGTCTGGAATGATGATTTTGGCACCACTACCCAAGTGCCGGCCATTTCACAGGGAGATACTGTTTTTACACAGGTTCAGAGTCACCTATATCCACCATCGAATCAATGCGCATACACGGCAGAGGCGTTTGTGGTTTATGATGGCGAAGTTTGCACCAGCAGCAGCCGACAGCAGCAAACATTTAGTGCCTGGGCGCGCGACAATGAAAACGGTGCCGATCTTACCACTGATCCGGTTGTTGCTCCGGTGTGCGAAGGAGAAAATATAGTGGATGTAACCTTTGATGATAATACTACCTTTAATTGTAACATGGCTGTTGAACCGGATAAACCAAACCGGATAACACGCTGGGTGCAATTTATATACGGAACACAAACTATAGGTGGTGATCGGATTCCTGATGTTACGGTAGATGATGGCGCTGGTACCGTCCATCAATTGACCGATGCCACCGGTAACTCACTCGGCACCGTTTCGGGTCCCATAGTTGAAATTCCCACCCCTGCTGACGCACCCAATCAAACCACCTGGGAAATCAGTGCCCCTGCCGGTGCTGAAGTGGGTGATGTTTTTGAGATCACATTGAGAAACTGGAATATATGTAACCCATACGATGAAACACCATTTGACGGTAATCCGCCCACCGATATAGTAAACGGAGACAATCCACCTATCACCACAACAGCACGCATTGAAATAGTTGATGCCCCTGATCAAATACCCGATCCCGATCCTGCCTTTTGTACCGGCGATAACATAACACTCACAGTGGCATCAGGTGGTGGTGATTTATACTGGTACAGCGATGCCGGATTATCAAACCTTGTTCATACAGGTAATAATTTTGACCCCACCAATCCTCCGGTTAACCTCGATAACAATGTGGCTCAAACAGCAACATTTTATGTGGTTGAAGAAAATGCCTTGTGCTCCGGTCCTTCAGGAGAAGTAAATATGGAAATCATCGACCAGCCTACTATTGCTGCTGCCGGGCCGGATACTACAATATGTGCTGACAATTTCACCTTACAGGGAAATACGGTTACCATTGGCCAGGGGACATGGACAACCACAGGCGGTGCAACCATTAACAACATAAATGATCCGAATACCGGTATCAGTAACCTGGATATGGGCCCCAATACTTTCCGTTGGACCAGTGCCAACGGGATATGCACCTCTTTCGACGAGGTGGTTATCACCCGCGATGTCCAGCCTTCATCAGCACAATTAGGAAATGATAGCTCGTTATGCAATACAACCAGTTTAACCCTGAATGGTAATGTAGCCGATAATGGCGGAACCGGTGCGTGGAGTGTTTTAACCGGTTCAGGCATACTGTCAGACCCCAATGATCCGAATGCCACGTTAACGAATGTGTCATATAACTCCAACCGGCTGGTTTGGGAAATAACCAGTCAGTATGGTGCCTGCCCCGTAACAACTGACACCATTGAGTATACCGTTGACATAGGCTCTGCTGCCATGGATGCATCTCCCGATACGGTATTATGTCAAACCACTTCTTTATCGATAAGCGGCACTTCGCCCCTGGCTACAGAAGCATCAGTATGGACGTCTGTTGGTACATCAGCGATCATCGAACACCCTGATTCGGCCACTACAACGGTTTTAAACCTGGAAGCAGGTATTAATCGGTTCGCTTACAAACTGGAAAGTTTTCTGGGTATATGCCCGGTTTTAAACGACACCTTAACTATTGAAAGGTTTATAATGACATCCCCGGCTGATGCGGGTGCAGATATTGCCGTATGTGATTCGCATTCAGTGGATTTAAATGCCAATACACCTGCCATAGGAACCGGAAGCTGGCACATTATAGATAAGCCATCAGGAAGCACACCACAAATAACACCTGATAGCTTATCTGCCAGCTCCCAATTAATCAATCAACCCGGCGATGAAGGTAGATACACACTGGTATGGCGTATTGAAAACGGAATCTGTGTTAGCGAAGATACAGTAATTGCGGACTTTGGTATACCACCACCTCAAGCCTCTGCTGCGCCCGATACAGTTGTTTGCGGAAATACCATGCACATCATGGGAAATTCAGGCAAAGGGTTATTCGGACATTGGGATGTTGTAAGCGGCCCTACTCCGGTAAATTTTGTTTCCGGCGATACAGCGTCCAACACCATGATAACCATACCCGAATATTCATCCGGACAATATGTGCTCACCTGGACATTATCCAGCGGATCATGCACCCCTCAATCTGATTCCATAACATTAACCTTTAAACCCTACCCATTACCCCCGATTACAGAGAATGATTCAAGTTGCACAGCAGGGCCAATCACATTAAAAGCTGCCTTGCCGGCCAATGCCAATACGCTAAATTGGTACACCGAACCAATGAGTGGTTCACCCATCGGGAATTTCGACAGCATTCATTTCACCAACCTTACTCAGGACACTGCTTTCAGGGTTACAACATACAATGATACCACTGGCTGTGAAAGTCCGGGACGGCTGGTTACCGGTAAAATATTTAACATTCCCGATCCACCCTTGTATTCAAATCCGCAATACTGCGGCCCCGATACTTTTTATGTGCCCGTGCAGCCGGGCATGCATGGAAATACCATACGTTGGTACGAACCTGCTAGCAGCACACCTTTTTTTGAAAGAGATACATTAATGTATACCACTTCAATATCCGATACATTCTTAATTTCATCCTATAATTCAGAAACTGGTTGTGAGGGAGAGAAAGACACTCTGCGTATAACCATATACAACACACCCGAAACACCGATAGCTCCCGATGTTACACAATGTGACTCAGGTACGGTTAATTTATCAGCCTCCCCGGGAGCTTATACAACAGACCTTTTTTGG
>JAAAOM010000032.1 GCA_009908855.1 Bacteroidota bacterium
TGCCAGCAAACGCTTCTGTCACATTGAGCGTAGTCGAAATGTCCTGGTAATGCGTTCTAATAACCCTTCGACTCCGCTCAGGGTGACCACCTTACAAGGCATTTTCGAAAATTGCTTTTTTCAATTATGAGCGATTGCAGATATTCATTAAGAATAATAACATAAATATTCGTAAAGGCGTATAAGTTAATTTATTTAGTAATTACCACACTAGTCCTTTGAAAGCAACTTTTATAAAAATGTAAGGATGCCATTTACCTTATCTTCGACAAATTATAAAATAAAAGCATACAATACTAAATTCATACGCTGTTTCACGCAAACACTTCCTTAAAAGCCTTATCTAGCTTTGATGCCTGGGTGATTTTGATATTATAGCTTTTTGCCGATTGCAATTTACTTCCTTTGGGAATCACCATGTGCTTAAACCCCAGCTTTTCTGCTTCGGCAATGCGCTGATCAATGCGGTCTACCGGTCGTATTTCACCGGTTAACCCCACTTCACCCGTAAAACAGGTGGCCCTTGAAATGGGCATATCCACATTGGATGAGAGTATGGCGGAGATAATGGCCAGGTCGATACCCGGATCAATAATTTTGATGCCACCGGCCAGGTTGATAAAAATATCCTTCGCGGCCAGATGAAATCCCACTCTTTTTTCCAATACGGCCAGCAGCATATTCAGGCGACGTGTGTCAAAACCGGTTGATGAACGTTGCGGTGTGCCGTAGGCTGCTGTGCTTACCAATGCCTGTACTTCAATTAAAAAAGGTCGGATGCCGTCGATGGTACAGGCAATGGAAACCCCGCTTAACTCTTCGGCGGAGTGAGGAATCAGTAGTTCCGAAGGGTTCTGAACCTCATGCAGTCCGCTGGCATTCATTTCAAAAATGCCAATTTCGGAGGTGGAACCGAATCGGTTTTTATTGGAGCGCAGAATACGGTAGCTGTGCCGATTGTCTCCTTCAAACTGCATTACTGTGTCTACAATATGTTCAAGCACTTTGGGGCCGGCAATGGTTCCGTCTTTGGTAATATGTCCGATAAGCAGTACTGCTATGTGCTTTTCTTTGGCCATGCGCAATAACCGTCCTGCACTCTCCCTGATCTGCGAAACCGAGCCGGGCACTGAATCAATGGTTTCTGAAAACAAGGTTTGAACCGAATCAATAATTACAAATTGTGGTTGCTCATGGCTGATATGGTTTAAAATGGCCTCCAGGGAGGTTTCATTCAGAAACAGGCATGCATCATTGTCGATATTTATTCGTTGCGCACGTATTTTTAGCTGTTCCAGGCTTTCCTCACCCGATACATAGAGTGTTTTTAATTGTTTGGCTTTAAGAGCTGTTTGTAGGGCCAATGTAGATTTGCCAATGCCCGGTTCACCACCCAGTAAAATGAGTGACCCCGGAATGATGCCTCCTCCCAGTATTCGATTAAACTCATTGATACAGGTATCCAAACGTTTGTATTTATCCGGCTCTATTTGAGACAGTGAAGCAGGTTTATTATTAGTTTTTACATAATTATATTTCTCATTGCCGGTTGGTTTGGTAAATTTCTCTTCTACCATTGTGTTCCATGCGCCGCACGACGGACATTTTCCCAGCCATTTAGCCGAATCAATGCCGCATTCCTGACAGACGTATGTGGTTTTTACCTTGCTCAAATTTTCCTGGCTTTTTCAACAATACCCGATGTTGAATATCCTTCTGACAGTTCAATGGTTATGATTTCCCCACCGTTGTTTTTTACAATATCAGCGCCAACTATGTCCTCGGGCTTGTAATCGCCGCCTTTTACCAATATATCGGGCTGTATAAACTTTATGAGTTCATAGGGCGTTTCTTCATCAAATAATACAACGGCTGCAATAAATTGTAAAGAGGCCATAATCTGTGCCCTGGATGTTTCATCCTGCAACGGACGCAAAGGGCCTTTTAATTTTTTAACGGAGGCATCGGTATTCAGCCCCAACACCAGGTGATCACCCAGTGAAGCAGCTTTTGTTAAATATTCAACATGCCCTTTGTGAAGGATATCAAAACAGCCATTGCTAAACACAATTTTTTGATCCTGAAATCGCCATTTGGCCAGTAATTGTGTTAGCACGAGCTTGTCGTAGTGTATTTTCGACTGGATTATCTCAAGGTAGTTCATGGGTATCCGGTTTCAGAATTAATTTCTTTTCACCACTAATATAGAAAAGAAAAACAGAAATCAAGCCCAATAAAATGCCAAATAGGGCTTGCGACTCGTGCAGTAAAACAGCGAATGAAACACCGTCTTTGGCATCAATTCCGTACAATCCCAAACTTAACATAACGATGGTATGAAAAGCGCCAATGCCGCCCTGTACAGGCAGCGACATACCAATGCCTCCCATTACTGTAAGAAACAGTCCGTCCAACGGACTCAGATTATGGGTAATGGGCATGGAGAGCACCACAAAGTAGGTCATGCTCCAATACATTAGCCAGATGAAAAGGGTGTGAAAAATAAATTTGGTGCTTTTTTGTAATCGCAGGATGGTTTTAATACCCACATTAACACCTCTTATTCCACGATAAAATTTTCGTACTGCCTTAAATCGAAGAATTCTCCGCCTGTTTTTGCGCAGGTAAGCCACCGAGGCAATTATTATTATTACCAATAAAAAAGCAAACCACCATTTTTGCGTGGCAAATTCCCAGGCATTAATAAAAAACGATTTGGTTCCCTGAACAATAAAAGGCCCGAACGCATCATATTTACCAATAAAAAGAACCAGGAGTAAAATTATGAGCATCACCAGGTCGAATGCACGTTCCAGAATGACGGTACCAATAAGTTGGTCAACCGGTATTTTTTTGCGTTTGCCCAACATGGCGCATCGGGTAATTTCTCCTATCCGTGGAAAAACAAAATTTGCCAGATAACCTAGCATTAAACTGTTGTAGCAGTCCTTAATACCCGGTTTATGACCCAATGACTCAATGAGGATTTTCCATCGTACAGCGCGGCTCACATAACCCAGTAAACCGGCAACAAGGGAGCATCCTACCAGATAATAATTGGTCGATTGCAGATTGGTAATAAACTCCTCCCACGAAATACGCTGGATGGCATACCAAAATAATATTACCCCTATCGAGGTAAAAACGACATACTGAATGGTCTTACGTACAACTGTGCTGGACACGGCATTTATTGAATTAATTTATTGGTGGCCGTATCGGGGAAAATAATTTTAGGATTAAATGATTTCGCTTCATCAAAGTCCATAGAGGCATAAGCAATAATAATTACAACATCCCCTACTGCAGCTTTTCTGGCTGCCGGACCATTCAGGCAAATTTGCCCGGATCCTCTATCCCCCTTTATTACA
The DNA here is from genome assembly GCA_009908855.1 of Bacteroidota bacterium. GTDB lineage: Bacteria > Bacteroidota > Bacteroidia > Bacteroidales > JAAAOM01 > JAAAOM01. The sequence goes on from JAAAOM010000032.1 coordinate 3,372, forward strand.
TAAGTATCCAATCGCTCACCATTATTTATATTCACAATCTGCACCTTTTCGTTGGCAATAATATTGGCGGCTTCCATCAATTCTTCATCAATGGTTACACTACCCACATACTCGAGGTTTGCCTCAGTAATGGTAACTTTATGGATCTTAGATTTTACAACCTCTATATTCATACATAACAAAATTACTAAAAAAAGTTGATATTATCGATCAGCCTGACATCCTGTACATACACTGCTATGCATGCTGTAACATATTTATCTGATTGCGGAGAATGGATGGGCCGAAGCGTATAATGATCAACAATTTCAAAATATTCAACGTTGAATTCAGGAATTTTGTTTATGTTTTCTACAACATATTTTTTAATCTCATTGATATTTTTTTCAGGATACATTTTTTTGGCCTGCAGCAAGGATTGATAGATGACCGGAGCGTTTTGTCGTTGTGCGGAGGTTAATCGTTCGTTCCTGGAACTCATCGCCAACCCGTCTGATTCACGCACGGTAGGGCAGCCAATTATTTCAACAGGATAATTGTAATCACCAACCAGCTTACGAACAATGGCCAGTTGCTGAAAATCTTTTTGTCCGAAATAAGCCTTCTGCGCCGGGACGGCTTCAATTAGTTTGCTTACAATTTGTGCTACCCCATTAAAATGACCTGGTCGGTATGCGCCTTCCATCATCTGTTCCAGTTCACCAAAATCAAATTTTCTGTGGTCAGGCACGGGGTACATTTCTTCCACATCCGGGTGAAACAGGACATCGCAACCAACCTGTTCAAGCTTTTCGGTATCGTTTTTAATATGGTTCGGATATTTGTGGTAATCAGCCTGGTTGTTAAACTGTGTAGGATTCACAAAAATGCTTACTACCGTAATATGGTTTTGTAACTTACTTTTTTTGATAAGCTGAATATGCCCTTCGTGCAGCGCACCCATAGTAGGCACAAATCCGACCGTTTTATCTTTTTTTTTGTGACTTTGCACAAAATCATGCACTGCCTGACGGGATTTAAAAAATTGCATACAATTTTAATCAAAAAACGAGGGCAAAGATATCAATTATTAGATCATATAGGCTTAACGGATAATTTAAAACAGGAATCTAAATAAACAGCTTACAAGTAATGCATTTCGTAAAATGGCAGAAATTTAGTAATTTTGCACGACGTTTTATCATCATAACAAATTCATGGAGAGTATAAAAGTATTATTTGTGTCGCAAGAGATCACCCCTTATCTGCCAGAAACCGAAATGTCCGTAATTGCACGTAATTTACCTCAGGGAATACAGGAGAGGGGAAAAGAGATACGTACCTTCATGCCTAAATTTGGATGTATCAACGAGCGAAGAAACCAGCTGCATGAAGTGATACGTTTGTCGGGTATGAATCTTATCATTGATGATGCGGATCATCCGCTAATTATTAAAGTTGCATCCATACAGTCGGCCCGAATGCAGGTTTATTTTATCGATAATGAGGATTATTTTCAGCGAAAATATACCTTAGCCGATGAAAATAAAAAGTTCTTTAAAGATAATGATGAACGGGCCATTTTTTTTGCCAGAGGTGTAATCGAAACGGTTCGTAAATTGCGCTGGGACCCCGATGTAATTCATTGTCATGGATGGTTTACAGGTTTGTTACCGCTGTATATCAAAAAATCGTTCAGCGACGATCCGATTTTTATGAAAACCAAAGTGGTGCATTCGGTTTATGACAACGAGTTTCCGGATACCCTGGATAAAAATTTTAAAAATAAATTGCTCTTCAGTGGTATCACTGAAAAAGATGTTGATATTGTCTCCCAACCCACGTATGCCAATGTAAGCAAACTGGCCATTGACATGTCCGACGGGGTAATATACGGCAGCCCGAATATCAACGAAGAAGTAAAAGAATATGTCGAAAAGACTAAAAAACCACTGGTAACGTTTAAAGGAGAAGATGAATATATTGATGCATACAACACGTTTTATGAAAAGCTGGTTAACGAAGATTATTAATTGCTCCGTGCCAATTCCTTTAAAATTATTTTCTTTCATTGTATTTATGTTTCTTATAATCTCCGGATGTAATGAAGATGGTGGACATCTTGGCCGTGAGATTTTACCGGACGATGATAATTTTAAGTTGGGATACGAGGGTAACTTTGATATCACAGCAACAACGCAGTCAGCTTCTGTTCAATGGACAAAGGGAGTTGATACTTTACTGGTTGGTAGTATGGATGACCCTGTGTTTGGACGCACCGAAGCATCATTTATTGTACAGCTCATTTTTGATGAACAACGGCCAGGCGTTTTTGTAGGTGAAAATCCTAAAATTCATAGTCCGGTGCTCAACCTGGGTTACATAAACACCTATGGCCAGGAGGATATCTATCCTCAGTTAAATGTATATGAGCTACCGGAAATACCTGATTCAGTGAATGCATTCAGCAATACCAATATTGCAGAAATGTATAAGGGTAAATTATTGAATGCAGAACCCTCCGCCAGACAGGGAAATTTTATCCGGATTCCGTTGCAGGAGTCATACATACAGGATGTGTTGGAATTTATGGATACCGATACTACGCTTGCTTTCATTGATACTACGGGTGCAACACTTGCCAAATTTACCGACTTGTTTCCCGGATTATACATTGCGGCCAGCCCCGAAGAAGGTAGTAATACCATAGCCAGGATCAGCGCTGATTTTGTAGCATCCTATATTTCCTTTACCGTTGAGTCGAACGTGGGTGATTCGGTTTTACAAAAAACACTCGTACTCCCTTTTAAGCATGATACCATCGAAACATTCCGTGCCAACTATATTAAGCATGATTATTCCAATTCCGTTGTAACTGATTCGATTGATAAACCTGATGCACAAAAGTTCTATATTCAGGGTTTTGATGGTTTGGAAGGTAAAATTACGATCAATGGCCTTGAGTCATTCAGAAATTCGGTAAATTCAGATATAGCTGTGAATAAAGCAACGTTATTCATCCCGTATGATGAAAATGATAATAGTTTCGGTGATTTTCCCAGGCCATACCGACTGATGTTATCATTTCCCGACGGCCAGTTTTTACCCGGTAGTTTTAATCCTTCCAATAGCTTCCCGGCATCCATTGTTTATGTGAATCGCTTTGACGGTATATTGGATAAATCTGCCGGAGGGTATCACTTCAATATTTCCGGTTACATACAGGAATATTTTAACGGGGGTATTACTTCCAATGAGCTGATAGTTTCGATACCCGATTTGCCGGCTACAAGAAGTGCCAATTCAAATAACATAGTCGTGCAAACAATCAGGCCATCTATGACACATCCTGATCGTGTAATACTTGAAAACAGCACTTCCGGAAAGAATATTACACTGGAAGTGATTTATAACGAATTAGGCAAATAGCCTGAAAAAACATGATGCAACTTTAATTTAAATTTTCTGACATGTGCGGTATTGTAGGATATATTGGAAATAAAGAAGCTTATCCAATTCTTATGAATGGCCTTAAGCGGCTTGAATACAGAGGATATGATTCAGCAGGTATAGCGCTTTTAAATGGCCAGCCGCTCTTGTACAAAAAAAAAGGCAAAGTTAATGACCTGGAAAACTACATTTCCGATTCTATTATATCCGGTCAATTAGGTATTGGTCATACCCGATGGGCCACACATGGCGAACCTAATGATGTGAATGCGCATCCCCATACTTCCGAACACGGAAAATTTATAATTATTCATAACGGGATCATAGAAAACTATGCAAGAATAAAGGAGAAACTTGAAATACGCGGTGTAACCTTTAAAAGTGCCACAGATACCGAAGTATTGGCCAACTTAATTGAGTACATTTATATTAAAGGGCAGGTAACTGCTGAAATCGCTGTAAGGCTGGCGTTGTCGAAAGTAGAGGGCGCCTACGGACTGGTGATACTATGTGTGGATGAACCGGACAGATTAATTGCTGCCCGCAAGGGTAGCCCGTTGGTTGTTGGTGTAGGTGATGAAGAATATTTTATTGCCTCCGATGCCACGCCCATTGTTGAGCACACCAAAAGTGTGATATACCTGAATGACGATGATGTGGCCATTATTAAAAAAGACGAGCTGGTACTCAAAACCGTCAAGAACGACAAACAAACACCCATTGTTCACCAACTCGATCTGGATGTAGGAGAGATAGACAAAAGCGGGTATGATCACTTCATGCTTAAAGAAATATTTGAACAACCCAAATCCATCCTTGACACCTTTAGAGGACGGGTAGCACCGGATTTAAGCGGGTTAAATCTTGGAGGACTGTTTAATGTCATACCGCAAATGGTAAAAGCCAAACGCATTATTATTGTTGCCTGTGGAACTTCCTGGCATGCCGGTTTATTAGGCGAATATTTAATGGAGGATATGGCCCGCATCCCTGTTGAAGTTGAGTATGCCTCCGAATTCCGATACCGCAATCCTATTATTAATATGGATGATATTGTAATAGCCATAAGTCAGAGTGGTGAAACGGCTGATACACTTGCCGCCATTCGGCTTGCCAAAGAAAAAGGCGCATTGGTATTGGGTATCTGCAATGTAGTTGGTTCCAGTATACCACGCGAAACCGATGCCGGGGTATATACCCATGCCGGACCAGAAATTGGCGTGGCTTCAACCAAGGCATTTACAACACAGGTTACCGTATTGGCCATGATGGCTATGGTAATGGGGCATAAAAGAGGTTACCTGAGTGATAAGAAATACCTTGGCCTTATTAAAGAATTAACGGAAATACCGGGTAAAATTGAAAAAATTCTTGTCAAAAGTGATGCCTGCAAGGAACTGGCAACACTGTATCAAAGAGCGACTAACTTTTTGTATCTGGGAAGGGGTTATTTCTTTCCTGTAGCGCTGGAAGGCGCACTTAAATTAAAAGAAATATCCTATATTCATGCTGAAGGATATCCGGCCGCTGAAATGAAACATGGGCCCATCGCGCTTATTGACCAAAATATGCCGGTGGTTGTGATTGCAACCAAAGACAAGTCGTATGACAAAATTGTAAGCAATATTCAGGAAGTAAAGGCCAGAAACGGTGTGGTTATTGCCATTGTTACCGAAGGCGACTCGGTTATTCGCAAGCTGGCCGACCACGTTTTTGAAGTACCGGAATCAAATATTGCTTTTGAAGGATTGCTTACGGTAGTGCCCCTGCAACTACTTTCCTATTACATTGCGGTAATGCGCGGTTGCAATGTTGACCAGCCACGCAATCTGGCTAAATCGGTAACGGTTGAGTAAAATTAGCGCTGTTCATATTGTTTTTTATAATATGCTTCGTAAGCCCCGGTAATTACATTTTCCATCCATTTTTCATGGGACAAATACCAATCAACGGTTTTGGACAATCCTTCTTCAAACTGCAACGATGGTTCCCAGCCCAGTTCGCTGTATAGTTTGGTGGCATCAATGGCATAGCGCAAATCATGCCCGGCACGGTCTTTCACAAAAGTGATGAGCTTACGGGATGTTCCCTCAGGCCTGTTCAACTTGCGATCCATGACCGAACATAAAGTATGAATCAGGTCGATATTTTTCCATTCATTATTTCCGCCAATATTATAGGTTTCACCTGTTTTACCGTGGTGGAAAATAACATCAATGGCTTGTGCATGATCTTCAACATAAAGCCAATCGCGCACATTTTCACCTTTGCCGTAAACGGGTATCGTTTTGTTGTGTTTGATATTGTTAATGGCCAGCGGAATGAGTTTTTCAGGAAATTGATTGGGCCCATAGTTGTTTGAGCAATTGGAAATTACAATCGGAAGGCCAAATGTGTGGGAATAGGCCCTTACCAGATGATCGGAACTGGCTTTTGAGGCTGAATACGGACTACGGGGATCATACGGGGTGGTTTCAAAAAAATATTCATCATCGTGTTCAAGCGATCCATAAACCTCATCGGTGGAGACATGGTAAAATATATGCCCCTCAAATTGGTTTTGCCAGGCTGTTCGGGCAGCATTTAGCAAATTAACCGTTCCTACAATATTGGTGAAAACAAATTCCATCGGACTTTCAATGGAACGGTCAACATGCGACTCGGCGGCCAAATGAATAACGCCGTTAAATGGATGCTTTTTAAACAGACTAAGCACAAAATCAGCATCGTTAATATCGCCTTTTATGAAATGATAATTATCGGCATTTTCAATGTCAGCAAGATTCTCCAGGTTGCCGGCGTAGGTTAGTTTGTCAAGGTTATAGATTTGATAATCCGGATATTTTTTTACCAATAATCGCACTACATGCGAGCCAATAAAACCGGCACCACCGGTTACCAATATATTTTTTTTCATGGTTATGACGTAATTTTTGAAACAGTTCTGTTTTCCAATTTATATTTTTCCTTGCTTTCAGGACATGTGGCAAGCCCGTTTTCATCAAAATCAAGCCGGTGCCCGTATTCACTCATCCATCCGGCATGACGCGCCGGATTGCCAATTACAAGTGCATAATCAGGCACATCTTTCGTAACCACGGCACCAGCCCCGATAAAAGCATATCTGCCAATGGTATGGCCACAAATAACGGTGGCATTGGCACCTATGCTTGCACCTTTTTTGATGAGCGTTTTTTCATATTGATCCCGGCGTATAACGGCGCTGCGCGGATTGGTGATATTCGTGAATACCATGCTTGGTCCCAGAAATACATCATCCTCACAAATTACGCCGGTATAAATAGATACATTATTTTGTACTTTCACATTATTGCCCAGTTCTGCTTGTGGCGATACCACTACATTCTGTCCCATGTTGCACTTATTGCCAATTTTACAATTTGACATGATATGACTAAAATGCCATATTTTTGTGCCATCGCCAATTTTGCATCCTTCATCAATTACAGCAGTTTCGTGCGCAAAATACGAGTTGTTTTGCATAAGGCTATTAAATAAAAAAGTTAATAATGGTTTGGGTTATAAATTCAAGTTCTTCTTCGGTAAGTTCGGTATGCATGGGAATAGAAATCACCTGGTGGCATAACTGATTGGTGACCGGGTATTGTGTATCATCAAAAGCATATTGTTTATAGGCGGGTTGCGCATGAAGCGGCGACGGATAATAGATCATTCCCGGAATGCCCTTTTCTTTTAGATAATTTTGCAGTTCATTTCTTTTTTGATTAGCGATTTTGAGTGTGTACTGATGAAAAATATGCCGGGAATGTGAATTTCTGAATGGTGTTGAGATTTCATCTATACTTTCAAAAGCAAAATCATAAAAATCAGCCGCAATTCGACGTTTCTGGTTATAATGATCAAGATACCTGAGTTTGATCCGCAATATGGCGGCCTGTATGGCATCCAGCCTGGAATTCACACCGATCGTCTGATAATAGTATTGCTTTTTCATGCCGTGGTTGGCAATCGACCTCACCAACTCAGCATATTTATCATTATTTGTGTAAACAGCGCCACCATCGCCAAAACAACCCAAATTTTTTGAAGGAAAAAAGGAGGTCGTACCTAAATCCCCAATCGTACCTGCTTTAGTTGTTTTACCGTCCGCAAATACATAATCAGCACCCAGCGCCTGGGCCGTATCTTCAATGATGCTTATATTGTTTTGTTCAGCAATATGCTGTATTTCCGTCATATTGGCACATTGCCCGAATAAATGAACCGGGATTATGGCCTTGGTTTTTGGTGATATGGCCTTTTTGAGTGCGGACAGATTCATGGTATAGTCATCCGGGTTAACATCCGCCAATACCGGCTTAAGGCCCAATAGCGCAATTACTTCAACGGTTGCAATAAACGTAAAATCGGGTGTTATAACTTCATCACCGGGTTGTAAACCGAGGCACATTAAGCTAATCTGAAGTGCATCAGTACCATTGGCACAGGTTATAACATGCTTAACGTTTAAATAGTCAGCCAATTCCGATTCAAAATCCTTTACCTCCGGACCCTTAATAAAGGCTGAGCTTTGGATAACCCGTTTAATGGCATCGTCGATTTCAGCTTCAACATGTTCGTATTGCCGATATAAATCGACCATTTTAATTGATGTCATGCGTGTTAAATTTACCAACGAAAATAATTAATTAATTAGGTATTCGGGCATTCATCGTTGAAAAATCCCGTGAATTCTGTTGATAACTCGGTTTGTGCTGACTGAATGAGGCGCTTTTTAAAACAAATAATTCCTTATTTTTCGCCTTTAAGAATTGCATAAAAATACAATAGATGCATGATATCGGGAAATATTTAAAACATTTACTGGTGGTTGAGAATACTGTGAGTCTGCCCGGTATTGGTGGGTTTGTTAAGCAGTATAAGGAGGCAGATGTGAGCAGGCTGAAGAAAAATATTAGTCCGCCATTAAAAACCATCTCATTTAATAAATACCTGGGTGATGAAAATGATGTGCTTGTTAAGTATATCATGGATCAGGAAAAAATAACCGAGCCGGATGCACGTAAAAAGACGGAAGGTTTTCTGACGGAGATTAAAAAAAACCTGGAAGAAAATGGCCAGGTTATGATAGATGGAGTGGGGGAACTGAAAAAAAAAGCATCAGGTGAGGTGGTATTTGAAAGTAATATTGCCGATGAAGAGTTGGCTGATAATTTTGGCCTGACATTATTGGAGATTGATGTGCCTGAAAAACCCGGAAACAGCGAAAAAACAGAAGACTCAAAACCGGTAAATACAAATAAGAAAACAAAAAATACGCATCAACAAAGGAATACCGTAGTGTTGGTTGTGGCCATTGCCATAGTGCTGTTGGCGCCTGTGGTCTATTTTGTAATTGTAAAAACCGATTTATTTGACCGAACAACAAAAACAAATCTGGTTGATGAGGTAGAAAAAGAAGTTGAGCAAATTGAGAAAGAGCAACAGGAATATGCCGATTCAATTGATAAGGTGCTTGAGCAAAAACTCAACCAGCTAACCCAAAAAGGAAAAGCATTAAAACCCGGAATGGAAGCGGATAATTATTACGACCAATTCGATCGCTTTTACCTGGTGGCAGGAAGTTTCGAGAATTATAAATTTGCCGAGGAGTTAAAAAACAATCTCATCAATAAGGGCTATAGCGATGCTGATATCGTATCATCAAACGGACTTTACCGGGTAACCATTACCAGCTATACCGACCGCAAGATAGCCCTGGAGCGGTTGAATGAATTGCGCCGGGATTATAATTCGAATGTGTGGGTCCTGAGTATATAGGGAAGCTAAGAAAATACCAAAAATCAATAATCAAATTACAAATAACTTCCAATTAACAATATCCAATGCACCAATTGTCGTTCGGATGATTCATGCCAAATTACGAATATGAGATATCCCTATATTAATTAAAAAAACCACCTTGGAAACGGTGGCTATAAAGATGTTTTATCCGGAAGGAGGGATCAAATATATCCTTCCCCTTTTTTCATTTTCACATCATTCACAAAATTTTTGATCTTTTGTTCATCCTGTTTTTTACATATCAATAATGTGTTGTCGGATTCTACCACAATATAATCATCCAGTCCCTGAACAACAACCACTTTGTTGTTGGGCACATTAATCAGGCAATTGGAATTGTCATAATTAAATACACTATCACCCACCACTACATTATTCTTTTCATCTTTATTTAACCGGTCATACAACGAACCCCAGGTACCCAGATCAGACCAGCCAAAGTCGGAGCACAGAACATGCACATTATCCGCTTTTTCCATCACCCCATAATCGATAGATATATTCCTGCAACTCGGATATGTTTGATCGATAAAATCCTGCTCATCCGGGGTATAATACTTGTCCATTCCTTCCTGAAACAATGAATCCACTTCGGGAAGGTATTTCTGAAATGCATTCATGATGGTTTTAAGCGACCAGAAAAACATACCTGAATTCCAAAAGAAATCACCGCTTTCATAAAAAACCTTAGCCATTTTATGGTCTGGCTTCTCGGTAAATGTTTTTACTTCTCTGAATGATTCGTTCAGTACAATCTTTTCGTTGCTGCCATTCACCTGTATATATCCATATCCGGTTTCCGGCCGACCGGGTTGAATGCCCAGGGTAAGCAATACATCATTGTGGTGCACATACTCAAGTCCTTTTTTAAGTACGTCAATAAATGCATCTTCTTTTTCAATCACATGGTCAGAGGGAGCGACCACAATTTGTGCTTCCGGATTTTGTTTCAGTATTTTATAATTGGCATAAGCAATACAGGGAGCCGTGTTTCTGCGCATTGGTTCGCCAAGCACCTGTTCTTTCTTCAAAGCAGGTAATTGTTCCAATACCAAATCGGTATATCTGTCGTTGGTAACAATAATAATATTTTCAGGGGGTAATATTCTGGTAAACCGGTCGAAGGTTTGTTGGAGCAATGATTTTCCGACATTTAATATATCCAGGAATTGTTTCGGACGATCAGTTGTGCTAAGCGGCCAAAAACGGCTGCCGATACCGCCTGCCATAATAACGCAGTAATAATTTGAATTCATCTTATACTAATTATGTGTTTAATATTTGAGCTTATCAAAAGTACTAAAAACGTATTACCTACTAAAGTGAATTTTATAAAACAACAAATTTGATCGATGAATTTCCAACGCGAACATATTTATGCAATATTTGTATTTTTGAATTTATTGATCTGTTTAGGGGTTGATTGTATAGGGAATAATAAACATCAAATAAACCATGCGAATATTTGAAGCGATTGGAAAGTATTTGTTATTGATGCAGAAGGTATTCGCCAAGCCTGAAAAAGCTTCTGTTTACTATAAACAAACCATCCGTGAAATGGAAAGTTTAGGGATCAATTCAGTGGGGATTGTGATCATTATTTCCATTTTCATGGGCGCTGTAATTACCTTACAAACGCGCTATAATATTGAGACAGCCACAGTCCCGCTTTATTTGGTGGGTTTAACAGCACGTGATTCAATGTTGCTTGAATTTTCATCAACGATGGTTGGTCTTATCCTGGCCGGTAAGGTAGGTTCCAATATTGCCTCTGAAATTGGTACCATGCGTGTCTCTGAGCAAATAGATGCGCTTGAAATTATGGGGGTTAACTCGGCCTGCTATTTGATACTTCCGAAAATAATTGCAACGGTTGTATTCAATCCGTTGCTCACCATGATTAGCATGTTTGTGGGAATAGGCGGAGGATACCTGGCCACAGTTGCCACCGGCGCACTAAGTGTATCCGATTATGTATATGGCATTCAATATTGGTTTATACCCTTTTACATATTGTATTCGCTGTTAAAAACGGTCATATTTGCTTTTATCATTGCTACCGTACCGGCTTTTCATGGTTATTACGTATCGGGCGGTGCCCTGGAGGTTGGCAGGGCCAGTACCCGTGGCGTGGTATACAGCAGTATATTAATTTTGTTATTTAATGTAATTCTCACCCAGTTATTGTTGGCCTAATGGTAGAAGTAAAAAATGTAAATAAAACGTTTGCCGGTAATCGGGTGTTATTTGATATATCAACCGTTTTTGACCGGGGTAAAACCAATCTGATTATCGGACAAAGCGGATCGGGAAAAACGGTTTTATTAAAATCGCTTGTTGGGTTGCATACAGTTGATTCAGGTGAAATATTACTGGAAAACAGAGATTTGGTTAAAATGGATTTTGGCAAACTTAAATCCATTCGCAGGGAAATGGGCATGCTGTTTCAGGGTGGAGCCCTTTTTGATTCACTTACTGTGGAGGAAAATGTGCTGTTCCCGTTAAATCTTTTTAGCGGTATGGGCCATGAAGAGAAAATACACCGGGTGAACGAGTGTTTAAAAAGGGTGAATTTAAGGAATGTTAATCATTTATTTCCGTCTGAGCTGAGCGGAGGAATGCAAAAACGGGTAGCCATTGCCCGTGCCATCGTACAAAACCCGAAGTATCTTTTTTGTGATGAGCCCAACAGTGGACTGGACCCTAAAACTTCTATTGTTATTGATAACCTGATCAGTGATATCACGCGTGAATATAATATTACCACCATTATTAATTCACATGATATGAATTCGGTGATGGAAATAGGAGAAAAAGTGATATTTATTTATCAGGGGTATAAACACTGGGAAGGAACGAAGGATGATATTTTTAATTCGGGCAATGAATATTTGGAAGATTTTATTTTTGCCTCGAACCTGGCCAAAAAAGTTAAAAATAAAATGAATATCCACAATCGCTCATAATTGAAAAAAGCAATTTTCGAAAATGCCATCAAACGCTACAGTCACATAGAAGCGGAGTCGAAATGTCCTGGTAATGAGTTCTAATAACCCTTCGACTACGCTCAGGGAGACCACCTTACAAAGCATTTTCCAAAATGGCTTTTTTCCGTAATTAGTTTATGTATGATTGCGGATAATCAATAAAACTAATGTAAATACAGATTAATGACAAGACCCAAACGTAAACGACGCATATTATCACCTCCGCAAATGAAGGGTTTTAAACCTTTTGGAATAGCCAAAAGACAAAAGTCCATACCTACTATATCCATGTTGCATGAGGAATATGAAGCATTTCGATTGATGGATTACATGAACTTGTCGCAGGAAGAGGCTGCTCGTATTATGCGTGTTTCGCGTTCTACCATAACCCGCATTTACGAAGAGGCAAGGATTAAAATTGCCAAAGCATTGGTTGAGTGCAGCGCCATTGTTATTGAGGGTGGTGATATTGTGGTTGAAGGTTCATGGTTTCAATGCCAAAGCTGCTTTCAGCTTACAAAAGAACTTGGTGATAAAACGTGTCCGGTTTGTTTATCGGGTATGTTAAAACCCATACGAAATAATGAAGATATTTTCTCGGGCTACGATGAAGTTGGAGAAACAATATGTCTGCATTGTGATAAACCTATTTCGGTTGAAAATTGTCGGGACGACTGTCCGCATAAAAATCAGGAGCCCCGCCCGGATTCATGATCTTTTTCATCCAATTCTTCAAAATCAATGTATTCGCCTTTGTCATCAGGTATTATTTTGTCTTTTTCGGATGGTTGATTGTTTATGTTCTGCCTTCTGTCATCCTCATCTTTCGGCATGTTTTTTTCAATGTATTTTTTGAGCAGCCAGGGCACCAAATACCGAAAGAGTATCTGCAATACATAAATGACCAGGAGCAGAATAAGAAAGAAAAGAAAAATATTACGCATAGAAACCCTTTTCAGGCAAAGTTAATAATAAAACAGGGGCTCGTCTTTGATTTGTTGTTTCTTTCTGTTTATGCCCAACCTGAAATTGATTCCGGCCATAAAAGTAAATGCTCTCATTTTATGGGGTATGGGAATGCCTGAATTTACTTCCTCGGCATAAACAATGGGGATATTGTCCACCATAAAGAAAAAATCCATTGGTAATACGCGTATAACAGGTGTTAATGGCGTGATCATCATTGCCAGGCCGGCATTTTGGAAGCTCCGGTTCATGTACGAATAGGCCAATGATAAAGAGAATCCTTTTAACGGATATAGATTGGCAGAGGCGGTGAAGGATTGCTGCAGTTTCTGATCGAAATAGGTAGTACGCGACAACAATCCCAAACCTATTTTAGGATGCGGTAAAAACCGGGCGCTTAAAAATAGCTTGGTGGGCAGCCAGGTAACATAAGCATTTTGATCATTTTCCAACGTCAGTTCACTTCTGATGGTATCTACCAATGCTTCAATATAACCGTCGTCCAGGCTACCAATATCAAGTGGCTCGATGGTTACAGTACCATCCTGTTTCATATTATAAACATTCTTTGTCCAGTTGATATATCCCAGGTCAACAATGCTGGCTGCCAATTCAAGTTGGTCGGTAAATTTGTAATTGATACCCAGGTCCATTCCCAGTCCAAAATTAGCCAAAGCATCGGTAGGGGCCATATCACTGGTATTTATCTTAAAATCAACCGAGTCAAGCGACTCATAATCACTAAAATTTTCAATTTCTTCCAGTGCGGGGGACGCCATATTAAACGTTGTTTGTATAGGTATGTCCCATTGATTAAAATCGCCGGTAAAAGAAATAGTGGTTTGGGTGGTGGATAAATTGGCCATGCCGAATAATAGCTTTCCACGCCAGCCAACAGTGATATCTGAACTCAGGTTATAAGCAATTCTGGTTGCCACTTCCTGGTAGGCCATTATGTTGATTCCTGTACTGCTGAAATCGTATGAAGGATTATTGGCATTTCCTTTTAACAGGAATTCGGGTAAATCGCCAGGATAAGTGAAATAACTATTTACCCTTGTATTCAGGTCAAATCCAAAATATAAATCGCCGGCCCTAAAACCGAGGTTAATCATCCCCAATGGATGCATTTCAAAGAAATTGGCATTGGCAAACTCATCCAGGAATTCATCGGTGCTTTCGGGTGTGCGAATTGATAATATGGAAGAATCAAGGGATGGTTCATATTTCAGTAAGGTGTTTAAATCAAGGGTACTGTTTGAGAATTGAAAACCACCTGCAAAGCCAGCATAAAAATTGGCTTTTGGATTGATGGCCGGGTTTAACATGGTTGATTGCGGTGCGCCCCAAAAAAAATAAAGCGCATTACTGGTTTGCCCGTTTAATGAGACAGATGCCCCGATGCAAAAACAAATAAGCAGTATTTTTTTTAACTTGTCAGGTATCATAATGTTTCAAGGTTCTGTTTGTAAGCTATAAATCTACGTCTCCATCAAATTTTATTTCCAGGCCCAGCCTGTAAAACAATGAATTTTTCGGTTGTAGTTTAACCGGATCGTCCACATCATCGCCGCTGGTAAGCAAATGAATACTAATAACTACTTTATCAGTGTTTTCTGCCAAATTGGTGATTTCTTCGTTCGTCACTTCAAGCATACCTGTTTTGGAATCTACTTCGGTAACAATTCCGTTATCATCCACCGGTGCTCCTTCTATAAAAAATTTGCCGGGTTCGTTAAAGCGAATGGTATCTATGTTTTGCAGATTAACCGTATCCAGCATAATCAGGTTTACATCCAGCCCAAAGGGGAAGCCATTTTCAAAAATGTAATGCAACCGCGCATAGTCAATAATATCACCTTGTTCCGGAACATTCAGAAAATCTTCAGCAGGTATGGTATCGTAATAAGCCAGATCAGCACCGAATTCCATGGGTATTAGTAGCTCAAGGCCCACGGCTAACCGGCTATTTGTCCGTACATAATTGATGTATCCATTGTCAAATGAACGCCCTCCGGGATTTAACAAAATGGTACCGGCAGCTGAATATGTGGTTGGCGGGGGTAATTCACCAAATAGATTATTAAGGTCCTTGGCATTCAATGCAGTGGAATCTGCCCTCACCCGGTCGGTATAGTTTTCAGGTTTCTCCAGTATAACCGGGGGTTCAAAAAGGGCACTGTCCTGTGTACCATCATTCTTGGTCGCCCGCATGCCCACATCAAATTCCTGGTTAAACCCAAATGAGTTCTGATAATGAAATTTCACTTTCGGATTACCAAAATTAAACACTCCTTCCAGCTTGTTCATTAATTCGGGCAGATTAAGTGAAAAGGTATCCAGCTCATCAAAGCTTTTAACCACAAAACTCCCGAAATATCCGAATATATAATCGTAATCATCGAGTCCTTCATTGCTGATTTCCAATTGCACTTGGTCACCGGAGTTAATGCTTTCACCAGCCTGTATGTCCAGGCTTAGTGTATAGGTTATGTCAAAATAAATGGAGTCGGTATCGGTAGTTCCACTCTGCATAAACTCAATGGTAGCACCATCCAGCGGAATAGTTTGTGTTCCGCTTCCTGTAATCAGCAGCGAATCATATAACCTTTCACCATCAATGGTGATAGCGTTACTTTTGTATGTCAGCCATATATCGGGCTCGAATGTAGAGGTCACATCAATGATAATGGAGCCACTGTTTAGCAACATGCTATCTATATCTACTTCCTGCACAACGGAAAAATTCGGATAAAATGTGGTACTGTCAATATTGGGGAAATAAGCGTCAGACGGAAAAGGTCCAACATCACCCAGAGGATTGCTTAAAGTTCGGGTAGGCAGGCTAAAGCCGTTTAATATTTGTGCAAGTGTTTGTTCGGAGGATAGAAAATCATCCAGGTTAAAGTTAAAGACTGAATCCCTGAAAACGGAAAGCACTATTGAATCGTTGCCGTAAAATACAAAATTTGAATCACTTTCAGGGTTAAACAGGTCCTCTGTCGTAAAATCACCCTGAACACCTGGTATCTCCCAACCACCTCCATAATAAACATCGTACGAAACTTTTTCCAGGTCAATTTTATCCTGGCAACCAACCAGTAACATAAATAATGGTATAATGAAAAATATCAAATTATTGTTAATGTATTTCATCCGCTTATTTTTTATTATCAATGGCCCGATGGTACATCCATAATAACATAATCATGCTGGTGTGTCTTAACACTGTCTATCATGAATGTTTAAATACCAACGATTAAAAATAATAGTAATTTCACTAATGTACGGCATAATTGTTTAAAAAGTTGTTACCGGCCGGTGCAATCAAATTAAATATATCCTGGCTGTTGCCCAAATAGCCTATGCTAAATGGCGTACATCCTTCTAACGGGAACCCTTCATAAAGTTCACCATTGTTATTAATTAAATGTAATTGATTTTGGGATTTAAAAGCCAGCCCTATTTTCTGGTCCATTCTGCCAAAATCGAAAATGATGGGTGCATAATCCGTAGGAGCCGGAATTGTATATTTAAACAATGATCGTCCGTTTGGTTTTAAAGCAATTAATGCGTCGTTGGTTAAATAAATATGCTCGGATGACCCGTTGCCATTCAAATCATGATAAATATAATGATGATTGACGGATGTTGATAAAATATCTTCGCGTTCTGATTTGCCAGACAGATAAAATTTCACTACGGCACCTGATGTATCGGAAGTGACGAGGTAAGAATCGTTGATACTTTGTGATTCGGATAAATAGAACGGATTGCCTGCCAGGGCATATTGTTGTTCGGGATTAACCCTTGTTTCTCCACGACGATTGAGGATGTATGTCTGTTTTTCATCAGCCAAAACAATATAATCGTTTGTTTTCACACGAATATGTTGTACACGCGTGATGATGGAATGATCGGTGCCATCAAATTTCCATCCTTTTAATAATTGCCCCTCCTGGTTGTACATATAAACATTGCGATCGTTGCCGGGTACACAAATACGATAATTCTTATTGTTGGCATAGTCAAACAACGACATTCCCCTGTCTGAGGCTGAACGTAAACGAACCGGGTAGCGCTCTACATAATTTCCCAGCCGGTCGAACAAATGCAAATAATTTTTTGTACTAAACAGCAATTGTAGTTTACCATTTTTGTAATAATCGATCTGGTATATCTCACTGGTAATTTGCTCGTTTAAGGGTAATTTCCATAATATGCGCCCGGCTTTATTAATTAGGTAAATAATATTTTTTTCATCCTGTAAAAAAATTTCATTTTCGTGGTTGTAATGATTTTCCACAAAGGCCGGTTTAAAAGTCGATACGGTATCCAGCAGCGTTTCCCAAAGAGTGGTATTTGTTTTTTCAACATCGGGCACTTGTGTTGCAAATACATTGGTATTAAGCATATTATTGGTGGCATAAAAGGAGGCACCCACGCTACCGAAATTACTCAGTGAAACAAGGTTATTGGTTAATGTATCGAACAGCGCCGTTTGTAATTGATTTTGTAACAGATACAATACCTGCGGGAATTCAGCATAAAAACTCAGGTTGGTTTTGGCAGGTAAAAAATCATTTACTTTAACATAATCGGCTTTGGTATATATATGATTTCTACGGATGTTGCTTGTTAAAAAATGCTCAAGTGTGCTTACATCTGCACTGAATACAAAATAGTTATCGTAAATAACCAGGTAGCGCGCATTGCTTTTTTGAAACAGGGGTTGCATGGGGTAATGCGATAATGTGTTGAATGGCAATTTGTAAACGGTGTATCGGGTGGAAGCATCAATGGTTATTTGTTTCTTAAAATTACTTATTGAACTGTTTTGTGAACGAGCAATTGATGTTATAAGTTCTTCAGTGGCTTCGGTAGCCTGGCTATTACCTTTGTTTTTGTACAGCATCAGATAATCATTCGATTTCGAGGAGGCATCCTTCTGCACAAAGGCCATAATGCCTTCACGATCGTAGTTGGCCTTCATGAAGGCCGTTATGTCAATGTTATAGCTGCTGTTCAGATGGTTAAGGTTTTGGCTGATGGCTTGGAGCGATCCGTATTCCTGGTTGTATGTATCCAAATGAGCCAGGTACTTATCAAAATCATTAAAATTGAAATGGCTGTAAAAAATAGTGTTGGCCGGTAGCAATGATATAATGGAGCTTTTCTGAGGCGGTTGCTGACTGAAATAATCAAGAAACAGGTTTAAACTGTCTGACGATTTTGTGTAGCCACTAAGCAATATATAAGATTCCTGGATTTTTATATCCAGGCCCATCCATCGGGTTAATTGCCCGGCCTTTTCAAGATTTTTTTTCTCGCTGTTAATAAATAAAGGTTCAATTAATTTATGGATATTATCAAAATTAACAAACATTGTCCCTACAGCATTTTTGTTAGCTGTTGCAGCAATTTGCCTGAAACTTTTCTGATTTATAAGTTTTGTTTCAACATTCAGTTGGCGTATGGCATCTTCCAGCAATATGGGTGATGTGCTAAGCAATAACAGCCCTTTTTTGGTTGAAAATGATAAACGGATGCTGTTAACATCCGATTGCCAGTCGTGAATGATAGCGTTTTCATACTTCCTTTCACGGAAAGTTGTATTTTCATTGAATAGATTTTTAATGGACAGGATACTGCGCTTACCACTGATATTGTCAGGCATTTGAATGGAAGCCAGTAAATCGAAATGTGCTTTACCTGTTTCGTGCAATGAAACAATCAATGGCCCGTTTGAAAACGATTTGGCAATATTAGGGTTGGTTTTAATGAGAGAATCGAGCAATAATAAATGCGTATTAATTTTATTTACACCTGAAAAATCGCTTAAGGCATGCCAGTTATTGTTTTTATTCAACAATTCGTTGAAGAAGGTTTCGGTTTTATTGATCTGGCATAAAACAATGGCATCGTTCGGAATTGCTTTTACCGGTTCATTAATCTGTCCGCCATCCAGTTTCAGCAGGAAATATACAATGGCCACTACACTTAAAGAAATGATAATGGCAGTTAAACTCAGTTTCTTACTCATAGCTGTAGTATCATTCTTCACATTAACTGCGATTATAAGAGATAAATCAATTGTTTTTATGAATACAGGCCTTTATTTATTGACAATTATTAAGAAATGTCAACCAAGAACCGGCATGTTGGTTCTGAAAAATGCCTGCAGAATCAATCTATTTATTTACGTTATAATGTGAGATTGCTTCGGGAGGCTTTCGCCCCCAACACAAATAGATGTTACATCAGTAGCCTGATTGTTATTTCAATGTAGGGATGTCATTTCCCTGTCTATGCATATAAAAACGAATTCTTCATAAAGATCATCAACTCCTGTATTTCACCATTTCAGGACATCACAATCCGGTTCACCGATTAATTTTATGTATTCACCGATTTCTTATACTACCCGATAAATTAGAATCCTACTTTTGACCCCATGAAAACAGGTAGTGGTTTCTTAAAAGTTCATTTTTCAAAAATTAACAGGTGTTTTCTGTTCCGGTCTCCGGCTTCCGCTCAGGCTGCCAGTCACACTTAACAAAGTCGAAAGGTGGCGTATCAGCTAACGCAACTGTTTTGGCTCTGGGATATTAGGAAAATTGTAACTGTTTGAAACCAACCCCGAAAACATA
Source organism: Bacteroidota bacterium (assembly GCA_009908855.1). Classification (GTDB taxonomy): domain Bacteria; phylum Bacteroidota; class Bacteroidia; order Bacteroidales; family JAAAOM01; genus JAAAOM01. The sequence goes on from JAAAOM010000032.1 coordinate 23,230, forward strand.
TTTTGATTATAGTGTGTTTATCGTGTAATTTGTAATGATATAATTAAAGAACTATGATAAATAAGTTTATTAAAAAAATTTCACTGCTGTCAGGCATATTTATAATGGTTGGCGTAAATACATTGTTTGCACAGGATTCACTGCGGTTCACCCTTGAGCAGGCCCAGGCTTATGCACTGGAGAATGGTGTGAACGCAAGAAATGCGGAACTTGATATCGAAGCGGCAAAAAAATCTGTTTGGGAAGCCACCGCTACCGGATTGCCACAAATTTCAGGTAAGGTTGATTATCAGCATGTACCCGGAGAAATACCGGAGATTGATTTTGGCAGTGGTCTGGCAATGGCCTTTCAGCCACTTTATGAGGAATTGGATTTGGAATTTAATCCTGCTATGTTTGGCGGGGCATCTCCCATTGCTGAAAAAAATTCAGTAACCTACAGTGCAACGGTTTCGCAGCTAGTATTTAGCGGTGAATACATAGTTGCCTTGCAGGCATCCAAAACATATCTGCAATTGTCACAAAACCAAATGGAATTAACTGAGTTGAATGTAAAAGAAAACGTTGCTTCCAACTATTTTTCAATCCGGACATTTGAAGAAAGTTTGATGTACCTCGATTCCATGCAACAAAATCTGCAATCCACCCTTTCAGAAATGAGGCGCATGCGGGAAGTGGGCATGGTTGACCGCACCGACGTGGATCAGATTGAATTGTCGCTGAAAAATATTGAAAATCAGAAAAATGGGTTGACACGTCAACGCGAATCCCTGTATATGTTGTTAAAAATTCAAATGGGCCTGGATGTAAGTCAGGCAATTGAACTTACACAACCCTTGAATGAGCTTATGGAAGTACATGATATAGATAAAATTGCGCAGGTAGATTTCAATATTGAGAACAATGTGAATTACAAATCAATGGTAACACAAAGTGAAATTGCCGAGCTCAATTTAAAAAGAGAACGATCCAAATACTTACCCAATGTATCAGCATTTTATAGCTATACAGACAGAACCAACGCTCCACCCATCGATTTTACCATCAATCATGTGGTCGGGGTAAATGTTTCCATACCCATATTTTCCAGCGGCCAACGCATGGCACGCGTATCACAAGCCAAAATTGAACTGGAAAAAACCCGCAATCAATTGGAGCAAACAGGGCAAAATATTCAAATGCAGGTAGAACAGGCAAAATTTGAGGTAAACAATGCATTGGATCAATATTATACCGCTAAATACAGCCTTGAATTATCGCAGCGAATTTTAAACAATACCCTTAAAAAGCATAAAGAAGGTATGGCATCAAGCATGGATTTGTCGCAAGCCAATAATCAGTATTTAGAGGCCTATACCGCATACAACCGGGCTGTAATGGAACTGTTAACAGCCAAAGTGAAATTGAATAAACTAGTAAACAATTTATAATTATATACGCATGAAGAAGATACAACTACTTACAATCGTTGCAGCTTTATTAATTTGGGGATGTGGACAGGATCAACCAATTCAGCAACAAATTAAGGCTAAGAAAAAGCAGATTGAAAAGCTGGAAGACGAGATAGCGGAACTTCGCAGGCAACTACCCGATTCAGCACTCAAAAAGGCGGCAGTGCCTGTGCGATTGAAAGATATGACAGGAGAAACATTTCAGCATTACATCATTGCCTTCGGTGAAGTGGAAGCGGAGGATTATGCCATGATTTCACCCGAAATGCCCGGACAGATTAAAAAAATTCATGTACGCGAAGGACAACGGGTAAGCGCGGATGATCTGTTGATTACATTGAATACCGAATCGGTTGAAAGTTCTATCAAACAAATAGAGGCAAACCTGGAACTGGCTGAGCAAACCTACTATAAACAACAACGCCTTTGGAAAGACAGTATTGGTTCAGAAATGCAGTATTTACAGGCAAAAACAAATTTTGAGTCGCTTCAGGCACAGTTAAAGAACCTCAAAGCACAATTACGCATGAGCCAGATAAGAGCCCCTTTCAAAGGGTATGTAAACGACATATTGTTGAAAGAAGGTGAGCTGGCCACACAGATGGAACCGCTGGTTGAAGTAGTAAACCTGAGTGAGCTAAAAGTTAATGCCGATATATCGGAAACCTACTTCAAAGACATTAAACCGGGCCAACAAGTTGAAGTAACTTTTGAGGCATACCCTGATATGAAACTGGAAATGCCAATCAAAAATGTGTCCAATGTAATCGCTTCAGCAAGCCGCACGTTTGAAATAGAACTAAATTTCAAAAACAGGCAGGAAAAAATCAAGCCCAATATGATCTCAACCATACGCATTAACGACTATACAGCAGAAGATGCCATGGTGGTTCCTTCGATCATCATCAAACAAGATATAAATGGCAAATACATTTACAAAGCAGTTACCGAAAATGGTCAAACAATGGCACGCAAAGCCTATATTGAAACAGGCTTGTCATACAACGACCAAACTTTGGTAACAGAAGGGATCAGCAAAGGGGATCAGGTAATTGTTCAGGGATATAACCTGGTGAACACCGGAATACCTGTTGAAATAAAGTAACTGCCGAACGATTTAAATAAAAACAATGAGTGCAAAAGAATTAAATGAAAAAGTCATACGTAATTTCCGCATAACCACCCTGGCGCTTAAAAATCGGAATACGGTATATGTATTGCTATTGGCCATTTTGGTTTTCGGACTTTATACCTACCGGAACCTGCCAAAAGAGTTATTCCCGGAGATTGTATGGCCGCAAATAATGGTGCAGACTACCTATCCCGGTAACTCACCCGAAGATATTGAAAACCTTATTACCCGTCCGCTCGAGAAAGAGATTGATGGCGTGAAAGGACTCAAGGAGATCAGCTCAATTTCAGCCCCTGATGCTTCCATGATTATTGTCGAATTTAATACCGACGTGGACCTGGAGGATGCGCTTCGGCGCGTTAAGGACGCCGTTGAACGGGGAGAGAGCGAATTGCCTCAGGACGATAACATAATCGGGCCTACCGCATTTGATATTGACCTTTCTGAATTTCCCATTCTGAACATTAACCTGTCAGGTGAATACAGCGTTGAAGAGCTGAAAGACCATGCCGAATACCTGGAGGAAGAACTGGAAGAAATTGGCGAAGTATCGAAAGTTTTGATCGAAGGTGTGAATGAACGCGAGGTGAAGGTGAACCTTGACCTGATAAGGATGGAAGCGCTGAACCTTACCTTTCAACAGGTTTCCGGAGCCATTGCCAATGAAAACGTGTCTATGTCGGCCGGTGAAATAAAACTGGGTGAAGCCAGACGGACAGTACGTATCGTGGGTGAGTTCGAGAACATGAAACAGCTCGAAAACATCATTGTTAAAAGTGAAGAGGGTAAAAACGTATACTTAAAAGATGTTGGTGAAGTAATATATGGCTACGAAGAGCCCGGTAGTTTTGCCCGACTGGATAAAAATCCGGTTGTTTCGGTACAGGTGGTGAAAAAAAGCGGTGAAAACCTGCTTTCAGCCACCGAGAAAATACTGAATACGCTCGATCAGGCAAAGGAAGATCAGATGATCCCGTCTGATCTATCTATTACCCTTACAAATGATCAGAGTGAGATGGTTAAAATGCAGTTGAATAACCTGGAAAACAGCATGATCATGGGTATCATCCTGGTTATTATGGTACTGTTTTTCTTCCTGGGTATGCGAAACGCCGTATTGGTAGGGTTTGCCATCCCCATGTCCATGTTCCTGTCGTTTGTGATCATTGGTATTATCGATTTCCGTATTAACATGATTGTGCTTTTTGCCTTGATACTGGCACTGGGTATGTTGGTTGACAATGCCATAGTGGTGGTTGAGAACATCTACCGGTTTGTAGACGAAGGCTATAAACCACAGGAAGCAGCCCGACAGGCCGTGGGAGAAATTGCCATGCCTATTATAGCATCCACCTTAACAACACTGGCCGCCTTCTTTCCACTTGCCCTATGGACCGGGGTAATGGGTGAATTTATGAAATATTTACCTATTACATTGATTATAGTGCTATCCAGTTCACTGTTTATTGCGCTGGTCATTATTCCTGTTATTGCCTCGGTTTTTATTAAACCCGGGCAGAGTAACAAGGATGAAAATGGCAAACCCAAGAAACGCGGACTTAAAATAGCCATTGGTATGACCGTTTTTGGTGTACTTATGATCATTGTTAGTGCAACAGCCTTTGGTAATCTGCTGGTGATTTTCGGAATATTGGGTTTGGCCTATCATTTATTTTTATACAGAACCGAATCCTGGTTTCAGGATATATTCCTTGTTAAACTTGAGAATGTATATTTAAAAACGCTCAAATTTGCCTTGTTTAATGGCAGGCCCTGGCTTTTTTTCGGTGGAACAATATTACTGTTATTCTTTACCATAGCCTTTTATTTTGGATCACAACCCAAGGTATTGCTTTTTCCTGAGGGAGACCCCAACTATATTAATGTAGTGGTTGAACTGCCTACAGGAACCGATATAACCGCTACCAACGCGTTTACCAGGGAAATGGAAGATGATATCATCGAATTCCTCGAACCTTATGATAAAGCGGTTGAATCGATTCTTACAACTGTAGGTAAAGGAAATCCTGATGAGATAAGCTCGGAAGCCAAACCAAACCAAGCCATTATAACCATTAGTTTTGTGGATTATGAAGACCGGGGCGATGTAAATTCGGCCATTGTTATGCGTAAGCTTACTGAAGAGTTTGTGGACCGATACCCTGGTGTCACCATGGAAGTTAGTAAAGATGAAGGAGGGCCCCCGGCTGGTAAACCGATAAATATTGAAATCACCGGACCTGAATTTAACCAGTTGGTACACCTGGCTGATACTATGCAAACAGTTATAGATCAAGCTGGTATTAAGGGAATTGAAGGATTGCAGCTAAACATAAGCACCGCCAAGCCTGAACTTACTGTGAATATTGACCGGGACAAAGCACGCCGTTATGGCCTGTCAACACAGGAAATTGCCCAAACCATTCGTTTTGCATTGTTCGGACTGGAAGCCTCCGAATATACCATTGGTGAAGATGAATATCCCATTAACGTTCGTTTAAAGGATAGGTATAGGTACAACATATCGGCATTGCAAAATATCAAAATCCAAACCTTTAACAAAGATGGTGATCCGGTTAACATTCCGGTTACTGCAGTGGCTGATTTTGAATATACAACCACATTTAGCTCAGTACGAAGAATTGACCTGGACCGTGCTATCACTATTTATTCAAATGTAATTGAAGGATACAATCCTACTGAAGTGAATAATCAAATAAAAGAAGTGCTGGATGGTTTTGAAATGCCGGCAGGGTATGACTACCAGTTTACCGGTGAGCAGGAAGAACAAGCCGAATCGATGGCGTTTTTGGTAAATGCTTTTATGATTGCATTTGCATTGATATTGGTTATTCTGGTAACCCAATTCAATTCTGTGATACGTCCAATAATCATCATAAGTAGTGTGGTGTTCAGTACAATAGGTGTTTTTGGCGGACTGGCCACCTTCCAGATGGAATTCATCATTATCATGACCGGTATCGGTATTATTTCACTGGCCGGTATTGTGGTAAACAATGCTATTGTGTTGATCGACTATATTGAGTTGCTTAAACAACGCAAACGGGTTGAGCTGGGTTATGAAGAAAAAGCATTCCTTCCGCTTGAGATTGCAACCGAATGTATTATTTCTGGTGGTCGTACCAGGTTGCGTCCGGTATTATTAACAGCCATAACTACCATTTTAGGTTTGTTACCAATGGCAGTAGGGTTGAACATTGATTTTGCCGGATTACTAACGGAATATAAACCTAATATCTATTTTGGCGGTGATATGGCAGCGATGTGGAGTCCCATGTCATGGACGGTGATATTTGGATTAACATTTGCCACTTTCCTTACACTGGTTATTGTACCGGTTATGTACAGGATTACTACCATCATACAAAAGGCGATTTTAAAGGCAACCAATAGTTTGCCTGATGGACATGATGATAAATAATTGTTAATTGTAAGCTAAAGTATACTGAAACCCGGGTTTGGCCCGGGTTTTTTGACTTATTAAGCAAACAATGATAACTTCTCCCAAACTGTAATCGTTTTGTTTCAGGTAATTGAATTTATTAATGGATGGTTACAAACCTGTTTGGTTTCCGGGGAAAGACATATAAAGATATAGAGATCATGTTTTCACTATTGTGCCGGATGGGTTTATTTCATAACTTACCAACCTTATTAATTTAATCCATAACATAATGAAAAAGTGTACCACCCTCATTCTTGCAGGTTTGATAACGATACACCTGGTTGGCCAGCAAACTGGTTTGGTAAATTATAAACACCTGGGTATCAGTTTTAACATTCCCGAGGGTTGGGTGGGGCAGGAAACGGATGGCGGATATTTAATGGGTTCGAATAATGTACCGGGCCTGATCATGATGATACCACATGAAATTCAATCTGTGAAACAATTGGAAGCCGAAGCCCGCAGGGGATTGAATGAAGGAAATGGCACCGCTTTGTCACTGCAGGGTGATATTGAGCAGTTGGGTAACAACGCCATAGGAGGTGAATACAGCGGAACACTGGAATGGCAGGCGGCAAAGGGTTATGCTGTGGGTACCATCAATCCGCATGGAACCGGAGTTACCATTATTGCCATCACCACGGCCGATAAATATTCTGCCGACTATAAGAATTATGCCATGCAGGTCAAGAACAGCCTGGTATACAAAAAGCCGGAGACGGGCCCGATTGTCAATCAATGGAAAAGACATTTATCAAATGTTAAACTTATTTATATGGACTCCTACTATTCATCATCTTATACGGATGGAGGTGTTTCCGGCGGTTACAGCTCAGAAATACAAATTGATTTATGTGCGCAGGGTTATTTTAATTATCAGGGGAACAATGAAGTATCAGCTGGCAGCAATTATTCTTCGTTGTATTCCGGTGATAACAATAAAGGCCATGGCAACTGGAATGTTGTGGTGGGTGCAGGCGGGCAACCCATCCTTCGCCTAAATTTTAACAATGGCGAGGTGTATGAATACAACCTCGAGTTACGGGAAGAAAAAACCTACCTGAACGGAAATAAATATTTCCGAACCACCACAGGTGAATATGCCCCGAATTGCTATTAGCGGTTTGTTGCATTGCATTATTAAAAACTACTATTCAAACCAAATTATTATCATATGCTAAGCAATCACTACTGATGAATAGGGTTGGACGGGCCACATTTATTTTTTACTTACATTAAATCCAAATGAACCACCAACAACATAACCGTTTTTACGGGGAGAAAAATAAACATTCACCGGTATGTTTAAATAGCCCGATTTAAAGGTTTTACCCAGAGCAAATATCCATGCGGTAACCAGTTCATAATCCCCTCTGCTGTCAATTCTGGTTTCCAGGGGATGTGGAATGGCTTCCTGTGAGCCAAAAATATCGCTTCCCTCATCTACGGTATACCACTTATCGTTTACATAATAACCCTTGGTTTTTTTGTTTAACTCAAATACCGGGCCTACACCAAATTCCAGTCCGCTTTTGCTGCTTCTGAAGCCATTCATGATGGTAATAGACGGAATGATCCGGCTCTGTTCCAATCCGCCAATAAACGGTATGAACTCAAAAAGAGCCTGGAAATCGCCTGCACTTAAATAGCTTTTTTCAAACTGATAGCCAATTAAGGCTGTTGCCGGAAAAGCATCATAACCACCATTGTATTCCCGGTCGCGCAAAATATCTCCATATTCACCGCCAATATAAGAAAAACCCATCCTGGGGCCATTTAGCCTCAATTTCGATTTTGGCGTATTAATAGGGTCATCATAATCAGATAACATCTCCACTTTGTTCATTTCATTCTCAATTCCCAACACATTGTTAACCGATATTTGTACCATCTGTTGAAGCTCCGGAAGATCAAGATATTCCATTATATCAACCTGCTCGGTAGTGCCGGCATGTACATCAATCAATCGCAGTATAAAAATGATTTTATTATCGAATTTCTCAACCCTTCCGGTCAACATCTTGTCGGCATTGAGTACCTTGCCCATATCCACCAGACAAATACGGCCATAACAATCGGAATAATCCAGGTTTTTTTCTTTCATCAGATAATCCAGGTCGTATTTGTCAAGCACATTATATTTTCCTGTTTTCTCAACTTCTAAACGTACCAGGTTACCCATTGAAACCTCATCAAGCGTGATACCCTTAGTATCAATATTCAATACCGCAATTTTTTCCTGCTGAGCCGATACAGGTGCTGTTAAAAATGCCAATAGCAGCACGGTGTAATAAATTTGCTTTGTTTTCATTGTTGAGGAGTTTAACGTTTATGCTAAATTACCATCAGGAGAAACGGAATGGTAATTGAAAAAAGAGGTCGTTAGGTGATTTTTTTCAAAAAATGCAAAATATATGTGTGTGAATTGACGGGGCTGCAGGACTTTTGTGATTTTCGCCGGTGAATGTCATAATTGTTGTGATTTTTGTAATATTTGTATGTACTTTAGTGTGTTAAATGCTGGTTTTTTATGTCTCTTAAAGATTATACCAATATTCAGCAAAACCTGCTGCAGCTGATTAACGATTGCCTGCCTGCCAATCATTCGCTGGTTGATACGCTCTCCGACTTACTGCAAATAAGTACTGACAGTGCTTACCGTCGGTTGCGGGGCGAAACCATGTTAAATATCCGCGAAGTAGCTGCTATTTGTCATCATTTTAATTTGTCGTTCGATTCCATAGCCTCCAATACTACCGTCGATACGGTATCCTTCAGGTACAGGCCATTGTCGTCGGCTGCTGATTATAAGATTTATTTACAACAAATCGTTGAAGATACAAATCGCCTGGCTGCTTCGGGAAAAGCACGGTTAATTTATGCGGCTGAGGACATACCGTTGTTCCATCATTATCGTATCCCGGATCTGGCTTCGTTTAAAATATTTTACTGGTTGCGCTCGATCATCAATGATGAGGATTACCGTACCAAACCATTTAAGCCGGGTGTGGTTCCTGATGAATTCATTGAACTGGGGAAAGAAGCATATAACGCGTATTCCCGTATACCCGGAATTGAAATATGGACCAATGTAACGGCCGCCTCACTTATTCTGCAAATTAAATATTTTTGGGGCTCCGGCATTTTTGCGGACAAAGAACTGGCGCTGTATATATGCGACCTGGCCATACAGGAAATAAATTTCATTGAGCAACAGGCTGCATTGTCAAAAAAGCTCGATTTAGAAGGCAATGTAACCCGTCCGGAAACGGAATTTTTACTGTATTTCAGTGATGTGGAAATAGGCAACAATACCATCCTTGCTTCCATTGAAGAAACCAAATGGCTTTATCTTACCCATAATACGCTCAACAAGATGGTAACAGCCAATGCAGCCTTTTGCGATGAAACCGAACGCTGGCTCAATTATCTCATGCAAAAATCGACCCTGCTGAGTGGTGTGGCTGAGAAACAGCGATACCAGTTTTTCAGAAATATTACCAAACAAATCGAGGCGATAAAAGAGGAAATTGAGAAGGAATAAATCGAAAACCTGGTTTAATTTAGCCTGCTCAAACAAAAAGCCCTGCCTCCGAAAAGGCAAGGCTCAGGCTGGCATCGGTTAAACAAATCAATTCTGATTTGTTTGCGCACATAATTCAATTTCCTGTTTGATAATGGCTAATGCTGTGAGATTGACATAATATTCAATTTCACTTAATCGGTTCAATACCTGAATGGTGGTTTTTCCATAAAAATTGGCGTGGGTCCAGGGGATATTTCCGTGCTGATTTTCTTTTAGATTCGTTACATCAAGCCATTGATTATATTGAATATCATACGGTAGTGCCGCTTGATGAAAGGTGTTTAGTGCGTTTCTTAGAGTTGTTCCGTATTGATCATCTGACAGGATTTCATGTATGTTTCTGTTGGCATCCAGGTATTTTTTATCGATGGCATTTTTAATTGATGCGATCTCTTCATTGATGCGATTCGCTTTTTCTGTGATCTTCTGAATCTCATTGTTTTCATTGCCGGCATTCAGTGTTTTGATCTCCATGCTCAAAATATTGTTGGATATAGTAAACTCCCTTTCCACCTGCACAGCACCATCAATAGCGTTTTTGCTGATGTTTAAGGAAAGAAAGGCATCCGTAAGGCTAAAGAATAAAAAGATACCCAATACGGCCATAAAGTGTTTTATATGAATGGAGCCATGTTGGGCATACTGATAAATGAATATGGGTAGGAACAACACAATAGGCATCACAATTCCCATAGTCAATACAATGTACCTGTAAGGCCAGTGCATCAGTGAGAATAATGTGCCGGTCAGACTAAAGGCGGCACTTATTCCGCCTAAAATGATAAGTATGAAATAAGGAGATTTGGTTTTCCGGGCTTCTATGATTGATTGAGGAAATAGTATGGCTACATAAACTGCGATTGCCATCATTAGGGTGATATTGGCAAAGGGCAGCTTATAAAGTTTAAGCAATGCGGAAATGGTCGCCAGAATAACCGCAATGGTTCCGGTAATTATGATGTTTTTTCTCATGATTGGGCATATTTAGGATTCATAATTAATTGGTTGAGGTGGACAAATTGTTGCCTTTTTAGATGCAAACGATCCAGTACATGGATGTATAATAATGGTTTATACGATGGTTTTTCAATTCTTAGCTGTTCTTTGATCTGATTAACAATCAAAATTTGTTCCTCATTGGCATGATTGACCAGTTCTCCATAAAAAGAAGCTATATGTTCATGTAACAAATCCATTTCTGAAATCAACATACTATCCTTTTGTGAATGAATGTAGTAATGATCTCCTTGTTTGAGTTTTGATTTTAATTTCGTTTCGATGGCGTCGAACTCAGCCAAAATTTGGTTGTAATTATTGGTAAAATCCATTTTGGGAAATGATTTGGTACCATTGGTAAAATCGTGTGGAATTTTGATTTGATCCAATCGTTCATGCATTGATTTATAGTCACCTTCAAAAGTGTAATTTAATTTATGAACAGAGACAATGCCAAATACGGGGATGTAAATAGCCAGTATTACGGCAAGTAAAACTTTTTGGGGAGCGCCATTTGCCTGAACAAGATAAATGGGTATGGTTAGAAAACCAATAATTATAAAACTGAATGCGAGAATGATGGTAGCACCCGGCCAATGAAACATTTTAAAAAGAATACTTGTAAGTAGCAGAATAATCCCGGTAAATGCCAGAATGAGGGATGCATTGGATCTCAACCTTTTGCGGAACTCAATAAGAAGAACGGGAATCAAGAGCAACAGAAATACAATGCTTGCAAACATTATGTAATTTGCACCCGGCCAATGCATAATTTTAAATATTAAACCGGTGCATAGAAATATGGCAGCTACGGCTGTCCAAACATGTAGCACCAGATTTTTTTTGTCATTGAGTTCTTTGTAACTAATTATGGCTACTGCGGGAATTAACAAAAAACAGAGCAGTAAAAAGCCAAGTGTCAATAGAACACTGGCTCCTGGCAGATGGAAATTTTTAAATAATGCACCTGCTGTAATCATTATCGGAACGATTACACCAAAGGATTTAACGATTGACTTCATAATAGCATATAATTTATTGGTTAATAATAAGGTTTGTTTCTGCAAGTCAAACAGATGTTCCAATGAGCATTGGATAAGCACCTGTTCCAGTGCAGCCTGAAAAGATAATCCTTGCGTCATTTGTTGTTCTACATCACAACATAAATGATCTACCAGGTCCTCCTTCAAATGTGAATAGTTGATGCCAGCCTTATCAATTAACGCTTCGATATGTGATATTTGCTCCGAGGTTAAATGCATGTGTCCAAACCTAAATTTGGTTTCAATAATATTTGAATGGTATTGATGAATTCCTCCAATTCTTCAATCTTTTCTTTCACAACCGATTTGCCATTTGGGGTGATATGATAATAAACCCGTGTTCTATTGTTAACCGTTGCACTCTCGGTTTGCAGTGTCCCGTCTTTTTCAAGCTTGTGTAGAATTGGATAAAGAGCGCCGTACGATAGCTTTATTTTACCCTGGGTTAATACCTGCACTTTCTGTGTTATTTCATAGCCATACATTCGGCCATTTTCATTTAACACTTTCAGAATCAATGGTTTTAACACCCCTTTTTGCAGTTCTCTTGATATCATAAATAATATATTGTAATAAGATATATAACAAATGTAATATATAATATTATTAAAACAAAATGTTTTTGAGCATCTTTTTATTTTACCGGTTAATTAATCGGGTATAAACGGTTTTTAAAAAAAAGCTGTTAGCCCATATTTTGTTAGTTTTGCACAAAAAAGAATGAGGTTAAACCAAAAGATAGATTCCAAAGGAAAAATCAAAAACATCATATTCGATCTGGGCGGGGTCATCATGAATATCAATTACCATCGCACGGTCGATGCTTTTCGGGACCTTGGTCTTCCGGCCATTGACGAGCAGTTCAGCCAGTTTCATCAATTGCAGTTTTTCAGTGAATATGAAATCGGGGAAATTTCCTCGGAAAAATTCCGTAGTGAAATTCGGAAACTGACCGATCAGAAGCTATCGGATGAAAGCATTGACCAGGCCTGGAACGCCATGCTGCTTGACATTCCACCAGAAAGGCTCGAATTATTAAAACAACTAAAAGCAACCTACAACACTTACCTTTTGAGTAATACCAACGATATACATTATAATTACTTCAGCAACTATTTGAATAAACATTTTCAGATACCTGAAATTTCCGGTATATTTAAGCAGGATTACTACTCACATACCATGGGAATGCGCAAACCACACCCCGATATTTACCTGAAAGTATGCGGGGAGCAGGAAATTTCACCGGATGAAACCTTGTTTATTGATGATACATTACCCAACATTGAAGGGGCTGAAAAAGCAGGCCTTAAAGCGTATCATCTCACCCGGCCCGAAACCTTATTAGACCTGTTTAAAAATGGCACGCATTAGAATTAAACTACCGGAAAAATTTATTTATTCAACCGAAATGCCCATTCGCATTACGGATGTGAATTATGCCAATCATTTGGGAAACGATGCTGTGTTGGGATTGGTGCATGAAGCACGGCTACGATTTTTGAATTCGCTGGGTTATAGCGAGAAAAATGTGGAAGGCAGTGGCCTGATCATGATCGACTCGGGCATTATTTATAAAAACCAGGGGTTCCAGGGCGATCTGTTAACCATTAAAATGGGGATTAACGACTGGAATAAAATAGGATTTGATTTGGTTTATCTACTCACCAATCAGGCAACCCAAAAAGATATTGCCTGGGTAAAAACCGGAATGGCCTTTTTTGATTATCAAAAACAACGACTGAACTTGGTTCCTGAAACTTTCCGTCAAAAATTTTCTGAAAAAATTAGGTAAATAATAAATAATTATTATACATTTGTAGTGTATTAATAATCTAATACACTATATATGATAAACATTGATCATCTCAACTTTGGGTATACACAGCACGCCAAGCTGTTACAGGACTTTAGCCTGGACATACCACAGGGTCATATTCCGGGATTATTAGGTAAAAACGGAGCTGGTAAAACAACCTTGTTACGGTTGATGTGCGGATTGCTCTTTCCGCATTCAGGCAGTTGCCGTATTGATGAAAATGAAGCCTCAGACCGTTCAGCCAAATTCCTGGAACAAATATTTATGATTCCTGAAGAATATTATTTACCGCCCATAAACATTCAACAATATATTAAGGCTCATAGTCCTTTTTATCCGAATTTCGATATGGAAATGGTACACAACATACTCAGGGAATTTGGACTGGATGAAAAACGAAAGTTACATACACTCTCGTATGGGCAGCGAAAAAAATTTGTTGTGGCCTTCGGTTTGGCAACCAATGCCCGGTTCCTGTTTCTGGATGAGCCTACCAACGGGTTGGATATTCCTTCCAAATCGCAATTTCGTAAAGTCATTGCCAATTTTTTTACCGACGACCGTACCATTGTTATCTCAACGCATCAGGTGAAAGATATTGAAAGTCTGGTTGACCATATTGTCGTGCTGGACGAGGGCCGGTTGTTGTTTAACCAGTCGATGATGGATATATCGGCGAAACTGGCACTCACCAAATCGCCGGAAGGAAGCGAAAAAGTGTTTTACGATGAAGACATTGTGGGTGGGAAAATATATCTCACAGAAAATAAAACAGGAAAGGACTCGAATATCGAACTCGAAGTACTGTTTAACGGCATCATGACCAATCCGCAGGAAATCAATTCGTTATTTATGTAAAAAAAGAACATCATGGAAAATCTGGGTAAACTATTATATCGTCAATTCATACTGAACCAAAAAAAATACACACTTTATCTGTTAGCCACGGGCTTAACATTCTTTGCTTTGTTTTTTTTCCAGGCATGGATTAAGCATACGGTCGATTTTAAAGCGATGATGGGTTGGTATATGCCCGTATTTTTTATTATTGGCCTTATACACAGTGCGCATGCTTTTGGTGATTTAAGTACGCCTGCAAAAAGTTATCAATACTTGCTATTGCCCGCCTCTAATCTTGAAAAATTCGTTTCGGTCTGGCTTACAGCCTCCATATTTTATGTGGTTGCCGGTTACATTATTTTTCTTTTGGCTGCTGGTTTTGGTGGCGGACTGGCTGCGTTATTGTTTGACTATACTATCGATTACCAATCATTTAACCGCATTGGCCATCTAAATGCCATATCGGGTTTTTTGATTATACAAACCATTTTTATCCTGGGTAGTTTAACGTTCCGCAGCGGGGCGTTCTTAAAAACCATTTTATCGGTGGTTGTTTTCTTGATAGCACTGGGCATTGTTTCGGCTATCGTAACCCGTTTTATTGCAGGCGGTTTTATGTGGGATTTCGGATCACATTTCGGAGATAATATGCATTACGAAATGCAGGAATTATTCGGACATTACGTACCAACCATTGCCAAAATACTATATTGGGGAATCATGGGGCCATTTTTTTTGGTGGTATCCTATTTTAAATTGAAAGAAAGCGAGGTATGAGATGGATTTTAACGAAGGTCGGGCCATTTATTTACAAATTGCCGATTACATGATCAACAATATCCTATCCGGTGTATGGAAAGAGACCGAACGGATTCCGTCGGTGCGTGAGTTGTCCGTGCAAATGCAGGTTAACCCAAACACAGCTATGCGCACGTTTGCTTACCTGCAGGATCAGGATGTACTGTTTAATAAGCGTGGCATTGGCTATTTTGTTGCTGCTGGTGCGTATAAACGGGCCAAAGACCTGAAAAAGGAAGATTTTCTAAGCAACATTGTTCCTGATTTTTTTAAAACAGCCAAGCTGCTGGATTTAAGTGAAAAAGATATTGTAAATCTTTATCATAAACATTAACTCATTAATTCCTCCAAACAATGAAAACAAGTAGTAAAATTCTATTAGGCGGCGCACTGGGTGTACTCATTCTGATTTTGACAATGGCTTTTTATGTGCGTTCGGTATTGGGTGGTAACACCGATATGATTTTAACTTCCGGGAGAATAGAAGGTAATGGTATAACGGCTGAAGAAATAAGGGATGTTGACCCATTCGAAAAAATTGAAGTCAGCAACGGCATTCATCTCCATCTTCATCAGGAAGATACCTTTGAAATAAAGGTGGTTACGGATGAGAATGTTTTGCAATACATCATTACCGAAGTTAACGGTGATAAGCTGCGTGTTTATACCAGGAAAAAACTTCGCAGGGTTAAAAACCTGGATGTGTATGTAACCATGCCCGTATTAAAAAAACTGGCCATTAGCTCAGGAGCCACAGCCTCGAACAGCATGCCCGTTACCGGTGACTTCATCAACATTGACGGCAGCAGCGGGGCACGCTCCAATTTGGATATTAAGTATGATGAGGTGGATATTAACGTAAGTTCAGGTGCCCATCTGGAAATTCGTGGTACCGCCCTTAAAGGCAGCTTAAATGGCAGTTCGGGTGCGCATTTAAATGCCGGGCAACTGGATGTTGAAAATACATCGGCTGGCGTCAGTAGCGGAGGCCATGTAAATATTGGTATAGTAAAAGTATTAAGCGTGAATGCATCCAGTGGCGGCCATGTAAATTATCGCGGCAATCCCGAGATGAAAAATATCAACCTCTCCAGTGGTGGCCAGATGAACCAAAGATAGAGGGGTTTTTTGTACTGATATTTTCGTTAGAATTCCATACAAACGTAATTCAGCGCAGTATCCACTACGCTGAACAATTGTAAATTGATTTCTTAATACAAAACGATAGCGCATGCTACAGGAATAGTCGAGCGTAGCAAATGCTACGCTCAGATTTCGTTTTACAATAATATGTTGGTGAAGAAAATACGTGCAATGGGGGTTAAGCCCGCTTCAACTTTATCTCGGTTTGATAAGTTTGAAGCCCGTAATCGCCTTCTTGCAATATACTCAACGTTAGCGAAAATACAGACAGCATAAAATGAAAATTAATTTTATGATTGAAATTACAAAAATTGAATTCCCATGCATATATTATCGGAAAAAGCAATTAATGAATCTAATGATTTTTCCCTATATAACGCATATCAAATAGTTGATTATTTTGTAAATTTGTAATAAACAGATTATAAATGAGTTTAGCATTCGAAAAAAATAAAATAAATAGTTATTTCAGGTTGATGAAAAACTGGGATATTGAATCAAAAAAAGATTTGATTATTAAATTGACACAATCCATTAATGACAAAGCTGAGGATAGTCATGATTTTTCTTCTTGCTTCGGAGCATGGGATGATGAGAGATCTGCAGATGAAATAATAGATGATATCCGAAACTCCAGAATAAACAATAGAGAAATTGAGGAGTTTTAATGGATTATTTACTTGACACCAATATTTGCATTCATTATTTCAAAGGACAATTTGAGATAAAAGAAAAAATTCAGCAATTTGGATATGATAAATTTGCAATATCTGAGATAACACTTGCTAACTGCTATATGGAGCAGAGAAGAGCCAAAGAAGAGATAAAAATGTCGCAGTGATTGATAGTTTTTCTGAGAGAATTACTATTATCCCAGTTTTTCAGTCTATAAATATTTATGCAAAAGAAAAAGCAAGATTAAGACAACTGGGAACAATTATAAGTGATTTAGATTTATTTATTGGAGCTACGGCAATTTACAATGATATGATATTGATTACCCGCAATGTTCGAGAATTTGAGAGATTAAATAATATTAGAATTGAGAATTGGGTTGATAATCAATAATGTACTTTCGCTATCACTTTGCCTCTAATAAAGTGTTGCTTGCATACGCTTTAGATTAGAGGCTCTGTTGAACTAACCCAACCTTTTTCGGAGCCACCAGTGCAAAAACTTATTTTACAGTAATTTATCTATAGTGGTTTCAATTGGGAATGGACCACCGTAATTAATCGCAGTATCCACTACGCTGAACAATTG
>JAAAOM010000082.1 GCA_009908855.1 Bacteroidota bacterium
AATTATGAGCGATTGCAGATATTCATTAAGAATAATAACATAAATATTCGTAAAGGCGTATAAGTTAATTTATTTAGTAATTACCACACTAGAGAGTGTTACTGATTTTTGTTTTTGCTTAAATGGGTTATGTTGGGTTGTTTTTAGTAAAGCGTGGAGGCCGGAAGAGTGGGCCGTTTCCAGATTTGGATGATGTTTATAATACAACTTTCTCCTCTATTATTATTTATTTGTTTGTTTATAAATGCTAACAATTGCTTGAAAAATAGATTCAGTTTCTATTTCATAAGATGGTTTTACCTTATCCCCATAATGTTTATGATGGGGAGATGATCGAATATCATTTCAATTACTTAACCTTTTGAAGGTAGGCATCAATTTTTTTGAGACTTTCTACGGCGAACTCCCATTCCATTAAGTCATCTTCAATAGTAAAATCTTCGGAGTTTTTTTTGGAATGTACTTCTTGTTCTGTGTTTTCAAAACTATTCTTATACTTTAACTCCATTTTTTGTACCTGTTGATCATATTTCTCCCGTTTACTTAATAAGTCCATCATAAGGTACTCTTTTAAGATATTTCCAGGATTCAAATTTTCCTTTCCTAATATTTCTGCAATATTATCGTCAATTTCGATGGTCTGCATAACTATATTCATTTAAGTGCAGGTGATTAAGCTATTTAATGCTTTCTATCAAAGATAAATCAAAAATTTAATTAATAATAGCCGCGTGCAGCAATTCATTGGCAAAATCATCCAAGCCTTGCCGGGTAACTGAAAAGGCTGTTTCAGGTATATTGATTGTTCGTTTGTAGGTCATGGTTCAATAGTTTTGGTGTTTTATTCAGAGTTACGGTATATTAAGCTGAAAGCTCTTCTTCTTCGCCAACATCGTTTTCGCGTAGCTCTTCGCCTTTACGTATCCGCTTCAGCAGAGCAAGGTCAGCAGAGCTCCCTCTCCGTAGTAAAATTACGAAGGAGAATCAAAGCTGGTGGATTCGGAGGATGAAAAGGCTAAAACTGAAGCGGGATCGTTTTCAGGCTATGGATTGGTGAATGTATTTTGTTTGCGTTTATTGTTTGGCAGCAATAGCTGAACCAGATATTTAATATGGTCTCTAAATTATTTCTGAAAAAATGTCGATTATATTGTCCCTTCGTGTAAATTCCAAATTGGAAAACACATTTCATAGTCATTCCACATTATATCACCATGATCAATGGTAAATGACTGAAAAAGTCCTATATCAAGGTATTTTTTATTCATTGGATTTTTCGCATTTCTTAGAAAGTTTTCAAAATCTATGATTTGTTCTACACCATCCGAGAACTTAAAATATATTTTATACCCCCCTTTGTATTCTGCTTTTTGTATACTTATAACCATATTATTATATTTTTTTAGTAATTCTTTCCGATTCAATCGGTTTATTATAAACAAAAAAGTCTACCCATTTTCTGACAATATCATCACGATAGATTTCTACAATTTTTTTGAATTTTTTCAAATTTTGTGGGTCTAATGGTTCTTTTCCTTTTACATCTGATAACCTTACTTCTACAAATTTTCCGTCTTCGAAAATAATCTCTGCTTAGTTGACTCGTTTTTGGTCTTTGTTTAGAAATTTAATCCTTCCACCTGCATGTCTTCGTCGAGGTCTTCCCAATGAATTCCTTCCCCGTTTCCGATCAAGCGCCAATTGCTCCTTTGTTCCCCGGTGGCATCGCTATTTCCCTACCATCTTCAAGTTGTATGAACATTTTTAGATCATCGGTATGAATTACATCATATCCTTTTGATTTAAGCTCCTTGGCTAATTTATTTGGAAGATTAGCATCTACCAGGAATTTCATGCGACAATACGGTGTATGGTTTTAACTTCAGTTCTCCTTTGCGGCTTCGCGACTTTGCGTGGGTTTTCATTCTACTATTTTTAAGCAGCCCGAATTAGCCCTCAGGTAACTCTACAGCATTTCAAAGTTTCTTTTAACCTTAATGTATTTATCGGGCATTACTTTGTGGACCTTTTCACGTTCCGGGTAATCTTTTTGCAAGAACTCAATGGTGGTGTTATCTTTTAAGTTATTCAACAATTTAGGATGCTCAATAACTTGCCTGATAAAATCGAACGACAACCCGATATTTCTGTTTATGGTTTCTTTATTAGTCATTTTTAAGTTTTTTTAGATATCTGTTTTTATAAAATTCCCATCGGTCTTTTAAATCCTGTTCAGCATAAGTCAAAGCTGTTTCAAGATTATCAAATTCAATAACTTGTTTTTCCTTTTCACCATCGGGGTACATTACATCACGGTGAAAAAACCCATGTGCACAATCGTATCTTACAATTCCCTCCCATTTACCATTCATATATGTTTCATATTGAACAACAACATCAGCAACCTTCCCATTTATTACTGAAATATGAACACGAATTCTTTCATTGCTATTAAGGTCAAGATATTTTAAAAAGTTCTTTTCGCCCAATGTTGTTTATGAAAAATGTTTCTTCAAAATTACAAAATATAAGATAAATGCTTTAAGCTTACCCTGTAATACCTGAACCCGAATTTTTCCAATCAGGCTCAATTAAAATATTGAAAGCGAAGAGGATTCGTTTTCGGGTTTTGGATTGTTTTAGGCATGTTGCTTATGTTATTGTTTCGTTGTAAAGGCCGGGCCGGATATTTAATACAATTACAATCGATTGATCCTTACTTTTTGTTTGGCATTCGTAACAGCTGAAAGAATATTGGTAGTTGCTAACGGAACATTTTGGTGCTTTCTTATTATTGCAGGCCAGAGACTTTTTAAACAATTATTTATTTAAGAATTTATCAACGGAGATTCCTTCTTGTTTTAAAATGGCTCTAAGGGTTCTTTCCGGCATATCATCAGGGTGATTTGGAATGGTTGTAAAGACTTTTTTCCCGGGATTATACCACAATTCATGACTCCCGGCAGCTTGCCGGTAAAATTCAAAACCAAAACCTTTTAGTTTCTTAATGATCTGACGATACTTAAACCCGGATAAACGTCCCATTTATACACCTATAACCAAAGGATAATCAAAGTTATCATTTGCAGTATGTAAGTCTGCTATTTTATTTTCCTGGGCCTCAATCAATTTTTTAGCTACATCTTTAGCAATATCAATGGTTTCGGAAATTGTTCTGCCTTGTGCTACCAATCCCGGGATACTATCGGAAGTAGCCAGATAATATTCTTCAGGCAGTTTCTCAATATGTAAATTGATGATCTTTTCCATTTTTCCGGTTTTTAAATAAGATTCTCAAAGTTACGAAATATCAGGCTAAAAGTTGAAAGCAAGAAAACGGAAAACGGAGACCGGATGAGGGAGGCCGGAAGAGCATTCCAGGGTTTGGTTTTTGGGTTGTATAGAATGTTCTTGTTTTCATTGCTTGTGATAAAAGGTTACCAGGTTTAAACGTTGAAATGGAGTTTGCGTTTCATTGATGTTGTGTGTAATTTTTACGCTATTTCTAATCCGGTTCTTTTTACTACATCTATTAGTGGAGAATCTGTATTATCAGCAAATCTTCCATTTAGCTTACTTTCACAATAGCTGAAATCTATCCATTCCAACCATACGCTATTAATATATTGAAATCGTAATCTGCTTTCAGCTTTGAACTTTGAGCTTTCAGCTCATTAGTCCTGCGTTAACGTTACAATCAACACCACCGCCGTAATAGTTGAAGTAATGGTTGTAAGCAGCGTACTATAATCGGATGCTCTTACACGAAAAATACCGATGGGTGTCGGTTTTACGTAAATAATATCGTTGGGGGCCACATAAAAATCGGATGAGGCCAATAAATTCTTATCGGTTAAATCCAGTTCATAGGTATAGCGTCCTTCTTTGGTGGTGCGTACTACGCGCACTTCACGTCGGTTGCCGTAATAGGAAATGTCGCCTGCCATGCCCATCACATCCAGGATATTCATTTTATCGCGATACACCGTTATTCGTCCGGGAGAATTGACTTCGCCCAGGATGGTAACATCGAAGCTAACCAGTTTAACATCTATATCGGGTTCCTTGATGTAGGCTTCGGCGGCTTCGTTAATGCGTTTTTCTATTTCAGCAACGGTCATATCCGCCACTTTAATCTCGCCCATAATGGGCAGGTCGATATACCCTGCTTCCGAGATCGAATATCCGCGAATGTAAAAACCTCCCAGGTTTTGATTCCCGCTTGATTGATCGGTATTTTGATTAAACAGCACATTGGTTTCCTCATTCAGCGAATTAACCTGTACGTGGAGGATATCTGCCGGCTGTACCCGATAGGTCTCGTAACTCTCCTGGTAAAGGCTGTCGATGGCAGCATGATCATCTTTGGCTTCCTGCAGGTAATTGATGCGTTTGGCGCTGCAGGAGAAAAGAAAAAGAAGGATGAATATGGGCATTGGCAATCGCCCAAATAGAGACAGAGAATATTTTTGCGTTATATTTTTCATGAATATTTTTATCGACTTCTACTCACCATACTGCTGACCGGGTATTGAACCGGGTAAAAATAGGGGTTTTTGTTGAAGAATTAAAAAATGCGGAGACCGGTTTACCCGAGTACCGGAAGAGCAATGGCGCAGGACACAGTACACGGTGCATAGGGAGATGTTCGAATATCATTTGGACTACTTAACCTTTTTAATATAGCCATCAATTTTTTTGAGGCTTTCTACGAGATAGCTTACTTTTGTCTCCAATCAAGTGACTTTTTTTGTAAATTCATGGAAGAATATCCTGTGTCTTTCAAATCACCAGCCCAATCTTGTTTGAGTTCACGATTATTACCAGACCTCCGTTTATTGATCATAATGGAATCTGCAGCTATAAATTAATATTTCATCATCCTTAATTTTGTAAACCAATCGATGTTCTAAATCAATGCGTCGTGACCAAAATCCTGCCAGGTCATATTTTAAGGGCTCTGGTTTACCGATTCCCTCAAATGGAGTCCGTTGAATATCCTTAATCAATTCGTTAATTTTCCTGAGTATCTTCTTATCCTCTTTTTGCCATGATACATAGTCATCCCACGCGTTTTTGGAAAAGGTTATGCGCATTAGTCTTCGATCAAGTCGTTAGAAACAGTGTTCCCTTTTTTCATTTGTTCAATGGATTCATAGAGCCTATCAGCATTCGTTTTTGAGCTTAATAAATGCATAGTCTCCGTCATTGAATTGTATTCGTCCAATGAAATCACGACTGTTCCTTTACCGGTTTTTCTTTTAACGATCAATATTTCGTTATTGTCCTCAACATTATCGAGGTACATTTTAAGTTTAGTCCGAAACTCAGAAAAATTAGCTGCAATCATAATGAAATATTTTTGTTATTATATACGTACAAATATACGTACTTTTTATTAACAATCAGATCCATTTTTTATGCCAGGCGATTTTCAACCCATACATCAGGCATGCCTGTATATCTTCAGGCTCAACCAGTCATATCCGCTTAAAAATGGTTTCATGAGAATCACCGGCTGTCAGCATACCCAAAACATGTTCAACAGAATTAAAATGCTACATATTCTGAGAGGCCTGAAGGATTTCAATACCAACTATTTTAGATGATTGGTCATAATCAATGATCACACCGGGTTTATTTTCAATGCTTTCGGATATGCTTGCATCTGAAATTTTAATATATATTATATCGCTTTCTTTATCGTATTTAATTTTCATGGTATTTTTCAATTTTTGAGGTTCGGTATGCGGTGATAATCATATTTGGCTGTTTGAGCGTATTAACAAAAATACGAAATAAGTATCTCTTATCCATTTTTAGAGATTCAATGTCGTTTAGTTAGTGAGCTCATCCCACCGCACACCCTTCGCTTCCCTAAAGGGATCAGCGCGCAGGGCTTCCCCTATAGGGGATTGAGGGGTGAGCGAGGGCACCCATTTTTTACATTATTACCTTAACCAAACGACATTAGTTAGAGATTGGTAAACCATTACTTCATCATCAAGCTTTATTATTTTATCCGGATTTTGTAAAACTTCTAATACATCTGTTTTCGTTATTCCACGTCTTTTAATTTGCTCTAAGCAATGTTTTGTAAATTCATGCTTCATAATAGCGTATTTACTTTAAAACTGGAACGGATAAATTTAAACTATTTGTTAATTCTTTTATCTCTCAACCAATTTCCAAAATATATGCCCCTTTCTCCGTAGCAACATGCTCCGCCTTCATATTTAATTCATTGGCCCACATCTCAGCCGTGGTGGTTTCTTCCACCCGGTCACCATCATCCAGTAAGATTGTAATGTCCTCACTAAAATGCTTTTTCAACAAAGGCACGGCCGGGTACCGGGCGAGTTTTTGCGTGCGGCGCGGGGGGCCGTCAACAAACAACAGGTCGATGGGTTGGTTGATGTTTATTTTGGTGTGGTCGTACCATTTCCACGTTTCGCCTTCAATTTCAACCTCTTTGACAGGCGCAACAATTATTTCCACAAATGCTTCCAATCCATGATCAACCAGTCGTTTTTGGTTGCGCCCGGCATAATGCGGGTCATGGTCGAAGGAGATCACTTTTCCCCTGCCCAGCTTTTGCAGGCAGTAGGCGGTTACCAGGGTGGAGATGCCACTGCCCGCTTCAACCACACAACGGGGTTTTTTGGTCAATACCAGGGTGGCCAGTTTTTCCAGCACATCGGGCGAGGCCGCCCAGTAACGGGTTTGTGGCAAGGGCAGTCGCGGATTTAGAATGGTATAGAGCGATACCAGTGTTTCTAACTGATGGTACTCGTGTTCGACCAGTTTAACACCGCCTTCGTGTATATCGCGGTGGCGGTCGATAATTTTTTCGTTGCGCCAGAAAATAGCAATGGCCATCAGCAACACCACAACCATGAGGGCTGTGCTTAGCTCCACCGGACGCCGGTTGGTAAAGAAATAAATGACTACCAGCGCCACAAAGGGTACAATAAATGCCAGTGTAAAGATGAGGGTGGGGTTGCCTTTTTTATAAGTGTTTTTCATGTTAAGAAGTTGAAAGCTCAAAGTTGAAAGCTGAAAGCGGGGCTACGATGTTACTATTTAAGTTTGTGTATTTAATGGAATGCATTGTTTTCATGTTTTAATTAAAAGTTTGGTTTCTTGATTTGATATTAGTAAGCTGAAGGCTCAAAGCTGAAAGCTCAAAGCGGGAATATGGTTGTTAAATAGAATACATGCCAGATGGATTAATTTGTTTTTCTTCTCTTGACTTTGAGCTCACAATCTAATTCTTTTAAAAACCTAACATTCCATAAAACCCAGAACCACAAAATGAAATCGTATATCTGCGCTTTCACCTTTCAGCTTTGACCTTTCAACTTCTATCTTTCAACTTCTTCAAGCACTCCACAACAACATCACTTTTTGATTCAGTGGTTTGTGTGTTTCAAAACGATGCGGTGTATACACCAGGTAGCGGATGCGTTTATCGATTTGTTCTTCGGCTTTGCGAATGAGTTTGATTAAATAATCCTCGTTGACATCGCCCACAATAATAATATCAATGATATCGGTATTCATGCCTTTGGCAAAATCGCCGGTAAGGAATACTTTCTCGGGATTACCGAGCTTTTTAATGACATTCTCTAATACCTGGTTAATGCCGGTGAACTTGAGAATGATATTTCGGATATCATTATACAACGGGTGGCCCGTGTTGGCCTTAAAAATTTTTTTGTTTTTATTAACCGCGGTATCCAGCAGCCCGGCTGACTCGAAACGGTTGAGCTCGATGCGAATGGCGTTGGTGCTCTCGTTAAACTCGGTAGCCAGCTCACGCAGGTAGGAAGTGGTTTCCGGGTTCAGAAAAAACTTCAGCAGGAGGTTAATCCGTGTTTTGGAGCTTATAAGTGCTTCGAGCATGATATTATTCCAACAGGATATTTTGCCATAGCTTGCCCCGGCATGGGAAACTCGATGGTTCCAATCATTCAGATTACGCTTCGACTCTGTTCCGTCTGATGGTCACCCTGTGCGGAGGCGAAGGGTGGCGGACTATGGAACACTGCCATTAAAGATGCCTGTTTTTGGAACTTTTGGATTTGTGGTTTTCTCTTCTGTTAAAAATGGGTTACGGGTTTTGAAGGACCTGTAAATCAGTTTGCGTTTGCGCGTGAGGGATGAGATGAAACGAACATGAATTTTAGCATTCTAAATTACATACACGAGAATGATTAAAATTCATCGAGAGTTCCATATGACCGTTGAAAATAAATTTTAGACATATGAAATTGTGTTTTTAGCATTCAACCATAACTGGTGATCGTTTTTTGTTTAGCGCTTGGATACAGCTCCGCCCCGTCAGTCCCACTATTGATTATTGAGAATGGGCCAATAACGAGTAAAATAATTACTCAATGTTAAATTAAACATTTGATTTGGAAATGCAAGGAGTTGGGGGAAATTTTTTGGGGTATGCTGCAACAGCCTGAATTTAATTCTACCCGCCTTTTGCTTTCTTCAGGGTAAATGCAAATGATGATCCATTGCCCACTGAACTGCGTACATTAATGGTTTGGTTATGTGCTTCAATGATATGTTTCACAATGGATAATCCCAGGCCCGTTCCGCCCATATCGCGGGAACGGCTTTTATCGGTGCGGTAAAAACGTTCAAATATCCTGTTGATATCGTGTTCGGGTATGCCAATGCCATCATCGGTAACCTCTACCAGTGTATTCTCGCCCATATCCGAGAAACCAACTATTGTTGTTCCTTTGGGCGAGCCATATTTAATGGAGTTCACAACCAGGTTGTTAATCACCTCCATAATCCTTCTTTTGTCGCCATGCACCTTCACAGGTTTTTCGTATTTATGGTCGAATTTAAGTCTGATGCCCCGCTCTTCGGCCATCATTTCATTCATTTCAAAGGATTCTTCGAAGAGCGTTATGATATTAAAATCATCCATCTCCAGTTTCATTTCACCTGCTTCGAGCCGGGCGATGGACTCCAGATCGTTTACAATGGATATCATCCGGTTAATGCTTTTCTCTGTTCTTTCCAGGTAAAGACGGTTGATGGATGTGTCCTCCAGTCCGCCATCGAGCAAGGTAAGAATATAACCCTGAATATTAAAAATGGGTGTTTTTAACTCATGCGATACATTGCCCAAAAACTCTTTCCTGTACTTTTCCATTTGTTTCAGTTGGGCGATCTCACGTGTTTTGCGCTTGGCCCATTGCAACACTTCATTTTTAACCTCCGATATCACATCTTTTTCCTCCAGGTCCTGCCGCAGTTCTTTTTCGGGAATATTAACCTGGTGGATGGTTTTATAAATGGGGTTGATCTTTTCAAAAATAAAGCTGTTCAACCAGTAATAAACAATTAAATAAATAATAATAAATACAAAGAGCAACGAGAAAATAAGCGGTAACCAATAAGGCTGGTAATCGGTGGTATGGGTGATGATCAATACCAGTCCGGCTATTACCGACGTTAGCAAAGCTATGTATATCGCCATTTGGCGGGGAGATGTTGTTTTCATACGATGTGTTTTTTGACCCTGTTAAAATTATAACTTACGGGAAGAATTAAAAATAAGACTATCGGGCTATGTACCGAAAAACTAAAAAAAGAACTGTATTTTTTTTCAACAACACACCCCTAAGCCCCTCTCCAGAGGGGAATTTATGGTGTTCTTTGTTTAGTTTTTCTATCATTAGAATAATAATCCGATACTCATTTTAAAAAAATAGCTGCAGGGAATCTGGTTCATTCTGCTTTGACCGGTTTAAATGAATGATTGCCTGGCACAAACGCCCTGTTACAGAGGAAAAATAAACCCGCCATCATAATGTATGGTTTAACAAATTATGCAGGTAATACCCTGAAATTAGAAATAAGATGCTAAATTGGAAATTATATTTTAATAAAAATCACAATACATTGAAAAGATATTTTAGGTTATATGTTGCGTTTCTTAGTTGTTTATCCTTATCGGCATTGCACGGGCAAACGGTTTATCACCATGTCAATAATACCGGCGTTACTGAATTGCTGGATGAGCTGGCCAATTTAAAAGTCATAGAGCTCAATGACGCCTTTAAACCCTATTCGCGCATGGAAATAGCAACCTGGCTTCAGCAAGCATCCGAAAACCGGGGACAATTGAACAAACGGCAGCTACAGGAACTGGATTTTTACCTGAAGGATTTTAACAAAGAACTCAAACCGGACAAGGATTTTGATAAACGGCTGGATGGCTATTACCACAAGGATTCCCTGTTTACCTTCTCCATCAATCCCATATTGGGGATACAGTATTGGAGCAATGAGAACGGCACGGCCTATCATCGCCGGAACGGGTTGCAGATGTTTTCATACATTGGCGATCGTGTAGGTATTTATGCCAGCCTGCGGGACAATCATGAAAATAAATTATTGAATGATACGGCATACCTAACACCCCGAACGGGTGCCAACTACAAGGCACAGTATGATTTTAGCGAGATGTTGGGTGGTCTTTCCTACGACTGGAACTGGGGGCGCATTTCGGTGGTGAAGGATTTTTTGCAGGTGGGGACCAATTATCATGGTGCCAATATAGTATCGGGCAAAGCGCCCTCTTATGCTTATGTAAGGCTCACCATACGCCCGGTGCATTGGCTCGATTTTAACTATATCCATGGCTGGCTGGTCTCCGAAGTGGTTGACAGTGCACGTTCGTATACCTATGCCGGTGCGGTGCGCGATGTTTTCCATGATAAATATATGGCGCTG
This sequence comes from Bacteroidota bacterium, assembly GCA_009908855.1. Lineage (GTDB taxonomy): Bacteria > Bacteroidota > Bacteroidia > Bacteroidales > JAAAOM01 > JAAAOM01. The sequence continues at coordinate 10,768 of JAAAOM010000082.1, forward strand.
AATTTTTTCACGCTCAAACCCTTTGACCAGTTTCATTTTTCATTCGGAAATTCTATTGTATACAGCGATTTGGGCATCCATCCGGCCTATTTAATACCGGTTATGTTCTTTAAATCGGTTGATCATACTTACAATGCGACCACCAATGCAGCCGGGCAGAACAATACCATGTTCTTTGATTTCAGTGTCCGCAGCTTAAAACACCTGCATCTCTATGGCACCTGGTTTTTGGATGTGATTACCATTTCCACCCTGTTCGACGAAAACAACCATTCCAACCACTGGAGCATGAAAGGAGGATTGCGCATTTCAAATCTAATTCCCAATGTAACTGCAACAGCGGAATATACCCGCACCAATCCGCTGGCATACAAAAATGACCTGGAAACAACACAATACGAATCCAACCATTATAACCTGGGCCATTACCTGCGGGATAATTCCGATGAGCTCTATGTAAGCCTATCTTACAAACCCATTCGGGCATTCAGAGCGCAGGTGTACTATATAAAAGCCCGCAAAGGCCCTGATTATCCGTATATACGTGAAAGAGATGAAACGGGACAATCGCTGGTTTTGGGCAAATCGTTTATGGAATCGGTGGAGTGGCAAAAAGAACAAATCGGGTTTAAGATCAATTATCAGGTGATTAACGATGGCTATGTATTCCTGGAATATGCAAAACGCACAATTAATGGCGACCAGGAGCGGTATACACCAGAAATTTTTTATGGCAACACCAATACCTGGTCGGTAGGACTGCATTTAGGGTTTTAGCGGGAAGATAATTTTATTTGATTATCCGCAATCTTACATAAAATAATTACGGAAAAAAGCAATTTTCGAAAATGCCATCAAACGCTACAGTCACATCCAGCGAAGTCGAAATGTCCTGGTAATGAGCGCTAATGAATTTTATATAATCAGTCCATATACAATAATACAGAAGATTAGAGTAAAAAATAAGTCTTTAATCGTTTAACAATAAGTATGTCA
>JAAAOM010000006.1 GCA_009908855.1 Bacteroidota bacterium
TCGAAGTCTCTTATTCCCCTCTGGAGAGGGGCTAGGGGTGTGTTTCTTCAAATTTATCTATATATCCTACTATGGTCAATAAAACATTATCTATATCATCAAGTACTTCAGTGTCATCAAATCGTAATATTTTAATGTCTAATTCTAATAATTTGCTTTCCTTTTTTCTGTCTTTTTCATATATCGTTTCGATTGAGTGTGAATAGCCATCTAATTCTATACCCAACATAAGTTCATGGCAAAAAAGTCTAAAATATAATTGTCAACTGGTTTTTGTTTGTGAAAATCATATCCCCGCATTTGTTTACCTTTTAAAAACTGCCACAGAAAAATCTCTGACCGGGTAGAATTATTACGCGAATTTCCGGCCAGCTGTTTTAGTTTCGGATTATAGGGGATTATTTTTCGTTTTTTTTGCATGCTCTTTGACACACCCCTAGCCCCTCTCCAGAGGGGAATTGGTGATGCTAATTTAAGTTTTTAGAGAGATATAAATGGTTTTGATCTAATCATACTTTCCTGACTAAATTTAACCCAAATTTTAAATCTGGTAAGTCCAATAAAATAGAAAATCCTTAAAATAGTTACCACATTCAAATTATCGGGTGTTGCAAAGCTGAAAACAGGGGTGACCACCTTACAAGGCATTTTCATAAATTGCTTTTTTCAATTATGAACGATTACGAGTATTCATTTTTTTCATTTCGCATCAAAAAACAATGCACAACACTGGTTCATGCCTATGTATTCAATATTATCACTATATTGACCGGCCATTTGAATAAAATCCAATAGTTTTTGCTTGTAATACCCTTCCCCTTCCTGGTGGCAACCGTAATGCAAATACTGTATTTTACCGGTATAGCGTGCTTTATCAATAAGTTTTTCCAGTACCGGTATGGCGGTTTTATCGGGTGAAACAAAATCAGTCATCCCGCAATTCTCAGGGATTTCCTTTATGGGGCCCAGGTAAAAAGGTTGTGAATCGCTCCACACGGGTTCTCCACCATAGCTATCCACGAAAATGTTATTCTTTAAAAACTCCTCTTCCTGCCTCACACCGCCCCATAATTTCAGCAAAAAATGTGTAAACAATCCGTTGTGATCGCCATAATCATCGTACAAATTTCCGGAATGACCTTTGTCAAAGGTCTTGGAATATATAGACGGACTGGTAGCCGATGCGTCAAAAGCAAAATGAAGATCATGCAGGATGTTGATCGTATCATCGTTGAGGATGTTACCGCCGGCACGGAACCCATTAACCGGATGTTTCGGAAAACACTGCTGTAATAGCTGTTGGCTGTATAGGATAATGGCTTTTTGCTCATCAGGATTAAAAGTTGTTAACGGAACACCCCGGCCTGATACATGAGGCAACAGGTATTTCAACACCGGATATTTTCGGGCCAGGGATAGCCATGGTTTTGGTATAGGTCGGTAATAATTTTGTTCCGTACGAAAATGTACACCGGCTTCCTCCACGAGTGCGCGGTAGCAATGGATGTGCAGGTGTATTTCGTCGTTAGAAAAGATAGCTGGCTGCATTTTTTTTGCAGTCGTATTTACATGCTTCCCGGTAAAATAGGCCGGGCATATAAAATGACTGACGGGGATATCTTCACCAATTTTTTTACGCAGGGCAATAAATTCCTTCAGGTTATGGAAATGCTCCCCTTCCCAATCGACTGTTAAGCTGATGTATACCTTTGACATGGGAATGAAAATACAAAAAAAACGGGTTGTTAATTAATTCTGTATAAGTATTTGGCGGTTTATTACACTTTTCAATGAGCGCCTGGCTATTTTTACGGCTTATTGAAGAAATGCACCCATGAAAAATGATACTAATCATTTAAGAAGTTCAGCCTATCAGGCATTATTTAATTATCATCCTAATTTGTTGAAGAGAGGGAATCGTTTATTAAGCAAAGGTTTCGTAACCAACCTTCAGCTAGCTGGTTATGAGGGGGACCCAGGCAGTCCGGATGTTGTTTATGAGGTCGAAAGTGAATCTGAGCCTGATTATTGTTATCATGTAAGTATTAACTATGACACTGATATTTATCGTTTGATTGTATATTGTCCGTGTTTTTATTTTGAAAAACATGAAGAATGCAAGCATGCAGCGGCTGCTTTACTTGACATTGCTCATAATAAAGGGCAGCAATCACGAAACATATCATCCGGCAAGGCGATGTTTATCCCTGATTTGTCTGTTCAGTCCCTGCAAAGCGCATTCGGAAAGGAAGTAATACAAAAAGCCAGACAGGTTGTCCCGCTGCTAAACGCTGCTATTCCAGCTCCTGAAAATGGGGAAGTAAAAACCGATATTCATGTAGATAATGTAGCATTCACAATTGGTTTATCCCAAACCAAATCCTCTGCACAAATGGAGGCATCATGCAGCTGCGGGAAACAGAACTGTGAACATATCGCGGCTGTTCTGTTATCGGTTGGCCAAAAATACGGTAAGCTGGCCTTTCCCGAGTCCCATAATTGGGAGAAGGAAAAGAAAGAAATACGGGATCAATATGGGTTGGATGAAAATACCAGTGCCATTGAATTCACTTTTGAGCAAGGACGTCTAAGTCATAATACACTCATGCCCGGGCTTCTTCCGGTAAATGAAATACCTGATCTCAGGAAGAGCATCGAAAAAATAACGCCGGATGAAAAGGTGTTGGAAGCGCTTGATAATAGAACCATTGTTTATTTTATTTGCCAGCTGGGAGGATATTATAACCAGGATGTACAGTACGCAGTAAAAACAGGAACGGGCAAGATCGGGAAAAGAGGATCGGTGCTTAAAAACAGCATTGAAATTATCGATTCACCCCTTGCCGACCGGGAATGGCTGTCCTTATCGGATGAGACAGACCAGTCTTTGGCAAAAGGCCTGGATCAGTTTCTTCAGATACACCTGCTGAATGAGCAACCTAAAAAGGGCCAACGTAAATACAATCATTTTAAGGAATTATTACCTAAACTAAAAGGCAAGCAGCTGTATTGGGGTAATTCCTATAGATCGTATCATACGCATTTAGATAATATGAACCCATTGGCTATCGGCGAAGGTGAAATATCAACACGTATTCATTGCCACGCAGACCAGGAAATTGTTACCATTCAAACAGAAATGTTCCTTGATGGGCAGGAAATAAAGCCGGATGAACAACACCCACTCAATGATTTGTTATTTCATTACAAACATAAATTCTACCCCTGGCGGTCGGTGTATGATTATCTGGCCTGGCTTATAATTACTAAAAACGGGCCCGTGGTTATTGCCCGTAATCAATGGGATTCATTCTACCAAAATAACCTGGCTGTTTTAAGCCGCTATGTAACGATCCAAACAAACAAAACTCTTATGGAAACAGAAACGCTGACAGAGGTTATACCAAGCTTTAAAATTGTTTTGGGGGAGACATCGGGATTTTTACTGATCTACCCGGTTGCGATATACCAGAACACGGAAGTAAATGCCCTGGAAGATGGGTTACAGGTATTTGATAAGAATCGCGTGATAACAAGAAATAAACAGGCAGAGGACGAATTTCTAGCATTGATTACCGGTACACACCCCGGTTTTAGTCCGGATACATTTCAGGATTTTTTTCACCTGTCGGTAAATAAAGTCATGGAAAACCTGTGGTTTCTTGATTTTTATGAAGTATGCCAGCAAAACAATATTGAGATGTATGGCATCGACAAGCTAAAGAAAATACAGTACTCACCGGTAAAACCCACGATAAATTACGGTGTAAGTTCCGGTACCGATTGGTTTGATGTGAACCTTTCCGTGGCTTTCGACCAAGAGACCGTTCCCCTTAAACAATTGCGCAAAACCGTGGTGAACAACCAAAACCTGGTGAAGCTAAGCAACGGTAAATACGGGATTATTCCTGAAGAATGGCTGAACCGGTTTAAAGCCATGCTGCGGTACGGAAAAATAAATGAGGAAGGGGTGCAACTGCGGAAGTCTCAGTTTATGATTATCGAGAACCTCTTTGATGAGTTGAAAGACCCTGACGTAGTTAAAGAGATCATGGAGAAAAAGCAGTTGTTGAACAATTTCGATGGTATTGCGGAGTTGCCTGTACCCAAAGATATTAAGGCCGAATTACGGCATTACCAGGAAGCGGGCTTAAACTGGCTGGCTTTTTTGGCCGACACGGGCCTGGGTGGCTGCCTGGCCGATGACATGGGACTGGGAAAAACACTTCAGATGATCAGTCTTTTGGTCCATTTGAAAAATCATGATAAACGTAAAAATATTACCAACCTGGTGGTGTGTCCTACTTCGCTGGTATTTAACTGGCAAAACGAACTGGAAAAATTTGCCCCCAAATTGAGCTATGCCATTCATTGGGGATCGAGCCGTTCCGATCATAAGGAATGGAAGAAGAATGATGTGGTTATAACCACCTATGGCACGCTGGTGAACGACATTGAGAAATTCCGTACACTTACCTTCGATACCCTGGTGCTGGATGAATCGCAGGCCATTAAAAATCCCGATTCCTTACGATACAAAGCCGTATGTTTGCTGAAAGCACAACGGCGGTTTGTAATGACCGGCACACCCATCGAAAACAATACGGTTGAACTGTATGCCCAGATGAATTTTCTGAATCCGGGATTGTTGGGGAATTTGTCTTTTTTCCGTAAAGAATTTGCAGGGGCGGTTGAGCAAACCAAAGACAAGGAAAAGCTGGAGGAGTTGCGGACACTCATCAAACCTTTTATCCTGCGGCGCACCAAAGAACAGGTGATGACCGAGTTACCCGACAAAACCGAAGTTGTTCATTACTGCGAAATGGGAGATGAACAACGGAAGGTTTATGATGCATTCAGGAGTGATTTCAGAAACAGGTTATTGGGTAAAATAGAGGAGGAAGGACTGAATAAATCACGTTTTACCATCCTGGAAGGACTTACCAAAATGCGGCAGATATGCGATTCGCCGGCATTGCTTAGCACACAGGAAGGTTACGGAAACGCGTCAGTTAAAGCTGATGAGCTGACGCGGCTTATAACCACTAAAATCGCCAATCATAAAGCACTGGTATTTTCACAGTTTTTGGGCATGCTGGATATTATTGAGCAACGACTCAGTGAGCAAGGTATTAAGTACAGCATCCTTACCGGTAAAACCACCAATCGGAAAAAGGCGGTGGAAGCATTTGAAAATGATCCCGAATGCCGTGTGTTTCTGATCAGCCTGAAAGCGGGCGGACAGGGCCTGAATTTAGTCAGCGCTGATTATGTATTTCTGGTAGACCCCTGGTGGAATCCTGCCGTTGAAAATCAGGCCATTGACAGGGCGCATCGCATGGGACAAACCAAAAAAGTGTTTGCCTATCGCATGGTATGCAAAGATACGGTGGAAGAAAAAATTGTTGAGCTGCAGCAGCGCAAAAAACAGTTGGCTGAAGATATAATTACATCCGAACAGGGGTTTGTTAAAAAGTTGAGCAAATCGGATATTGAAGGATTATTCAGATAAATGAGCCTGTAAAGTACTGGCCATATTACCGGATTTAACGGGAGACTATGAAATAAAATTTTACCCCATATCCTGTAAAAAACTTTCAATGGCATTATCCACCATTTCAAGCCCGGATACGCGGGTAATATTAATACCGGCTTTTGCCAAGGTTTCTTTTAGCAGTCCGTGCAACAGCGGATCACGTACCTCAAGGTCTGCCGGTCGGTAACCGGCATTGGTCATCATCTCCATAAAAGCTGCCGGCACATTGCTATGCATGGCATCTATATCCGGTTTGGGTTGCAATAATTGGAAACCTTCGATGGTACCTGTCTTCTTACAGGCGGCAATAAGTAAAAATGGGAAAAAGGGGCCTTCCTGCTCATCGTTAACGGGTGTTGGAAGCATCGCAATATCGGTTTGCAATACAATTGATTTTTTTGGTAATTGCATCAATTGTTCCACTTGTTCCGGTGTGAAAGAAAAATCATATTGAACAGGTGTTTCATCTATACGCCTGTATTCATCTTTCCAGGTTAATGAATCTCCTTCTGATACCCGCTTTCTGATAAGGTATTCATCTTCGGCATTATTCTCCGGAAACAGAAAATCAATATCGTTTTTTGCCCGCCGGCATACATCCAGGGCTTGTTCCAGCACGTGCACAAAATCGCAGGCCTTATCTTCGGCAGGCAGCGTGGGCACCCTGCCCGGGATAACTTGCTTAACATCGGGCCAGATATCTTTTTCAGCAATAATTGGTGCATGTTCTTTAATGAGCGCCAGGTGATCAGGATCGATGAATTCCTTTTGGTCATAAGTAACAATAAGGTGTGGAATGCTTAGTACCATTTTAGGGTCGGCGTTTTCAGGCTGGCTTTGCAATTCCCAGAATTGTCCGAGCGCCCTGTTTCCTTCGTAAGCGCTCATACCATACATGATACCTGCCGATCCCATGATACTTATAAAATAGCATTTCCCTGAATCGGGCATTTGCACGCCGAAAATATCCCGTTCCTCCATAGCGTTCCAGGGCGACAAATTATAAAGTTCAGCTGTCAGTGTGTATATTTTTTGCCAGGTGTTTTGCGCAGGTGTTGTCATAATATTTGTTGTGTTTACGGCCAAATATACATGAAATAATCTGTAATGGGAACAGGTAATGAGGGTGACACAAATATCAATTTTAATAATAACTTCACACTTTCTTAACAAAACAAGTGCAAATATTTCAAAATGAGCAGTTAAATTCAGGTAATGAATTATTTGTATGAGATATGATTGCTATAAATTTCACGTAATAAGTAATTTACATTAAAATGTTTCAATCATCGAAAAACATGCATCTCAATGAATGTGTTGAATGAGATGCATAAAGTTTTGCAAACCGGAAAAAATGCTTTAAATTTAAATTAACCTAACATTATATATCATGAAATTGCCTTATTGCTTCATCTGCAAAAACATCCGTTTATCCACCTGTTTCAGGGAACTCATCCTATTTGCACAGTACCGGTTAACTTCATTAAATATTTGATAATATTGGAATTATGGCTGTTGTAAAAAATCCGACACTGAATTTTTTGATTGACATTTTACTGGTATTGGCCGCCTTTGGATTGTGTATTCATTTAAAAAATGATTCGTACAACCATCTTATATCAACTTATTTAAATGCATTGCTGCTATTTCTATTGATATGGGTGGTGTTATCCTTTCTTTTTCAGAAGTACGAATTATGCCAGGTACGGTCGTTGCCAAACATTATCAAGCCCGTTTTAAAAAGCAATTTAATCGCACTGGGATTGGTGGCCAGCCTGATGTACATATTGCGTATTTCGCATTATTCGCGACTCATTGTACTCGGCACCATTATGTTCGCTACATTTTTCGAGTTGTTTTTTATGTTCATCAATTATTGGTTAAAAAGCCCGGCGTTGGTGGCTGCTGAAATCAATCCATCGTACCAGCCGCATTACATGAATGGTCAAACAACCGAAACGGAAACCGGTCTATCCGATACTAAACAGCGAGATTCCGAATTACTCAAAAAGCGTGAAGAAGTACTGTTTGTAGAGATCAATAAAGAAGTTTATAACTTTATATTTCAGTATGCCAACATTGCATCGGAAAATACGCTGTTTTTGAATACAACATCGCGGTTTAATATCAGCAGTCAGATTAACAGAAGAATTGAATCCATCGTCAACCTTAAACGCATTAATGATATACGCTACCTGAATAAGTTTTTTGAAGCGGCCAACCATAAATTAACGTATGGTGGCGTGTTGGTCGATGCCGTAGAAACGAAAAATCTGCGAAAAGCCCGGATACTGCGAAAATTTCCACCCCCTTTGAATTACGGCTATTATTTTTTAGATTTTGTGTTGAAACGTATTTTTCCAAAATTTGCCGTTACCAAAAAAATATATTTTACACTTACCCGTGGCCATAACCGGGTACTTACCAAAGCCGAGACTTTTGGACGGTTATACAGCTGTGGTTTTGAAATTGTCGCTGAAAAAGAGATCGATAAGTTACTGTATTTCGTGGCGCGCAAGGTTAAAGAGCCACAATATCCAAAAAATCCTACTTATGGCCCGATGATTAAATTACCACGCATTGGCAAGAACGGACGATTAATTAAAGTGTATAAGTTACGTACCATGCACCCGTTTGCCGAATACCTGCAGGAATATGTCTACCATCGCGGCGGCTTGAAGGCAGGGGGCAAGTTTAACGGCGATTTCAGGGTTTCCACCCTGGGGCGTTTTTTAAGATGTATGTGGATCGATGAACTGCCTATGTTTATTAATTTTTTCAAAGGTGAAATGAAAATTGTTGGTGTACGGCCACTGAGTGAACATTATTTTGGGTTGTATTCCAAAGAATTGCAGGAAAAAAGAATCAATCATAAACCCGGGCTTATCCCTCCTTTTTATGCCGATCGTCCTGTATCGCTTGAAGAGATTCAGGAATCGGAAATGCGATATTTGAATGCCTACGAAAAGCATCCTTTAAGAACGGATATAAAATACTTTTTTGTTTCGGTATTTAACATTATCTTTCACAGGTTCCGAAGTTCCTGAGAATGGCTTTCCTGTTATTGTTAATTATTTGTGCTTCCGTTCCGTGTTACTCCCAAACTGTATATGAAGAGGTGACGCATAAGCCCATTTATGAATTTATTGATGAGATGGCCAATGAGCAGATCATAGATGTGTTTACGGCCGTGAAGCCCTATTCGCGTAAAAACATTGCCCGTTGGCTGCTGGAGATACAACAGGTTGAGAGTACACTTACTCTTCGTCAGCGGCGCGAACTAGGTTTTTACCTGCAGGAATTTGACCTTGAACAAAACACCCTGGAAAAGCAGTTTGTGAATTTTTATCACCATCGTACCGACCGGTATCAGTTTAATTTCAGTCCTTCGTCCATGCGATACCGCGATACTTTATTTCGGTGCTCGGTACGCCCGATTGTCGGACTTCAGTACGGGAATAACCAATTCGGAACCATTAGTCATTTTTGGTACGGCGTCGAGGGGTTTGCCTATGTTAACAATTTCGCCATGTATGCCAGTCTGCGGGAAAACGATGAAGAACATCGCATACTTTCTAACCCCGAATATTTAAATCCCAGGAATGCGGCCATTTATGTTGAGTATGACGACTATACCGAAGCCCGGGGCGGTATTACCTATTCATGGAATTGGGGGCATGCAGGACTGGTAAAAGATTATATCCAATGGGGCAATCACTATCACTATCCGTCAATTATTTCCAATAAAGCGCCGTCCTTTACGCAGCTAAAATATGAACTTCGACCCTGGAAATGGTTAACTTTTCATTATTTTCATGCCTGGTTGGTACCGAATCGGGTCTCAGGGTATATTGACCAGCCAAATCAACAAGGGAATATTTCTGCCGGGCAAAATCCATTGCATAAAAAGTTTATGGCAGGCAATATGGTGGGGGTGCAGCTATTTTCACATTCGCGCCTGGCAATTGGCAATACCGTGGTTTACACCAGTCATGCACCCGACCCAGGTTATTTATTTCCATTATTTATTTATGGCGCCTACAACAATACGCTTGAAATTTCCGGTAGAAAGGCCGATGAGCTGCATCAAAATGCACAGCTCTTTATCGATTTTAGTTTTCGCGAAATCCGTAAGTTACATGTCTACGGATCCATCTATTTGGATGATTTTCAGATTTCACGTTTTAATGATGACGATGAAAAAAATATTTACAATCTTAATGTGGGCCTGCAACTTTCGAATGTAATACCCAATGTTTTTGTAACAATGGAATATTATCGGGCGATGCCATTGGTTTATCAGCATGATATGGCGAGTATTACATTTAATTCGAACGAATACTATATGGGGCATTATTTGCAGGATAATTCTGAACAGCTATTCGCACAAATCGCTATTAAACCCTTTACAAACAGTGTGTTCAGAATAGAGTATCTGCATGCGGTGCATGGCCCCGATTATTTTGATCAGGGTATTTACTCCACTGCCCTGCCTTTTATTAACCAGGCCGAATGGAAACGACGCCAATTTAATGTAAGTTTCCGCTACACTTTATTATATAATGTGTCGCTATTTGGTTCATTAACCAACAGGTTGGTGTCAGGCAAGAGAGCAAAGTACACCCTGCCATTTTACCATGGCAATACACAAACGATTTCTGCGGGTTTTCAGTACGGATTTTAATACCCTGCCCATGGCTGTCTATCAGGAATGGCGTATGCAGATGATATGGCGACAAAACAATATGGTACCTCACAGGTGCTTTGAAATTACATCTCCACATCCTCGGGATTGATAATATTATTCAGTACCGCGTAAATGGTTAATCCGGCAATGGTTTTAATGCCGAGCTTGGCAGTTATATTTTTACGATGGGTTATCACAGTGTGCATACTGATGTGCAAATGTTCACTAATTTCCTTATTGGTCATTCCCAGGGCAACCTGTTTTAAAATATCAATTTCGCGCTGACTCAGACCGGTTGCTTCTATTAAACGGGTAGCCGGCTGGACCGGTTCAAAAATATGAACGATCTGTTTCATGATTTCGTTTTCATTCTTTTGTGTGTCCAGCACATGGCGAAACAACTTTTCGGTATGATTAATTTGTGATTCCCCCACTTTTATGAAACACAGCGATTCGGATTTGCCGTTATACATATTCAGGTTGTCTAAATTTTCAGGGGTTATTTTACTTTGATGGATAAAAATGTATTGCGGGGAGTGGTTGGATAAATAATGAATAAGTTGATGAATATCCGGAAACTCAGAAAAACCGGCAATGATACCACAATCGGTAATTAGCTTTTTAATAGCAATAGATTCCATGATATTTGGTAAAACCAGTACAATATGCAGTTTATCCCTGATCACTTTCGTACATTTTAGTTAACTCCTGCTCCATTTGGTCTACTTTAGGAACAAGCACGGTGTCTTCAATTCTTGAATGGTCGTTTAAATCACGTTCGAGCAAAAACAATTCAATTAAAATGGTATTGCAGAGATTCTTATTTTGAAGCGGTGGAAGGTATTTGATAATAATATTTTTTAAATCGAATAATTTATCTTCCACGTTTTCATGCTCATCTTCATAGTCGTTAATCGAGTAATTTTTGATTTTGTCATACAATGGTTTGTCAATGGTATTGTTTTTATAGGCCTTATCAATTTCCAATACATAAGGCAATACCATTTCATCTTCCTTTTTAATATGCTCGTTAAGTTCTTGCTTGTAGTCGGTAAAGAATTTTTTAAGCATGCTGAGGTTGGGTTTGTTTTCCGTCACACAGTTTTGAATCAGTTCTTCAATGTATCCTTCTATTTCAGGAATTTTCTCAAGCATGTAATAGTCGTGGGTATTGCGCAGGTATTTCACAATTAATTCCAACGAAAAGGCCTTCAGATTTTGCTCAGGGAAATAACTTTTATCATGAAATGAGTTGATTATCTCAAGAAAAAAATCGGTGTTTACATCGTGGCTCCGACACACCTTTTCAATGGTTTTATCACCAAATCCGAGTGGTATGTTAAATCGTTTTAATATGGTCAACAACATATAATTGATATGTATGACATCGGCCATTTTTATGTCCCTGGTAAACTGCATAACATTACTTTTTATTTAATCTTCGAGTATAATAATTTAAAAGGGGTGATTAGCCGGCCTAATGATTTGTTAACAAAAGGCCTGAAAAAATTCATTTGTCCTAATATCAGCGCATAAATAATAAGGAATATATAATACAGGGGCATGTTGATGCATATAAACTGTACTATTTTCAGTCCAAAATCAGGCTTATCAAATAGTTGAACAAAATCTTTAATGGCCAATAATGTAAATCCCGCCATGGAAAACGTTAATAAAATAAGCACCAATTGCCTTAATGTAGTAACCTGGTATCTTTTTTTCAACTTTTCGGGGAATCCCTTAATTATGTTCATAAAATAATATTAGGATGCAAAACTACTTAATAATAACCAATAAAAAATACCAACATTGTGGTATATCATTTAAAGAAATATAGGATCAGGAATGTTGGATACTGTCGCGGCTGATACCAACGTTTTTTTCGGTTTTTTGATCGCCCCTGGGTTCAAGGTGCGTAAAAACTTCAAATACGTCGGGGATGTTATTCTTAATGGCATCTTCAACTTTGTGGGCTTTCTCATGGGCGTCAAGCAGCGATTGGTTTCCGTCTATTTCAATATCGGCAGCGATCATTAGCTTATAACCAATTTTCCGAACCCGTACCCGGTGCGGATTATGAACACCCTCCACCGAGTCAATAATACGGAATATTTTATTGTAAATTTCCACCGAATCATGTCCGTCCATAAGTTCAATGTTCGATTTCATGAAAATACTGAATCCTACTTTAATAATCCACAGACTAACAAGCAGGGCAGAAACCGAATCCAGCACCGGCATTTCCAGGACATAAATAAATATTAGACCAACCAGTACCGAAAACGATATAATAATATCATTTTGCATATTTTGTCCATTGGCAATTAACATGCTGCTGTTGGTTTTTTTTCCTGCCGAAACATTGAGCCTGGCCAGAAACAACTTACCGATAATGGAAATGATAATTACATAGAATGCCATTGGCGATGGTATTTCGCGTTCTACACCTTCAATCAGGTTATGGGTGGTATTGATGGCCAATTGCGCACCGGCAAATAAAATAATAAAGGACAATGCTTTGGTCGCAATGGATTCAGCCTTTGCATATCCATACGGATAGCGCACATTCGGTGGACGGGATATGATGCGTGCTGTAATTAAGGTAATCACCGAAGTAAGTACATCACTGGCTGAGTCAACCCCATCAGCAATTACGGCCAGACTGCCCGAGATGAATCCGATCACGATTTTAAGGGCTGAAAGGAAAGCATTTCCGAGGATGCTGATCCAGGATACCTTTATTAATTGTTGTTCCCTGCTTTGCATATTATCATTCAGGCCTTTACCAAATATAAGGAATGACCCTGTATGTTTTTGTTTTGTAAACGTGATAATCGCTAAAATGATTCATTAAAAGGGATTCTTCATAAATCATTTTGCCAATCTGGTTGAATACAAATATGGCAAAAACCGCTAAACGAATCCACGTAAAATAATCGATGATTAAAGGCAGGAAAGTAACAAAAAGGGCTGTATACATGGGATGTCGGATTATTTTGTAGGGCCCCTTTTGTAAAAGTTTGGCACCATCCTGAACATCCGGATAAACAGAAATTTTATGAGGGATCATGATAACCACAGACCAAATTCCGAGAAAAATCCCCAACAATTCTATGATCAGCGTAACAGGTCGATGGGCAAAAAACGGCCCGGTAAGTACAAAGAATACAATGCATGCCATTTGTATGGCTACAAATAAAATGGATTTCCGGTGAGGAAAAAGTCGTATTGGATGTTTCATAACCTATAGGGATTAAATGTATACAATATATTATAAATCATCGAAATGCTGGATGAAAGGGTGAATTTTCGTTCCGATTAAAAGATTGTGTAATTCTAATTGAGTTTTGTCAATTTAGACTCATTTCAAATTACTAAAAACCAACCACATCCTAGTATCTATATATCTAAAAAACTGTATATTTATAATAAATGTTTTGAGCTATGAACAGAGCGATCGTGGCAGTTATTATTGCCGTAATTAGTATTTTGGTGCTGGTGAATCTCATGCACTCCGATGAGAAAGTAAACCTGAAACTGGAGCGTTTAAAACAGGAATATGCACTGAAACCGGTTCCATCTGTTGATCATAACAAACTACCAGCATTGCAGCGAACTTTTAACAGTCCGCAGGAAGTGACAGAAGCCTGCATATCCTGTCATACCGAAAGACATAAAGAGGTAATGGCCTCCTCGCACTGGAACTGGTCGCGCGTAGCCTATATCGAAGGCCGGGGCATTGAGTACATTGGAAAGGCCAATGTGATTAACAACTACTGTATTGGTGCCCGAACCAACGAGCAGGCCTGTGCCAAATGTCATATCGGGTTTGGCATGACCAATGACCATTTCGATTTCACCAATGCCCGGAATGTCGACTGCATGGTTTGTCATGACAACAGCGAGGAATATTTAAAAGGATCGGCCATGGCCGGTTATCCTGCTCGATCAGTGAATCTGACAAAAGTTGCACAAAATGTAGGAAGTCCTGAAAAGATGAACTGCGGAGCTTGCCATTTTTACAGCGGGGGCGGTAATAATGTGAAACATGGGGACCTGGAAGAAGCCCTGCTGGCCACTGAGAGGAATGTGGATGTACACATGGCCGCCAATGGTATGGATATGTCGTGTGTGGCTTGTCACACGGCTGAGAATCACCAAATGCTTGGCAAGTTATATTCGGTTTCTTCAGAAAATGTGGACAGAGCTACTTGTCAACAATGCCATACCAGCACCCCGCATTTCGATGATATGCTTAACCGGCACAATGCCAGGGTGAGTTGCCAGACTTGTCATATTCCGCATTATGCCAAGGAAAACCCTACAAAAATGGCCTGGAACTGGTCTGATGCCGGTAAGCTCAAAGAAGGGCAGCCTTATCATGAGGACGATTCCCTGGGAAAACATACCTATCTGTCCATCAAAGGGTCGTTTACCTGGGAGAAGAATGTTGAACCGGATTATGTATGGTTTAACGGTACGGCCGATCATTATTTGATGGGAGACACCATTTCGCAGGTTCCTGTTAAGATCAATACCTTGCATGGATGGCATGACGATCCGGAGTCCAAAATTATTCCGGTAAAAATCCACAAAGGCGATCAGATCTACGACAAAATAAATAAAACCCTTATCCAGCCCAAGCTGTATGCCGAGCAAAAGGGTGACAGCGCTTATTGGAAGGATTTTGACTGGAACAAGGCTGCAGCCGCAGGCATGAAACGTGTTGGTCTGCCTTACAGCGGTGAATATGGCTTTGTAGAGACCGAAATGTACTGGCCCGTGAACCACATGGTGAGCCCGGCCGAGAAGGCCCTTAAATGTGCTGATTGCCACACGCGCGATAATGGCAGACTGGCCCAACTAACCGGATTTTATTTGCCGGGCCGCGATTTTAACAAGCCGGTTGATACCATTGGTACCTGGTTGTTGCGCCTGGCTATAGTGCTGATTATCGCGCATACCATTGCGCGCATCGTAAGTGCTATTCGAAATAAAGGCATGAAATCAGAAGTCATTAACCAGGATTAATTCATAAATATGAAACGCGTATATATCTACAAACAATTTGAACGTTTCTGGCACTGGTCGCAGGCCGCACTCATCATTTTTCTGGCCGTGACCGGATTCGAAGTACACGGCTCCATTCATATCTTTGGTTTTGAAAAAGCCGTACATTTTCACCGGATTGCTTCCTATGCACTGTTGGCTTTAATTGCCTTTGCCATATTCTGGCACATCACTACCGGCGAATGGAAACAATATATTCCCACCACCAAAAAATTAAAGGAGCAAATATTTTATTATACATCCGGGATGTTTAAAGGGAAGCCTCATCCTACGGAGAAAAATCAACTGAGCAAGTTAAACCCGTTGCAACGCATAATTTATTTAAGTTTTAAGGTTGTGCTCATTCCATTGCTGGTCATTACCGGTTTGTTTTATATGTTCCACAAAACCATTGATGAGAATAATGTGGTGGTGATCAGCAATATTTCGCTGGAAAGAATTGCCACCTGGCATACACTGGGTGCCTTTTTGCTGGTGGTTTTTATAGTGGTTCACGTGTACATGACTACCACCGGCGAAAAACCGACCTCAAACATCAAGGCGATGTTAACAGGTTACGAAGAATTTGAAGAGAAAAACAATAAAAAGGAAGAAGCATGAAACAGCCGAAACCATACATGAATCCCTACCTGGCCGGATTTATACTGGGTCTGGTATTGCTCGCAACAATTTACATTACCGGGCGTGGACTAGGCGCCAGTGGAGCGGTAAAGAGTGTGGTAGTTGAGGGTGTGAAAGATATTGCGCCCAATCATTACGCCAATACAGCATTTTATCAGGAATACCGGGCTGATCATGGTGATCAACCGTTGCGCTCGTGGTTGGTATTTGAGGTATTGGGTGTGCTCATCGGTGCATTTCTGTCCGGTGTATTGTCCGACCGTATTTCGCTGCGGCTGGAAAAAGGCCCGAGAACTTCCAATACAACACGTATAGTAGCAGCCATTGCTGGTGGTGCCTTGTTTGGATTTGGCTCACAGCTGGGCCGGGGATGCACCAGTGGATCGGCACTGAGTGGTATGGCGGTGATGTCATTTGGTGGTATACTTACCATGCTGGCCATTTTCGGATCAGCTTATATGTTGGCTTATTTCTTTCGTAAACTTTGGTTAAAATAATGCTTATGGGACCATTAGTACCGGATATCATAGGATCGGAATTTAATTTGGTAATTGCTTTACTGGTAGGTATTGGCTTTGGCTTTGCCCTGGAGCAGGCTGGTTTTTCATCTACCAAAAAGCTGGTTGGTCTGTTTTATGGTTATGATTTCACTGTTCTTAAAGTATTTTTTACAGCAGGTGTAACGGCCATGACCGGTGTTTTGCTATTCAGTCACCTGGGTTGGCTTGACCTGGGACTTATCTACATCAATCCTACCTTTTTATGGTCAGCCCTGGTAGGAGGGGGCATCATGGGTGCGGGATTTATCATAGGTGGATTTTGTCCGGGTACCAGTGTATGTGCAGCAGCTGTTGGCAAAGTGGATGGCATGATGTTTATCCTGGGTTCCATACTGGGCATTTTCGCATTCACCGAAGGATATCCGGCTTTTGAGCAGCTGTATATGGCTGAGAATTGGGGCGCTTTAACAGCCTACGACTTTTTAGGAATTTCGAAAGAATTATTCGGCTTTTATGTGGCAGCGGTGGCCATCATGGCCTTTTTCTTCACCACCCTTATTGAAAACAGGATCAATGGTCGGACTACCACTTTTCCAAAACCGGTTGTTCGTCGCAATGTGATAGCAGGCGGACTTGTATTTGTGCTACTTGCCCTGGTCGCTTTCACCCCTTCTGATAAAGAATTGATCCAAAAAAGAATAGCCGAAGAACGACGTCAACAAAAATGTGTTTTTAAGGAAATGCCGGCCGATAAACTGGCTTATGAACTCATACATAATTATTGGGAGATCAATCTGATTGATGTGCGTGATACAGCTTCTTACAGCGCATATCATTTGCCCTTGGCCATAAACATTCCACTGGATAGTATGATGAACCGCGAATGGAAATCCTATTTCACCCAGACCCATAAAAAAAATATATTTTATGCCGATACCGACACCACGGCAAAAAAAGCATGCTTACTGGCTAAGCATTTGGGTAAATCGGACAATTACATTCTACGCGAAAGCACTTCAGAATTCCGTGCGATGTTCTTCGATCTGTCAGTACCGGAAGGTCATGTAACCAAGCAAGAGCAAAACATATATCGCTTCCGGCATGAGGCAGCCATGCAGCTCACCAACCTGGTGAAATCACTGCAGCATTTGAACAAACCGGTTAAAAAAGAAGTTCGCAAAATTCAGGGGGGATGTAGTTAATCATAGAGGCCCTAAATTCAGAAACCTATCTGCACTCAAATTTTAATATCTAACAGGTTTGATAAGATAGTGGTGTAGGCATACACTCTGATGCCTGACAATCCCTGTAAAATGTCATATTCAGCTAAATTCTTTCCATCCCTGCTTTAATAATAATAATATTCCTATTGCAAGATCCCTGTTTTGAACTTACATGCATAACAAATGGTTAGTGAAAGAAAATAAATTGATTATCCGCAGTCATGCATAAATTAATTACAGAAAAAAGTAATTTTCAATTATGAGTGTGATTTCGGACATTCATAAAACAAAATACCAGGATATTATGCGACATAAAACCGCGATTCCATTTTTATTGTTTTTTATTTTTTGTGTGCATTCTTTATCCGCTCAAATCACAGTGGGCGATTCGCTCCTGCTTCAGGCCGAAGACAAAGCCGATTTGGAAAACACAGCGCCGGTAAACGATCAGATTTCCATGGAACGAACGATCAACTTTAAAATTGGCGGTGCACTCAGGTACAATTATCAATTTCGGGACTGGAGCCAGTCCCATAAAAACCAGGGTGGTGATTTTACTTTCGATACCTGGCGAATTAATGTAGACGGACAAGCAAAGGGTGTGCTGATTTCGCTTGAGTACCGTTTTTATAGTGGATACCATATGTTTCATCATGGCTGGTTTGGCTATAATATTACACCAAAATCTCAGATTCAATTGGGCATAAGCAAAGTACCTTTTGGCATTATGCCTTATGCATCGCATAGCTGGTGGTTTCAAACGCCTTACTATGTGGGGCTGGAAGATGATTATGACATGGGATTGAAGCTTACCAACGATTTCGATAAATTACAGCTGGATGTGGCCTATTATAAAACTGCCGAGCCAACCCTGTCCGGTTCGAGCATTGGCAGCGCCCGTTATTCCTATGATGTTGTACCGGCAGCGCAAATTGTTTATCCCGAAGGATCTCCAACCAATGAAGTAATCAATCCCAATACACCAGGACCGGCTGAAGATTCGATTCCTGTGAGTGAAGGACCGCAGCCTGATACCGTTTTATATAGTGCCAATAAAGAGGTGAACCAGTTCAATGTACGGGCAACATACGAGATTTTGGAAGATTTTCAGATTGGTGTTTCGGGAGAGTTTGGCGGTATTTACAACCAGGATGTGGATAAAACCGGTTCACATTGGGCGGCAGCTGTGCATGCCACTAAAAACTGGGGTGATCTAAACTTATTGGCCGAATATGTGCATTATAAATATGATTTGCCTGAGGCCCCTGGTCAGACCCCCAATACGGTGGTGATGGGCGCTTATGATGCGCCTTATAAGGTTGCAACGGAAGCTCAGATGTATTTGATTGGCATGAGTTATACTTTTCATACCAACTGGGGACCAATCAGTAGTCTTACTATTTACGACAACTATACCTATATGGATAAGCAAATAACGGGATTTCAGGATACACAACAACATGTGATTGGATGTTTGGTCAGTGCCGGTCAATTATTCACATACATCGATTTTGCAATGGGAAAAAACCATCCCTGGTTGGGCGATTACGGAAGCCATTGGAACCATGCCCTGGCCAGAGGAGCTGTCCAAAACAACGAACCCGTTGAGGAACCAAAATGGCATACCCGGTTTAATATCAATTTCGGGTATTATTTTTAAGATCAATCTGAATTTATGCACAGCGGTATATTAAACGGATGCGAAATTCTACTAAGCTATCATTATTTTTTGAAGTCAAGTGAATAGAAAAATTATTGGAAGTATACAAAAAAATGACTGGCAAACGATAATTCCCATTGAACAGATAAAAGCAATGAATGTTATATGATTAAAAAATTATGAAAAGCATATATTATCTACCGACAATAGCACTGATCTTATTGATGGTATCGGGTTGTTCCAAAACAACCGACAATAATGATACAGCAATCCAAGGGGATTCATTACTCATTTCACTACCGGATAATTTTTCAGCCACCATTTTTGCCGATTCACTGGGTGCCGGCAGACATTTGGCAATCAGAGAGAATAATGATGTATATGTCACCTTCCGGAGTGGCAGATTCGGAAATAAAGGCCCGGCCGCATTAAGAGATGTGGATGGCGATAATAAAGCTGATTCCATCAACTATTTCGGAGATCATTTTGGTACAGGAGTTGAAATTTATGATAATCATATATACTTTGAAAACAGCATGGAAGTATTTCGTTATGCCCTTCAGGCAAATGAACTAATACCTGGTACAGAAAAGGAAATAATCGTTTCCGGGTTTTTGGAACAAGGTGCACATGATGATAAGACGTTTACTTTCGATTCAAATGGAAATATGTATGTAAACATTGGTGCTCCTTCCAACGCATGTATGGAGCAATCGAGAACCATGGGATCACCCGGGCAGGACCCTTGCCCCGAGCTGGACTGGCAGGCCGGTATCTGGAAATTTAATGCCTTAGCACCTGGCCAAACGTTACAACAAGATGGTGAACGCTATGCAACAGGCATAAGAAACGGATTGGCCTTACATTGGAATCACAACGTTGACAAATTATATGTGGTTCAGCATGGCCGTGATCAGTTGGGACAATTTTTCCCTGAACTATATAATAATGAGGATAATGCCGAATTACCTGCCGAAGAGATGTTCCTGGTAGAGCAGGGTAATGATTTTGGATGGCCTTATTGTTACTATGATCAAAGAAAGGAACAAAAAGTGCTTGCCCCTGAATATGGAGGCGACGGAACCATAGTTGACCGCTGTGCGGATACAAAAGACCCAATCATGGCATTCCCTGGCCATATTGCCCCGAATGATCTGGTTTTCTACAACCATAATCATTTTCCGGAGAAATATCATAACGGTGCATTTATAGCATTTCATGGGTCGTGGAACAGGGCTCCTGAACCGCAGGAAGGATTTGTTGTGGCATTTGTTCCTTTTGAGGGTGATCAGCCTTCAGGCGATTGGGAAATTTTTGCAGATGGATTTCAGGGAAAAGATACTATCTTCAGCCCCGGAGATGCGACATTTCGACCGTGCGGGCTGGCCGTAGGTCCTGATGGCGCATTGTATGTTATTGATTCACAGGTAGGAAGAATATGGAAAATTTGGCACAAAGATTCGTAAGTCCGGTTTTATTAATTACCATTTTATTAGCATGTGGTGATCATCGATCAACCCAAAAATCAGATCCGGAAGTCATTAAGGAAAGCAATGAGAAAAAACCACAACCATCAATATCCGATCAAAATAAAAAGCAGGAAACCGACCTGGCTGCAGGGAAGCGAACTTATCAAAAATACTGTCTGGCCTGTCATCAGACTGATGGTTCGGGCGTACCGGGACTATACCCTCCACTTCAAAATACCGATTGGGTAACCGAAAACAAAGAAAGGCTAATTTCTATTGTGATAAATGGGCTTCAGGGTGAAATTGTGGTAAATGGTGAAACTTATAATAATGTGATGCCCGGTAATCCGTATTTATCGGATCAGGAAATTGCAAATGTATTGTCGTACATACGTGTCAATTTCGAGAATAATGCCGGTCCGGTTACACCAGCTGAAGTACGTGCGGTCAGGCAACAATCGGTGAAACCGGTTCAGTGAAAGTATTCCATTGAAAAGTTTTTATCTCTACATCCGATCGTTGTCTTTTTTGTTTGGGACAATCGCACGGCTTAGGCTTACGAGGGGGTTTGTATGGCTTGTATCGACGCGAATAGCAAGATGAAATTAAAAACATCACCAATCCGGCTATCATAAAAACATGGACTATATTTATATTATTTCTTTGACTTTTCATTGTTATAATTTATCTGCATTCCACAGTCTTCTTCCTTCAAAACTTTAAAGGTCTTTAAATATTTACGTCAAATATCCTTCATTGTTGTGATTAAATTGCGAATAAAACAAATTTAAGGAATTTTTAACAGGCAACATAACCATTTGATAGAGTATTACTTATGGCGAAATAGCCAATTTGATTGATGCAAAGAAATAACCAAATGAGTTATCTATTGTTAAACAGTGTAAAATAGACTTCAAACAAAAAATCTAAAACATGAAAACATTATTTAATGTATGCGCTTTGACATTACTGTCAGCAATACTTCTTGCCTCGGGTGGAGAGGATAAACAGGAATTGAAAGTACTAACCGATGAAAGTGAAATTATTTGGACAGGTAAAAAAGTAGGTGGTGAACATTATGGCACTATTCAGTTAAAAAGTGGCACACTCCAAATGGAAAAAGGAAAATTATCAAGTGCCGGTGTGGTTGTTGATATGACTACTATTGTCGACAAAGACATTAAAAAGGATGGCATGCGCGCAAAGTTGGAGGGGCATCTCAAGTCCGATGATTTCTTCGGTGTTGAAAAATACCCCGAATCGACCTTTAAGCTCACCAAAGTTGAAAAGATCAAAGATGGTAAATTCAATGTTACAGGCGATTTAACCATTAAAGGCAAAACCCATCCTATCTCATTCCCGGCTGAAGTTAATAAGGAGGGCAATAAATACGTTGCCACGGCTGATTTGGTATTTGACCGGTCAAAATATGATGTTCGTTACGGCTCCAAATCATTTTTCGACGATTTAGGTGACAATATGATTTATGACGACGTTGAACTCTCAGTCAGGTTAGTTGCTCAGTAAATAAATAATTATGCATACATGGATGGTACATATACGATTGCCTAAAAATAAATCGGATGATTTTTGGGAGCAACTGCCGGCCCACCGTCAAAAAGTGGACGCATTGTTTGAATCGGGTACCATTCAGATTTACTCTGTTTCAGACGATCTGAGAAATGTATGGACTGTCATTGAAGCACAAGGAGAGTGGGAGGCCAAAAATATAGTGGGAGCCTTCCCGCTTTTTCCTTTTTATGAAAATGTGCAAATACAATCCCTCCGTTTTCACGAATCTTCGCAGATGAAAGAAAATTACCTGTATATGAATTAAATCGACATTGTTAAAATACGTATCAAACTAATGGTTGTGACCACATCGCACCAACCATCCAATCCCAACTTATACTATTTTTCGCCCAAAAAGCCTTATAATCTCAGCCTTTCCATTGTGATAAGTTCCTTCGTGGATCTCAATCAATCCTTCATCGAATATTTCAATAAACAAAGCACCATTGAAATCGTTCATAAGTTTAGTCTTTGTATAAAGTAACTCAAGACTTTTAGGCCCACCGCTTGCGAGGGGCATTTGCCGTTGATGAAAAGCTTCAAGAATAAACACCCCGTCAGGCCTCAATAACTTCAGTAACTGTTGATGATACTGTGTTCGTACATCATCATGAAAGTGGGCGTAGATGATGGCAATCGCATCAAAATGCTCGGTGGTTTGCAGCTGTTGCATGGAAGTAACATCATAGTGGATAGGCACATTGTTTTCATCAGCCAGTTGCAGGGCTTTCTTTTTGGCCTCCTCACTTTGGTCAAATGCCTTTACCTGCCAACCCAGGCTTGCTGCGTATACCGCATTTCGGCCTTCACCCTCGGCCGGCAATAACAATTTCCCGGGATTTATTGACTGTAAGCAATTGGCAAAAAATGTGTTGGGTTTTTTGCCATAAATGTATTCCGAACGGGCGTAACGTTCATTCCAAAATTCCTTCATGGCAGTAAATATATTAATATTAATTCCATTTTAACAGGTTGGGGAAACGAATATTGCTGAATAGTGTTTTACAGGAATTGCAAAGCATGGTTTCTACATCATCACCTGTATATGTTCAGCCTATTACATGTTGTTCTGAAATAATTAGTAGCATCAACACATCTAAAACCAAGGAATTCCCAATTATTACATCCCTGCAAGCTGTATCAATCGTTTTTCATCCATTATTCTGATGCGCCGGCCATGCAGTTCAATCAATGCTTCTTGCCTGAATTCAGATAACAACCGGATAACCGATTCGGTAGCTGTGCCCACAATATTTGCCAGTTCTTCGCGTGTCAGGGCCAGCTTTAAAATTCCCTGATGATCCACATCAAAGTCACTTTTAATATGCAGCAATACTTCGGCCAGGCGTTCACGCACTGATTTTTGTGCAATATCAGTAATATAATCGTTGGCTTCACCCAATTCTTTACACGTGAGTTTTAATAATTCCAGGGCAAACGAACCGTTGGTTTTCACATAATGAATCAGGTTTTCCGATGGCAGGTAACAGATGGTTGAATCCTCGAGTGTTTTGGCACTTGTACAGGCTGATTCCTGCGCAATAACCGAACGAAACCCCATAATATCCCCTTTTTTCGCAAATCGAATTATTTGTTCCTTCCCGTCAATTCCGGTTTTGTACATTTTTACAACACCGCTTTGAACCAGAAACACACCCTTAATACGGTTACCTTCTTCAAATAGAATGGTACCGCGTTTGTAAAAATCCGGTTCACGCTGAAAAGTAACATCATCCAGTTCGTTCTCCGATAAATGTTTAAAAATGGATGATGGATTTAAAAAGCAGCCAACTTGTTTTTTTGCATCAATCACAGCCATAAACTTTGGTTTATACGGATTGTCAAAATAATTGAAAAAAAGTCTGCCAAACAATCTTTTAGTTGAATTGTTAGAACTTGTTTGTTACCTTCAAAAAATAATTTATAAAAATAAATATAAACGATATGAAACAATCTATTGATTTAACCTGGATGGACAATATGGGGTTTGAGACGGAACTGGACGGCCATAAATTAACGATTGATACCAACATGGAAGGTGGCCATGACCGGGGCCCCCGACCAAAAAAGTTGATGTTGCTATCGTTAGCCGGATGCACGGGGCTGGATGTGGTCTCCATTTTAAAAAAAATGCGGGTGGAACCAACCTATTTTAACGTGAAAGTAGAGGCCGATATGGTGGATGAACATCCCAGGAAATATACTACCATGCATGTAACTTATGAATTCAGGGGTGAAAATTTGCCGATGGATAAGCTGGAAAAAGCGGTTAGTTTATCTACAGAAAGATATTGTGGTGTTAGTGCAACCCTTGAACAAGCGGTTAAACTAACCCATGAAATTAAAATACTGGAATAAATTACCCAACCCATGTGGCTCCATGATTTTATACAGCTCATATACCCGCAGATTTGTCCGGTTTGTTTAAATTCATTGGCAAAAAATGAAAATCAGCTATGTACAGCCTGTTTATTTTCACTCCCGCGCACTGCCTTTCACGGGTTGTCATCGAATGCACTGGAGGAATCGTTTTGGGGGCGTTTGCCTGTCAAACACGGAACAGCATTTTTATTTTTTGAAAAGAAAAACAGGACACAGCAAATTCTGCATGAGATTAAATACCGTAATAACAGAGAATTAGGTATTTACATGGGCCGTCTGTTTGCATCTGAGCTTCGGGGGAGCTCGTTCGATACCGTAGATGGCATTGTTCCTGTTCCCCTGCATCCGAAAAAGTTGCATCAACGAGGATATAATCAGGCTGAATTAATAGCAAACGGGATGGGTGATGTGATGAATAAACCGGTATACAATAATTTGTTGGTAAGAAATATATATACCACCAGTCAAACCAGGCAGGGGCGATACGAGCGTTGGGAAAACATGGAAGAGGCATTTGCCTTAAACGAGCAAATGCGGGTACAACAAAAGCATTTATTATTGGTGGATGATGTAATTACCACCGGTGCAACCCTGGAAGCAGCAGGACAACACATTGCCGCAGGTGATAACAGTATTAGTGTTGCTTCCCTGGCATATACCTATCTATAAACTAAAGTATCCCACCACAAAACAGTCCGGGAATATTTCCTCAATATGCCCTTTCAATTTGTCGGCTTCTGATTTATCTGTAAAATCGCCGATCAGGATACGGTATTTATAATCATGCTCTTTCAGCACCTGGATAATCACTTTTTCATTCACCTGATTACGTGCATCATCGGCAGCTTTTAGCAGGTTGCTTTTTTCGGTATAACTCCCGATTTGCACGCCATATCCTTTTGGAATGATTTGTTTGGCATCAAGGAGAAAGAAGTACGGTTCAACATATTTTTCAGGTGCTTCAATTTTATCATGTCCCAGGTATTCCACCCGAACAGATGTTTGGTTATCCATATTTAAAGCGGTCCAGGCACTATCCGACAAGCCGATAATGGCATTTTGTGTGAAGGGCCCGCGATGAATTACTTTTACAACGATTTCCTGATTGTTTTCTGTATTGGTAACACGCATTACCGACCCAAAAGGTAATGTAAAATGTGAGGCTGTCATTGAACCCGGTTGATAGGCCAATCCTGAATGGGTAACCTGATTAGTGAGTTCTTTTTTTAACTTTACGGCCTGACCGGTTTCCTCGTACATGATTTGTGCAAAACCACAGCGCAAAGAAAACAACAGCAGCAATACCGGTAATAATTTAAACATTTCGTAATATCTAAAAGTTTTAGTAATTATGAAGGAGCCAAGATATTCTAAAATTGCTATATGAACAAATCGGCTGTTATAATCGGTGCAGGCATTGGCGGATTGGCCGCTGCACTGCGACTGAGGCATCAGGGATATGATGTATGCATTGTTGAACAAAATAATTATGCCGGGGGCAAGATGGGCGAAATTACGCAGGATGGTTACCGGTTTGACGCCGGCCCTTCGTTGTTTACAATGCCTCACCTGGTTGAAGAACTTTTTGCATTGTTTGACAAAAAAATTTCCAATTATCTTCAGTACGAAAAACTGGATGTTTTATGTCAGTATTTTTATCCGGATGGCATGCATATTAAAGCATTTGCGGATGCTGAAAGGTTAGCACAAGAAGTTGAGCAAAAAACAGGCCTGCCCGGAAAAAAAATAGAGCGTTATTTAAAATCATGTGAAATTATTTATTACCTGGTGGGTGATATTTTTCTGGCTCGTTCCTTTCATCGGGCAAGTACGTTCCTTTCAAAAACATTTTTAAAAGCATTCATTAATTGGTATAAACTCGATCCTTTACGAACATTGCATCAGGCCAACCAAAAACAATTGCAAGAGCCTCATTTGGTGCAATTGTTTAATCGTTACGCAACTTATAACGGTTCCAATCCTTATCGTACACCAGCTACCTTAAAAGTCATTGCCCACCTGGAGCATCAATTGGGAGCCTATTTTCCAACCAATGGTATGTATGGAATTGCAAAAGCGCTTCAACAACTGGCCATTGATGTTGGTGTTGAAATACATTTAAATGCCGGCGTACAAGAAATTGTTAAACAAAATAATGAGGTAAAGGGAATAAACATCAGCAATACATTTGTGGAGGCCGACTTGGTTGTGAGCAATGCAGATATTGTACCCACCTATAAAATGTTGAATCAAAAACTCCCCAAAGCCATTTTGAAATATGAACGGTCCACCTCTGCGCTGGTTTTCTACTGGGGTATTAATCGGCAATTTGATCAGTTGGATTTGCACAATATTTTGTTCGCTGAAAACTATAAAGCTGAATTTGAAGCTTTATTTGACACCAAATCAATTTACCCGGATCCTACTGTTTATATTTTTATCAGTTCCAAAAAAGTTCCGAGCGATGCACCAAGGGGTTGCGAGAACTGGTTTACCATGATTAACGTGCCGGAGAATATTGGCCAGGACTGGGATGCTTTTATTGAGAAATCGCGCAACAATATTCAGCAAAAGATCAATACTATGCTGGATGTAAAAATTGAGAACCATATTGTTTCCGAATCTATTTTGGATCCCCGATCACTGGAAGCCAAAACCTCTTCTTTTCATGGCAGTTTATACGGCAGCAGCTCCAATGGAAAATGGGCTGCTTTTTCACGGCATGCCAATTTTAGCAAGCAATACAACAATTTGTATTTTGTAGGCGGCTCAGTGCATCCTGGAGGAGGAATACCGTTGTGCCTGAATTCGGCGAAAATTGTGTCGGATATGATTCGTGACTCAAATTAATCACATGCTCCCTCAATTTCATCCACATTTGTTTCAACTTCCATCATTTGGTCAATGATAGTTGAACCGCGTACTGTAAAATCTACGTAATCATCTCCAATTTCTGTTACCACACCGCCAAACCGGTTGGTAAACAGCTGAAAACGAATTTCATTGCCTTTCAGGGGTTCGCCATCCCCATCAATACCCTGAAGTCTGAGTACCTTGGTAAAAGGTACGGTTACATTTTTAATAATCTGCACGGCATCGTATACTTTCACTGCTGATTGCGGAGACAACTCAAGCGAGCGTTCACGCGATATTTCTACTTCATTGGTTTCCGACTCCTCCCAGGTATTGGTGGTGGTGTTGGTTTCGGAAGTTGTATAAGAATAGCCCGCAGTTACCTCGAAGTTGTAGGAAGCACCGCTTCCAAAAAAGCTGGCTTCAACTTCAACGCCGGCAGTCACCTCTACCGAGGCCTCATGACTGGTAAAAAGTTCCACACTTTCTTCCAATCCGGTTGTAAAAGTAGTGGATCGGGATTCACTACGGCCAACTGTTTCCGTTAATATGGCAGGTGAGCAATTCCGCAGGGTGGCGTTATAGGCGAATTCAAGCTGAGCCGGAGGTAAAATAGGCTGGTCAAATGAAGTACCACGGTTGATTATTGACCAGGTAATATCGGCGCTTATCAGCCGAAACCGGGTAAAATCAGATGCTGTTCCTTCAACAAAATTAATGGAATTTGAATAACCCATACCATCATCTACCTCTTTGTAATAATTACCGGATTTGTTCTTGAGTTTTACCCAACCTCCTTCGTCGGGTTCAACAATCATTATGTGGTTGTCTGTGATTTCATCAGTTCCTGCAAACAATGTTGATTGTTGCATTGGGTAGTTGCCCAGCGCAGCACCACCTGTACTGGTTAAATAGTATTCGTTGGTATCGCCATCCGGCACAGGATGAAAATTAAACTCTTGGTAAACATCTCCTTCAGAGATGTATTCGGCTGTTCCTACACCTCTCGGATAGGGAGGAAAACCTGTTACAATTACAGGGTATGTAGTGACTACATTACCTGATGTTTCAGCCTGTATTAAATAGGTGGCATTGGGGTTTAAAACCGGTGCCGGAGAAATGTAAGGTAGCTCCGTATCAATTGATAACGGCGTGTTGGATGCATCCACAGGTTGATTGGTGATCATTTCATTAGCCAGTTCTTCATCGGAACTATTCATTACAACAATGGAAACTGTAACACCCTTCGCAAAGTCCTCTCGGATAGCATTATCGAGGTTATTATTATCAATTCTTAAAATGGCGGTGTTGGTGCCTGAATTTACATTTATATCGCTTGAATAGCCAGCATAATTACCTTCAAATTCAACAGATACTTTTAATGGTGAATATCCTTTTTTGGCAATTGGCCGGACATCAACAACCAGTCCAATAGTACCGCTGTCAACTGCCAATGCAGGGTTTAAGGTGTCAAGTTCGGTTTGTCCACCGGTATTATTATCTTTTTTACAGGATGTACTTGATATTACTATCAGGCAACCAATTAAGAAGATTAGCAAAGGTTGTTTTTTCATGACGTGAATTTTAAACAAAGCTATTGTGAAAACGCCGGATTATCAATCATAAAATGCTATTTAGAAGTTATTTGAACTTATGGAAACAATTTCGCTGAAGACGTTGTAAATTGTGGTTTTGGAATGGAATGACTGAAAATGTGATTAGAATATCATCGAATGCAATCATGTTTCTCAAGTGGATAGTGATGGGACTCGGAAATATCAATCCGTTGGGATTTACTTTTATAGTATTTCTCAACACCAATTTGCTGTGATATGCATTTCCATGTAATCATTTCTTTTTCAACTCCCAGGTTTGGTCAATCTCCCAATTTGAGCGTACGTTAATGCTTCCGGGCATGTATTCAACTTTTTCGGGTTGGGTGTTGGTTTTTAATTCACCTGTATCCCATTGGCCGTTTTCGTTGCGGTCGTATATGGCTTTAAATTCATATTCGCCGGGATGTATGTATTGCAGATTAAGCGTTGTATTCTCATTCAGAAAAAACGTTTTGTATGCAATATCGGTGTTAATTTTCAGCATCTGAATGATGGTTGGTTCTGAAATTCCGTTAATGGTCATATTCAGTTGGCCGTAATATTCCTCTTTCCGAATATTGAATTTATAGGAAATGGTATCATTTGTAACATCGTAAATATCTGTTACAGCGCCGGGCAACAGCATTAATTCATAGCCATAACCGGGTTTCCATGCTGATGATAATTCAACCCGATCAAGATAATCGGGATTTTCACGTATTGTAAATTCCTGCATAAACCATAGTGTATCCTCGGCATAACGGAGCAATATGCTGTCGTTTTGTACGTAACGGATGGGTGTTTGGTTAATAATTGGAACGGGTTTGTTTATGTCACGTGTATTTGACTTACCGCCCACATTTAACGTAAGTACGGGTTTACTTTCCGCTTTGGGCTCTTCCTTCTTGTTGCGTTGTTTTTTACTGCGTTCAAAGTGAAATAAACTAATGGTGTCAGTCAATCGGGAAAAAGTATCACTTTCAGCCTGGGCATAATAGGATAGTTCGGTAACCAGGGTATCATTGTTATAGATGGTACTATCGGTGATCCAATAGGTAATGGTGTCGGCAGTAGGATTAATATCTTCAATAAACCAATTGGTGTCGGTTATGTGATTAAGCAGTCGTACCTTAATTTCTTCGGGATGAGGTTTCTTAAAAATAAGCTGAAAATACTTTTTCTCATCGCGTTTGGTTTGTGAAAGCAATTGTCGTTCGCGGTTTTCCTCAAAAATATACATTTTAACCTGTAAGGCATATTCCAGGTCATAATCCGGCCTGAGCGTATCCTTCATTAAGGAATCGGCGGTGGTTTGGGCAATTGAATCGATGATAGACGAGTCCGGTTTGGGAAATGATTCGGGGTGCAGGTAAAAGGAGGAATCGAGAAATGCAATTTTCTCTCCACTGGCATCGTACATAAATGATTTATTATTATCGGTAAGCGCATAGATAGCATATTCGCCGGTTTGCAAGTAGGGCACGCTAAAATATCCGTTTTCATCAGCCTGTCCCACATAATGTGGCCGTTGTGTTAAAACGGCCGTGTCCGATAAATTTTTATAAAGCAGGATTTTTATTTTCTCCTCTTTAGGAAGCGGTTCAAGATCAAACGCATTCACCACACGACCGGTTACAGCCATTGAATCGATATAGGAACCGGTTGAGAATACATAAATAAAATTGGGAAGCAAATTGCCTTCTCTGAAATCTTCAATGGCATTTCCGAAATTAAAGCTGTAGGTTGTGTTTTCCTGCAGCGTGTCCAACAATTTAATGTCTATTGTTTTGTTGCGGAGTTCGATTTCAGGTCTGTATTCCAAAGGAGGGGAGACTATTAATTCCTGATGAATACTTTGTAACTGAATAAATTCATCGAAGGTAATTTCTATTTTTCCCGGATCGGTATTTACTGATCCCAACGGCGGATTCGATTCAACATGCCTTGGCGGTGTTTCATCCTTTGCACCACCCGACAGCGTGCCTGTTTTCGCACATCCTGAAATTATTAATATGGAAAAAACATATAATAAATGATTCTTTAACATGTATGAAGTATTATTGCTGCAAACATAAAAAGTTTAAAATTATTTTAAACCTGCTCAAATAAATAATAGATGAACAACTTATTTTAAATCATAATTGATTTATTAGCTTTGTAATGCATATTTTAAAATTTATAAAATGATATTAAACTACATCACCTGGGATGTTAAACCACAAATAATTGATTTTGGTTCTTTTGAAATAAGGTGGTATAGCGTTTTATTTGCTGCTGGGTTTGTACTGGGGTATGTCATACTCTCCAGGATATTTAAAAAAGAAGGACTAAGCATTGAGATACTTGATAAGTTTACCATTTATGTGGTTGTTGGAACCATTGTGGGTGCGCGCTTAGGGCATTGTTTATTTTATGAGCCCGAATATTACCTGCAAAACCCGTTGGAAATGATACTGCCCGTCAAATTTGATCCGTTCAGGATTACAGGTTTTCAGGGATTGGCAAGTCATGGCGGTGCCATAGGTATTATGCTGGCGTTGTACTTTTTTGCCCGAAAATACAAAAAACACTATCTGTGGGTATTAGATCGAATGGCTATAGTAACCGCTTTAGGAGGGGCTTTTATCAGACTGGGTAACTTAATGAATTCTGAAATATATGGTGAACAAACCAGCCTGCCCTGGGGTTTCAAATTTATGCGCGAACGTTTTTATGGTGTGCCTGCTGAAGAAATTGTTCCCAAACATCCAACCCAATTATACGAAGCCATTTCATACCTGATTGTTTTTTTCCTTTTGCGTTACCTGTATTATAAAAACGATGGCAAAGTAAAACATGGTTTGCTGATCGGAACATTTATGATAACAGTATTTACAGCACGGTTTTTTATTGAGTTTATCAAGGAAAATCAGGTGGCATTTGAAAGCGGAATGATACTGAATATGGGACAATGGTTGAGTATACCGTTTGTGTTATCGGGGTTGTTTATATTATATTATTCGTCAAGGCAAAAAACAGATATGGCCTGATTTATTTAACATTTCTGACCTTTAATTGTTAAAGACCTGATATATTTTTTATACCTCGTTGGGATGCGTGGTTAAAAATACCAGCTTATGCCTGAAGCTAAACAACAAAAAATCGGGATAATATTTGGTTCATCCACCGGTAATTCAGAAAATGTAGCAATATTGTTGCAGCAGTCCTTTACCGGTTTCGAGATTGAATTATGGGATGCTGCGCACGCCAATCCCAATATTATTGAACAATATGACATGATCATTTTTGGCGTTTCAACATGGGGCATTGGGGATATACAGGAGGACCTGACTGAATTTATTGATGCCGTGGATGTGGATGAATTATCCCGGAAAACCATTGCTCTTTACGGACTGGGAGACCAGGGGACATACCGCGAATCTTTCGTGGATGCGTTAGGTAAAATTTATCACCTGTTAAATAAGATGAATTGCAGGATAATTGGCAAATGTTCGGATGAAGGATATCAGTTCGACCAGTCCGAGGCGTTAGTAAATGGCGAATTTGTAGGGCTGGTGATTGATGAAGATGTACAACCCGGACTGACCAAAGAGCGAGTTAAAAATTGGGTTGAACAGTTGAAGAATGAGCTCAATGAGTAGTATGGCCGATTTAACACAACGGGGAATTACCCGGAAAAGATTCGTTTACCTGACCAAAATACAGGCCCTAAATAAGAATCACAATCCCCTTTGAAGGTAGGGTTCTACGGCTTAACTAATGCGATGCCAGGAGATCTCCACCTGTATGTTAGAGAAGAAAGTTGCCCGGGTTATTCTAATAAGATATCTGCGAAAAATTGGAATTAAAATAATGGAATTAATGAAAGCATTAGATAGCAATACTTTAAGTGAATTTGGGAAATCGTATCAAAGCAAAAATCGTGATGTGGTTACAAATGCCATCATCAAAAATGGCTTGCACGCCATTGCTGAAAACCGAAACGCCCATCAACAGAATATATTTGCGTTTTCGAATGAGATTAAAACAGGAAAAATCACTATGCAGGGCCGGTCGGGCAGGTGTTGGATATTTGCAGGGTTGAACTTGCTGCGTGAAAAAATGGCCAAAGATATTGAGATGAAGGATTTTGAGCTTTCTCAAACCTACCACATGTTTTATGATAAACTCGAAAAAGCCAACTATTTTCTCGAGAATATCATTCTCACCCGAAAGGAAAAGCGTGATAGCCGATTGGTGATGTGGTTGCTGAAAGACCCGATACCCGATGGCGGACAATGGGATATGTTCGTAAACCTGGTGGAAAAATACGGCGTAGTGCCACAGAATATTATGCCCGAAACATATCACAGTACCAATACCCTATTGTTAAACCGCTTGTTGTCGGGCAAGTTAAGGGAATATGCCATGCATTTGCGCAACGCATCAGGTGAGTCAGCTGCTTACGAGCAAAAAATGGCATTCATGGAGGAATTTTATCTGCTACTGGCTACTTTCCTGGGGGAGCCACCGGCAAAATTTAATTTTGAGTATGCCAACGACAATGATGAATACAACATTCATGAGAATATTACCCCGCAGCAATTTCTAAAGGAATACATAAAAATTGATGTGTCCGATTATGTGAGCGTGATCAATGCCCCTGCCGATGACAAGCCATTCCTGCAAAGCTATACCGTTGATTATTTGAACAATATGGTAGCCGGCAAGCCGATTTTTTATATGAATGTCGACAATGAAACGCTCAAAAACCTTACCCTTAAACAGCTCAATGAAAAAGAACCCGTTTGGTTTGGTTGTGATGTGGGTAAATGGTCAGATCGTAACTCGGGTGTAATGGATACCGAAACATACAGGTATGACCAGGTGCTGGATGTAAAATTCGATTTATCAAAAGGCGAACGACTGATGTATGGAGATAGCCTTTTAACCCATGCCATGCTGTTTACGGGTGTAAATTTGATCAATGGTAAACCCAATCGATGGAAAGTTGAAAACAGTTGGGGCGAAAAGGCCGGGAACAAAGGGTTTTTTGTGATGAGCGATAACTGGTTCAATCAGTTCAACTATCAGGTGGTGGTTCATAAAAAATATTTTCAGCAAGATTTGCTAACTTTGCCTGACCAGGAACCCATTCATTTACCACCATGGGATCCGATGGGTTCATTGGCGTTGGTTCAGTGATACGGAGGTATTAATATGGTCATAAATTTTATAAACGAGTTTTGGAACGAGTTGTTGTTCCTGTTGTACGAAATGGCACCTTATCTGATACTCGGGTTTTTAATTGCCGGGGTATTGCATGTTTTTATTCCTGAAGGCAAAATTAACAAGCTCATGGGTAAGAAAAACACACGTGGTGCTTTCAATGCATCCGTGTTTGGTATTCCCTTACCCTTGTGTTCATGCGGTGTATTGCCAACGGGTATATCATTTTATAAAAACGGTGCATCCAAAGGGTCTACCGTATCATTCATGATTTCAACCCCGCAAACAGGTGTGGATTCTATTTTGGTAACCTATTCGATGTTGGGACTGCCATTTGCCGTTATACGGCCCGTTGTGGCATTTCTAACCGGTATTATGGGCGGATTTGTTACCAACCAGACTACCCGTAATGAGATTGAACCTGAAAATGCAGTTGCCGGAAATACGCAACGCAGGAGGATAAAAAATCCGGTGAAAGAAATGATCGGTTATGCCTTTTACGATTTTTTAAAAGACATTGCGCAGTGGATGATTATTGGATTGTTATTAGCCGCTCTTATTTCGGTGGTTATTCCCGATAATTTTTTTGAATCTTATTTGCGCAGCGATTTTTTGGGCATGCTGGCCATACTATTGGTATCCATACCCCTGTATGTTTGTGCTACCAGCTCAATACCCATTGCAGCCGTTTTAATGCTTAAAGGATTATCACCCGGGGCAGCGCTGGTATTTTTAATGGCAGGCCCGGCTACCAACGCGGCCACCATAACGGTGATCAGTCAAACTATGGGCCGCCGTTCGCTATTCTCCTACATGGCAACCATTATTGGCGGGGCATTGATTTTCGGGGTTTTAATTGATTATTTATTGCCGGCATCCTGGTTTACAGGTGCGTTACAACAGTTTCATGATCACGAGCATGATGTGCTGCCCTATTGGCTAAAAGTAGCCTCGGCAATATTCCTGACGGGGGCCATTGTTAATATTTATATTCAGAAATATTGGAAAAAACTAAGACCCCAAAAGAAATTTTCAAATGTAAAACCGGTATACATGAATCAGCACAAAGTAGAGGTAAAAGGCATGACTTGCAGTCATTGCAAAGCAAATGTTGAGAATAGCATGGGTAAAATTGAAGGCATAAAGGATATTCGCGCAGACATTGATCTGAACGAAGTTACCTTTTCCGGTGAGCAGGTGGATTACGAAAAAGTAAAACAAGCCGTTGAAGAAATAGGATACCAATACGGGGGTAAAAAGTAATTTTCACTGTTCAAAAACACTTTGCCATCAAACAATTTTGCGTTAATTTGCATTGAATAATTAAATAACACATACAAAACATTTTATCATGTACAAATTGGTATTGTTACGTCATGGCGAAAGCCAGTGGAATAAAGAAAATCGGTTTACCGGCTGGACAGATGTTGATTTGACCGAAAAAGGCCGGCAGGAAGCCCGTGAAGGCGGTAAAGCACTAAAAGAAGCAGGATTTGAATTTGATATCGCATTCGTGTCCGTATTAAAAAGAGCATTGCGCACGTTATGGCTTTGTTTGGAAGAGATGGATCAGCTTTGGATACCCTGGGAAAAGTCATGGCGTTTAAATGAGCGTCATTACGGCGGATTACAAGGCCTGAACAAATCTGAAACCGCAGCACAACACGGCGAAGAGCAGGTGTTAATCTGGCGTCGGAGCTATGATGTACCGCCACCACCATTGGAAAAAACCGATGAGCGATATCCGGGTAAATTGCGGGTTTATCAAGATATTCCTGAGAGTGAATTACCACTTACAGAAAGTTTAAAAGATACGGTAGCCCGCTTCCTGCCTATGTGGCATGATACCATAGCTCCTACTATTAAAACAGGGAAAAATGTAATAATTGCAGCACATGGTAATTCTTTACGTGCATTGGTAAAATACCTGGAGGATATGAGTGAGGAAGAGATACTAAAACTAAATATTCCCACGGGTATGCCGTTGGTTTATGAGTTGGATGAAAATTTGAAACCTACTAATAAATACTATTTAGGAGATGAAGACAAGGTGAAGGCTGCGATGGATGCGGTGGCTAATCAGGGAAAATCGAAATAACAGACATTTTATATATTCAATATGAGCCGAATAGCAATATTCGGCTTTTTTGTATCAATAAATAAATGATGCGAATTACAGTATCGTTGACACATCAAACGTTTAAGCCATTCGTTATTACCAGTTATTATTATAAGTGATAAATCACATTTACCTGGTCAATAGTCATATTTTATTCCATAACCATATCATCCTGTTGCCTGTCTTTATCCATTTTGCGCTTTTTCCTGTTCCCAACCCATGAAAACATAATACCCAGTATTACGCCCAGCAGTAGCGATAGCATGATAATAATGGCCAGGGAACCTTCCGATTTCCAGAACCATAATGTAATAGGTACGGTAACTGAATTTTGAAGCGCAAAGGTGACAGCAATAATGGCAATGATGACCGATCCGATGAGGTATTTTTGCATATTAAAAATGAATTAAGGTGTGAATATCGTAATTCTTGTTTAGTTTATCACGTCCTTTCAAAAAATCGAGCTCAATTATAAAATTCATGTACAATTCAGCTATCCGTAAGTCCAATGCCAGATTTTGAGCTGCTTCAGCTGTTCCACCCGTTGCCAGTAAGTCATCATGCATTAAAACCACATCATCTTTGGTGAGTGCATCGGTATGTATTTCAAGAGAATCTTCTCCATATTCCAACGTAAAACTTTTTGAGATGGTCTCGGCGGGTAGTTTTCCCGGCTTACGAATGGGCACAATGCCGGCATTTAATTTATATGCCAGGATACTGCCGATAAAAAACCCGCGTGATTCGATGCAGCATACCTTAGTAATGCCCAGGTTTTGGTATTTTTTCACCAACAAATCGATAAGTGTTTGCAAATACACCGGATTTTGCAGCAGTGTGGTTATATCCTTAAACTGAATACCCGGCTTTGGGAAATCGGGGATATTCCGGATGGAGGCTTTTAATTCTTCAATAATTTTCGATTCGTTCATATTACTGTAATGTCAGTTTTTCAATTATGTCTTTTTGATCGGGGTATTTCTTCAGGAGCACCTGACGTTCTATCAGCTCAAAGTCATCGAAATGGAAACCTGGTGCAACCATGCATCCCATAAGGCAGAAGCCGTCAGGCTTTACCAATTCAGCACCGAAAATGGATTGAGCCGGAATAATGACTTGCGGGTCGCCATAGCTGTTTAAAGGGGAATTTAGTAGTTTCTGTTTATATACGCCGAATTTATCAAACAGATGAACCCGAACCGCATCGCCTGCATGAAAATACCAAATTTCATCGGAAGTAAGCCGGTGAAAGGATGAAATCTCCCGGTCATGCAACAAAAAATAGATACTTGTTGCCAACTGTCTTTCGTCATTTATATCCTCCAGGCAACTGTGATCGATAGAATGATTGGAACGATAAATTTCTTTAAAATAACCCCCTTCCGGGTGTTTTTTCATCTTGTATTGTTCAATGATGTTGCTTGCTTGTTGATTCAATGTAGCTGATTTTGATGTATAGATAAAACGGCTGATCGGTAAATTATGTTTAACGAATCTAAAATAGAATTTATATTGATTCTTTGTATAAGAAATGTTAATTTTAGAAGAATACAATCCATTTATCATCAAACAAACAGGGCCATGAAAGTCGACCTTATCAAGTATATGTCAGACCGGATGCAACAGGAACGCAAAAAAGTTCAGCAGCCCGGACCGGTTGTAACGATCTCGCGATTAAACGGTTGTCCTGCCAAGAAAGTAGCGGCCAGCCTTTCTGAAATGCTCAATTGCAAAGCTGAAGCTAACAACCTCAGTCATTCATGGAAATGGATCAGTAAGGAGATCATGGCTGAATCGGCCAAAGAACTTCAAATGGACCCGGATCAAATTAAATATGTGTTCGACTATGAAAAAAAGTCGCTTATCGATGAAATATTAAATGCGCAATCCATTAAATATTATAAAAGTGACCGGAGCATCCGATCCGCCATTGGTAAAGTAATACACAACATAGCTTATGAGGGGCATGTGGTAATTGTGGGGCGGGGAGGAGTTGCCATTACCAAACATTTTCCAAAATCGCTGCATGTTAATCTGGAGGCGCCGCTTGAATGGCGGGCATTACGGATAAGTGAAAAAATGAATTATTCCATTGATAAAGCCAGGGAATATGCTACGGATACCGATCATAAAAGAAAACAATTTCGGGAATATTTCGCCGGTAAAGGGACCGACTACAATTGGTTTGATATTACTTTCAATGCCATGACCCTTTCTATTGAAGAAATTGCAACCACCATTGTCAAAGTTTTGGAGTTGCGAAAAATGATATAATGCTTATCACTACGATTGGTTTTCTTTTATCCCCCGATTTAAATAGGCAATAAATGGGTGCATGGCCTCAAAAATATCCAGCGTTTTTTCAAATCCATCGGGCTTCATTAATTCTTCTGAGGTAGTTGTTAAGGCTACTGTATAACTCTTGTATCTTAATAAATCAATGTGCTCAAAATCCTTATCGAATCCTTTTGGGGCTGTTTTAAGTTGTTCACCATATATTTCTCCAAAATATTTTTTGAAATTGGGATCGTTTATGATTTTCAGGAATTCATCGGTGTAGTTATAAATTTCGGACCTTACTGCTTTAAGTGTTGGTGAAGGAGGCATGTGTAGCCCGCCACCAATAAAGCAGTTGCCAGGTTCAACATGCAGGTAATACCCGGCAAGGCCTGATTTTTTTCCGCCTTCAACAATAAATGCACCCAGGTTGGTTTTATATGGCGATTTATCGGTTGAGAAACGTATATCCCGATTGATCCGGAAAGTACAATCTTTGGCAGTATTGTCTTTCACACTGGCATCGAAAGAGGCAATACCGGCTATTAAATCGTTGGTAATAGCAGCCATTTCTTTTTTAATGGCTTCATAACGCTTTTTATTGGCATGGAACCATTCCTTGTAGTTGTTTTCTTTGAGCGCTGTCAGGAATTGAAAGGTTTCTTTTGTAAACATAATGGTTATTATTAATTAAAGTTTCGCAGTTCCCTTAGATGTTGAAAACTAACAAAATATAGCATAAAAAAGCAGCACGGTTGTTTTGTTAATATACTGGTATTTAGTAT
>JAAAOM010000067.1 GCA_009908855.1 Bacteroidota bacterium
TACTTCAACGGAATACATTACGGCATACTATGAAGTGGAAGAGCGGAACAACTCCGATATTTTTTCCCTGAAAGGCCGAAATGCGCTTGGAAACGAATTCTTTTGCAATTTCCAAACCAATAAACATAATCATAATTACGGTGGAGCCGATCAACAACAAGCACGTTCAGCTATTGACATTGTTGCCGTTGACGAAGGCACTACCACGATATGGGTGTATCCTACCAACCCGGTGGTTGGTTTCGGACAACCCGATTCTTTCTCGGTTACCCTTGAACAAGGTGAGACCATTAACCTGGTTCCCGGAGTAGACAATGGTGGCGGAAACATCACCTATAACCGAGATGGCGCCCAGCACCTTCAGGGAACCAAAATAAGGGTTGAAGGTGATAAACGTGTAGCCGTAACACTGTCGGATGATTCGGTGCATGGAGATTCAGGATGTTACGATCTGTTAGGCGACCAGACTGTGCCTGTGATGGCGGTAGATGAAAATGGAGACGAAAATGAAATTATCGGTACGGACTACATCATAATGAAAGGTTCACTGGGATGGGATAAAGGAGGTACGCCTGATTACGATCGTATTTATATTCTGGCAACCGAAGACAATACCAATGTTCGGGTGAGCGACCTAACCAAAGGTACTTTTACTGATTACACAAATATGATGAGTCAGGAACAGGAAATGTATACAATAGCTTAT
Source organism: Bacteroidota bacterium (assembly GCA_009908855.1). Classification (GTDB taxonomy): domain Bacteria; phylum Bacteroidota; class Bacteroidia; order Bacteroidales; family JAAAOM01; genus JAAAOM01. The sequence continues at coordinate 707 of JAAAOM010000067.1, forward strand.
GAAGATAAACCATCCAGCACTTTGCATGTAAAAGCCGACAAACCGGTATATGTATTACATGTTTCGGGTGCCGAGGGTGGTTGTGAGTTAGGACAGGCCGTGATTCCCACCATTTCTCAGTGTACAGGCTCCTTTGATGTTGGGTTTTCCAGGGGAGCACAATCCAATGCAAAAACATTTTTAATGAATATCATGGTATTAGGCGATACCACAAATCCGGCAATTGACAGTGCCAAATATTTTTTCGAATTTAACGATGCCCCAAAAACCCACTGGGCTGACTCTTTTAGCCGTGTGCCCGGCACCAACTGGTGGGCAGCACAAATTGAATATACTGATTCGGTTGCCGAACATTCCAATAATATTTTGTCCAATTCACGCAACATATTCCATCTGGGTACATTAAACGGCGGTAGAACAAATGGTGGTAATTTCGGATATTTTTCGAACTATGCCAGGGTAAAAGCGGATGGTATAATCAGTGGTATTGAAGCAGAGGCCACGAAGCTGTGCTACGGAGAAACCTTACAGCTTGAAGCATTTGGCGGATTAAACTACGAATGGTTCCCGGGCACCTACCTGTCCGATTCTACGGTTAAACGCCCTACGGTTACACCATTTGCCGATATTCAATACGGGGTGCGGGTTACAGGTGCCTCCTGTGCCCTGGCTGACACCGCCTATGTTAACTTACTTGTATCTAATCCGGTTGAGGCCGACTACCAAATGGAGAATTACCATGGATGTGCTCCCTTAACCATCAAACCGCAAAACACATCTACCGGTAATCAGGTGAATGAATGGTATATTGACGATGATTATAAAACCGGGGTTGCTCAGCCTGATTCGTTCGTATTACAAAATAAAACAGATTCTATTATCGACTATGAATTAAAGCTAATCGTGTGGAACTTATATTGTCCAAAAGGCGTAGAACGTTTGGTACGCGTTTTTCCTGAGGTAAACGCAGGATTTGAAGCCGACACAACAATAGGTTGCCAACCGCTTGAAATTGCATTTACCGATACTTCAACCGGGCATGTCGATTCAGCAACTTATGAATGGGATTTTAACGACCTGAATTATTCAAACCAGCAAAACCCGGTTCATAGCTTTGAAAACACATTTTCGGATGATACGACGTACAACGTAAAAATGCTTATCACATCAAAATATTTATGTGAAGACTCCGCTTACCTGCCAATTACGGTACATCCCTTAATTCGGGCTAAGTTAGCTATTGACACAGCGGTCAGTTGCTCCCCCCTCCTTACCGACCTCGACCCCTCAAATTCCATCGGAGTCGATACTTTCTTTTTCAATATCCAACACCAGTACGACAACGTACCCTACAAACGCACAACCTATAACCCACTGGTGCTTAGCCATACCGATACCAGCCAGGCATCACCCGATACCCTGAAAATCGACCTGGTAACCATGAACCGGTTTGGATGCACCGATACGCTCAACCAACGCAAAATTATTGTTTACCCTGAAATAATTGCCGATTTTGACATAGATACCAATCAAATATGCGATTCACTGCCCATTACCTTTAATAACCTTTCAACCGGTTATAGCCTTGATTATGAATGGGAATTTGGCGACGGGGCCAACTCAAATACCGCCTCTCCCCCACCCCATATTTATCTGAACCGCACCAATGCCGACCGGGATTATGTAATTTCTCTGGAAGCCACATCCGATTTTTTATGTTCGAACATTGCGTATGATACGATTACCGTACATCCTTATGTAAAATCATTATTCTCACTGGACTATTCGGATCAATGTTCGCCTTTGCCCGTAACATTGCAAAATAGTTCGCAGGGACAAAATCAAAACGACCTGGAATACGATATTTTCTGGGGCGATGGCGCTTATCAAACCAACCAGCCGGCTATTACCGATCTGAACCACACATTTACCAACCCCTATACCAGCCAGGACACCTCTTATGAAGTTACCTTAGTAGCGCGGCATACCATCGGCGGATGTATGGATACATCAACCAGACAGGTCAGTCTCAATCCGCAAACCATTGCCAATTTCTACATGCAGGATTCAGCCGGTTGCCATCCGTTAAACGTACAGTTTACCAATGCATCGCAGGGAAAAGACCTGGTATACGACTGGAACTTTGGTCAGGGAGCGGGTACGGATACATCCATTGCCAACTTTACAAAGGAATTTACCAATTACACAGGTACACAAAAAACTTACGACGTAACCCTGTATGTAACCAACAGCGATGGCTGCGACAGCTCCATAACCAAAGAAGTAAATGTGTATGAATATATTCAGTCCGATTTCAGCGTGCAAACAGTGGATAGTTGCTCGCCCTTTCCGGTGCACATACAAAATTTCTCATCCCCCGGCGCAACACAATTTGAATGGGATTTTGGTGATGGATCACCGGTAGACAATACCGAAAATCCCATTCACACGTATCACAACACCACCACTACATTAAGAAGCGATACCCTGCAACTGGTGGCCTGGGGTAATTACTCCGAATGTGCGGACACGAGTGTACAAACTGTTGTTACCTATCCCGAAATGCATGCCAGTTTTGCACTCGACACATCCGCAGGTTGTCAGCCACTCACTGTGGGCATGAGCAATGCGTCCAATATTATTGCCGGCACTGATTTTAGCTGGGAATTCGGCGACACCACCTATTTTTATGGTCAAACACCCCCCGATCATATATTTGAAAATAAACTCAGTACCCCGGTAACCAATGATATAACTTTACGCGCGGTTTCAGAACATTATTGTTTTGACGACACCACCTTATCCGTTACGGTATACCCATATATTAAAGCACGTTTCTCAATTAACAAACCAGATATTTGTTCCTTCGAGAATTTCATCATCAATCCATCGGCATCACAAGGTGATATTGATGATTATCGCTATTATTTTGATGACGATGACAGCATCATCGATAGTGTATTAGCTAACAGCAATCCTTTTGAAAAAACATTCATAAATAACACCGCCAATACCATTAATATACCCATCCGTCTGGAAGCGAAAAACGATTTCGATTGTTATTCCGATACCATTCGGAACATTCTGGTAAGGCCCAATATAACAGCCGATATAAATACCCTGATTGGCGGTAATTTTGAGAATGAAGGTTGTTATCCGTTCCAGACGACCATTATCAATAACACAGAGCCAAAAAGTGCCGATGGCGCCAGTATCTATGAATGGAACCTGGGCGATGGAGCAACAACCAACGAAACAGGCAGCAGTTTTAACCATTTCTATGATAATTTAAGTTATACAACAGACAGCGTCTATACCATTCGCTTGCGTGCACAATCCATATACGATTGCCAGGATACAACATCACACACGGTAACTGTTCATCCCAAGCCCAAGGCCGGTTTCTCATTAGACAGAACTGTTGATTGCCCCACGTTTGAGCCCGAAATCACCAATCATTCAATAGGCGCAACATCCTATTCATGGGCATTTGAAAATGGACTACCGGCCACCAGCAGCGATGCAAACCCGGCTGTAAGCTTTGAAAATAACGACATCAACGGTTTGATTGCTGAAAATGACATTCAGATGATTACTTCAACTGATCATAATTGCCGCGATACCATTCTAAAAAAAGTACGGGTATATCCCCGGGTTCAAACATCGATACAGGCAAGCCCAACCGAAGGTTGCCATCCGTTGATGGTCGATTTCACCAATTCAGTATCACATAACGCCTATCAATTTGAATGGATGGCCAATGACAACCTGATTAGCATAAAAGAAGAACCTGAAAATATCCGCTTTGTAAATAAAAATCCGGATACCGAAGTAATTGAAGTGATGCTAAAAGGAACATCTGTTTACGGTTGCACCGATTCTGCAACCACCAATGTAACAGTGTACGGAACGCCGGATGTTGATTTTGTTCCGGTACCCCTTTCACAGAATTACGACACGGTGAAAGATGCAACCACATTTACATTCGAAAATTTAACCGATTACACCGAGGCCTGGAACTATGAATGGCACTTTGGCGATGGCAATGACGGTAACCAGGATGAAATTACTTTTGATTACACCTATGGAGATCAGGTATGGGGCATTCCTGACGATGATTTCAAACGATATGTAACCATGAGCGCATCAAACCCTGAATTCCCGATATGTATGGATTCCAGCACACATTTTATAGTTATATTCCCGCCAGCACCACAAATCAATATCGGTGATGAGGTAGCCCTTTGTATGTACGATACTTTACCGCTTGATGCAACCTATAAATACATCAATAATAACCAGCTGGATTGGGATTTCGGTGATGGAAGGACGTATACAGGTGATAACCCGGGGTTTGTGGTTTATGAACAACCCGGACAATATATTATCAAAGTGGAAGTAACGGGAGATGGAGGCAGTACATGGGATTTCAAAGAAATCACCGTTCACCAAAGCCCGGAAATTGATTTTGAAGTATATCCTACGATCGGTACCGCAGCTGCGCTCAATGTACCGCCCGACACCATCTATTTTAAAAACCTTACCAGGTATGGCGATGAGTTTTTGTGGACTATATCGGGTAATTACCGACATAACGATGGCCCGGTGATTTATGACAGTACATTTAACCCCAGAGGAGCCTTCGCCAAAGAACAGGATATGGATTCAACATGGTATGATGTTAAATTAAAAGCATCGCATTTCGTAACCACAGATATGACCTGTTACGATTCGCTATTAAAAAACAATGTGTTTAAAATTGTGGGCGGAGGCAAAATTGAACCACCCAATGCCCTGATTTTGAACAGTGAAGATCCGTTTTACAACACATTTAAACCATATACCGAAAATGTCGCGGAATACCATCTTGAAATTTACGATCGCTGGGGTACGTTGCTATTCGATACCCACAACCCTGACGAAGGATGGGACGGTATAATCGAAAAAACCGGTGAAAAAGTTAAACCAGGTGTATATGTTTATAAAATAGACATTAAGTTCACAAATGGCCGTTCAAGAATCAGAACCGGGGATATTACTGTAATAAACAACAGGTAATCATAAACATATCCCATACAATTTAAAACCGGTCAATTTTCTGAAACCAAAAATTAAGTTACGGGTATAATCCCGTAAGATATGTTGAAAAGTAGTGCGGATAAACAATTGAAGTGATTATTAAGATCACTTCAATTTTATATCTTTAGCATTTATACGCTCGGAAATTGAAAAGAAAATATCTATACATAATTATACTGTTTTGTCAATTGAGCTATAGTTGGGCACAGGACCCCCAATTCTCACAGTTCTTTTCCAACCAACTGTATCTTGCTCCTTCATTTGCAGGGGCATCTGATCGCAGTCGTGTAAGTAGTGCTGTACGCTCACAGTGGTTGGGTATTTCTGGTCCGGGCGGGGTATTTACCACCTATTACACAGCGTATGATCACTATTTCTCCAATTTTAACAGTGGTTTAGGCGTCATCTTTCTGGGTGATGTTGCGGGATCAGCCAGTTACGGACTCACTGAGCTTAGCCTGATTTATTCATATAATTTCAGGATTTTTGATGTTTGGTATGTCCGTCCGGGAGTGAGTTTTATTTACGGCGAATATGGCCTGGACTACCAGGAGTTAATTTTTACGGGCGAAGTATTTTCGCAATCTATTGAAAATCCGGTTACCGAACCAAACGACAAGTATATCGATGCCAACGCATCCATGCTAATTTACTCCGACCGGATATGGTTTGGCGGCACAGCCGGCCATTTACTGGCACCCCAATTGGAATCGCTGGGTTTTGACAACAATCGTTCCCTGGGGATTACCCTTTTTGCCGGGGGGGAGATCATTAAATACAGTCGGTTGTTAAAACCTATTGACGAAACACTTAACCTGGCCGGCCAATTACGATTGTATAACACACAAAAACAATTTGATGTGGGTTTGTATTGGTATAAAGCCCCTTTGTTACTCGGTTTATGGTATCGTGGAATACCAGTTGTGAACTCCAAACGCGGGGATGCGCTAATTCCGTTGATCGGATACAAAAATGAATGGTTATATGTAGGGTATAGTTATGATTTTACAGTTTCCGATTTAATTACCAATACCTATGGATCACATGAAATATCTATAAATTTCAAATTTAACCCGCCTCCCAAAAAACAAAAACTGGGTGCTGTGCCTTGTCCGCATTTTTAGTTTCTCAATATTTGAGGCCAAAGAATTTTGTCTCTGCCTGATGAAACCATTATATTTGCCTTTCATAAAATCTAAGATATCATGAAAAAGGTACAACTTATTATCAATATAGTTATTGCACTTGCCGTTGCCGCATTATATGTGTTAACATTCACAGGTCAAAAACATTCCGTTAATGGGAAAACCGGAGGGGTGGATACAACCACTATTTCCAACCTGGGAGGTGAGGTTGTTTATGTGAACATTGACACGGTACTAAACAATTACGACCTTTTTCATGAACTAAGCGGTGATATGGAAGACAAATTTAACACCGCACAGGCCGAATTAAGCAGCAAGGAAAAAAAATACCGCGAGGGGGTTGAAGATTTTCAATATAAAGTACAACGGGGCCTGGTAACCCGGTCGGATGCCCAGAAACTTCAGCAGGAATTAATGAAAGAAGAACAGGAGATTATGCAGCTCAGAGACAACCTCAATTATAAGCTGGCTGAAGAAGAAGCTGTTGTGCAGCGTCAGTTGATTAACGAAATTATGGTTTTTCTTGAAGCGTACAACAAAGAAAAAGGGTATACGTATGTGCTTGCCAATCGCTTTGGTAGTAATATTCTGTATGCCCACGAGCGTCTGGATATAACCTGGGATGTGATTGAGGGACTCAATGAACAATACAAGAAAAACCAGCAGAAAAAAAAATAATCCAAATATTTTAATAATTGTCGTTTGCCTATAATTACCTGGCCAGACATAATATTACCGGAGAAATTCATAGCCCGGTGCCTGAAAAATTGGGACTGATAGTTGTAATCCCTTGCCACAACGAACCCGGTCTCTTCAATACCATTCATTCGTTGTTTCAAACCGTACCACCCGTTCAACACACCGAAGTACTTATCATTATAAACGACGGTGAACAAGATGATGAGAAAGTTAAAAATCAAAACCAATGCACATTCAGGCAATGTAAAGAATTGCAGTCTTCGCCGGCTCATATTACCATTCATTCATTGTATTACGCCAATCTTTCCAAAAAGCATGCAGGGGCAGGAATGGCACGTAAAATTGGCATGGATCAGGCGGTTTGTCGTTTTAATGCAATATCCAAACCTGATGGTATCATGATTTCGCTGGACGCCGATACCTTGGTTGAAAAGAATTACCTCACAGAAATAGAGCACACCTTTTTGGACCAACATCATTCGATAAACGCGTGTAATATCAATTTTGAACACCCGGTCACCGGATCTGACTTCGAGAAAGACGTTTATGAAGCCATTGCCCTGTATGAGCTGCGGATGCGATATTACCGCAATGCCCTTCGTTACGCCGGATTCCCGTATGCCCGCCATACAGTAGGTTCCTGCTTTGCCGTGAAAGCAGCAGCTTATGTAAAACAGGGGGGAATGAACAGACGGCAGGGTGGTGAGGATTTTTATTTCCTGAATAAAATTTTTCCTTTGGGTGGATTCGTGGAAATTACAAAAACTTCTGTTTTTCCATCACCCAGACCTTCCAATCGGGTACCATTCGGGACGGGACCGGGTGTTTATAAGCATATCTCTAAAAAAGAGCATTTAAGTTATTACTACAGTTTTTGCTTGTTTCTACAAATCAGGGATTTATTGTCTTCCATATCCTACTGTTATCAGCAAAACGAAACCTTTATAATGAACTATCTCTGTCAACTCCCACAGGAGATACAACACTTTTTACAATCACATGATTTTGTTAAGCATATACAGGAAATTAATGGTAATGTAGCCTCAGAGAAAGCATTTATACACCGTTTTTTCGTTTACTTCAATGCATTTAAAATTGTAAAGTTTTTAAATGAGTTTTCAAAGAATGGCCATCATTCAAATTTGATCGATGAGGCGCAGCAATTATTAAAGGCAATGCTCATAAATGGCAGTAAAGAGGTTATCGATTTGTTAAATATTTACCGAAAAATTGACCGGAAGGAAATTTTTAGTCCTTCTCTTCCACAATTATAAAAATATCCTCATCGGGCTTTTTCATATAATACTCTTCACGCGCAAATTTTTCCAGGGTTTCTTTATCCGATTCAAGTTGTTGTAAACGACTGGCATCGTTTTCAATACGCTTATGATAATAGGCTTTATCTTCCTGTAGCTGATTGTAATGGCGTAAATGCTTATATCGCTGCAACAGGTTGTTTTGGTCGAAAAACAACAACCAAACAAAAAACAGTAACAATGTTAACACGTACTTATTCTTCAAAATGGGTGGTAATTTTTCCCAAAAAAGCATGAGCTCCCCTCCTTATTATTGTTATGCTGAATATGCGCAGGTGTATTGCATTTTCCGGTCCGGCCTTTCAAACCACTTGGCTTTGCAGTAATCCAAAGCGGAATGAAAAGGGTATGCCAAAGTACACCGCGGTATTTTGATCACTAAAATAAGCATATTGTGATTTTTTTTTATAACCTGAATACTTAATTATAAACAATACCACAGAAAAACGAAAGCAGGGAGTTGAAGAAGTTTGGGTTTGAGTGAGGAGCAGGAGGAAGAGGAAGAAGTTTGGGTTTGAGTGTGGAGTAGGAGGAAGAAGCTGAAGGCTGAAAGCTCAAAGTTGAAAGCAAGAGGAAGAGGAAGAAGCTCAAAGCTGAAAGCAAGAAAAAAAAGCTGAAAGCAAGAAGAGAAAACGGGCTTTTTTTTACAAACCCCAAAGTCCGGCTGAACGTAGTCGAAGCCATACACGGAGACGAAAATTTCTTCATACTTCTTCAATCATAAATCGCTATTCAACAATCGAAAATCACTCTTACGCCCGATTGAAGATTGCGGATTGTTGATTGTTGATTTTAAGAATTTCTGATCCGTCATTGAAAATAACTGGATTTACAACCCCCAAAGTCCGGCTGAGCGTAGTCGAAGCCTTACACGAAGACGAAAATTTCTTCATACTTCTTCAATCATAAATCGCTATTCAACAATCGAAAATCACTCTTACGCCCGATTGAAGATTGCGGATTGTTGATTGCAGATTTTAAGAATTTCTGATCCGTCATGAAAATAACTGGATTTACAACCCCCAAAGTCCGGCTGAGCGTAGTCGAAGCCATACACGGAGACGAAAATTTCTTCTTCTTCAATCGACAATCGAAAATCTCCGTAATAACCGATTGTTGATTTAAGATTTTAAGAAGCACCAAATGATTATGTTCAAATAACAAATTTGAATTATCCACAATTATGCATAAACAGTAGATACTATATGTTGGTAAAGTTTTATGGAAAACAACAAAAGGCGATTGCCGTCTCTTAGTAGGGTTTCGACTCCGCCGGACCGTATGTTAAATAACTCTCACGCACATATATAAGATATGTAAAAAATGGTGAAGCTAGTTTCAGTAACAAATGTCAGACAACTTTCAATATTACTGGCTATTATAATTCTTGTGGGAAGTTAAGTTTTTACATACAGCCAATTCTTTTAGCTTATACCAGTTTCTTTCAATGAGCGCTTCTTTCTTTTTCCTTGACCACCCTTTTATCTGCTTCTCCAAATCAATTGCTTCATGCGGTGAAATACATGATTCGCAGAACACCAATTCTACCGGTCTTCGATGAAAAGTATATGCGTTAGGATCATAACCTTCAATGTGTTCAGCAAGTCTCCTTTCTATACTATTGGTCACTCCGGTATAATAAGTACCATCAGCGCATTTAAGTATATATACATTAAAATATTTCATCAGGTTATTTGAAGAAATAAACTTAATTATTTTATAATTAAAAGAAAATTATACGTCTTCGTGTGGGGCTTCGACTACGCTCAGCCTGACTGCTCGTATTAATAAAGATACCTAATAATACATTATTATTTGAATAAAACCTAAGCAACCAAGCCATAGTATACTTAGCATGATATACCACCAACGTCACCGTGAGACCCCGATAGCATGAATGTACTTCAATAATAAAGGGATACATTAGAGGAATAGCCGAATTTGGAGGGCTAAATCGTATTTTAAATCCACTGCATTCAATTAATTAAACCTGCGTGTCATTAGTGGATATATTAGACAGTGGAGGGAGTTGAAGAAGTTTGGGTTTGAGTGTGGAGCAGGAGGAAGTAGCTGAAAGCTGAAAGTTCAAAGTTGAAAGCAAAGGGAAGAGGAAGAAGTTTGGGTTTGAGTGAGGAGCAAGAGAAAGAAGTTGAAAGCTCAAAGCTCAAAGCTGAAAGCAAGAAAAAAAAGCTGAAAGCTGAAAGCAAGAAGAGAAAACGGGCTTTTTTATAAACCGTCCAGTCCGGCTGAGCGTAGTCGAAGCCATACACGAAGACGAGAATTTCCTCATACTTCCTCAATCGTAAATCGCTATTCAACAATCGAAAATCACCCTTACGCCCGATTGAAGATTGTTGATTGTTGATTTTCAGACCTGATCTGTCATTGAAAATACCCGGATTCACAAATCCTACAG
>JAAAOM010000046.1 GCA_009908855.1 Bacteroidota bacterium
GTCGCCTGCTTCCTCAGGAGCCGGATTTACAAAATGCAGCTTAATAGAAAATGGAAAACATAAAATACTGAAATACTAATACTTAGCATGTGAAGTCAACTCATACCTGGCTGAAATCATGTGATTTGAACACAAGTGCGAAACTTTAATAAATTATAGTTCATGCCCACGTTGAACTGGAATTCGTTTCCAAAGCGATAGCTTTGGGTTTGATTGTATTCATTGTTCGTCCCGGAATAGCGATATGTGATAACCGATGCCAGTCCAAAGTTGGGCCATATCAAATTGTCTTTTTGGAAATAGCTCCAGAATATACCGTCCCAGGAACCTGAACCAGGCTGCATATCGGCTGCCAATGTCAGTCCTTGTTGATTGGTATAATCTGTTCTGCCGGTTGGGAATTTCGGTCCGGCACCTATTACCCAACTGGTGGTTGGGTACTTTACCGGATCGAACAACCGATACTTGAGCAGTAGTACCATATCCCCCAATCCATTGACTGCGGTAAAATCTGTATTTCCCTGATATGTCTGAATCGATCGTGTTTGCCGTATGTAAGGGATAACACCTGCAACGGAAAAACGGTTGCTTAAACCATAGTTGAGTTCCAGGATGGCGGATTGGGTGGTTCGGGTACGGGTTTGTTCATCCAGCACTTCCGACACATTTACCAAATCGTCCAGCCTGTTATAATCGTAAGTTAGCAATGCCTGTAAAGAACGATTTTCAGCCGTACCCAATCCCAAACTTCCACCCAGGGGTACACCCCCTGAGCAGCATGTCTGGGCAAAGGATTGGTAGGAGACAAAGGACATCAATAATCCCAAGATCCAAACCAGCCATTTGGCTTTACTTTTGAGGCGATAATTTGCTGATACGGTATTCATGGTCATATTTAGTTAGGTCCTGTCTTTGAATAAGATCTGTTATTATTGAAATACTGAGTCCTGGTATGTAGTTATCTCTTGTTTAAACCATTAAGGCATTAAGGAGCATTAAGATTTGTGGATGCGTGATAAATTTAACCAGCTCTTAATGTCTCTTAACTTCAGCCTTCGGCGGACAGTCTTAATGGTTTTGTTTTTTTGTCACATATGCCATTGCATCAGCCAACTCCTCATTTGAGCTTGCAACGCTGATTTGTTTAATCAACTTTTTATTATCCGCATCAAAGAAATAAGCCACACCGGTAGCGTTATTGTTGGCCATAGCCTCGTGCAAACCAAGTTCTTTTAATTGTTTGGCAGAAGCCTGCTTGGTCTCATCATTGGTAACATCATTTATTACAAATTGGATAGCTCCATCTTTATTGTTTTCCATAAAAGCAGCTTTGGCTCTTTCTCCATGTTTCTTGCATGTCGGGCACCATTCGGCATGGTTTATCACAGCAATTACTTTTGCACTGGGTTGGGCTATTGCTGATACCATCATGAAAGTAAACAGAGCTAAACCGATGAACATTGTTTTCGTTGTTTTCATTTTTTTTGTTTTAAAAGTTTTTTTAGTGACAATCGTACCTGGAGGAATATCTCCGGTTAAATCAGAAATATCTGAAAAGACTTCTCTTATTGTGGAGTCGCCCGATATACCATCCGGTCCGCTATGGGGAAAATCCCCCGTAGCACTTTTAATAAAATTCGTTGCCTGATCCAGGTCGGTTTGTGTTACGGTAATTGGTGTGGGGTCATCTTCATTTTCACAACCGGCAAGCACAATGGCTGCCAATACAATGATCATTGCAATTTGCTTAAAGCTGATTTTTTTTCATAGTTAAAATTTTTGGTTAACAATTAGTTGATTCGGATCAACTTAAAGCGTCGCTGTTTATACCTGTTCCTGACAAAAATTTAAAAATTTTGAGAGAGTTGATTATAAGTTTTAGAAAATGAGATTAATACAAGAGGCGCTGTCAGGAAAGAAGTTCTATGGCGACAATAAGCAACAACAAAAAGTTATTATTAATTTTTAAATAAGAAAATATGAAAGCAATTGAATTTTACGAAAAGTCGAGAGACAAATTGAATCAATTAAAGGACATTCCATTACTTTTCGTACGTCTCATCCTGGCATACGGATTTTACGAACCGACCAAAATGAAATGGAGCAATATAGCAGGCATTGCTGAATGGTTCGGAAGTATGAACTATCCATTCCCACTGCTCAACGCTTATTTGGCAGCTACTACCGAAGCCCTGGGTGTTGTTTTGCTACTTTTGGGACTGGGCACCCGGATTATTTCCATACCACTCATGATTACGATGTTGGTAGCCATTTTTACAGTTCATTTAGGTAATGGTTTTGCTGCCGGAGACAATGGCTTTGAGATACCTTTGTATTACTTGTTAATGCTGCTGGTACTTTTAACTCAGGGTGCGGGTAAAATAAGTGTTGATGCGTTGATTGACCGAAAAAGGTCGTAATCCTCCATCTATACTAATTGTATTTTTAAAGTTGTATTGATCGATTTACAAAATGATCTTTCAAATTTCCTGGCCAATACAACATTTGTCATGCCATAAAAAATTTAATGGCATGACAAATGGCTATTACAGCGTGTTAAAAAAAACATAAAAACAAATAATTGAGCACTTCTGATTTGGAATTTTTATAAAATCCATACCTTCGAAAGTTGAAGGTAATGCACATGTCAAAGCTAAAATCCATATTGTTGCTTACAGCCATGGGAATTATACTCTTCCCGTGGAAAATGATATGTATTGCCCACCCTTTCGGGCATGATCACCATCACCATGAAGGACCGAGTCCTTGTGAGTTAAGAGAACAGGTTGCCGGGACAGGTCCAGTTTATTTACCCCCCATGGATTGCAAACATATTGATGATGCTACCGACGAATTTAAACAACCGGAGAAAGAACAAATAAAACCATCCGTACAAACGCTTGCAATTGTTCTGGTAACCTTTGATCTTGTTAGGACGGATTATCAGCAAGTACCTGTTCAAATTCCACCGGAACCCCGATGCCGGTCAGCTCCGGTAATTATATCCAATCCACTTCGCGGCCCTCCATCTGTTTAATTCCTAATTGTAAGGAAACGGGATTGTAGTATTCTATTTGTACCAGTGTATAACATTGATCTTATCTCACTCGGTGAGCTACGTCTATCGCACCGTTTTCTTTCATTCCAATAATTACATGTATCTCTTACACAATGTATTATCGAGATGATAATACACCATGTGTTTCGCACGTGAACGTGCTGCAGTATGTCATGCAGCACTGAGTATGTTGCTTATGATATGGCAAAAAGAGCACGCGTACTTTAATGTGGAATTAAACAAAATAATAATATGATCAAATTATCATTCCGAAACCCTTACCTGATACTGGTATTTGCGTTAGCGATTGCGGTATTGGCGGGGGTGTTGATCCCCAGGATGCCGGTGGACATCCTGCCGCAATTCAAAAAATCCGCCATGCAGATCCTTACCCTTTATCACAATCTTGATTAATTACCAAATTGAAAATGTCAAAGTAAATTATATGAAGATATATTAAAGTGTAAAAACAAAAAGGAGATAAAGAAATACCAGAATTTCCGCAGGTATTTTTATTATATTTGTTCGTAAATAAACGAACATAATGTCGGAAGTACAGATCATAACCGAAGAACAAAAAAAAGCAGCCCGCTATGCAAAAGCCATGGGACATCCTATTCGAATATATGTATTAAACTTACTTTCGAAGCAAAGTTGTTGCTACAGCGGTGATCTGACAGATGAACTTCCGGTTGCCAAATCTACACTCTCCCAACACCTAAAAGAACTGAAAGAAGCCGGTTTAATACAAGGTGAAATAGAAGCCCCAAAAATTAAATACTGCCTGAATAAAGACAATTGGGAAGAAGCCAAAAAGCTGCTGTCTAACATGTTTGACTCGTAGATTTTTTTTGCTTCCTTAGTTCGTAGTTTTACGAACTACGAATATTGAATGTCATTATAAAAAAAAGACAAATGGAAATAAAAGTTCTGGGTACCGGATGCCCCAAATGCAAAACACTGGAAAAAGCCACACGTGACGTGGTGCAGGAACTGAAACTCCAGGTCGATATCGTTAAAGAAGAAGATATTATGAAAATTATGGGATACGGTGTGATGCATACACCCGGACTGGTCATTAACGAAAAAGTGGTTTTTTCGGGTCGTGTACCATCCAAAGAGGAGATCAAAAAAATAATCACGCAAAACCAATAAATTATGAGGACGATAAAAATATTGTTTTTCCTGTTCCTGGCGTTAAGCATGAATTTGGCCTGTTCCGCACAAATCGGCGAAAATAAAGACGTGAAAACCAAATCAACTGACAGGGTAGAGGTTTATTATTTCCATTTTGACCGCCGCTGTATGACTTGCCGGTCGGTTGAAAATACAGCACGGGTAGCAGTGTCGGAAATGAACAACAACGAAGTCAATTTTTCAGCCTATAATCTGGATAAGGCTGAAGGACAACAAAAAGGGGAAGAAATTGGCATTGCAGGCCAAACATTAATAATTGTCAGTGGTGATACCCAAATTAATATTACCAATGAAGGCTTTATGAACGCGCGTAATCCTGAGAAGCTAAAGCAAATGATTCAAGATAAGATTGATCCGTTGTTGTAAGTTATGGAAGCATTTTTGACGCAACTGATAAGCAATAGTTCATTACCCTTTGTGTCAGCATTTGTGCTCGGGTTGATGACGGCTATCAGTCCGTGCCCGCTGGCTACAAATATAACAGCGATTGGTTTTATCAGCAAAGATGTTGAGCACCAAAAGAAAGTATTCATCAATGGTATGGTTTATACCTTGGGCCGGGCCTTGTCTTATACGCTGCTGGCGGTGGTTATTTCCATCGGTGCCGATCAGTTTAGGATTTCAGGTTGGTTTCAGCAATACGGTGAAAAAATCATTGGTCCGATGTTGATTGTCATTGGTTTATTGATGTTCGATGTACTCAAGATTAAATTCCCGGGCATGAATACTTTAACCGAACGATTCCAAAACGGTACCAATAGCTATTTGGAAGTTTTGTTACTGGGAATTTTGTTTGCGTTGGCTTTCTGCCCGTACAGTGGTGTACTGTATTTTGGTATGCTCGTACCTATGACTATTAATAGTGCCTCCGGACTTTATCTGCCTTTGATATTTGCGATAGCAACAGGTATACCGGTCATCATTTTTGCCTGGTTGCTGGCTTATACAGTCTCAGGGGTAGGAAAACTGTACAACCGGCTTAAGACTTTTGAAATTTGGTTCAGAAGGGTGATAGCAGCCCTGTTCATCGGGGTCGGTATTTACTATATAACCATCATTTATTTTTAGTAAAAAATTTACCCCTATTGTTCGTATAATAACGAACTGAAGATAGTTTTTGGCATTCTATGAGCGATTAAACATTCAAATCAACGTTATGGACTGGAAAAAAGAAATAAAAATATTAACGTGGATCATCGTGGCCTTTGTTTTTGCTTTCTTCATGCCGGTTGAAAGTTCCCGCTTCAAGGAAGCCATCATGGCCATGTTCGATCTTACCAAATGGTACGCGCAGGAACACGTGATATTGTGCCTGTTGCCCGCCTTTTTCATTGCCGGTGTAATTGCGGTATTTGTAAGTCAGGGTTCGGTAATGAAGTACTTCGGTGCCAAAGCTAATAAATGGCTGGCTTATTCCATTGCATCGGTTTCCGGGACTATTCTGGCGGTGTGCAGTTGCACCATTTTGCCGCTGTTCTCGAGTATTCATAAGCGTGGGGCTGGATTGGGCCCGGCCATAGCTTTTCTCTATTCCGGACCGGCTATTAATATCCTGGCCATCATTCTTACCGCCCGTATTCTTGGATTTGAGATGGGCATAGCGAGGATCATCGGGGCTGTGGTATTTGCCGTGGTGATCGGATCAATCATGTCCCTGATCTATCGCAAAGAAGAAAAAGCCAAAAAAGAAGAACAATTGAACTTCCCGGAGACATCCGAGAAAAGACCCATGTGGCAAACTTCACTACATTTCTTTACGCTGGTACTAATCCTGGTATTCGCCAATTGGGGCAAACCGTCCGGTGATATTACCAGCGGTGGCTGGTACTGGATATGGGCCCATAAATGGTATATCACTTCAGCTTTCGCGCTGATTTTGGTGTTCTCGCTAATCCGTATTCTCAAGATCAAATGGTGGCATGTATTGCTGGCTACACTGGCCACGGCACTATCAGCATTTATAAGCACCTCGCCTTTAATCCCGATGGTGGTGGGAATTATCGGAGTCAGCGTCATTACCCTATTGGACAAGAATGACCCGGATAATAGAGAATGGACTTTGTCGTCATGGGATTTTACCAAGCAGATTATGCCCTTACTGTCCATTGGTGTTCTTGCTGCCGGTTTTCTGTTGGGTTCTACGCATGACAATACGGCTATGGCAGGCATTATTCCCAATCAGTGGGTGGCCGACCTGGTAGGTGGCAATTCGTTGTTCTCCAATTTTTTTGCCTCTATCGTAGGGGCTTTTATGTACTTTGCCACTCTAACGGAAGTGCCCATACTGCAAGGGTTAATTTCAGCAGGTATGGGCAAAGGTCCTGCATTGGCTTTGTTGTTGGCAGGTCCTTCTTTGTCGTTGCCCAATATACTGGTAATCCGCGGAGTGATAGGAATACAAAAAACCCTGATCTATGTTTTGCTGGTGGTGGTGATGGCTACAGTTAGCGGGTTACTATATGGGGCGTTGTAAAAAATAGGAGGTATTAATACGGAAATTAGTTTATTTAAATCAATAATAGCCTGTCCGGATTGTGGTTTTCAAAAAGAAGAAATCATGCCCGAAGATGCATGCCAGTTCTTTTATGAGTGTGAGTTTGAGTGTAAGTCTCGAAGGACAAATTAGTGCGAATAGTTCTTACTCAAAACTCACACTCCAACTCACACTAATTTGTGAAAGAGATAGTTACTATCAAAAGACACCATGAAATCCGCATTTATGGGAAGGAATTAGTGATTAAATGAGTACAGTGTGAGTTTGGGTTTGAGAACAGCGGGACAAATTAGTGTGAATAGTTCTTACTGAAGACTCACACTCTAACTCACACTAATTTGTGAAAGAGATAGTTACTATCAAAAGACACCATGAAATCCGCATTTATGGGAAGGAATTAGTGATTAAATGAGTACAGTGTGAGTTTGGGTTTGAGAACAGAGGGACAAATTAGTGTGAATAGTTCTTACTGAAGACTCACACTCTAACTCACACTAATTTGTGATCCCGGGAGGACTCGAACCCCCACCATAAGAACCGGAATCTTACGTTCTATCCAGTTAAACTACGGGACCATAATTGAGCGGGTGCAAAAATAAGGAAATATTTTTTGTTTAACGTATTGCGTTGATACATTTAGCCCAAAATAATCAGCCCTTAATCCACATTATCATGCAAATACGGATTCCGGTCGCTTAATCTGACTTTCCTCCCGCTTTCTTCGTCCTCGTCCTCATCATCTTCCAGGGTGAATTTGGAAATCTTTAATTCCTGCGAATGTTTTACATCATTTTGCACGTTTACCTGGCGGCGTATATAGGCAGGTTCGTTTTCCAACTCATCAATATTCAGCTTATTATCGGGTGTTTTATAGCGCAATTCTTTATAGGTTTCCTGGGCCTTTTTGATGCTGTGCAGCTTATTTTCGTCTTTGTTTTTAGCCGTTTTGTTATTTTTCTCACGTGATTGAATATATTCATTGGCCATATCATTTTCACGTTCTGCCCGCAGGTCGAACTCAATGGTACGCTGGGAAACCATAAATTCATCTTTTGCCTCTTTTTCATCTTCATGCTGCGAAGCATCCTTAACCTGGAAATCACCTTTGGTTTGAATATTGTTCGGTTGTTTTTTTAATGATGATTTCATTTCGCGCTGTTCTTCCAGCGACACTTTATTTTTTTGTTTTTTGCGTGCAAACAACTCCGGAATTGAGCTGGCTTCAAAACCGGTTGCAATAACCGTAACACATATTGAATCGCCCAGGTTATCGTCGGTACCGTTGCCCCAAATCAGATCGGCGTCACCGGCCAGGTCCTGCACATAGTCATTGATGTCGGATATTTCATCCATGGTTATTTCGCTGTTACCGGATGTGATATTCAGCAGGATATTCTGCGCCCCTTTTATGTCGTTGTTATTCAGTAATGGCGATGACAATGCTTCCTTCACGGCCTTCATGGCCCGGTCATCGTCCTGGGCATAGGCCGAGCCCATGATGGCCACACCACTGTTTTGCATGACCGTTTCCACATCGGCAAAATCGACGTTGATATAGCCGGGCAAGGTAATAATTTCAGCAATTCCCTTGGCTGCAATGGCCAACACATCATCGGCTTTTGAAAAGGCTTCAGAGAGTTTTAAATCGCCGTACATCTCACGTATTTTCTCATTGTTGATTACCAGTAACGAATCAACGTGCTGCTCAATCTCTGCCAGTCCTTCAATGGCCTGATTGATTCTCCGTTGGCCTTCATACCGAAAAGGAATAGTTACAATCGCTACGGTTAATATACCCAGTTCTTTGGCTGCCTTAGCGATAACCGGTGCAGCTCCTGTTCCTGTGCCACCCCCCATTCCGGCAGTAATAAATACCATTTTGGTATTGTGGGAGAGAATCTCAATCACATCATCCAGATTTTCGATGGCAGCCTGTTTACCTACCTCGGGTTTATTACCGGCGCCTCTGCCTTCGGTTAATGAGGAGCCGAGCTGTATTTTAACGGGCACCGGACTTTTCTCAAGTGCCTGCCCATCGGTATTACAAACAGCAAAATCCACGTCCCGGATACCAAGTTCACACATGTGATTAACCGCGTTTCCACCGCCTCCGCCAACACCAATTACTTTGATGATGGAAGATTTATTTTTGGGTAAATCAAAGGGCATTATCTCTTCAACCATAGCTATTTTTTTTAATCGTTTGTATTCAGCTTACATACTGGCATCTCTTTCCTCAAAAATATCGGTAATTGTTTTTTTCAGGGAATCGAGTATATTCTTACGCTGCTTAGTTTCTGTTGATTTATCGCTGTTTTCGTCTTCTTCTTTTTCGGGTTGTTCATTGTTGTCAACAGGTTGTTTTTCCTGTTTTTGCTCGCTACGCTGATTGTCCTGCAGGTATTCCAGTCCTTTTAACAGCAGTCCTACACTGGTAGAATACATGGGCTGATTGATCTCCTCAACCGAGTCGCTTGCCAAATGTTCATGCGGAAATCCGATGCGCACATCCATGCCCACCCTGAATTTCATGAGCTGTGATAGATGCTTGAGCATAGACCCACCGCCGGTTATTACAATACCTGCACTTAGTTTGTCCATATAATCGGAGTTTTCGATCTCAAACATAACGGCGTCAATTATCTCTTCCATTCTCGACTGGATAATATAGGCCAGGCTTTTGAATGAGATTTCTTTGGGCTCTCTGCCGCTTATGCCGGGGATGGTCACCACTTTATCTTCAGGAGCCAGGTCTCCCAGGGCAGAACCGAATTGTGTTTTCAGCGATTCGGCCTGACGCAACAAAATGGAACAACCTTCTTTTATATCTTTGGTGATCACATTGCCACCAAAAGGAATCACTGCTGTATGACGTATGATATTATCGTAATAAACGGCTACATCAGTTGTTCCGCCACCAATATCGATCAGGGCTACTCCCGCTTCCTTCTCATCTTCAGTCAGTACCGCCTCCGCCGATGCCAGTGGTTCCAATACCAGGCTGTTCACTTTCAGTCCCACGCGGTTAATACAACGCGTGATATTTTTGGCCGAAGCGATTTGTCCGATCACAATGTGAAAATTACCTTCCAGGCGGCGGCCCGACATGCCAATGGGATTCTTTACACCGGTTTCATTATCAACAATAAAACTTTGCGGGAGTACATGAATAATTTCCTCGCCAATATCCACGGGGATTTTGTACATGTCGGCAATCAGGTTTTTAATATCTTCATGCTTGATCTCAATGTCCGTGGATTCCCGATTGATATATCCGCGATTTTTGATGCTTCGGATATGTTGGCCTGCGATACCAACGAATACATCAGAAAATAAAACCTCAGACTGATCCTGCACATCCTGCACCGTTCGGGCAATGGCATTAACGGTTTCTTCAATATTGAGTACCACACCACGTTTTACACCTTTGGAGGGGGTTTTGCTCATACCCATTATCTTCAGTTTCCCGTTCTCGTTAATTTGACCTACTGTAGCAACAATCTTTGTTGTTCCTATGTCGATGGCTGCTATGAATTTATCCTTTATATGCATGAGTATGGTGTATTTATTATTTCAAGATTCTGAACAAATTATTTGATTGTCATATTTGAGATTAATCCGCAAATATTTATTCCATCCTATATTATTAAAACCTTTCAGGTATAATACTTTAAGTTTTTTGAATTTTTGCTGAAAGTTATCAACAGTGCCCAGCTCAATAATATGAGGCCCAATGCGGGGTATAATCTCGAATTCGTTGTTATGGGCGGCATATATTTGAACAATCTGAGACTGCCAGAAATCGTCATACGCAACGAATTTGGCCAGCTTATATGCGTCCACCAATGCTTTGGATGCATTGGGCAATTCGGTAATATGGACACCGGAATGAGGTTCTATGTCATCGGGTATTTGTCCGTTGATAACTAAAATATGTGCTGTATACCTTGTACTGATGGGTAAAATTCTGCCATCTTTATCGATGTAAAAACTATTACCCGCCTGATTAATCACCCGTACCATCGGATCGCGTTGTACCAATTCAATGGTCAGGTTACCATGCGATGATTTATAGGCTTCGGCACTCAGCACATAAGGTTGTTGCTCAAAAAACAGTTCCAGATGATGCGTATTAATTTCATTCATGGGTGTACCCGGTAAACTAAGCTGATTGGCCTGGATTAGTTTTTGCAGATCATCAAGATGCAGGAATCGATGTTTCATGCTGTCATTAATGACAATATCCACATCCCTGCAATTAACAAGCGCTGATTTGTCTGACACGAAGCCCAGGCTGAAGAACAGATAGGCTGCCAGCAATAATGTACCTGCTATGGTTTTGATCTTATTGTTCATGTTGTTGTAATAATATATTTCTGATGGGTTCCACTTCCTTGTCTATATCCCCGGCACCTAGTGTTAACAATATATTTAATTGTTTGCGCTCTTTTATTTCTTCCACCAAATCAGTTTTGGCTATTAGTTTTTTATGTTCGAGACTTACTTTATTTAATATCAGTTGCGATGTTACCCCAGGAATGGGTAATTCACGAGCCGGATAAATATCCAGAAGGATCAGATCATCAAGCAAAGACAAGCTTTCGGCGAACCCATCTGCAAAATCGCGTGTACGTGAGTATAAATGGGGTTGAAAAATACCGGTTATATGCCGTCCGGGATAAAGCGCACGAACCGATTTGATGATAGCCTCCAATTCTTTTGGATGGTGTGCATAGTCGTCAATAAAAACCAACTGATCGGTATTGATCTGATAATCGAACCGTCTCCGGATACCCTCGAAACCCCGGAAGTTTTTTTCAATTTCTGTTGCAGGAACTCCCGCCAGAGTTGCGGCAGCCACGGCAGCCACTGCATTTTCCACATTTACAAGTCCTTTTAATTCCAGGCTTATGTTTTTTACCGTTGATTCAGGTGTTTGCACACCAAATGTATAGGTTCCCTGATGTAAGCTGATAGTAAGCGCATAAAAATCTGCTTTTTCATTATTTAAGCTGTAGGTGTACTGTTTAACCTGTTCATTTTGCAATTTGAGATCAAGGCCATATTTATGCAGTAATATGCCGCCGGGTACGATCTGATTTACAAACTGATTGAATGAATCGTGCATGAAATTTTTGCCGCCATATATATCCAGGTGATCGGGGTCCATGGCTGTAACTATTCCCAACCATGGATGAAGCTGCAGGAATGAACGGTCGTATTCATCGGCCTCGACAACTACAAGGTCACTGCTTTTGGATACAATGAAATTGCTATTAAAATTTTTCACAATGCCACCCAGGAAGGCGCTGCAGTCTTTCTGTGATGTATGAAGCAGATAGGCAATCATGGATGAAACGGTTGTTTTACCATGTGTTCCGGCCACGGCAATGCCTTTTTTGTCCATTAATATGGCACCCAGTATTTGCGAACGTTTTTTAACCTCAAAACGATTATTTTGTAAATAATTCAACTCCTTATGCGTTTTGGGAATGGCCGGTGTGTAAATTACCAATGTTTGGTCAGGGTTTTTAAAAGATGCAGGAATTTTATGTATATCATCGGTAAAATGAATATCCATACCTTCTTTTTTCAATTCTTTTGTTAGTTGGGTATCCACGCGATCGTAGCCGGCAATATTTTTGCCCAATGTTTTGAAATAGCGTGCCAGGGCGCTCATGCCGATTCCGCCGATGCCAATAAAATAGATATTATGGAATTTATCTGTATTCACTACTTCAGCACTTTATAAATTTCATCTACAATGTCTTTGGCGGCATCGGGTTTTCCCATTTTGCCGCAGTTTATTGCCAATTCATCGCGCATATCTTTGTTTGCTAATAATGCTTCAATTTGGGGTAACAGTTTTTCTTTTGCTTCAGGGTCTTTCACCATGATGGCAGCCTTTTGGTTCACCAGGGCTTGTGCATTTTTGGTCTGATGATCTTCAGCCACATTGGGCGAAGGAATGAGCACACAGGCCTTACCCAATGCCTGTAGCTCTGATATTGTCCCGGCACCTGCACGGGAAACCACAATGGATGAGATATGGTAGGCCAGGTCCATGCGGGCAATGAAATCGCATATTTTCAGATTTTGATGCGCTGTTTTTTGTGCCATTGCGCCTGCCTGTTCAAAATACAGCTTACCGGTCTGCCAAATAATATGGGCATTTAGCTGTGCCAGTTTTTCCAGGTTATGCAATACCGCTTCGTTTATTGAACGGGCTCCCAAACTGCCACCCAGGATTAATACCACCGGGATTTCATTGGGTATATCAAAATGTTTACGCGCTTCAATTTTATTGATGTCATAGAGAATATCCTGTCGTATCGGGTTACCGGTGATCACAATTTTATCTTTTGGGAAATATTTTTCCATGTTGCTATAAGCCACGCAAATCACTTTTGCTTTTTGTGCCAACAATTTGTTGGTAACACCGGCATACGAGTTCTGTTCCTGCAAAACAGTTGGTATTCCTTTGCTGTTAGCCATTCTGAGCACCGGTCCGCTGGCATACCCGCCAACACCAATTGCCACATCGGGTTTGAAACGGGAAATTATTTTTTTTGCTTTTCTGAGGCTTTTGAACAATTTATAAATAACCACCAGGTTTTTAAGAGTTATTTTACGTTGGAAACCTGCTACGGGTAGGCCCACTATTTCATATCCGGCAGCCGGCACACGATCCATTTCCATCCGGTTGGCCGCACCCACAAACAATATCTCTGTTTCGGGCTCGCGTTTACGGAGCTCGTTGGCAATGGATATGGCCGGGAATATGTGGCCACCTGTACCACCTCCGCTAATGATTATTTTCTTTGCTTGCCTACTCATTGTCGGTATTTTCTTGTTCGTTTATTCCCCAACTGGTACTTAATATCATACCTAATGCAATGCAGGTGAACATCACTGATGTCCCGCCCATGCTTACCAATGGCAGCGTTTGTCCGGTAACAGGCAGCAGATTCACGGCAACGGCCATATTGGTCATGGCCTGGAAAACCAGGAGCATGGTAAGCCCCATGGCCAGGAAGGCCGGAAAAGTTCGGTTGCTTTTTCTAACTATCATCCCTGCCCTGAACAACAGATACAGGTACAGCAGCATAACAAACAGACCGCCTAGGAGCCCGTATTCTTCGAGTATGATGGCATAAATAAAATCGGAGTAGGGATGGGGTAAAAAATTCCGTTGTGTACTCTTGCCTGGACCTTTACCGATGACACCACCTGTTGCAATGGCTATTTTGGATTGTTCTGCCTGGTAATTTTCTTCGCTCTCACCGGAGACATAACTTTCGATTCGGTTTTTCCAGGTACCTATGCGGCCTTCACGATTGGTTGAGAGAGCCACAACAATAAATACGCCTAATAGCACAGCAGCAATCCCGTTTAATGCAACCAAATATTTAACACTTACCCGCCCTACAAACATGAGTATCATGGATGTACCAAAAAGCAATATAGCTGTTGAAAAGTCGGCAGGCAGAATAAGCAGGCATATAAGCACAACCGGGATTATGATGGGTAAGAATGCGGATGAATATTCCTTTATCTGATGTTGTTTTTGGGATAATATTCGGGCCAGATACATCATGAGCGCAAGCTTGGCAAAATCGGATGTCTGGAATGTAAGACCGATGCCCGGAAGGGTAAGCCAACGGGACGCTTCATTTACACTGGTTCCCATTAATAATGTTACCAATAATAGGGGTACGGCCAGGTAGATAAACAGTTGAGATATCCTTGAGAAATATTTATAGGGTATCTGATGTATGATGAACACAATGGTAAGTCCCAGAAATAAATAGAAACCATGCTTTAGAATATAATAGGTTGTATCACCCTGCTGGTAGCGGTATGCCAATGTCCCTGTCGAGCTGTAAACAGCCAGCAGAGAGATCAGGGAAAGTAAAAGTATTACCATCCAGATGATCTTATCGCCTCTAAAATATTTGCGAATGGTTTCAAACATATCAGGAATATAAAATCATATTATAACTGTCTTACACAATCTTTAAATTGTCTGCCCCGGTCTTCGTAATTTTCAAAAAGGTCAAAGCTGGCGCAAGCTGGTGAAAGTAGCACTACATCACCCTTTTGCCCTAATTTGTAGGCTTCACTTACGGCCTCTTTCATGGTGTTGGCATCAATAATTGTGGTTATTCTGCCGTCAAAAGCTTTTTTAATTTTAGCATTGTTTTTACCCAGGCAAATAATGGCTTTTACTTTTTTGGAAACCAATTCGTTTAACATGGCATAGTCATTGCCTTTGTCTACGCCACCGGCAATCCATATTATGGGATTGGTAATGGATTCAAGTGCATACCAGGTTGAATTGATATTGGTGGCTTTTGAATCATTAATAAATTCCATGCCGTGCACTTTGATGAACCGTTCCAGGCGATGTTCAACACCCATAAAATCGGCCAGGCTTTCGCGTATCACTTTTTTCCGGATTCGCAGGATGTTTCCGGCAATGCCGGCTGCCATTGAGTTGTAAGTATTATGGCGTCCCTTCAGGGCCAGTTCGTCGAGTGACATGGAAAAGTCGACCTCGTCGAATTCAATTTTCATGGTATTGTCCTGAACATAAGCGCCCTCCTGTTTCTTATCGCCCATTGTAAAGCCTAACTGGCGGGCTTTGGTTACAATTCTTTCCAACTCGGTAATGGTGATCTGATCATCGGAACAATAAATAAAAAACTCATCTTGTGTCAGGTTATTGGTTATTCTGAATTTTGAATCGATATAATCCTGCATGGTCAGATAGCGGTCAAGATGATCGGGTGTAATATTAAGCAGGATGGCAATATCGGCTTTGAAATCCTGCATGTGATCGAGCTGAAAGCTGCTAAGTTCCAGTACATAATAATCGTAGTGTTGAGTAGCCACCTGCATGGCAAAACTTTTACCCACATTTCCTGCCATTCCTGCGTTTAAACCGGCTTTTCTGAGCATGTGATGGATGAGCGAGGTGGTGGTGGTTTTGCCGTTACTACCGGTTATGCATATTTTTTTGGCTTTTGTATATCGGGCTGCAAATTCAATTTCAGAGATTACAGGTATTTGTTTTTTATTGATCTGCTTAAGAATTTCTACCCAATCGGGTACACCCGGGCTCTTAATAATCTCATTGGCATTCAGTATATGTCTTTGTGTATGTTGTTCTTCTTCAAAAGGGATCTCGTATTTATGCAATATTTCTTTGTAATAGGGTTTGATTTTGCCTCCGTCGGAAACAAAAACATCGAAATCCTGTATTTTGGCAAGTACAGCGGCACCTGTTCCGCTTTCTCCTGCACCGATAATAACTATTCGTTTTCTTTTTTCCATGTGCTATCTGATTTTTAGTGTGACAATGGTTACTACTGCCAGCAGGATACCAATAATCCAAAAACGGGTTACGATTTTGGGTTCAGGATATCCTTTAACCTGGTAATGATGGTGTAAAGGAGCCATTTTAAATATGCGCCTGCCTTCACCAAATTTTCGTTTTGTATATTTGAAATATCCCACCTGCATCATAACTGACAGGCTTTCGACCAGAAAGATGCCGCATAAAATGGGAATCAATAATTCTTTGCGTATGAGAACCGAATAAACGGCAATAATCCCACCGATTGAAAGGCTTCCGGTATCACCCATGAATACTTGTGCAGGATAGGAATTATACCACAGAAAGCCGATCAGCGCTCCGATTACGGCGCTCATAAACACCACCAGCTCACCGGTATGAGGGATATACATGATACTCAGGTAGTCGGCGAATATAAAGTTACCCGAGAGGTATGCCAGCACGCCCAGGGTAATTCCCATAGAGGCCGATGTTCCTGCGGCCAGTCCGTCAAGGCCATCGGTCATATTGGCCCCGTTTGATACGGCGGTAACTATGATGATCACTGCAAATATCACGACTATCCACGCCCTGTCTTTTGCCTTGCTGTCCATAAACCAGAGGAGTTTTGAATAGTCGAATTCGTTATTCTTGAAGAACGGAATATTTACTTTGGTTGATTTAATATCGCGGGTAATAAATATTTCTTTGAATTCTCCTTCTTCAACCACTACTTTTTTGATGGGTTGGCTGTTTTCGTCCAATACTTTTTCACGGATAACAATATCAGGGTGAAAGTAAATGACGGCGCCCACAAATAAACCAAGCATTACCTGGCCCAGTATTTTTAACTTACCTTCCAGCCCTTTTTTATTTTTCTTAAAAACTTTGATGTAATCATCGGCAAATCCTACCAAACCAAGCCAGATGGTGGTAACCAGCATAAGGATGATGTAAATATTTAGCAATTCACCAAATAACAGGGCTGGTATAAGAATAGAACCCAGGATAATTAATCCACCCATAGTGGGAGTACCTTTTTTTTGCATTTGGCCTTCGAGTCCTAAATCCCTGATTGACTCACCAATTTGTGCTTTTTGAAGGATGCGGATGATTTTTTTTCCGAACAGGGCTGATATGAGCAATGAGGTAATAATAGCCATAGCCGAGCGGAATGAGAGATACTGAAAAAGTCCGGCCCCCGGCAGGTCATAAGCTTCATGAAGGTATGTAAATAAATAATAAAGCATATTATTATAGGTTTAAACAAGCTTGTAAAATTTCTTTATCATCAAAAGGATACCGCGTTCCTTTAACTTCCTGGTATGTTTCATGCCCTTTACCTGCCACCAATACTATATCGCCCTGTTGAGCCAGCATGCATGCTGTATGTATGGCTTCTTTTCGGTTGGCAATGGCAATCACCCTTGCTGTGTATTCAGCCGGGACCCCTTTGCGCATGTCATTGATAATTTCTTCGGGGTCTTCGTCCCTGGGATTATCCGATGTAAGTATTACTTTGGTACTGTTTATTACCGAAACTTTGGCCATGTCAGGGCGTTTTGCCTTATCACGATTACCTCCTGCACCAATTACGGTTATTAGTTGTTTACTGCCATTTCTGATCTGGTTGATGGTGTTAAGCACATTCAATAAAGCGTCTGGTGTATGCGCATAATCAATAATCCCGGTTACCCCGTTTTCGTTTTTGAAATATTCGAGTCGGCCTCTTACCGGGTCCAGCAAACTGATATTTTTAAGCACTTCCTGCTCGGGTTGACCAAGCTCCAATGCGCAACCATAAACGGCCAACACATTATAAGCATTAAACAGGCCTGCAAATTTTGTCCATAGTTCGTGTCCGCCTATTGACAGTAGCATTCCGTCGAAATGATTCTCCATAATCCTGAGCTTGTAATCGGATATGGATCTGAGACTGTATGTTTTTTTCCCGGCCCGGGTATTTTGCAGCATCACCCTTCCGTTTTTATCGTCTGTATTGGACAGTGCAAATGCAGTTTCCGGCAGGTGATCAAAGAACATCTTTTTGGCTTCAAGGTATTCTCTGAATGTATGGTGATAATCCAAATGATCATGTGTGATGTTGGTAAATATGCCACCACGGAATGTAAGGCCGGCGATGCGTTGTTGATGAATGGCATGCGAACTCACTTCCATAAAACAGAATTCACAACCTTTGACGGCCATATCGTTTAACAGGCGATTGATTTGTATGGCGTCGGGGGTGGTATGCGTGGCGTCAACGATCGTTCCGTCGATCAAATTTTCAACAGTGGATAATAATCCGGATTTATAGCCCAACTTTTGGAAAAGGTTATACAATAAGGTGACTACGGTTGTTTTGCCATTGGTACCGGTTACACCCACCAATTTTATTTTTCCTGACGGGTTATCATAGTAGTTGGATGCTGCAGTTCCAAGTGCTTTTTTGGCATCTTCCACCTGTATATAGGTGATGTTTCCATGATTCCGGGCTGGTAAATTTTCACATAAAACAGCATCCGCACCCTGCGCAATGGTTTTATCGATGAAATCGTGTCCATCGACCTGGGTACCACGGGTAGCTATAAACAGGCATTTTTCCTTAACCTCGCGTGAATCAAAGGTAATTTGGCCAATGGGTATATTTTCCCGGCCAATGATTTTCACCGGCTCAATACCTTGTAATATGTCGGATAATCTTTTCATGTCAGCCTGTAAAACTCATTTCAAGGGTGATTACCTGACCTTCTTTCACACGTGTACCCGGTAGAATGGACTGAGCACGAACGCTGCCACGGCCATTTACATGTACTTTCAACCCGGCTGATTCCAGCAGATAGAGAGCATCTTTTAATCCCATTTCCACTACATTGGGTACCAGATTTTCAACTGTTTCCCGGGTTTTGAGCTCTACTTTATGGTCCATTTTAAAGGTTGAGACCCAGTTGGATGAGGTATTGTCATTTACTTCAATGTTTAATCCTTTCAGTGCATTTACAGTTTCACCCCGAATACCGCTTTTGGAGAAGGGGATTTCGGGCTCCTCGGGTTTTTCTTTCAATGCCTGCTGTAAGTTGAAATTGGTAGCATAGGCTTTTTTGGCGATCTCCAGGAATACGGGTCCAGCCACCAAATTGCCGTAGTATACCGATTTGGAAGGTGAGTTGATAACCACCATGCAGGAGTATTTGGGATCATCAGCCGGGAAATAACCTACAAACGATGCCTGATAGCTCATTTCCTTATCACTGTTGGCGTAGTTAACCTGGGCTGTACCGGTTTTGCCGGCAATTTTTATGTGCGTATCATTCAGGTTATTGGCGCTTCCGTGCGCTACCACCCCTTTTAACATGGTTTGTGCTTTTTTAAGGGTAGGGCGTGAGGAAATAGATGGTGTAATTACTTCGGTTCCATACTTCTCAACTGTTTCGCCATGCATGCGCAGTTCTTTTGCAAAAACAGGCTTCACCATCTTACCGTTGTTGGCAATAGCATTGTAGAAAGTAAGCAGCTGTAACGGCGTAATACGAACCTCATAGCCATGTGACATCATGGCAAGCGAAATACCTGACCAGTATTTACTTTTGGGATACTTGATATATGGATTTCCTTCGCCCTTTATTTCAACACCTAGTTTTTCATTCAAGTTCATGCGATACAGGCGATTCACAAAATCCGCCTCGTTGTTGCCGTAATGCTCGGTTACCATTTTGGCCATGGCCACATTGGAGGAATATTCAATAGCCTCACGAACCGTTATTTTGCCGTAACCGCCTTTATCCCAGTTACTGTCGCGAATTTTTTTATCGTATAACTGGTATACACCGTTTTTGGTGTCAATGGTGTCATCTAAATCAACATGGCTATCTTCCAGCAACGCCATGATTACGGGTAGTTTAAATGTAGAGCCCGGCTCTGAGCTCTCACCAATGGCATAGTTGTATAATTCGCGGTATTGGTCGTCTGAATCTTTTTGAAGGTTAACAATGGCTTTTACATGGCCGGTTTTTACTTCCATCATGATGGCTGTACCGTGATGTGCGTTGTGAAGCATTAATTGTCTGCGCAAAGCGCTTTCGGCTACATCCTGCAAATTAATATTGATGGTGGTAACCACATCGTACCCATCTTTGGGTTCTACCTCGTTATTATTCCCCACGGGCATCCAAACGCCGCCTGATAAGCGTTGCATTAACCGTATTCCTTCCGTACCGGCCAGTTCCTGGTCGTAGGCGCCTTCGAGGCCAACAATGTTACCTGGCTCACTGAGGTAACCAATGGTTCTTGAGGCCAGGCTGTAATGCGGCTTAATACGTTTGTTTTCCTGCAGGTAAATGAATCCGCCGGTAAAACGTCCTTCGCGGTAAATGGGGAAAGACATAAGTTTTTGAAGCTCCAGATGATTCACATTTCGTTCTATCAGATAAAAACGTTCACCCTTTTTACGGGCATTTACCAGTTCCCTTTTGTAGGCTTGCGGGGTTTTATCGTTAAATAAACCGGAAAGGCATAATGCCAGTGAATCGATTTTGCCGTAAAAAAGATCATCGGTGAGCCCATCGCTTCGCAGGTCCATGCGAATCTCGTAGCTGGGTACTGAGCTGGCTAATAACCGTTTGCCGTCATCAGCCAGTATATCGCCCCTGTTGGAAGGGATACGAATATCTTTTAAGCTGATATGACTGGCTTTCTCCTCCCATTTTTCCTTTTGAAGGAACTGGATGGTTACAATCCGGATAAGGATAAGCACGGCCATGATTAACATGCTCACGTACACGGCGGCAAAACGCCATAATATGTCTTTTTTAATGGACATTAATAATCGTCTAAATCTTCAATTACTATTTTTTTGGGTGGCTCGAAGGATTCTTCAAGTCCCAGGTTATATTCGTTGGACATGCGCAGGATTTGCGATTGCTTGCTTTTGTACATAAGCTCGGCTGCGGTGGTGATATATTCCGAGCGTAAATCGCGCATTTCCTGCTCCATCTCGGTTGTTTTGCGAATCACTTTTTCAGCATGATAGCGATTCCCGATGTACAAAATGCCCAAAAACGTCAGAAATAAAATAAATGGCAGTTGTTTAACCACATTTTGGCGGGTGAGCACACTGCCATCAATGATATCCCGAAATGATCCTTTGCGGCTTTTCGCTTTCGGAATCTGTTTTTCCTCTTCAAATTCTATGGTCTCTTTCTCTTCAATCATGCCGTCACTTTTTCAGCAATGCGCAAACGAGCGCTTCTTGCGCGGTTATTTATTTTTATTTCTTCCTCTCCAGGGGTAATAATTTTTTTGTTGACGGGTTTTAAGGGGGTGTAAAACCGGCCGTACACATCTTTTTGCGGGGGGTGGTCGAAGCTACCCCAACGGATATAGTTTTTTACAAGCCTGTCTTCGAGCGAGTGATAACTGATCACAACCAGTCGTCCGCCGGGAACCAAATATTGTTCGGCTTGCCTGAGCAATTCTTTAAGATTGTGGATTTCACGATTCACTTCAATGCGAAGTGCCTGAAACACCTGTGCCAAAAACTGATTTTCTTTGTTTTTGGGAATTAATTTATGCAGGCTGTTTTGCAGGTCGGATGTGGTATGAAATGGCTTTTTTTCACGATCACTTACTATGGTGCGAGCCAACATAAGTGCATTTTTGAGTTCCCCGTAATGCTTAAACAGATAGTTGAGTTGCGCTTCGGTATAGCTATTCAGGATTTCTTTGGCCGTTAACTTGCTTTCGCGATTCATGCGCATGTCCAGTTCGGCGTCCTTGCGGAATGAAAATCCTCTTTCTGAACTATCAAAATGATGCGATGAAACACCCAGATCGGCTAATACGCCATGGATTTGGGAGATATTGTGGTAGCGCAGAAAATGCTTTAAAAACCTGAAGTTGTGGCCCACAAACAGAAAATGCCTGTCATTAAAAAGATTTGCAACTGCTTCTGTATCCTGATCGAAAGCCACTAGTTTACCTTTCTTTAAATGGTTGATTATTTCTTTGGAATGACCGCCACCACCGTAAGTAGCATCCACATAAATACCATCGGGATCAATGTTAAGTCCTTCAATGCTTTCTTGCAGAAGCACCGGCTGATGATATGCTGTGTTTTTGCTTTGCATTATTCTTTGCCACCCAGAATTTTATTGGCTAAATCAGCAAATTCATCCTCATCATTTCCTAAGGACTCATAATCGGCTTTGGCCCAGACTTCAATTTTGTTGAATTGTCCGGCCAGCACCACCTCATTGACATCGCCAATTTCGCTATGCAAACGCTTCGGTATTAACAGCCTGTTGTTAGCATCCAGGGCCAGCTCGGCTGTACCTTTAAAAAACTCCCGTAAGAACCGGTTGTGTTCCTTGTTATAAGGGTTGGTTTGTTGTTTTATGAGTTCGTTTTGCCTTTCCCATTCTTCAAGTGTGTAGAGTACCAGGCATTTCTCATAAATGTCTTTTTTTATCACAAACTTGTCCGGATGCTCCCCGGTGATCTGCTTTTTAAAGGCAGACGGAAAAGTGATGCGGCCTTTCGCATCAATTTTACACTGGTAGTCTCCTATGAAGTTTGTCATAAACAGGCGCTTACATAATAATAATGTAAAATTAATACATTTTTTACCACTAGCAACCACTTTCACCCACTTTTTACCATTTTGTTCATAACTTTTTACTGGGGGAATAAAAATTTTAGTAATTATGCACGATTTCAAGGTGGGGTGAAGTGGGGGAGAAGGTTCACATTGTGGAAACCACTAAACCTTTCGTATCTTATAACAGGAATTTATGGTATAAACGTTTATGAGCAGGCAGGTTGATATTCAAAAAGTATTTACTGATAAGAACCCCAAACTGGCCAGGCGGTTGCCGGGCTTTGTGTATGCTTATCTGCGCCGGATTGCCCATGAAGGTTATCTGAACCGGATACTGGATGAACATGGCCATAAAGACGGGATTGAATTTGTGCATGCAGTTATTAAAGAATTTGAAATAAAGCTGGAAGTAGCAGGGGAAGAGAATCTGCCAAAAGACGGACGGTATATATTTGCATCGAATCATCCGCTGGGGGGTTTTGACGGACTATTATTAATGCATATCATGGATCGGCATTACGGCGATTATAAATTTTTGGTGAATGATATATTATATAATATCCCTCAATTGCGCCCTTTGTTTATTCCGCTTAATAAGCATGGCAAACAGAATAGTGATTTTGCCCGGATGCTGGATGATACGCTAAAAAGTGATGCCCAGGTACTAACTTTTCCCGCGGGGTTGGTTTCGCGGCGTATTAAAGGGCAGATTGTAGATTTAGAATGGAAAAAGAGTTTTATTCAAAAAGCCGTTCAATACGAGCGGGATATCATTCCGGTATTTGTAACAGGCAGGAATTCAGGTTTTTTCTATAATTTCGCCAATGTAAGGAAGGCGCTGGGAATTAAAGCCAATATCGAGATGCTTTACTTGGTAGACGAGACCTATAAACATCGAAAAAAAAATATTAAGGTTATATTTGGCAAACCCATATCTCACCATAAATTTACTAAAGTGAAAAATTATAAAGAGTGGGCCAAATGGGTGAAGGAGCAGGTTTATTTATTGAATGGGGTGAAATCGATTCCATTATAGGCAGTAAAGAAAATAATTTTATAAATTTGCGAACTTTAGCCCAAAAAAAGCAGGTAGTATGGCGAACATTTTATCTGCTTTTTTATTCTATTTGTTAAAGGCATTAAAAAAGGGAATTAAGTTTACGCAAATGAAAGAAATAATACCCGCTGTCGACCGAGAAACCATACAACAGGAGTTAACCAAAGACAAGTTTCTGCGTTACACTAACTATGGTGGTAATGAGCTGTATATTGTCGATTACCACAATTCCCCCAATTTAATGCAGGAAATAGGCCGGTTGCGTGAAATCTCTTTTCGTTCTGCAGGTGGCGGTACCGGTAAAGAAATTGATATCGATGAATTTGACACCTGCAAAAATCCCTATCAACAACTCATTGTCTGGGATCCTGAAATTAAGGAGATTCTCGGAGGCTATCGTTATTTTATATGCACTGATTTATCGTGCATTGTTGATGGCGAGGTACATCTTTCCACATCAGAAATATTTCGGGTTTCTCAAAAATTTACGGATCAATATTTGCCCCATATGATTGAATTGGGGCGTTCATTCGTGCAACCACAATACCAAAGCACCAATTTACGAAGCAAAGGGTTGTATGCGCTGGATAATTTATGGGACGGGTTGGGTGCGATTTGGATTAACCACCCTGATATTCGTTATTTCTTTGGAAAAGTAACCATGTACAAAAGTTATAACGAAGAAGCCCGAAACATGATATTGTATTTCCTGGATAAGTATTTTGGCGATCCTGATAAGCTAATCACTCCGCTTTATCCGTTGGATATTGAAATTAACCGGGAAAAGTTTGAAAGCATATTTACGGGCAACGACCTGAAGGAAGACCAAAAGATATTGTCGCAACAGGTGAGAGCGCGTGGAGAGAATATCCCGCCGCTCATTAATGCCTATATGAACCTTTCTCCTACCATGAAATGTTTTGGCACCAGTACCAACCCTTTTTTCGGAGATGTTGAAGAAACAGCCATAATGATTACCGCGGCTGATTTTTACCAATCCAAAACCGAACGTCATGTTAATTCATATCTGGATGAATTAAGGTCAAAAGGTATTCAGCTGCTGCCGGGCATGAAAAGGGAAAACACCAATGAGGAAGAATAAATTTTAATAAGCCCTGATATTTTTCCCTTCTATAAAATTGATAAATGAATTGGTAACTACTTTATTACCTCCCGGTGTGGGGTAATTGCCGGTAAAATACCAATCTCCCTTATCGTTCGGACAAGCCTTGTGTAAATTTTCGATGCTTTGATAAACCAGTTTCACCTCTGCTTTGATATCAGGTGTTTTAAGCATATCTGCTATTTTGTCTGATATTTCCTGAGCAGTAAATGGTTTATAGATTTCTTTTACATAATTTATAATTTCTTCTTTGGGCTTACCCTGTTGGGCCTTGCATTTATTATACACATCGTTAATCACACCCGACTGATTGGTCTCGCGAAGCAATTCAATAGCCGCTCTAAATGCAATAAAATCACCCAATTTGGCCATGTCAATACCGTAACAGTCGGGATACCGTATTTGCGGAGACGAGGATATGATCACAATGCGTTTGGGTTCCAATCGGTCGAGGATACGGATGATGCTATACTTAAGGGTCGTTCCGCGTACAATTGAATCGTCGATAATTGCCAGGTTATCAACACCTTTATTAATAGTGTCATAGGTTACATCGTACACATGGCCCACCAGGTCATCTCGTCCGTTATCTTCTGAGATAAACGTGCGCAGTTTAATGTCTTTCAATGCAATTTTCTCTACGCGTGGCCGCATATCTATGATTGCCTCGATTTCTTTTTCGGTAGGATTTTTTAGGGCGGCCAGTTGTTTTTTCTTTTGTTCTTTCAGGTACGTTTCTGCTCCCTTCACCATACCATAATAAGCTGTTTCGGCGGTGTTAGGGATAAAGGAGAAAACGGTGTTTTTTAGATCGTAATCAACAGCTTTTAGAATATCAGGTGTTAGCAGTTCGCCCAGCATTTTGCGTTCGCGGTAGATAAATGCATCGCTGCCCCTTGAAAAATATATGCGTTCGAAGGCACAGGCATGTCTTTCTTTGGGCTCACGAACGGTGTCTATTTTAATTTCGCCATTTTGTTTCATTACAATGGCGTTACCGGGGGGTAATTCATGCACCTGGTCTGTTTTTACGTTAAGCACGGTTTGAATAACCGGACGTTCGGAGGCTACAACGGCAATTTCATCGTCGTAGTAATAATATGCAGGACGTATCCCCCATGGGTCTCGCATCACAAAGGCATCGCCATGTCCCAGCATACCGGCAATGGTGTAGCCCCCGTCCCATTTTTTACTGGATTCGGCCAATACCCCGTGCACATCCAGGTTTTCAGCAATTTTTTTGGTAATCTCTACATTTTCCAGTCCCTGTGCTTTGTATTTGTCGAATTCTTTTTGCACTTCTTCATCCAGGAAATGGCCTACATTTTCGAGTACTGTAACGGTGTCTGAAAAATCTTTCGGATGTTGCCCGAGCTCAACCAGGTGGTCGAAAATCTCTTTTACATTGGTCATGTTAAAATTACCGGATAACACCAGGTTTCTGGTTTTCCAGTTATTCTGGCGCAGTACCGGATGCACATTTTCTATCTTATTTTTACCGAAAGTACCATATCTCAGATGCCCCAGGTAAATTTCTCCGGCAAATGAAATGTTATCTTTTGCCCATTTGGGGTCTTTCAGTAAGGAAGGATTTTTGGCTTCTGCTTTGTCAAAACTTTCGTAGATAGTTTTAAAAATATCTTCAATGGCATTTTTGGCAATGGACCGGTAGCGGTGGATGTATTTATTACCAGGGGGTAAATCAATTTTAAGGCACACAACACCGGCACCGTCCTGACCACGATTGTGTTGCTTTTCCATAAGCAGGTATAGCTTCTGTAACCCGTAACGCCATGTGCCATATTTTAACTGGTAATACTCCAAAGGCTTCCGAAGCCTTATCATTGCTACTCCACACTCGTGTTTTATCTCTTCGGTCATCCTGTCAATCTATAATTATAACTCAAATTACTCTTCTGGTAAATTAAAATAATAGGGTACGATGTAGGCATCTTCCGGGAAGATATGGGAAATTTTCTCCAGGAATTTTTGTGCATCCGATTTTATGTAAAATTTCCCGACATATACCCTCCACCAGGGTGAATCGGGCTCCAGATATACTTCTGTATCGTCAAAATGGTTGATAAATTTTGATCTGGCTTCAATGGCTTTTTCGCGGGCGCCCTGGCCTGATTCGGAAAATATATTGATACGATAGCCGCGAAATCCTTTTGAATCGGATCGATACTCGGAGTATAGTTCAGTTACTTTTCTGATTTGGTAGTCCTGATAAATATGAATTTCACCTTCTCCTGGTTGGGGTTTTTCTAAATGACTGAAAAAATCCTGTGCGAACGCACTGCATAAAGCGATTATGGATAATAATAATGTTACAGCCGGTTTTCTTGTTAACATTTGCAATATTAAATTTCAGTGCAAAAATAGTTAAATTTTGAAGGAATAGAAGTGTTGTTGATATCTTAAAATTGAACGGTCTTTTCTTCAAGAACACGAATTTGCTTTTTCCATAAAAAGGAATGCGCTTTCAGGGTTCCTTCAACTTTTAAATGTGCTTGTCCGTTTTCACGCATAGCCATGAACATGGAGGCGCCGGTTAATATGTTGGCCAATCGTATTTGTACATTCACAGGGTAAGTGGCTTTGGTTTTGCGCATGATCTTTACTGCTTCATTGGCTTGTAACCGACCCAGGTATCGATCGTTGGCGAAAACTTTTAAATCCAGCGCATCAATGGTAAAGCTCATTTTATTGGGGTTGTCAATCTCAAGCTCCATAAAAACCTGCGCTGCATTGTCTTTGAATCCTTTAAACTCAACTTTTTTGATGTCGGTAAGTTCTACTTCGGTGAAATTATTGCAGGACGATAAAAGAAAAATAAAACTGATAAAAATGAAAATCTGCCTCATGCTATTAAAAATTAATTCTGTACAAAGCCATAAAAGCGGCTACATTTTGTTGGTATACCCGGTCGTATTGTCCTGTATCGGTATCAAAATAAACGTCAAATACATTTTTATGTTGCGTTAAATTTCCCAGATCAAGTGCCCATTCCTGAGAAAAATTTTTGTTGTTCTGCTTGAATCCAATACGAAAATCGAGCCTGAAATAATCCTTTGACTGTCGTGAATAACTCTTATCGCGGTTATATATATCTTCATCTCTTGCTTCCAGCTCCTGCCAGTTGTCATGTACCGGGGTGTATCTTTTACCGCCTCCCCAAACCGTTCTAATATCTAAGGTTATACGGTTGCTATTACCGATCTCAAATTCATATCCTCCCAACATGTTTACCACAAAATTTGTATTGAAAATGGTATTGTGTGCTAAGTTGTTTGAACCGGTATAGGTTGATTCGAACAGGGAACCGGTAAGTAACATATAGTAATTGTTGCTCAAAAATTTTTCGATGGTTAATTCGGCACCATAGTTTTCTCCGGTTCCGGTGTTTTCCAGGCTATCCATCAGGGAAATGAAAAAATTCACTCCTTCATTGAGCACTGAATAGTTGGAGGTTTGTTGCTCCACCGGCACATTGGACAGGTCCTGGTAATAAGTTTCCAGCTTGATACGCCAATGGGGGGCCGGCAGATAATCATATCCGGCCACATAATGCTGACTATAAATGAAATCGAGGTTTTTATTGGTTTTAATAATTGTATTGCTTTTTTCATCGTTGCTTCTTACAAAGTAAAGCATGCGGGGCGGTAGTTGACTATGCCACCCATAGCCCAGGCTAAAGGCATGTTTTTGTGCGAATTTCCAACGCAGACTGGCACGTGGTTCCAGCACCTTTGTCTGGTTATATCCCAGGTGCATATAATTTAAACCCAGGTTCATGGATACATCATCTGTAAATTTATGCAGCCACTGGCCATAAATGCGATAGAGCTGAAGCATCTCTTCCTGATCCAGTGTTTTGAATCTTTTAACCGTATGTGTTGAGTCATTTGAATCGTAATGCGCTGTGTCAACTATTTCCTGGTATGACAGGTTGTAATGATCGTAATAAAAACCAGCCTGGATAATATTTTTGGCGTTGGTTTTATATTTAAGATGAGATGCCAGTGTGGTTTTCCACTCACGATAGGTGTTGTCAACAGCCGGAAAGCTGAATTCATTTTCGAGCGTATAATTACCGGCGTCCTCCTGCTGCCAGTAAAACTGATACCGGTCAATGTCAACACCGCTTGATGATATTTGGGATGAAAGCGTGGTGCGCAGGCTTGTTTTTTTGTTGAAATAATATTTATGTGTCAATCCGGTCGTAATTAAATCAGACCCGTAATCGGTGCTTTGCTCGGCGCTGGAATAGGTATTGTTTTCTGTACTTTCCGGCTCACGCGAAGGCTGGAAATCAATATTACTTTTACCCATTATACCGAACAATGAAAAATTTCCGATATTATCAGTCGGCAGATCCAATTTAAAGGAGAGGTCCTGGTAGTAAGGAATGGCATCACCGGTTCCGGTGGGTAGGCCAATGTCATGCATCAATGCCAGGGTTGAATACCGGTAATTAGCCAGGTACGAAGCGCTTTTTCCTTTTAGAAAAGGGCCTTCCACGCCGGCCTCGAAACCATTTAACCCGACCTGCGCAACATATTCTCGTTTTTGGCTGTTACCTGAACGCATGCGCAAATCAAATGCCCCGGCCAGGGCATTGGAGAATTCGGCAGGGAAGGCGCCGGTATAAAAGTCGGAATTGGCAAGCAGGTTGTTATTGAGCATACCAATAGGCCCGCCGGTTGTTCCGAGTTGTCCAAAATGGTTAGGATTGGGTATGGCTATACCATCCAACCGCCAAAGCAATCCCATGGGTGAATTGCCGCGTATGATAATATCGTTTCGTGAATCATTTTGGCTGGTAACACCGGCATAGTTGGAAACCAGTCGAGCCACATCACCCAGGCTGCCGGCAAATCGCTCAGTCTCTTCAACTGTAAAGGATCGCGCACCTACCAGGGCCATTTCATTGATGGGGCGTTCTTTTTCGGTGTACGATTTAATCACTACTTCATCCAGTTGTTCTACACGCTCTTCCAGCTCCACGCGCAGGAACAATTCTTTGCCCGAGCTAAGCAGCACATCACTACGCAGGGTTTCTTTATAGCCCAGGTAACGAAACCGCAATGTATGTCTGCCTACGGGTACATCTTCCAGTATAAAATTACCCGCTCCGTTGGTTACAACACCCTTATAATCGGGTATGGAGAGTAGTTCAACAGTAGCGCCAATGAGCGGCACTTTGGTGTCCTGATCAATTACCACACCCCGTATGTTCTGAGTGATTGCCGTTTGTTGGGAAAAACCCTGTATGGCTAATAAAAAGAATAAAACGGTAACAATTAATTTTCCGACACAATGATTATTAAATAACATTACGGTTAATGATTGATTTGCGGGTGGAAAGTTAAGAAAATAGTCTTGTTTTAATACATCTTTAACAAGCAGGTAATTCAATATACTTATTATTGGAACAGGCTGGAATGATTGAAAT
This sequence comes from Bacteroidota bacterium, assembly GCA_009908855.1. Classification (GTDB taxonomy): domain Bacteria; phylum Bacteroidota; class Bacteroidia; order Bacteroidales; family JAAAOM01; genus JAAAOM01. The sequence continues at coordinate 30,320 of JAAAOM010000046.1, forward strand.
TAATGCACTGATTTTGATATTTCCGTCGGATATTCCGGGAAATAACTTTCAATGACCGTCAGGTTAAAAGTCTTCATGATCATTGTATTTGGTTCGCGTTTTAGTAAGAATTTGAAGGAGCGATGCACCAATTCGGTCTTATCTATTTTACCGCCGGTGAGCTTCAGGTGGTATTCATCTGCAACGGTTACTTCATGCGTGGTTGATGGACTCCCTTCTACGGTTACTTTAAAAAGATTCTCGTCTATCGGTGTTACTTGTACCATATTTTTTTTATGCGAAAGAAAAGAAATTCAGTTGGGAAAGTCAAGCCCGTGTTTTCAGGAATCCTTGCTTCATTTCTGTCATATCATGTGTGATTCAATTTCTAATGGCCATCATGTAAAGGAATGACACCATATTTCCCACGATTGCTCATAAATGCCCGGGGCGGTGCGCCGGCAAAGTTTCTGAACTCTCTAATAAAGTGTGATTGATCAGCAAAACCCAGTTCATAACCGGCTTGTGTGAGACTGGTATGGCCTGCCTGCATGTATTTTTGGATAGCATTGAAACGAGCCAGCCGGATGTATTCTTTGGTAGTGATCCCATAACGCTTCTTAAATTCCCGTTGTAACTGTCGTGCACTAATGGGGATATATTCATTGAGGATATTTAGATTCAGCATTCCGTTATATTGGCGTATTAATTCCATGGCTTTTTGGGTATAATCAAAATGCTTTTGGAAGTCGTTTAGCTTTTTTAACATGAATTGATTGGCCATGTTAACCCTGTCTTGTATGGTTGCCGCATCCCGGATGCGACTGCAGAAATCCTTGAATTTTTTGCCAAGAACACTGGTGCTGTCCTCATAAGTTGCTAAAAATTCCGATGGCGATATACCAAAAATATTCGAAATGCCCTCTGGATAAAACCGGATGCCAAAAACCTTTACCAGCTCTTTGAAATGAACCTCGTATGGTTTTGTATACATCCCGATAATGGTGAAATCAGGTGAGTTTTTCCACTCCAATTGATCGGTGGTTAATGCACAATGATAGTGGGTTATATGAATGATCAGCTCAATATATCCATTAGGCAATATGGATTGCACAAAATGCTGTTCCCTGTTCCGGTTGAATTCGCCCGTCCAATAGGATTGGATATATTTATCGACAGCCGGGGCTGGTTTGTATTCTGATAAAACAATGTGCATAGTTATTACAATACCGATTTACAGCTGAGCCGTATCAACTACATTTGTATGTAAAGGTAGCCAATCTTTATCAAAGGTAGCCACGATGTTATTGACACCACCAAAAACGCCCAGGATTCTGGCTTTTGTTGATCCGATATTTTTGAAATCATGGGGCACCATTTCAGGGACAAGCACGATTTCGCCTTTTCGCACCTCCCCTTTTTCCTGGCCAATGGTAGCTTCCAGATGTCCGTCCAAAATTACCAACAGCTCTTCGGCAGAGTCGGTATGGCTGCCCAGGTTATCGCCCGGTTCAATCTCAAAATACACCGTGGCCAATTGTTTCGATCCATGCGCTCCTATTAACGGGAAAGTGGCTTTGCAGTGTTGTTTGGCATCATTCACTGCTGTTAACTCATTGAGTTCAATGTTGTTTAAACTTGCTGTTGTCATTGTTTTAATTTTTAGTGAATTATTATGCTGACAAAAGTATGGCGTGGCCAATCCGAAAAATTGAATAAAAACGACATTTTGCATACCGGGGTTTTTATGTATTATATTATGTATAGCCTTAATCATTCATTCGCTTATTTACACAAAGTTTTTACTTTTGCATTCATTATGGAATAAGGGTATTGATGATTCAATCGGTTCATTGGCAGGGATTGTACTTAAAGCATGTATAATATCCCTGCGAACTTTGGGTTTATATGGATCATTTAGCTGAAACAATTTACACAATGGAATATAATTTCACGGCCATAGAGCAAAAGTGGCAACAGTTCTGGGAAAAGAATAAAACATTTAAAACATCTGACGATACCAGCAGGAAAAAATATTACATCCTGGATATGTTCCCGTATCCTTCCGGTGCAGGATTACATGTGGGCCATCCGGAGGGGTACACGGCAACCGATATTGTAAGCCGTTACAAGCGTATGAAAGGATTTAATGTGTTGCACCCCATGGGTTGGGATGCATTCGGACTGCCGGCCGAGCAGTATGCCATCCAAACAGGTACACATCCTGCCGTAACCACACAAAAAAATTGTGATAATTTCCGTCGTCAGATCAAGTCACTCGGGCTGAGCTATGACTGGGACCGTGAAATCAATACGACAGATCCCCGCTATTTCAAATGGACTCAATGGATATTCATTCAGTTATATAACACCTGGTTTGATGAGCAACAACAAAAAGGCCGCCCGATAAGCGAGCTAAAAGTACCGGATAACTACAAATCACAGGGGTTTGACAATAAAAATGCCTACATCGATGCCAAACGACTGGCCTATTATGACAATGCCCAGGTATGGTGGTGCGAAAACTGCAAAATAGTTTGTGCCAATGAAGAAGTACTGACTGACGGAACACACGAAAAATGTGGTTACCAGGTTGTTAAAAAAAACCTGAAGCAATGGATGTTACGTATTCCGCATTACGCCGAAAGGTTGTTGGACGGACTGGAAGGATTGGATTGGCCGGAGGGTGTAAAAGACATGCAAAAAAACTGGATTGGCCGTTCAACAGGCGCCGAAGTGCATTTTCCGTTGGCGGGTTCCGACAAATCGATAGAGGTATACACCACCCGTCCTGATACCCTTTTCGGTGCCACTTACATGGTGCTGGCTCCCGAGCATGAATTGGTGAATGAAATTACCACCCCGGAGCATCGACAAACCGTATCAGAATATACCCGGGCAGCTTCTCTTAAATCGGAGCTGGACCGTACTGAGCTGGCCAAAGAAAAAACCGGTGTTTTTACCGGCAGCTATGCCATTAATCCATTAACCAATCAACAAATACCTGTTTGGGTGGCCGATTATGTGCTTACCGGTTATGGAACCGGTGCTATTATGGCCGTTCCCGCTCATGATACACGCGATTTCGATTTTGCCAAAACATTCGGCTTACCCGTGGTTTGCATTCTTGACCCGGAACAGAACACCGACAATGAATCACGGCAAAAAATTCTGGAAGGCAATATGTGCTGGCCCGAGGATGGCCAATACATCAATTCAGCCAACCCTGACAAGGGGATTGATATTAACGGACTGAACAAAGAAAATGGCATCCAAAAAATAGTTGAATGGCTGGAGCAACAGCAAATCGGGAAAGCCAAAATAAACTATAAACTGCGCGATTGGCTATTCAGCCGTCAACGTTATTGGGGAGAACCATTCCCGGTGATCCACTGGGAAGATGGCGAAATAACCATGCTCAATGAGAATGACCTGCCCCTTGAACTTCCTGAATTAGACAAGTATGAACCGGGCGCCAATGGTGAATCACCCCTGGCAAATGCCGATGAATGGCTTATTGTTACCGATAAGAACGGACGAAAAGGAAGGCGTGAAACCAATACCATGCCGCAATGGGCGGGGTCATGCTGGTACTACCTCCGTTATATCGATCCGGCAAACAATGAGGCTCCCTTTAACAAGGCTAAAGAAAACTATTGGATGCCGGTGGACCTGTACATTGGCGGTGCCGAACATGCGGTTTTACACCTGTTATACAGCCGTTTTTGGCATAAGGTGCTCTACGACCTGGGTATAGTTTCAACCGATGAGCCTTTTCAAAAATTATATAACCAGGGTATGATCCTGGCCTTTGCCTATGAAACATCAACCGGTGCTAAAGTGGCAACCGACATGGTGGAGGAAAAGGAGGGAAAATTTTACCATATCGAAAACGGCGAAGAAGTGCAGCAAATCGTTGCCAAAATGTCAAAATCGTTAAAAAACGTAGTAAACCCCGACGATGTTGTGGAACGATATGGCGCTGATTCGTTACGGCTCTACGAAATGTTTATGGGCCCGCTGGATGCCACAAAACCCTGGGCTGACCAGGGTGTAAAAGGGGTATTCGGTTTCCTGGGCAGGGTATATCGATTCTTTGCAAACCTTGATAATATTAATGGCCACAACAAGGAAGATGCAGAGGTATTGAAACTGCTGCATCAAACCATTATTAAAGTTGAATCGGATATTGAGAATCTGAAATTCAATACAGCCATCTCGGCATTGATGGTTTTTACAAATTTAGCCATCAAAAAAGGCAAGGTATGCAAGGAAACCGCTGAGTTGTTTACCCAAATACTCAGTCCGTTTGCGCCACATTTGGGTGAAGAGCTGTGGAATTTATACGGCCATACCGGTAGTATTACCTATGAGCCATGGCCTATAGCCAATCCTGAATTCCTAAAGGAAGATACTTTTGAGTATCCCGTATCTTTTAACGGCAAAATGCGCTTTAAACTTGAATTGCCCATAGATATGCCGGTCAATGAAATTGAACAGGAGGTATTGAACAATCCCAGGTCAGAAAAATGGATGGAGCAAAAAACCGTCCGTAAAATAATTGTTGTACCCAAAAAGATTATCAATGTGGTTGTTTCATAGTTGTTGTTGCATCCCGAAAATCCAATGGTAAATGAAAATAGTACGCTTCATCATCAGTTTGCTGGTAATTGCTCTTGTGGGCGCCGCCCTCTATTACTTTATTTACAAGGATGAACTGAAAAACCCTGGTGAAATTACAATAACCGCGAGTTCAGACTCCATTCTTTCGCCAAAAGACCCGCCACTTGAATACGGTATACCCATCGATTCGTTTTTTATCGTGCGTCAGCAAGTGAAGCGCAACCAGTTCTTAAGTCATATTCTTTCGGCTTATCATATTGATCTTTCTGCCGTAGATAAAATTGTAAAGCGCTCGGATGGTATTTTTGATTTTCGGAAAATAAAATATGGCAATCAGTTTACTTTTTTCCTGCAAAAAGACAGTTCAAGAAAAGTAAAATATGTAGTGTATGAACATTCACCCATCGATTATGTGCGCATTTCGTTAAACGACAGTATTACGATCGAACGCCTTGAGAAAGAAATAAAAATTGTCGATAAAAAAGCAAGCGGCACCATTGAATCTTCATTGTGGAATACCATGATCAATTCGGATGTGAACCCGATGCTTGCCATTGAACTATCGGAGATATATGCCTGGTCGATCGATTTTTTCGGGCTGCAGGAAGGCGACAGTTTTAATGTGGTGTATGAAGAGCAATTTGTGGATACATTGAGTATTGGGCTGGGTAATATAAAAACCGCTTATTTTAAGCATGCGGGTAATGACTTCTATGCCATTCCTTTTGAACAGGACAGTGTAATTAGTTTTTACGACCTGGAGGGCAATAGTTTACGCAAGGCCTTCCTGAAAGCGCCATTGCGATTTTCACGCATCAGCTCCCGTTTTTCGCATTCAAGATTACATCCCATATTAAAAATCAGGCGTCCTCATCATGGCGTAGACTATGCAGCCCCGGGCGGAACACCGGTAATGGCTATTGGCGATGGTATGGTCATTAAAAAAGGTTATTATGGTGGTGCCGGTAATATGTTGAAAATCAAGCATAACGGCGTTTACACAACCGCTTATTTGCATCTCAGCGGGTATGGCAAGGGCATTGAAATTGGCAGATATGTAAAACAAGGCGATATTATTGGCTATGTAGGCAGCACAGGATTATCTACCGGCCCTCATCTCGATTTTCGCTTTTATAAGCATGGCGCACCTATCGATCCGCTTAAAGTTGAAGCGCCACCTGTTGAACCTGTTCATGAAAGTAACCTGGCTGCATTTGATTCCGTGAAAACATACTATCACGATCTTTTAAATAAAGATATGAAACCGGCTGCAAGTTTAACTGCTTCAAAATAATTATCTTCGGGGAAATATGTCTGGCTAAATCTATGAAAAAAGGAATTCTTATTGGCTTAATCATAATAGGCTTGTATGCCTGCTCACCTGTATATTTGCCTAATCATATCAATACACCTTTGTTAACCCGACAAGGTGAGCTGAATGCCAATCTAAATGTAGGCATCAGCGGTTTTAACCCACAAATCAGTTATGCCATTACCGATCAGCTAAGTGTAATGGCGAATGGTAGCTTTGTTTCTTTTCAGAACGATGGCAATACATACCCTTATCGACTGATTGATTTGGCCCTGGGCTATAACAAACCAATTTGGAATAACGGAATATTTGAGACCTATACCGGTTTTAGCAATGGCCAATCGTATGGTACATTTTTTTACGACCAGTCTCCCGATAATGATGCCGTTGATTATAAAGCAAACATTCAACGATTATTTCTGCAGCCAGCCTTCGGTTTTCGTTCACAGGTTTTTGATATGGTATTGGCCAATCGCCTGATTTTGCATAAGGTAAGAGCAAATGGTCAATATTTTTACGACGGGTTTACCGAACCGGTGCTGAACATGAAATTGGGTTACAAAGCCGTTAAACTAACCGGGCAGTTTGGGTTGTCAATTCCATTATCTACCAATGTAAGTTATAGTTGGGTTCCTTACATATTCTATATTGGTTTGCAAGTAAAGTTGTTTAAAGATTATAAGAAGTAAGTCTTATGGGAAGTAAATAGCACGGACGAATGAGGAAAAGACCGGATAAACTACCCATGAAATCCGAATGAGACCAGTAACTCTTATATTGAGTATTTGTGGCAAAAACACAAAAAATAAGTTATAAACCACTAAACGGGTTACTTTTTCTTATTTAAAATAAGACTCTCAACCACTTTGGGATAACAATCATATTCGAGTTGATGAACACGACTGGCCAATGATTCCGGATTATCATCAGGCAATACCGCGCACTTTTTCTGAAAAATGACCTCACCCCTGTCGTATTCATTGTTAACGTAATGTACGGTAATACCCGTTTCGGTTTCATTATTATCGAGCACTGCCTGATGCACATATTGGCCATACATACCCTTCCCGCCATATTTCGGCAATAAAGACGGATGAATATTCACGATCCTGCCCGGAAATGCCTTAATAAGATATGACGGCACCAGCCACAAAAACCCGGCCAATACAATCCAGTCGATATGCTGATTTTGTAATACCCCCGGTATATATTTCTCATCACGAAACATGGTTTTATTGAACACAATACAAGGCACATCCAGTTTTTTGGCCCTTTCAATAACACCGGCATCAGGCTTGTTTGTTAAAATCAAAGCAACCCGTATACTTTCATGATTACTAAAATAATTTACCAGGTTTTCGGCATTCGTTCCCGATCCCGAGGCAAAAACAGCTACCTTGTTAATATTCTGCATGTTAAAGGTTTAATTATATTTAGAAAACGTAAAATAAACATCAAATGAAGCTAAAAAAATTAGATGTAAAACAATTTTTTTTGTTTGTTTTTTTTCAATTATTGCATTTCTTTGCACAGTTATTTTTTAAAACCAAGTATTAATTAAAATTAAGAATTATGTCTGACATTGCATCAAGAGTTAAAGCAATCATTGTTGATAAACTGGGTGTAGACGAAAGCGAAGTTACTCCAGAGGCTAGCTTCACAAATGATTTGGGTGCAGACTCTCTTGACACCGTTGAGTTAATCATGGAATTCGAAAAAGAATTCAACATTGGTATTCCTGACGATCAGGCCGAAAATATTGGCTCAGTTGGAGAGGCCATCAAGTACATCGAAGAGAATGTAAAGTAAATTTTGTTTAAACTTTATTCTTATGCAGTTGAGACGAGTAGTAGTTACAGGGCTGGGCACCTTAACACCAATTGGAAATACAAAGGACGATTTTCAAAAAAAATTATTTGAAGGAGTAAGTGGAGCCAATCTTATTACTCGTTTTGATGCTTCTAACTTCAAAACAAAATTTGCTTGCGAATTAAAAGATTTTAATCCTGCCGATTACATGGACCGCAAGGAAGCCCGTAAGTTCGATCGCTATACGCAAATGGCTATGGTATGTGCTGACGAAGCTGTTCAGGATGCCGGTATCGACACGTCATCGATTGATCAGGATCGCTATGGCGTGATTTGGGGATCGGGTATCGGAGGTATAGAAAGCTTTGAAGAAGAAGTAAAGAATTATGTAACAGGGGATGGAACACCGCGTTTCAACCCCTTCTTTATTACTAAAATGATCTCAGATATGGCCGGCGGTTATATATCCATTAAGTACGGATTTCGCGGGCCCAATTTTACTACCGTGGCGGCATGTGCATCTTCTTCAGTAGCTTTAATTGATGCATTAACGTATATTCGGCTTAATAAGGCTGATGTGATGCTGGCCGGCGGTTCAGAAGCAAGTGTTACAGTATCCAGCGTAGGTGGGTTTAATGCCATGAAAGCACTTTCAACCAATAACGACGACTACAAAAGGGCATCAAGACCATTCGATAAAACTCGAGACGGTTTCGTGGTGGGGGAAGGAGCAGGTTGCCTCGTATTGGAAGAGCTTGAACATGCCAAAAAACGTGGTGCAACAATTTATGCTGAGATTGTAGGGGGAGGGCTGTCTGCCGATGCTTACCATATCACAGCACCGCATCCCGAAGGTATTGGTGCTGCCAATGTTATGAAGTCAGCCCTTCAGGATGCTCAAATTAATAAGGAGGATGTGGATTACGTAAACGTACATGGCACTTCCACACCAGCCGGCGATATTGCCGAAATTAAAGCCATTCAGCGATTGTTTGAAGACCATGCCTTTAATTTAAATATCAGCGCAACCAAATCAATGACAGGTCACCTGTTAGGTGCTGCCGGGGCAATTGAATCAATTGCTACTATTTTTGCTGTTAAAAACAACATGATTCCCCCAACCATCAATCATGAACATCACGACGACGAAATTGACAGCAAGTTAAACCTGACCCTTAACCAGGCGCAAGAACGTGAAGTGAATTATGGAATATGTAATACCTTCGGATTTGGTGGCCATAATACCTGTGTTGTTGTAAAGAAATACACATAATAGTTTTGTGCTAAATAATTATAAAAAAAATAAGGAGCTATTATTACCTCCTGACAGAAAGTTTGTTAAAATACTGAAAACAATACTGGGATTTCGACCCGGAAGAATTGATTATTACCATAAAGCATTCATCCATAAATCGGCCACCAAAATTTACCCGACAGGTCAGTCAATAAACAATGAACGACTTGAATACCTGGGTGATGCCATTCTCGACGCCATTATTGCCGAATATCTTTTTGATAAATTTCCCTTTCGCGACGAGGGGTTTTTAACCCAAATGCGCTCGAAAATCGTTAATCGGGAAAATCTCAATTTCCTGGCCCTTAAACTGGGTATTAACCAACTGGTAATTTCCAATACTGCTAACAGCATACATAAATTTATATACGGCGATGCCCTGGAAGCGTTAATAGGGGCACTTTACATCGATAAAGGATACCGCAGAACCAAAAAGGTTGTAATCAATCGGATCATTAAAGATCATATTAATGTAAAAAAACTTATTTCCCTCGAAACCGATTTCAAAAGCCGTATTATTGAATGGGGACAAAAAAACAAAACGTTGGTTAACTTTGAAAGTGCCGGGCAGCCTGATGAAAATAATAAAAACCATATTACCTTTATCTCCCATTTATTTATTGGCGATGAATTAAAAGGACAAGGTGTGGGGTATACCAAAAAGGAAGCCGAGCAGAATGCATCCAAACAGGCCATCGAACATTTAATTATAAAAGAGTAACCTTGAAAAAAAAAGTTGTTAAACTTCAGGATACTAACGCATACGATAATTATCTACTCATAGGCATTTCCTCTCATGAAAATGACTACCGGGTATCCTGGACGCTTAACATCCACCTGGGACTCAAATTGGCAAAATCACAAAATATCACCATCCCATTACCTAAATTCGATGATGTTCGTTCGTTCAGTTGTTACCGCTATTATGACGATAACAACATGAATCAGTTCATGCTCATTGCCAACACGTCAGAGCAGGGTTATTTATTTCCCGAATATAAAAACATTGATTTTGTACTGAAAATTTCCGGCGAAGCCGAACTCCCTTTGGCCAGTGATATGCTGAATGTGTTAAAACCGTTGGATATAATTGCTCTTGCTTTTGAAATACCCTTGGGCCATGCCAAAAATGAAAAATATCTGTTGTGGGATTAATTGGATATTTGGAAATTTAGGTTGGCCAAAAACGAATCGGTTCCTGAAAATTAATTTTTTATGCTGTCTGCAACTATCTGACTATTGTTAAAGATTGTTAAACATACAGTGGGTTAACAACTTAGCACCGTATATTTGTATTATGAGTAAACGAATTTTGTGGGTGTTGGCATTTTTTATCGGCGGGGCTATGGTCGCCCTGATAATTGTACAATATTACTGGATTCAAAATGCCATTGAGGTAAAGGACAAACAATTCGGTCAGCATATAAACCGTATGCTAACCAATGTTAGCTACGAAATAGAAAAACAGGAAACGGTTTCACAGGTACTCGACGAGCTAAAACCATTAAGATTAAATCGCAGAAATCAATCAAACGGAACGTATTATCGGTTTGATACCCTTATTACCGATTCCAATCGTCATTTTTCGTTGCATCAAAATATTTCCGTATTTCATAACGGGGAATCATCTTCCAAAGTTAAGTACTATACCATATTTGGTAATGATACCTTTGTAAAGCCCTTAGCTCAGCGTCAGGGCAATCAGCAGTTCGATTCCATATTTCCGGATGATTCAACCGTTGATTTATCCGAAGCATATTACAATCAACTCCTTGAACGACGCCAATTTGTAGACGATGTGGTAAACCGCATGTTTAGTTTCGAGCGTGATATTACCGAACGTATTAAACCAGAGGTGGTTGAAAAAGCCATTCAGCAAACATTTAACGACCGCGGTATTGATCTTGATTTTGAGTATGCCGTAACCAGGAATTACAATGAAATTGCTTTCCATTCGGAGCACTTTAAGCGGAGTGATAAGATTGACTACTTTAAGACACGGTTGTTTACCGATGATTTTATTTCCAGTAACAATTTTTTGTATGTGTATTTTCCTGATAAAAAGAATTTTCTCTTTAAATCGCTCGGTTTTATGTCTACTTCATCCATAATTCTTACATTAATTGTTATTATCAGTTTTGTGGTGTCATTGCTGATCATTTTTCGACAGAAAAAATTGTCTGAAATTAAGAATGATTTCATCAGCAATATGACCCATGAATTAAAAACACCCATATCCACCATTTCGCTTGCCACACAAATGCTTCAGGATCAATCAATCCCGGTTGAATCGAAAAATGTACCCAATATATCGGGCATTATTGCCGATGAAAGCAAAAGGCTTGGTTACCAGGTTGAAAAAGTTCTTCAAATGGCCACACTGGACAAAGGAAAACTTAAATTCCGGTTAAAAGATATGGATGTACACGAAATCATTCAATCGGCCACCAGGAATTTCTCCATACAATTGAAAAATAGGAACGGTGATATTAAAACCTTGCTAAATGCAGATCATACCAGTATTAATGGCGATGCTGTACATATCACTAATGTTTTTTCAAACCTGATCGATAATGCCATTAAATACTCACCTGATGCACCGGATATAACTATTACAACGGAAAATAAAAACGGCTATATTATTATTGCCGTAAACGACAAGGGACTGGGTATAAGCAAGGATAACCAAAAACGCATTTTTGAAAAATTCTATCGTGTTCCAACCGGCAACTTGCACAATGTAAAGGGTTTTGGGCTCGGTCTAAGCTATGTAAAAATGATTGTGGAAATGCATAAGGGACATATAAAAATTGATAGTGAACTAAATAAAGGAACTACGATATTTATATCTTTACCCATTAAACACTAAGAAATGGTAAAAACAAATATCCTGTTAGCCGAAGATGACGAGAATTTGGGCATGCTGTTAAAAGAATATTTAAAAGCCAAGAACTTTGAAACCGCCTGGCATACCGATGGTGAAAAAGCTTTTAAAAGCTATATGAATAACCATTTCGATCTTTGCATCCTCGACATAATGATGCCTGTAAAGGATGGCCTTACGCTGGCAAAGGAAATAAGGGCCATTAATGACAAAGTACCGATTATTTTCCTCACCGCCAAATCGATGAAGGAAGATGTGCTCGAAGGATTTAAAGCAGGTGCCGACGACTATATCAGTAAGCCATTTAGTATGGAGGAATTGTTGTATAGAATTGAGGCCATCCTGCGCCGAACGCAAAATTCAGATCAAAAAAACAGAAAATCATTTGATTTGGGTAACTATCATTTCGATGCCGTTAAACAACTCCTGTCTATCAATGATAAGGAATTTAAACTCACAACCAAGGAATCGGAACTGCTGAAACTTTTGTGCCTGAATAAAAACAATGTGCTGGAGCGTAATTTTGCCCTCAAAACCATTTGGGTTGACGACAATTATTTCAATGCGCGAAGCATGGATGTTTACATTGCCAAACTTCGTAAACTTTTAAAGGAAGACCCGAATATTCAAATTCTGAATATTCATGGCCGAGGATTTAGGCTGATCGATGAATCCCAAAATCAGGATTCATAATTCATCATTTTTTTTAATTAAACGCTTATTTATTATTTTTGAAATTGTTATTTGCCCTGAATACAAAGGACATTAACAATTCCCGGCATGGTTGGGAAATATATAATATATAAGTAAATAAAATTCAACAGGATATGTCAGGTCATAGTAAATGGTCCACCATAAAAAGGAAAAAGGGAGCTTTAGACGCCAGGAAAGGCAAGATATTTTCACGACTGGTTAAGGAAATCCAGATTGCTGCTAAGGAAGGTGGTCCCGATCCCGAAACAAATCCGAAACTTCGACTGGCCATACAAAACGCCCGGGGTGAGAACATGCCCAAGGACAATATTGAAAGAGCCATAAATAAAAGTAAAGAATCGGCCGATTTACAGGAAGTGACTTTTGAAGGTTACGGACCCAACGGTGTAGCCATATTTGTGGAATGCCTGACAGATAATAATCAAAGAACTGTGGGTATGGTTCGCTCGGTATTTAATAAAAAAGGAGGAAACATGGGAACCAACGGGTCGTTGAGTTTTATTTTCGATCGCAAAGGCGTGTTTAACGTAAAAAAAGGCAATATTAATCGTGAAGAGTTTGAGCTCGAAGTTATTGATGCCGGTATTGAGGATATTGCTGAAGAAGAAGAAATGTATGTGCTTACTTGTCCGTTGGAAGCATTTGGCGATGTGCAAAAAAAACTCGACGAACTGGAAGTGGAAGTAGAAAATGCATCATTGCAGCGTATTCCTAATAGCACCACACCATTAAGTGTACCTGAGGCGCAAAAAATATTAAAGATGATAGAAGACTTCGAGGAGCTGGATGATGTACAAAATGTATTTCATAATCTGGAGATGACCGATGAATTAATGATGGCATTGAATGAATAGTGCTATTGTGAAATAATTATTAGTAAGTTGGATTTATAAAACGCGCACCACTGTGGGTACGCGTTTCAAGAGGTAATAGCGTTCGGATCAATAATATATTTATCCCCTAAGTATCTTCATAGCCTCCGTATCCAGGGCATCAGTCATAAACGGAATACCCGTAATCTCCTCGGTTTCACGGTTCGACGTAATTAAATCGTTGCGTGAGATATCCGACAAGCTAAATTTACGTGCTCCTGCCATAAATTGCTGTAAACCGGCTGCCAATTTATCAGCATAGCCGTACATAGCAATAGCCCCGAATGGTATGTTTTTCATCTCATCTTCACCTACTATATTCTTAACCGTTTCCCATTCGCAAAATATCTCATCAGGGAATTTACCGTATTCAGTAACTGAATTCGGAAGCTGTTCCCAGTGACCATTAATACCGGCTTTACGGTCAGGATAAAACACACCTTCAATGTTGCTCCCCAGGAATCCGGCAATCATGGGTGCACGGCCCAGGCATACAAGTTTGGTATATGGCGCTCCCAGTGCAATGGCTTTAAACAGATGATCCTCACGGGCAAAACCACCTGCAAATGAGATATCCGGTACTTTCATGCCTTTCTCTTCCAGTATTTTACAATACTGATATGCTTTGGCATGGAGCGCAACAGAAGGAATACCCCAGTGTTGCATCATATTCCAAGGACTCATACCGGTTCCGCCACCGGCTCCGTCAATGGTTAAAAGGTCCAGCCCGGCATCTGCTGAGAATCGTATGGCCATGGCCAGATTTTCCATACCGTAAGCGCCGGTTTTTAGTGTGATTCGTTTAAAACCTAATTTGCGCAAGTAAGCTACCGATTCCATAAAATCATTTCGTACTTCATCAACCGACTGGATGTCAGTGGCTCCCAAACGACTATGACGGGCAAATGAGGTGATGGCACGTTTTTCAAATCGACGAATAACCACCGGGTCTAACGGATCGGGATCAACAATGTATCCGCGTTCTTTTAAAAATTGCGCGTATTCAAGACTGTTCACTTGTATCTCGCCTCCGATATCTTTGGCGCCTTGACCCCATTTAAGCTCAAGTATTACATCGTTGCCATATTTTTCAATCAGGTATTCAGCGACTCCGTTACGTGTATCTTCCACATTCATTTGAATAATAATGGCGCCATAACCATCGTAATAACGTTTGAAGTATTCGATGCGTCGCTCCAGCTCCGGGGCTTTTATAATTTTACCATGCTTAATTTCCGATTGCTGGTCGATGCCAACCACGTTTTCACCTACAACAATCGGAAAACCTGCCAATGCAGCACCAACGGCAAAGGAAGGCCAGTATTTTGCGGCAATAAAGGTTGAACCCAGCGCACCAGTCATGATCGGAACCCGGCATTTGGTCTTGATCTCGTTACCGAAGGATGTTTCAACATTCACATTCGTAAAAATACAATCATCAGGATTATGGGTCATATTATTGGTTATTCCGGATGAACCGTACGCATAACCCTGTATACGCAATGCGTGATAACCGATTCCCAGCGATGTTACATGATTACCGCCTGAGGTTGAATCTCCAAATCGCCTGGGATATAACATTTTTCGTCCTTCCAGACAAGATAGCCAGGTTTCGCATTTACCTTTACAATTCGAATCACATAGGGTACATAAACCCGATTCACAGGGCACACCCCTGTTTACTGCTCCAAGAGCATCATTATTCTTTATCCACTGTTGCATAATAGTTGTTTTATAGTTATACATTCAATCAGCATAAATATACACTTAATATCTGCTGATATGTGCATTAGCCTCTATTAATCCGGTAATTTATATTCTATCTAATTAGTGAATAGCAATTGTAAGCATTATTTCAGAATGACAGCAGTCAGAAAAATTCGTTTATTGAACGGGCCCAAACAGAACTACATGCACTTACGCAAAAAAATAATACATTTCCTGAAACTGTCAGGATATTCAACCAACGAATTGTATAAATATGGAATTTAAGTATAACCGTTTATTTATGTATGGTAAAAGTTAAGTTAAAATAATCCAAATACATTTTGTAGTTCTAATATTATCTATATATTTGCATCCAATTACAGATATGAAAAAGTACATATTCCATACTATCCTCACTATTATTCTGATTGGTATTCTGGGAATACGCAAGTGAGAATGGTATGGAATAAAGTATTCTGAATAAATAGTTAAGCCATTCTCACGTTAAAGGGAATGGCTTTTTTAATTTAAAAAAAACATAGAATAAAGTGTATAAACTGTTAAACCACAAAAACAATAAGTTATGAGCGAAAAGTTGTACATTTTCGACACCACCTTGCGGGACGGTGAACAGGTCCCCGGCTGCCAGTTAAATACCTTAGAAAAAATTGAGGTAGCAAAGGCGCTTGAAGAGCTGGGTGTTGATATTATCGAAGCGGGCTTCCCGGTTAGTAGTCCCGGCGATTTTAACTCGGTAATGGAAATATCGAAAGCGGTGAGCGAGCCCGTAATTTGTGGCCTCACACGTGCAGTTGAAAAAGATATTGAAGTGGCTGCTGATTCGCTCAAATACGCCAAAAGAAAAAGGATACATACCGGAATTGGCACTTCCGAATTTCATATTAAATATAAATTTAATTCCACGCAGGAAAAAATTATTGAACGAGCTGCGGCTGCCGTTAAATATGCCCGAAAATTTGTGGAAGATGTTGAATTCTATGCCGAGGATGCCGGTCGTACCGACAATGAATACCTGGCCCGGGTTATAGAGGCTGTAGTGGCCGCCGGAGCAACAACCATCAATATTCCGGATACCACCGGTTATACCTTGCCTGAGGAATACGGTGCCAAGATCCGCTATTTGAAGGAAAATGTAAAAGGCATTGATAAAGCCATACTTTCCACCCATTGCCATAACGATTTGGGTATGGCTACGGCAAACTCAATAATGGGCGTGCTAAACGGTGCACGCCAGGTAGAGGTAACCATCAACGGAATTGGTGAACGGGCCGGTAACACCTCATTGGAAGAGGTGGTAATGGCTTTCCGTAGCCGTCAGCATTTAAACATTGACACAGGCATAAATACAAAACATATTTCTAAAACAAGCCGTTTGGTTTCATCGCTTATGAATATGCCTGTACAGCCTAACAAGGCCATTGTGGGGCGAAATGCCTTTGCTCATTCATCAGGAATCCACCAGGACGGGGTGTTGAAAAATCGGGAAAATTACGAGATCATCAATCCCGAAGATGTTGGCATTTTCGAATCCACCATCAGTCTTACAGCACGGAGCGGAAGAGCAGCCCTTAAACACCGTTTGAAAATTATGGGCTATGATTTTGAGGGCGAAGAATTGGATGCCTTGTATCAGCAGTTTTTGGATATTGCCGATAAGAAAAAAGATGTGAACGAAGAAGACCTTCAAATACTTGTAGGTCGGAAAAAAGTGAAAGACAAGCAGGATATTAAACTCCATTCATTGCAAATAATATGCGGTAAATCTACTGTTCCGGTTGCCACGGTTGGGTTGGATTTTAATGGCGATGTGTTTTATAACACTTCCGAAGGAAACGGTCCCATCGATGCAGCTTTCAAAGCAGTGAAAAACCTTACCCATAAAAACTTCAAACTGGAAGAATTCCTGGTACAAGCCATTACCCGTGGTACTGACGATACCGGCAAAGTACACGTGCAACTGGAAAGCCAGGGACGGATATACTACGGATTCTCCGGGAATACTGACATTTCAACAGCAGCTGTTGAGGCTTTGGTTGACGGAATAAATAAAATTGTTTAACATAAATATTTACAAAATTGGCTGGAAAAACACTTTTCGACAAGGTATGGGACTCTCATGTAGTCTCTGAGATTGAAGGCGGGCCAAGCGTGTTATATATTGACCGCCATTTAATACACGAGGTAACAAGCCCACAGGCATTCGCAGGGCTCGATAAAAGGGGTATAAACGTATTGAGGCCTGAAAATACTATTGCAACGCCCGACCACAATGTACCCACATTAGATCAACATTTGCCTATTAAAGATTATTTGTCAAGCTTTCAGGTAAATAAGCTCACCGAAAATACCGAAAAACACGGAATAACCCTATTTGGCCTCAACACACCCAACCAGGGTATTGTGCACGTAGTGGGTCCCGAGCAGGGGCTTACACAACCGGGCATGACCATTGTTTGCGGTGATAGCCACACCTCAACACACGGTGCTTTTGGAAGCGTAGCCTTTGGCATTGGCACCAGTGAGGTCGAAATGGTATTGGCTACACAATGTATCCTACAGCCCAAGCCTAAGAGTATGCGCATTAATGTGGAGGGTGAATTAAAACCCGGTGTAACATCGAAAGATATCATTCTTTATATCATTTCACAAATCACGGCCAGCGGTGGTACTGGTTATTTCATCGAATATGCCGGGTCAGCCATTCGCAGCCTGAGCATGGAAGGACGCATGACCATCTGTAACATGAGTATCGAATCAGGAGCCCGCGGTGGATTAATTGCTCCGGATGATACCACCTTCAAATACATGAAAGGCCGCAAGTATGCCCCTGAAGGTGCGGATTTTGACAAAGCCGTGGCGTACTGGAAATCACTGCGTACCGATGATGACGCTGAATTTGATAAAGAAATCCATTTCAGGGCAGAAGATATTGAACCCATGATCACCTACGGTACAAACCCGGGTATGGGAACGGGTATCACGCAGTATATTCCCAGGGAAGATGAAATTGAACCATCCAATCTGAAATCTTTCCGGAAATCAATGCAGTACATGGGTTTTAATGCAGGAGATAAACTCATTGGCAAATCCATTGATTATGTATTTGTGGGAAGTTGTACCAATGGCCGTATTGAAGACCTGCGTGAATTCGCACATTATGTAAAAGGCCTCAAAAAAGCCAATAATGTAACAGCGTGGATCGTTCCCGGTTCAAAACAGGTAGAAAAACAAGCCATTGAAGAAGGAATAGTTGAAATACTGGAAGAAGCCGGGTTTGAATTACGTCAACCTGGTTGCTCGGCTTGCCTGGCTATGAATGACGATAAAATTCCCGAAGGAAAAGTGGCTGTTTCTACATCCAACCGGAATTTTGAAGGGCGACAAGGTCCAGGCGCCCGCACCATGTTGGCCAGTCCGTTTACAGCGGCAGCTGTGGCCATAACCGGCGAAATAGCTGATCCTCGACAAGTTTTTGGAATTCTTGAACCTGAAAAAGCAATGTAATTATGGCAATAGATAAATTCACTACAATAACCGCAACAGCCGTACCGGTGCCTTATGAAAATATCGATACAGATCAGATCATCCCTGCACGTTTCCTGAAAGCCACTACACGTGATGGATTTGGTGAGAACCTATTCAGGGATTGGCGATATGACAAAGACAACAACCCTAAAAAGGATTTCGAACTCAACAATACCAAATATTCAGGCCCCATATTGGTTGGGGGTAAGAATTTTGGCAGCGGGTCCAGCCGTGAGCATGCCGCCTGGGCTATACATGACTATGGCTTTAAGGTTGTGGTATCAAGTTTTTTTGCGGACATATTCAAAAATAACTCACTGAATAATGGGTTATTACCCGTTCAGATTTCAGAAGAATTTCTGGAAAAGATTTTCTCAGCCATAGATAAAGACCCTAAGGCGCAGTTTAAAGTTGATCTGGAAAATCAGGAAATCAGCATAATGTCAACCGGCGAAAAGGAAAAATTCGATATCAATCCTTATAAAAAAGAATGCTTAATCAATGGTTATGACGACATTGATTACCTGCTAAGCATGAAAGACAAAATAGAAGCGTTTGAAAAAACAAGGGTTAAGCCTTATACTTATTAATTCAATGAATTCAGAACACAACCTTTTCAGTGTTGTAAAAATAAAAGATATATGACAGTAACCATCATGGATACAACCCTCAGGGACGGGGAACAGACCAATGGCGTTTCCTTTACGGCTGCCGAGAAACTGAGCATGGCCAAGTTATTGCTTGAAGACCTGAGGGTTGATCGTATTGAAGTAGCCTCGGCACGTGTTTCGGAAGGAGAGTTTCAGGGCGCGGAGAAAATTATTTCATGGGCCAGAGAACATGGATATGAAGACCGCGTTGAAATCCTCGGCTTTGTCGATGGTAAGGCTTCATTGGACTGGATAAATAATGCCGGCGGGAAGGTCATTAATTTACTAACCAAAGGTTCTTTAAACCATGTAACCAATCAGTTGCGTAAAACACCGGAGGAACACCTGGCTGACATCAAAAAATCAATCGCTTATGCGCAGGAACTGGGCATAAAAGTGAATATGTATATGGAAGATTGGTCGAATGGCATGCGCAATTCACCTGATTATGTGTTTCAGATGCTTGACGGCCTGAAAGATGAAGCCATTGAGCATTTCATGCTGCCTGATACACTGGGCATACTGAATCATAGGGAGGCGTACGATTTTTGCAACCAGATTTTGGAAAAATATCCGCGTCTTACTTTCGATTTCCATGCTCATAATGACTATGATCTGGCCACTGCCAATACGTTTGAAGCATTAAAGGCCGGTGTGCGTTGTGTGCATACTACGGTAAACGGACTTGGCGAAAGAGCTGGCAATGTGCCGCTTTCAAGTGTGATTGGTATTGTTCATGACCATTTAAACCTGGAAATGAATGTGGACGAAGAACAACTTTATAAGGTGAGTAAGTTGGTTGAATCGTTCTCAGGTATTCGTATCCCACAGAATAAACCCATTATTGGGGAGCATGTGTTTACACAAACCGCAGGTATTCATGCCGACGGTGACTCCAAGCGCAATTTGTATTTTAACGATCTTATGCCTGAACGCTTCGGTCGCAAACGCATTTATGCCCTGGGTAAAACCTCGGGCAAGGCCAATATCCAAAAGAACCTGGAGGAGCTGGGTATTGAGCTTGACTCTGAAGACATGAAAAAAGTAACCGAACGTGTGATTGAACTGGGTGATAAGAAAGAAGTAGTTACACCTGAAGACCTTCCTTACATTATTTCCGATATTCTGAAAACAGAAAAGGTAAACCAGGAAATCAATATCAAAAACTACTCGCTTTCAGTAGCCGAAGGACTGAAATCGGTTGCAACACTGAGCATGGAAATCAGTGGCAAGACCTATGAAGAAACCGCATCGGGTGATGGACAGTACGATGCCTTCATGAAAGCGGTCTGGAAAATTTACGACCGGCTGAAGAAAAAACATCCGGTGCTTGTGGACTATGTGGTTACCATACCTCCCGGTGGCAAAACCGATGCTCTGGTGCAATCAGTCATTACCTGGGAATATGGTAAGCAGTTTAAAACCCGCGGACTGGATTCCGACCAGAATGTGGCAGCTATTAAAGCCACCATTAAAATGTTAAACATCATTGAAAGCGACGAATTTAAAAATTATAAGTAATACGCATTAATCAACAAAAAACACTTTTTACCTAATGAAATATATGATCGCAACCCTTCCGGGTGACGGAATAGGCCTTGAAATAACAGAACAGGCCATAAAAGTATTAAAAGCCATCGGCGATACGTTTAATCATGAATTTACTTTCGAACATGCACCTGTAGGGGCAACAGCTATTGATAAAACAGGTAATCCATACCCGGTTGAAACACATGACCTGTGTATAAAATCAGATGCCGTATTATTTGGTGCCATTGGCGACCCAAAATACGATAACGACCCCAAAGCGAAAGTTCGACCCGAACAAGGTCTGCTAGCTATGAGAAAAAAACTGGGTTTGTATGCCAATATCCGTCCGGTAAAAACATTTCCTTCGTTAATCCATAAATCCCCCCTGCGCAGGGATTTGGTTGAAGGAGCTGATTTTATTGTGATTCGCGAACTGACCGGTGGTATCTATTTTGGTGAACCGCGTGGTCGTTCCGAGAATCAGGATACCGCTTTTGACACCTGCGTGTACAACAAAGAAGAAATAGAAAGAATTACCAGACTGGCTTTTGAATATGCCGGTAAAAGAAGGAAAAAACTAACAGCGGTGGATAAGGCCAATGTCCTGGCTACTTCCCGTTTATGGCGTGAAACAGTTCAGGACCTGGCAGGTGATTATGCCGATATTGAACTGGAATATATGTTCGTGGACAATGCCGCCATGCAAATTATACAATGGCCTAAAAATTTTGATGTGATGGTTACGGAGAATATGTTCGGTGATATCCTGTCAGATGAGGCCAGTGTGATTAGTGGCTCGCTGGGATTGCTGCCTTCAGCTTCAATCGGGCTGCACACCTCAGTTTTTGAACCCATTCATGGCTCTTATCCACAGGCAGCCGGAAAAAATATTGCCAATCCCCTGGCTACCATTTTATCGGCCGCTATGTTACTCGAATCGCTTGATCTGCTGAAAGAGGCAGAAGCTGTACAAAAAGCTGTAGATGCTTCCATGGACCAAAATATAGTGACCCGGGATATTGCCGAAGATAATGCATCCACCACCTCAGAAGTTGGTGACTGGATTGCTAATTACATCGCAAAACAATAATATTATGACAATCAAATGCATCTATACAACTATTATTAGCTGGTTCCTGTCATTTCAACATCAAAGAGCCGGATTGTTGTGTGGTGTGTGTTATTAATGACAAAGCATTCCAAACTATTGAAAGCCTCTTGAGATTATTTAAGGGGCTTTTTTAGTAATGTTAACCCGGCCATACGATTGCCCTGGCTTGCTTTGTAAAAGCGGTCGGTTTTGGTATAGACAGAAAAATACATACATGAAAACAATAACTTTTGACCGCGAAATGGTCAAAGCCTCATTAATAGGCTTGTTGGGCATCATTTTATTTTCATCCAAAGCGGTATTAGTGAAATATATTTATCAGTTTGATGTGGATGCTATATCGCTGCTATTAATGAGGCTGTTGTTTGCATTGCCGTTTTATGTTGTCATTGGATTAGTTCATTGGCGAAAAAACAAGAATTTAAAATATAAACCCGTGGAATTTCTGCCATTGGTTGTGTTGGGAATTATGGGATACTATATGGCCAGTTTTCTTGATTTTACCGGGTTACAATATATCTCAGCCAGCATGGAACGGTTGATTTTGTTCGTTTATCCAACCTTGGTACTCATCCTCACCCGCATTGTTTATAAAACAATAATTACACCGCAGCAATTGTTAGCCATATTACTTACTTATACTGGTATATTCATTGCTTTTTCACAAGGTGCAGGTGGGCAAAAATTGGATAGGCAGTTTTTGACAGGGGCGCTATTCATTTTTTCCAGTGCATTAACCTACGCATACTACTTAATGGAAAGCGGCAGATATATTCCCAAATTCGGGCCGGTTTTATTCACCTCTTTTGCTATGGTTATATCCTGTATTTGTGTAATTGTTCATTATATAATTGCAGGTAAACCGGACGTATTTTCATTTCCTGCACCGGTTTATGTAAGCGCCTTGTGCATGGCCGTATTTTCGACCGTGGCCCCTTCCTTTTTAATCTCTGAAGCCATTCGCAGGATTGGTTCTTCTAACTTATCAATTCTTGGTAGCTTTGGACCAATTGCTACGATCATCCTGGCTTATATCTTTTTGAATGAGACCATCACTACGGCCCAAATGGCAGGAACAGCTGTGGTGATCAGTGGGGTGATGATTATTAATCTGAAGAAATAATCAACGCTTGTGATGATAAATTAATTTGTAATAAGCATTCGGATAATAGGTTTATATTGCTAATCGGGGATATGAAAAATATGATTATTATTTCTAAATTCGGCAAGAAAATCATAAACCATTTCTGCCATGAGTATATCTACACAAATAAACGACGATTTAAAAACAGCCATGAAGGCGAAAGATAAAGATTCGCTCGAAGCTTTACGTTCAGTTAAATCAGCCCTGCATTTGGCAAAAACAGAGAAAGGACAAGATTACCAACTGACGGATGAAGAAGAATTAAAAGTGCTTCAGAAACTGCACAAGCAACGCAAGGATGCTGCCGATGTTTACAAATCACAAAACCGTGATGACCTGTACATTAAAGAAATGACCGAGGCACAGGTAATAGAACGATATTTACCTGAACCCATGAGTGAGGAGGAATTAACCAGGCAATTGGAAGGGATAATTACCAGGGTAGGGGCGGGTTCGCCGCAGGAAATGGGGAAAGTAATGGGCGTGGCTACCAAAGAATTGGCGGGTAAGGCCGATGGTAAAACCATCTCATCAAAAGTAAAAGAGTTGCTAAACCGATAAATAATCAAAAAAGGCGCTTTTTTAAGCGCCTTTTTTTAATTACATTTTCTTTATTTAAGGGAGTATAAAGATTGCTCCAAAATTAATGCTGCTAATACCGAAATTGAAACCAAAGTCTGAGTTTATATCTTCCTGTTCAACTTCCTCTGCTCCGACAAAAGTAGTAGTTGTAGTTTTATTTCTATCAAAGGATACGCTGCCAACACTTGCCTCAAGTATAAAACTTTCGGTCAATGCATAAGAAATGGCAGGCATCAAATAAATCTCGAAACTACTGCCTTCGGGGCCGTCATTACTTTGGCCACCTGATTCTACTTTGCTTCTGGAAAGACCAAAACCTAAACCGCCTTCGGCAAAAACCTTAAAATCACCACCGTTTATCACATAATACCTTGCAAATGGGTTAAATGAAAAGGAGTTGTTTACTGAAAAATCATCACTATCCTCTGCATCTATTGTTTTTTGGCGATTGAAATTAACTCCGGCACCAAACGCAATATCCTCAGTCAAAAAAATTCCAAATTTAGGATTCAAGCCTAACGTGTTTGTTTTGTCATCTTCATTGGTTGTACTGCCGACAGTGGTTTCTCCCCGGTCTAAATTGGCATAAATACTTCCACCCAAAAATAATTCCTGGGCATTAACTGCTAATGATAGCATACTCGCCATTAGAATGAATAATAGTTGTCTCATTGTTTTCATTGGTTTTCACATTTAAGTTTTGCTTACTCTTAGGTTTTTCAGCTTCCACCATATTTGTTAATAATAGTTTAGTCAAATGTACAGTTTATTTAAAAATGGCAAATTAAATTATTACTGCCAATTATGAAAGATGTTTGTTCTAAAAATAGCTTATAAATACCAAATCATCTTTTTGGTAAGTTAATCCTGACATTAATAACATCATTCATAAAAATGATATTTTGTTCTTTAATACAATACGGGTTTCCTGAGGTATTCAAAAAAAACTCTATTTTCTCATATCTATATATGTTGCAAACAAAAAACCCCTTTAAAAAACAAGGGTTGTTTTGGAAATAATATAATTTAATCATAATTTTACCATTGAATAAAGGGGGTTTTTGTAAAAAAATAGTTTTTTCAGATATGATCACAATTCGGGCACAGGCATTAGAAAAAGTATTACAACGGCAACCTTATCAGGAAACTGAAAAAAAGATAAATATTACCGGGTTATTTGGCAAATATGTGTTCGATCGGCAAAAAATGCAGCAATACCTTTCCGGACAAGCCTTTTTGGAGGTAATGGATGCCATTGAAAACGGCACAAGGATAAATCATAAAATGGCCGATCAGGTAGCCGTTGGCATGAAAGCCTGGGCCTTAAAAATGGGAGCAACTCATTACACACATTGGTTCCACCCCTTAACTGAAGGAACTGCTGAAAAACACGATTCATTTACCCAATTTAGTCCCGAAGGCCATGTGATCGAAAAATTTTCCGGTGAATTACTTACCCAACAGGAACCGGATTCTTCTGAACTGTCCGGGGGCGGATTGCGTAATACGTTCGAAGCCCGGGGATATACCGCATGGGACCCTTCCTCACCTGCATTTATTATTGATAATACCCTGAGTATTCCCACTATATTTATATCATTTACAGGTGAGGCACTTGACTACAAGACGCCTCTGTTAAAATCGTTGCATATATTGGATCAGGCGGCCACTGGTGTTTGTCAAATGGTTGATAAGGAAGTAACCAATGTGCGTGCCATGTTGGGTTGGGAGCAGGAATACTACCTGGTAGATGAGGCCTTGTATTTTGCCCGGCCTGATTTAGGTCTGACTGAGCGTACCCTGATGGGACATACATCTGCCCGTGAGCATCAATTGGCAAATAACTATTTCAGTTCTATCCCTTCACGGGTATTTACATTTATGCGCGATTTTGAAAAAGAAGCCTATAAATTGGGAATACCCATAAAAACACATCATAACGAAGTTGCACCCAATCAGTTTGAAGTAGCTTCATTGCATGAAGAATGCAATCTTTCTGTTGATCATAATCTGTTATTGATGGATATCATGAAACGTGTCGCATACAGGCATGCATTTCGCGTGGTATTTCATGAAAAGCCGTTCAAAGGTGTTCATGGCTCCGGCAAACACAACAACTGGTCGCTGGCTACCAATACAGGTGTAAACTTGCTTGCTCCGGGAGATAAACCCAAATCTAACCTACTGTTTCTTACCTTTTTATTGAATGTTGTAATGGCCGTTTATAAAAACCAGGATTTATTCCGGGCCAGTATCGCTTCATCGGGTAATGTTGAAAGACTGGGAGTCTCAGAAGCCCCACCGGTCATTGTCTCTGTTTTTATCGGTTCACAGCTTTCGGCCATATTGGCGGAAATTGAAAACCGGGTTACCAATAATAAAATGACTCCTGATGAAAAAACGGAACTAAAACTGGATATTGGAAAAATACCGGAGATATTGACAGACAATACTGACCACAATCGAACTTCACCCTTTGCCTTCACGGGTAATCGTTTAGAGTTACGAGCAGTTGGTTCATCAGCCAATTGTGCTTCGCCGATGATAGTTCTCAATACAGCCATTGCCGATCAATTGATTCAGTTTACAAAGGAGGTGGATAACATCATTGACAAAGGGGTGAAAAAAGATGAAGCGATACTACGGATACTGCGTAATTATATCATTGAATCAAAACCCATTCGGTACGAAGGGAATAATTACACCAGTGAATGGATTGAGGAGGCCAGGCAACGCAAGCTGTCCAATATCCCGAATGTAGTAGATGCAATTAATGCTTATAAGAATAAAAATACCATCGCATTATTTAAACGCAGCAATGTTTTTACTGACAACGAGGTAATAGACCGTACCGATATCAAACTAGAGAATTATGTGCGAAAAATAGTAACGGAATCAAAAGTATTGGGCGATCTGGCCATCAATCACATAGTGCCGGTTGCCATTGATTATCAATCACGACTCATCGAAAATGTGCAGGGATTACGATCGCTGTTTTCGGGCGCAAAACTGAATGAGTTAACAGAAGCACGGATGGAGTTGATTGTGGATATCTCCGGACATATTGCGGCCATTAAATCGAAAGTAACCTCCATGTCTGATGCACGCAAAAAAGCCGAAACCGAAGCAGATGTATTCAAAAGAGCCCGGTATTTTTCATTGCAGGTTTTTCCTTTTTTGAATGATATACGGTTTCATATCGATAAGCTGGAATTAGTGGTGGATGATAAAATATGGCCGCTGCCAAAATACAGGGAATTGCTTTTTTCCCGATAATTAGGAAAAATGATAACGGGTTCGACACATATAATATAAACCATTAAAAGAGAATAGTTATGACGCCAAAAGAATTTCTTGACTTCGCAAAAAAGAACGGCGCTGTTTTCATGGACCTGAAATTTGTTGATCTGTTAGGTACCTGGCAGCATTGTACGTATCCTGTTGACACAATAGACGAAAGCATATTTGAAGAAGGACTGGGTTTTGATGGTTCATCCATCAGGGGATGGCAGGACATCAATATGTCGGATATGATTGCCATTCCGGATCCCACAACCGCTATGATGGATCCTTTTTTTGAACAACCTACAATTAGTGTAATTGCCGATATATATGATCCGGTAACACGACAGCCTTATGGGAAAGACCCCCGTAATGTTACCCTGCGCGGCGTTGAATATCTGAAAAAAGTGGGTGTTGCTGACCAGGTGTTCATCGGCCCGGAGCCTGAGTTCTTCATCTTTGATGAGGTACGTTACGAACAAACCCAAAACATGGGTTTTTACAAAATTGATTCTGTTGAAGGAGCCTGGAACACCAACCGCATTGAAGAACCAAATCTCGGTTTTAAACCCGGCTATAAAGGCGGTTATTTTCCGGTGAGCCCTACCGATACTTATCACGATTTACGCGGTGAAATGGTGCGATACATGATGCAGGCAGGGATAACCGTTGAAGCACATCACCACGAGGTTGCCACCGGTGGTCAAAGTGAAATTGACATGAAATATGAGGATTTGCTTAAAATGGCCGATCAGTTTATGTGGTATAAATACATTATCAAGAATGTAGCCCGGATGCATGGCAAATCGGCAACATTTATGCCCAAACCCATTGTTGAAGACAATGGCAGTGGCATGCACACGCACTTTTCATTATGGAAAGACGGTCAAAACCTTTTTGCAGGCAATGGATATGCCGGCCTATCGGAAATGGGTATCCATGCCATTGGTGGTGTGTTGAAACATGCTCCGGCACTGCTGGCCTTTGCCGCGCCTACATCAAATTCATACCGCCGCCTGGTGCCTGGTTATGAAGCTCCGGTGAACCTTGTGTACTCAGCACGTAATCGCTCGGCGGCCATTCGAATTCCTATGTATTCCAATAATCCGAAAGCCAAACGATTCGAGTTCCGTTGTCCCGATCCGACAGCCAATGGTTATCTGGCCTGGACTGCCATGCTGATGGCTGTGCTCGATGGTATTGAAAACAAAATAGAGCCTGGTAAACCACTGGACAAAAATATATATGAGCTCACTGAAAGGGAAAAAAGGCGCATTCGATCCGTTCCCGGTTCATTGCACGATTCGCTCAGCGCCCTTGAACGTGATCATGATTTTTTAACTAAGGGAGGTGTTTTTTCTGATGATCTGATAAAATCATACATCAGTTACAAACGAGAAAACGAATTGATGGAACTGGCCATACGCACACACCCGTATGAATTTTATCTTTACTATGACAATTAAATGAAAGATTTTCTCTTTCTCTCAATCAATTGTTATGCCTTTGTAAGAAAGCCTGCTGCTCTGCGTGCAGGCTTTCGTTTTTTTCACCACCTGCATAAATGCTATAATAAGCCGGTCTTGAGCGCTTTGGAAAACATGTTGCCATATACTTTAAAATCAATTTATCGCTATTTTAAAATAACTTACAAGTGTAATGAAACACAGGTACACAGTAGTTTTATAATTTTTGTGGATTACTTATGAGCTAAAAACTGGTTTATATGTGTATAATGCCTTATTATTGCCGTTTGTTTGAAAAGTATAGGATGTTGGTAAATGTATAAACAGCTAATAATACATATTTCATTTGTCGGGGTTACCCTTTTTCTTGCCTTATCAGGTAAGAATCGTATGCATGACAATAAGGACATGACAACGGTACAATTCAAGGCGCCTGTTCAAAACACACATATACGGGAAGTTGCAAGTCGTTTTGAAACTTTCTTTTCATCACAGGTAGCTGAAAACACACCGGGGGCAGCGGTGGTAATTGTGAAAGACACCAATATAATTCTTTTAAAACCTTATGGTGTTAAGAAATTTGGGACCCATGATTCGGTGGATATTCGCACTTCTTTTCGGCTTGCCTCGGTATCAAAAGGATTTGCCGGAGTGCTTACCGGTATAATGGTGGGGGATAGTGCTTTTGGTTTAAATGACAGGGTTACCAATTATCTTCCCGATTTGGTATTGAAAGACACCGCTTCCACTACTAAACTGAACATTGAACATTTATTGACACATACAACCGGTCTTGTTCCGCATGCTTATGATAATTTAATTGAAGCCAATATATCACTCGATGATATTATTCCACGACTGAATGAAGTAGATATTTGTTGCGAACCAGGGGCATACTATGGGTATCAGAATGTGGTTTTTAGTATTGTTGAAAAAGTTATGGAAGCATCTTATGGCAAGACTTATTGTGATCTGATACATGAAAAATTATTTCGGCCATTGGATATGCAACAGGCTTCATGTGATTACAATAATTTTATGAGCAATCCGAACAAAGCCGAACCACATTTAGGCAGAAGCGGGAACTGGAGAATGGTAGCCATTGAACCTGATTACTATCATGTATTGCCGGCTGCCGGTGTGAATGCAAGCGTTAGTGATTTGTCTAAATGGCTAATGGCCTTGTTGGGCAATCAATCTGATGTTATTGATCCTGAAGCATTGGAACTTGCCTTTGCGCCCCGCGTGAATACTCCTTTAAAGTATGCCTACACAAGACATTGGAAAAATATTGGCGAAAAACATTACGGATTGGGTTGGCGAATTTATAATTATTACAAGAAAAAAATAATTTACCATGGAGGCTATGTCAAGGGCTATCGTGCCGAAATTGCCATTTGCCCGCAAGAGGATATTGGCATTGCCGTCATGACCAATGCACCTTGTCGACTGATTAATCAGAGTATACCAACTTTTTTTGATATGTATTTTGATCATGAAGAAACAGCGTCAATAAAACGTTATGCTGGTGATACTTTCCGGGAACCGGATAAAATGGGAGATATATTGGAAAACCTGACACCATTCACGGATACAAGTAAGCGTTAATATTTCAACCGTAATAAATTAGATATAATCGCTCAATATGCTACATTACCATAATATTTAACTGTTCGGTAGTAACCATATTCAATTATTATCGTAATAGAATAAGAATTGTGAGACGCCAACATTAAATTTTTATGAAAAAGAAAGCAAGGAACACATCAAAGGTTTCCAAAATCAAGCATCGGGTTATAAAATTCCTGTTGATTTATCCAAAATTGTTACTACACTAAATTATTAAATCAATTTTCATGTAGTTAATTATCTGTGATAATAGCATTCAAATATTCTTCAAGTTTGGTGTATCCCTGTTGGTTGCAATTATTGGAATCGAATTCACCCGGGTCGCAATCAAATAAACCTTCATATTTATTCGGGATACCATCATTATCAGTGTCATCTGGCGAAATGCCCTGTTCAGGATCCGGATAACCCCCTGCATCTTCAGGTGAGTTTTTGTAACCTTCCGGTCCTTGGTTAAGCCTGTTGAATGCATCATTAACTATACGTGCATCAACTGTATCTCTAATTGGCCAACGGGCGCCTACTTCGTCTTTAATGCTATTTAACAAGTCCTGGGCCGGGATAATAACATTCCTGTCAGTAAATTCGGTAAATATGGGTTTTGAAACAATATCATCTTTACCGTCAGCAACCATTATAGTTTGATCTTTTGAGCCATCTGGATTAAGCTGATAAGAGAGATTACCCGACATATAAACATATCCTGAATCATGTTTAATTACGGGGGGGCTATCTATATTATTCATTTGTGAATCTTAGAGGGAAGGTCAGGCGCGATATAACCAAATGCCTGAACATATCCTGATCAATTGCATTAAATCCAATATGATCAAAGATTTTACCGAAGATTAGTTCCGGATCAACCGTACGAATATTTGAATTAGTAAGGATAGAGAAGGCTTCTTCAACTGCTTTATCTTTTTCAGTTATAAATAATCTCTGGGGTTTAGAAAGAAAATCCTTTTCTTGTTCAGCCAACAACTTGAGTCGGTCAATTTCCTGCCGTGTTGTGGCAGAACCAAACGATTTCACAACCTTATACTGCCCTCTTGACTTACTAATTAACTGAATACTAATACTTCCGGAGGCATTCTTTTTTGATCTTACATACATGAGTTATTTTCTTGGGACACCCAAATTTACAATACATATACTGAATATCAAATACTTACATGGGTGTCCCGTAAAAATGCGGAAAACAGGAAAAAATCAACTGAATGTAACGGTAGAAAAAAAATCAGTTGGAATTGTAAATGTCAGTTTCTCATCCAATGATTAGTTAGTGGTACGTGTGAAATTTATTGCATGATTTACACTTACATCAATACTATCGTTTCCCGGTTTCTGTTTCTGCTTCTTTTGTATATCTACCTATCATTCCATCAATTAGTTTCGGAAAGAAACTTTTTTCAATAATGGTTTTTTTAGTATTTCCACGAGATAAGCCGAGAAGCTAATTTTTTCATTCACCACAACAGGTCCTTTTACAAAATATAAAAGTCCGTAAGTAAATACCTGGAACATACCAAACAGTGCTGAAAATAGTAATATATGCCTTAACATATAGGGATCGTTAATGGCTACCCAAAATTCATGAATCAACCGGAATGGTTGAGTAAAAACCTCCCAACTGTTCCATCTGAAGAAGCGCCCGACATAAATACCAAGTCCGCTTAAACCAGTCATACCAAATATAACAAACCATGATACGCGGCCGGTGAAAAAACGAACCAGCAGAGCATGTATATTGTAAATGGAAAATAGACCGAATAACAACCCTGAAAGGCTGAATGAGAAGATCAGCAAGATGTCGTACCATAATATAGTCCCCGGATCATTCAAATGAATAAAATCGGTAATGATATAGGCCGAATTGGGCAGAAAAAGAATCCACAAAAAGGCTGTGCCAATCATAAGTCCATTTTTCTGCTCATAATACCTGACGGCCTGTTTGGAAAATATGTAGGGCAACCAAGCCAACAATAAGTTCCAGATTAAATAGGCATGTGTTAAATCCAGGGTATAAATAATCCTTGCCATTACCATTAATACTGAAAATAGGGCCAGGGCGTATAATAGTCTTCTCTCTTTATCGGCCATCACTATATAACTGCATTTTTTGTTGGTTTATTAAAATCGTTGCTTCATAAACGCAAAGAACTTTATTTATTGGGATATGTGCTATAAAAAAATGTTAATTCTCGAATAAATTACATGAATGGAGTATATCTATAAAGTAATGGAGGATAGTAAGAAAGGAAAATCAACGCTCCATATTCTAATCTTTCATGCCTACCAGTCTTTTAATTTCATTCAGCTTATTGAGGGCATCAACCGGTGTTAAGTTATTCACGTCCAGCTTAACGATTTCGTCACGTATCTGTTTGAGCACCGGGTCATCGAGTTGGAAAAAGCTTAACTGAAAACCTTCTCTTTTTTCTGCCAGGTTACCAATGGGTTTTGATAGTTGCTGTCCCTGTCTGGAATTTTCAAGCTCACTCAGTACTTCATTGGCACGTGCCACCACACTTTTGGGCATACCAGCCATACGTGCAACATGAATTCCAAAACTATGCTCACTGCCACCGGGTGTGAGTTTACGCAGAAAAATAATTTTGTCTTCCAGTTCTTTTATGGTAACATTAAAGTTTTTGACCCGGGGGTATTGACTTTGCATTTCATTCAGTTCGTGGTAATGGGTGGCAAAAAGTGTTTTTGCTTTGGCGGAGGGGTGTTCATGTATATATTCAACCATTGCCCAGGCAATGGAGATACCGTCGTAAGTGCTGGTGCCCCGGCCAATTTCATCGAGCAAAACCAGGCTGCGGTTTGATAGATTATTAAGTATACTGGCTGCTTCATGCATTTCCACCATAAAGGTAGACTCACCCAGCGAAATATTATCGGAAGCACCTACACGTGTAAATATTTTATCAACCCATCCAATACTGGCCGTTTCAGCTGGTACAAAGGAACCCGTTTGGGCCATTAACACAATTAGTGCTGTTTGGCGTAACAAGGCTGATTTACCAGCCATATTCGGACCGGTTATGATAATTACCTGCTGGTTTACATTGTCCAGCATTACGTCATTTGGCACATACGGCTGATCGAGCGGCAATTGTTTTTCGATCACCGGATGTCGGCCTTGTTTAATATTTATTTGATCCGATTCATTGATGTCGGGTCGTATGTATTTATTTTCCAGTGCTATCTTTGCAAAAGACAGCAAACAATCGATCTTGGCCAGAAGCGAAGCGTTTAACTGGATGGCTTGCAGGAAATCAAAAAGGCTCAATACCAGATCGTTGAACAATCGTGTTTCCAATTGCAAAATTTTTTCTTCGGCTCCCAGAATTTTGGCTTCATATTCTTTTAACTCCTCGGTAATATATCTTTCAGCGCTCACCAGGGTTTGTTTCCGAATCCACTCATTCGGTACTTTGTCTTTATGGGTATTACGTACCTCAATGTAGTATCCAAATACATTGTTATAGCTCACCTTTAATGAGGGAATACCGGTTTTTTCTGATTCACGTTGTTGCAATTCAATAAGGTAATCTTTTCCGGTATGAAAAACATTTCTTAGGTCGTCCAATTCATTGTTAACACCCTGTGCAATTACATTTCCTTTTTGCAATTGTGCCGGCGGGTCGGGCATAATTTCTTTCTCCATGCGATGGCGGGCAGTTTCACAACTATTCAGTTGTTCGCCAATTCTTTGCAATGCAGGAATGGTTGATTGTTCGCATAGTTGTTTGATGGGTTTTATGGCATTCAATGCATTTTTCAGTTGGATAATTTCCCTCGGGGTTACCCGATTAATAGCTATTTTGGAAACCAACCGTTCCAAATCACCTACCTGTCCGATGTGCCCTTCCAACTCATTGCGCATATCCGGGTTTTTCATAAAACTTTCTACCACATCCAGTCTTTCCTGAATGGGTTGGATATTTTTCAGAGGTAGTGCAATCCATCTTTTAAGCAGGCGCGATCCCATGGGAGATACTGTTTTATCCAATACATCAACCAGGGTTTTTGCCCCTTCATTCAGCGAATGGAATAACTCCAGGTTACGGATCGTAAATTTATCGAGCCATACGTAATTATCTTCTTCAATGCGTGATAGATTGGCAATGTGGCTTAAATGATGGTGCTGTGTAATGTCAAGGTAGTGTAATATGGCGCCGGAGGCAACAATACCCAATTGCAGGCCGCTCACACCAAATCCTTTCAAAGTGCTGGTTCGGAATTGTTTGAGCAAACGGTCGTTGGCTGATTCTTCTGTAAACACCCAGTCTTCTAATGGATAACAATAATATTTACTTCCGAATAACTCCTCGAATCTTTTAAGTTTACTCCTTTCTACCAGCACTTCTTTCGGGGCGAAACTATTGATGAGCTTGTCCAGGTAGTCGAAATTACCTTCGGCTGTCAGGAATTCGCCGGTTGAGATATCCAAAAACGATATGCCACCCCTGTTATTGGCCAGGTGTATACCAGCCAGGAAATTATTTTCATTGTGTTCCAGCACATTGTCATTGAAGGAAACACCTGGTGTTACCAGTTCGGTAATACCGCGTTTTACAATCTTTTTGGTCATTTTAGGGTCTTCCAGTTGTTCGCATATAGCTACCCGCTGTCCGGCCCTGACCAGTTTAGGTAAATAATTGTCTAATGCATGGTACGGAAAACCGGCCAGATCGATGTAGGAAGCCGACCCATTGGCGCGTTTGGTAAGTGTTATGCCCAGTATTTCAGAGGATTTAACAGCGTCCTGATCAAATGTTTCATAAAAGTCACCTACGCGAAACAACAGAATGGCATCAGGATGCTCTTCCTTGATGGCATAGTACTGTTTCATTAAAGGTGTTTCTACTGCTTTTGCTGTCTTACTCAACGCTTTTTTTAAGGCACCAAATTACGGCAAACATTGCTTATAACAAAAGTGTTGGCGATGTTATTATGAACAAGTAATTAAGATTCATAAAATTTATGGTAAGGATTCATCTGTTTTGTTGCATAAAAAATGTTTTTTTATGAATTTTAGTTATTCCTTGCAAATGATAAATATTAATCGTATAAAAAGTTAAACCATTATTTAAAAGTAACCGTAAAACAGGAATAAATGAGTTGAGAAGTGTGTAATTTATTTTGCCGGGCAAAAATTTATAAAATGCCTCATTTTCTCTTATCAATTAAGGGAAATGAATAAATAATATTATTAACATTGCAGAAACCAACATTTATGAGAGATGTATCATGGAAAAGAGGAGAATTATTACTAGTTACGAAAAATTGAGCCCCGAGCTAAAGAGAATGTTGCTGCAGAAATATCCGGATGGATATATCGACTATGTACGCAAAATCGACAAGCCGGGCGGAGACTATTTTTATGCCTTTAATTTAGATACTGAAGACACAAATTACCTGGTTAAGGTGCATGTCAAAATCGATGAAAACCTCGATGATTTAGAAGATGATTCTAATTACGAAGCATCTGAGAAAGACAATGAAGAAGCATCAAACATGGTGGAGTTTGATGAGAATGAATCGTATGACGATTAAAATACCCCGTTAAGCGTTGTTATCATTAGAAATATAAATAAAACTGCCGGGTGAGTTCCTTATAATCACTCGTAAAATCCCCTGTGCGCGCGGAAGTAATGGTTAATGTATCGCTGTGACGTTTTTCCTGATTTCTGCTAAACTCCATGACCAATCGGTTTACATTTTTATAAGTTCCGGGTTTGACATGTAACTCCCGGTTTAGATAAAAACCATTTCGATTTGCGGTTTCGATAAATTGTTGTGCTACCTGTACGGGGTAAATAAGGGCCAGTTTACCTTGCTCATTAAGCAGTTTACGGGCGGTTATTAATATATCAGTATAGTTCAGATGCTCATCGTGCCGTGCAATAGACTGATCGGTATGCGGATTTTTTAAACTTTTCGAGAAAAATGGTGGATTGCTGATGATCAAATCATATAATTGGCCGGTATAGCTATTACAATACGCCTGGATCGAACATAAGTGCATTTTAAACCGATCGGGCCAGGGGCAATTTTTGATATTTTCCACGGCCTGTTCAAAAGCAGGCTGGTTTATCTCAACAGCATCAATAAATGTACCGCATCGCTGTACCAACATAAGTGATAATAGCCCGGTTCCTGTGCCAATATCCAGGGTTCTGTTAACACCGTTACAATCCACCCATGCTCCCAAAATAACACCATCGGTTCCCACCTTAAAGGGGGATCGGTTTTGTTGAATGGTAAATTCTTTGAAACGAAAATAGTTATTTGGCATTTTTAGTAAAGCAGCATTCTTAATCTGTTAAGAACTTATGTTTCTCAATAACACCAGCGATCGGCCACTCATTTCATACACATAGCGTACATTGGGTATTTCTTTATTTACACGATTGTTGCAGGTATCTATCAGCACTTCCCAGTCCAGCTCTACCTCTTCGTGAGGGAGTGTAAAATGCAGCGGTTCCCAATAACTATTTACAAGTAACAACAGGATGTCATCCTGAATGGGTTCGCCCCATTCATTTACTTCGGTAATAAGTTTACCATTTAGCAGCATGCCCATACAACGGATAAAACTGCTGTTCCATTCCTGTTCGGTCATATCGGTTCCGTCGGTATTAAGCCAGCGAATATCCCTAATTTCCTTGCCATGTATTTTCCGACCCTTAAAGTATCGGCGTTTATGCATGGCTGGTTGGTTTTTTCGGATGTCAATAACTTTGCTTGTGAAATCAAACAGGTTTTTCTCTCTTTGATTCCAATCCCAATTCATCCAGGCAATTTCATTATCCTGACAATAAGCATTGTTATTACCCATTTGGGTTCGGCCATATTCATCGCCATGACTGATCATGGGAACACCCTGGCTGAACATCAGGGAAGCCAGGAAGTTGCGTTTGCGCTGTTCACGCAGGTCAATAATATCCTTGTCATCGGTTGGCCCTTCCACTCCCGAATTCCAGCTATTGTTATGAGATTCGCCATCGTTATTATCTTCTCCATTGTCGATATTGTGTTTTTCGTTATAGCTTACCAGATCGTGTAAAGTAAAACCATCATGGCAGGTTACAAAATTGATGCTTGAGGAGGGCAGCCGCCCATTATCCTCATATAAATCGCTACTGCCTGATAATCGGTAAGCCAGCTCCATCACCTGACTTTCGTCTCCACGCCAGAATTTACGGAGGCTATCGCGGTATTTGCCATTCCACTCCGCCCATTGAACCGGGAAATTTCCAACCTGATATCCGCCTTCTCCCAGATCCCAGGGTTCAGCTATTAATTTTCGTTGTGAGATGATGGGGTCCTGATGGATGGTATCTAAAAAGGTGGATAATTTTCCCACATCATACAGCCCACGGGCAAGTGTGGAAGCAAGGTCGAAACGAAAACCATCAACCTGCATTTCCACCGCCCAATATCGCAGGCTGTCCATGACCATTTGCAATGTGCGGGAGCTGAGCATATTGAGCGTATTACCGGTGCCGGTGTAATCCATATAAAAGCGCTGGTTTTTCTCGCTTAACCGGTAATAATTCTGGTTGTCAATGCCCCTGAAGCTGAGTGTCGGTCCTAAATGGTCGCCTTCACCGGTATGATTGTACACCACATCTAAAATAACTTCAATGCCTTCGCGGTGATAGGCTTTTACCATTTCTTTGAATTCATTCACCTGTTCTCCGTTCATACCCGATGAGCTGTACTCGGCATGCGGCGCAAAAAAGCCAATTGAATTATAGCCCCAGTAATTATCAAGTCCTTTATCCAGCAGGAATTTATTATGAACAAAATGATGTACGGGCATAAGCTCAATGGCTGTAACCCCTAATTTTTTGAAATAATCGATGATAACCGGGGAAGCCATTGCCTTGTATGAGCCTCTTTCGTTTTCAGGAATATCAGGATGCCTTGCAGTGAATCCTTTTACATGCAACTCATAAATTACGGTATTGTGCATGGGTGTGTCGGGTTGCTCAACCCCTTCCCAGTCAAAAGCGGTATCGATCACCACGCTTTTGTTTATTTGATCAACATTATTTTGTACGTCTTTTTTCAGATCGGCTTTTTTGCCACCGGTACCCATTTCATATCCAAACATTTTGTCTTTAATATCCGTGCGTCCGCTAATGGCCTTCGCATAAGGATCGATCAACAGTTTATGCGGGTTAAAGCGCATACCATCATTGGGGCGGTACCTCCCGTAAACCCTGTACCCGTATAACTGGCCCGGCTTTACGTCGGGCAGGTACACATGCCATACATAATCGGTTACTTCACCCATCTCAATCTGTGTGTACTCTTCTTTGTCATCCTGTGAATGAAAGAAACACAATTTAACCCCGGTGGCATATTCACTAAATAAAGCAAAATTTACTCCTTTTCCGTCCCATGTTGCTCCTAACGGGTATGGTTTACCCGGCCAAATTCTTCCCTGATACTTTTCCATATAACTAATTCATTGTGTTACTAAATTACACTATTTATAAATACCATACTGCTGCCATATTACAATTTAATGGTTGGCAGAATTTATCAATTTTACAGAACTTTTTGAGTCAGTACGCATTACTATAGATGACAAGTAAAGTTACTGCTTGTTCATATTTTGTATTAAGGTGGAACACATTATTGGACCGAATGATTATGGATAATCTCACTAAAATAGGTGCATATCACCACCAGGAAGAGCAATTCAAATTCTGTATCTGGGCACCTCAGGCCAGTGAGGTGAAAATTGTAATTACCGAACCTGAAAAAAAAATCATCCCGTTAAGCAAAACAGAACGGGCATATTGGTCAGCCAACATCACAGATATTAAACCAGGGTATCGTTATTTTGTGCAAATTGATGGCTCCGGCCATTATCCTGACCCTGCCTCTCTTTCTCAACCTGACGGTGTTCATGGCGCATCCGAAGTAGTTGATGTGAATTTATTTCATTGGGAAGATTATCAATGGCGCGGTACACATCCCAACCAAATGATCATATACGAATTACATACAGGTACTTTTTCAAATGAGGGAACCTTTGACGGGATTATTAAAAAATTACCTGAGCTGGCCGAAATTGGTATCAATACCATTGAAATTATGCCGGTGAGTCAATTCCCCGGTAAACGCAACTGGGGTTATGACGGTGTATATCCTTTCGCAGTGCAAAATTCGTATGGTGGGCCTTTCGCCCTGATGAAACTGGTGAACGAATGTCATAAGCAGGGCTTTTCAGTTGTACTTGATGTTGTTTACAATCATCTCGGTCCTGAAGGAAATTATCTTGAAAATTTCGGGCCTTATTTCACCCATATTTATGGCACTCCCTGGGGCAAGGCTGTCAATTATGATGATGCCTGGTCGGATGGTGTACGTAACTATGTGATCCAAAATGCGCTGATGTGGTTGCGTGATTTTCATATCGACGGGTTACGTTTAGACGCCATTCATGCCATATTTGATTTTAGTGCCAAACATATCATGCAGGAATTGACGGAGCATGTGGAAGCACTGAATATAAAAACAGGGCGAAATCATTTTCTGATTGCGGAATCAAATCTCAATGATGTTAAATATATCAAACCGGTGAAGAACGGTGGTTATGGCCTGCGTATGCAATGGAGCGACGATTTTCATCACGCGCTCCATGCATTAATTACCGGAGAGCAGAACGGATATTATGTCGATTATGGTAAAATGGATGATTTGGCCAAAGCCGTTTCCAATGCTTTTGTACTTGACGGCACTTATTCACAATTCAGGCAACGCACATTCGGCAATCAAACAACGGGTTTACATGGCGATAAATTCATCATCTTTACCCAAAATCATGACCAGGTCGGGAACCGAAAATTTGGTGAACGACTACCGGCACTGGTTTCGTACGAAATGTTAAAAACAGCAGCCGGAGCCATGTTTACCAGTCCGTATATTCCCATGTTATTTATGGGAGAGGAATACGGAGAAGAGCATCCTTTTCTGTATTTTGTTGATCATAATGATACCGTGCTCAATCAGCAGGTTCGTGAAGGACGAAATGCCGAATTTAAATCCTTCCATGATGCCTCTGCTCAACCAGCACCGGACCCGGCGCATGAACAAACATTTCATGAATCGATGTTAAAATGGGATTATAAAGAGGACCCAAAGAAAAAAACCTTGCGGCAATTTTATCAGCAACTGATTAACCTGCGACGTACCCATTCGGTATTGTCCGATTTGGATAAAGACAATACGGAGGTGGATGCAAAAGATAATCTTCTTATTATTAATCGAGGAAAGACCAAACAGGTGCGGGTTATACTAAATTATTCCAAACAACAACAACATATTCATTTGAACATTTCACCGGATCAGGTTTTTTATAAGTTAATGGACAGTGCTGATGCACATTGGAGAGGGCCTGGTTCAGAAAGTCCCGATGAGATGCATGTAAACGATAGTGTAATTGTTCAACCCGAATCATTTATATTGTATGCAAATTAAACTATTGAACCCATGATTGGAAGGCAACGAGTTATCATTGAGAATGTAAAACCGGAAATTAATCACGGTCAGTTTCCCATAAAGAGGGTAGTAGGTGATCATGTGATTGTATCGGCAGATATATTTAGTGACAGCCATGATGTAATCAGTGCTGAACTGGTGTACAAACACTTATCTGCTACAGCGTGGACACATGTAGAACCGGATCACCTGGTGAACGACCATTGGGAAGGAAGTTTTATTACCCAAAAGAAAGGAATCTATTTTTACACCATTCAGGCCTGGGTTGACCGGTTTAAAACATGGCACCGCGATATGCTTAAAAAAATAGATGCCGAAGTAGACTACACAGTAGACCTGCTGGAAGGTGCCGAAATTATTCAAAGAGCGATGGATGAGCATACAGATATGGAAAGGCAGGATAAAAATTACCTGGACGATGCAAAAACCGTACTACGCTCCGATGCTGCCCTGGAAGAACGTATTAACCCTATCACTACCGGAGAATTATTTGATGTAATGACCAGTTATCCCGTACGCAGTCATTTAACCAGGTATAAAAATGAACTGACAATTATGGTAGAGCGCAAAAAAGCCGGTTACAGCACCTGGTATGAATTGTTCCCGCGCTCAACCGCCTCTGAACCCGGCATGCATGGAACATTGCGCACAACAGCAGAAAAACTGCCCTATGTAGCTGAAATGGGATTTGATGTACTCTATTTACCACCCATTCATCCGATTGGAAATGCACACCGCAAAGGAAAAAACAATACGGTTACCTGCGAACCCGGAGACCCCGGTTCACCCTGGGCCATTGGATCACAGGAAGGCGGTCACAAAGCCATTCATCCCGAATTGGGGAATTTTGACGATTTTGATTTTCTGCTTAAAGAAGCTGAAAAACACAATATTGAAGTAGCATTGGATATTGCCTTTCAATGCTCTCCCGATCATCCCTATGTAAAAGAACACCCCGGGTGGTTTCGTGAACGACCGGATGGGTCCATCCAATACGCCGAAAATCCGCCAAAAAAATACCAGGATATTTATCCGTTCGATTTCGAAACAAAAGATGCCGAAGGTATGTGGGAGGAGCTGAAAAGTATTTTCATATTCTGGATTGAAAAAGGTGTCAGTATATTTCGGGTTGATAATCCGCACACCAAATCCATGCGTTTTTGGGGATGGGTGATTACTGAAATAAAACGCGATTATCCTGATACGATATTTTTATCCGAGGCCTTTACCCGTCCAAAAGTGATGTATCAACTGGCCAAGCAGGGATTTACGCAATCCTACACCTATTTTACCTGGCGAAATACCAAATATGAGCTCACCAAATATTTTGAAGAGCTCACCCAAACCGAGGCAGTAGAGTTTTTCCGACCCAATGCCTGGCCCAATACGCCGGATATTTTACCTGAATTTCTTCAGGTAAGCGGTCGATCGGGATACATTATCCGAAATGTATTGGCTGCTACCTTATGTGCCAGTTATGGTATTTACGGCCCGGCATTTGAGTTAATGGACAATGTGCCTAAAACACCGGGAAGTGAAGAATATTTAAATTCTGAAAAATATGAAATTAAAGATTGGAATATTAATGATTCAAAAAGTTTAAAACCGGTTATTAGCCGGATCAATCAGATCCGTAACACTAATAAAGCCTTGCATTCCAATTACAGTCTTACATTTCATACCATCCACAATGAGAATATGATATGTTATTCAAAACACACACCTGATTTTTCCAATATTGTGTTGGTAGTAGTAAATCTGGATCCTTATCATACCCATCATGGTTGGGTTGATCTCAATTTGGATGCGCTGGAAATGGATACGGAACATTCGTTCCAGGTGCATGATATGTTGGGTGGGGCGTATTTTCTTTGGCATGGAGCGCACAACTATGTGGAACTAAATCCGGGAATTATGCCGGCACATATTTTCATCTTAAGGCGCAAGGTACGAACCGAAAGAGATTTCGATTATTATATGTAGAATATTTATAAAGATAAACTACGAGAATTATGGAGAAAGGTGCACACAATTTGTGGTATAAAGATGCTGTAATTTATCAGATCCACGTTCAGGCATATTTTGACAGCAATAGTGATGGCAAGGGTGATTTTAAGGGACTTATCCAAAAACTTGATTACGTAAAATCGTTAGGTGTTACGGCATTGTGGTTGTTACCATTTTATCCATCTCCATTACGTGACGGGGGGTATGATATTGCCGATTTTACCGGCATTCATCCGTCGTATGGTTCATTAAGCGATTTTAAACGCTTTATCAGAGAAGCACATAACCGGGATTTAAAAGTGATCACCGAATTGGTGTTGAATCATACCTCTAATCAGCACGCATGGTTTAAGCGTGCCCAACAGGCCAAGCCAGGCAGTAGCTATCGCGATTTTTATGTTTGGAGCGACACCCCGGATAAATACCAGGATGCACGCATTATATTTCAGGATTTTGAATTGTCCAACTGGTCATGGGACCCGGTGGCCAAAGCGTATTACTGGCACCGGTTTTATTCACATCAGCCTGATTTGAATTACGACAATACCGCGGTACATAAAGCGGTTTATAAACTGCTTGATTTTTGGTTTAACATTGGGGTGGATGGCCTGCGACTTGATGCCGTGCCTTATCTCTATGAACGCGAAGGTACCAATTGCGAAAACCTGCCCGAAACACATAACTTCCTGAAAAAAATTCGGTCTTATGTAGATAAAAACCATGAAAACAAAATGCTTTTGGCCGAGGCTAACCAATGGCCCGAAGATTCTTGCGAATATTTTGGTGATGATGATGAATGCCACATGGCCTTTCATTTTCCCTTAATGCCACGCTTGTTTATGGCTATGCGTATGGAAGACCGTTTTCCGATAATTGATATTCTGGAACAAACACCTGACATACCTCAGAATGCACAGTGGGCGATATTTCTCAGAAATCACGATGAGTTAACCCTGGAGATGGTATCTGATGAAGAGCGTGATTATATGTATAAAGCCTATGCACAGGAGCCGGAGCAACGAATAAACCTGGGTATTCGTCGTCGATTGGCACCG
Organism: Bacteroidota bacterium; assembly: GCA_009908855.1. Lineage (GTDB taxonomy): Bacteria > Bacteroidota > Bacteroidia > Bacteroidales > JAAAOM01 > JAAAOM01. Next base: position 74,049 of record JAAAOM010000046.1, read on the forward strand.
TTGTTGGGGAACGACCGACGCCGTATCGAGCTTATGAATACTTTGCTGTTCTCATTGCCCGGAACACCCATCGTTTATTATGGCGATGAAATTGGCATGGGCGATAATTATTACCTCGGCGACCGCGATGGTGTGCGCACTCCCATGCAATGGACACCCGATAAAAATGCGGGATTCTCCGATACAAAGCCCCAAAAATTGTATTTACCGGTTATTATCGATCATGATTACCACTACGAAGCTTTAAATGTTGAAAGCCAGGAACGCAATCCATCCTCATTGCTTTGGTGGATGCGACGAATGATAGCCACACGAAAAAAATACAGGGCATTAAGCCAGGGAACTATACGATTTGTACCTTGTAATAATCCGAAGATACTGGCATTTTTAAGGGAATATCAGGATGAACACATCCTGGTAGTGGTAAATTTGTCAAGGTATGCTCAGGTAGCTGAAATAGAGATGGAAGAATTTGCCGGTTATTATCCCATTGAGGTTTTTAGCCAGAATCATTTTCCGGAGATTACCGATAAAGAAACTTATACCTTAACCCTTCAATACAAAGAGGCCTTTTGGTTTGAATTGCAAAAACAGGAAGAAACAGATAAAGACACTGAGTCACGGTACACGATATCCTTTACAGCACAGGGCTGGAAAAACATGGATGAATCGATACAAAACAAGCTCAAAGAGCCTGTGCTGAACTTCGTGAAAAACAGTCGCTGGTTCAGAGGTAAAACGCGCAAGATTAAAGGGATGAAGTTTATTGATTTCTTGCCTGTTTATGAAAATAAAGATGTGTATACCACCTATTTGTCTTTGGTTGAAATTGACTACCTGGCCAATGAAAATGACTATTATGTAATGCCATTATCGATAGCGGTTAAAGACGAACTGATTGATCTCAGGGCTGCTCATCCTCATGCCATTATTGCACAGGCACATATACATAACGAGGAAGGTGTTATATATGATGCCACTTTTAACAAGGTTTTTCAGGATTCCATTTTCAACCTTATCTATTCGAAAGGAAAATCCAGGGGTAAACATGGTGAACTGCTGGGTATACCGGGAAAAACCCTGAAATCAGCCGTTAGAAAGACGGATATGCCGTTACCCTCAAAAATAATAAGCGCCGAACAATCCAATAGCTCGATATTATACGATCAGCATTTTTTCTTTAAAATATACCGTGCCCCTGAGCAGGGCAGTAATCCTGAGGTGGATATCCTGCAACGGCTTACCAATAAAACAACATTCACAAATTTCCCTGTTTATGCCGGCAGTCTCGATTATTCAAAACCCAATGAAGGAAACTTATCACTTGGTTTATTAACCGGTTTTATGCCCAACGAGGGCAACGCATGGGATTTTACACATACGTTTATTGATCAGTATTTTGAGAAATTGCTTTCACATAAAAGTGAACTTCTTGAAAAACCGGGACAGATACCGTCATTTACCGAACATGATGGACATGAGCAAGGGAAAACAACAGGCGAGGTTGGTGATTTAATAGGTTATTTCTTCCTTGAGATGACAGAAAAAATGGCGCAGCGTACCGGAGAGATGCATCTTGCATTTGCCAGTCTGAAAGGGGAAAATGAATTTGAGCCTGAAAACTTTAGTTTACTTTACCAAAAGTCAATGTATCAAAGTTTCAGAACATTAATTAAGAAAACCAGTGCCACCATTAAGCAGGAAATTAAAAACCTGGATGATGAAACCAGTGAGCTGGGTAAGTATTACCTGGACAATGAAAGCGAAATGTTGCAGCATATCAAGAAATCTCTTGAAACAGGCAAAATTAAGTCCCAAAAAACACGTGTTCATGGCGATTATCACCTGGGTCAGGTGTTATTTACCGGTAAAGATTTCATCATTATCGATTTTGAAGGCGAACCGGCACGTACCCTAAGTGCCCGGAAATTAAAATATTGCCCCTTAAAAGATGTAGCCGGCATGCTGCGCTCATTTCATTATGCCATTTATATGGGTTACTTTAAACATACGCAGCAGGTTGGAGAAGACAGCGAATTATTGGAGCAATGGCTCGAGTTTTGGTATGACCAGGTAAGCAAAACATTTTTGGATGCTTATCTTAAAACAGTGGGTGATGCTGATTTCATTCCTGCTAATGCGCAGCAAATTGAAGATTTACTGCGGGTATACATTATTGAAAAAGCCGTTTATGAAGCAGGTTATGAATTGAATAACCGGCCCGATTGGTTGACCATACCTTTAAACGGGCTTAAAAAAATTATGGAACAAATAAATAAAGAGGATAAATCCGATAAATAGCATATACCTCATAAAAGGAGCGTTGTTATGACAGCAAAAGCAAAGACGACAAACACAAAAGGGAAAACGGGTAAGGCCGTCAATAAAGAGACACAAGCTGGTGTACAAACACCGGATAATGTATTGTACGACCACAGCCTTATTTCTGATTATGATATTTATCTTTTCAAAGAAGGTAAGCATTTCACCTTGTATGAAAAGATGGGTGCTCATGTAACAAAACATAAAGGCAGCAAAGGTGTTTTCTTTGCTGTATGGGCTCCTAATGCACGTGAAGTATCAGTTATTGGCGATTTTAATAACTGGAAACCGGGCGAGTATCCCCTTCAGGTAAGAAACGATGAAACAGGTATTTGGCAGGGTTTTATCCCGGGTCTTAAAAAAGGCGATTTGTACAAATACCACATTGTATCCAATTTCAATAATTATACGGTAGAAAAAACCGATCCGATTGCCCGGTATAACGAAGTCCCGCCAAATACTTCTTCCGTTGTTTGGGACTGGGAGTACACCTGGAACGACAAGGATTGGATGCAGACCAGAAAAGAGAAAAACAATCTGGATGCGCCTATGTCCGTTTACGAACTTCACCTGGAATCATGGCGGCGTGTACCCGAGGAAGATAACCGATATTTAACTTACCAGGAACTTGCCCATTCGGTAGCTGAATATGTTTCCGACATGGGTTATACCCATATAGAATTGTTGCCGGTTATGGAACATCCGTTTTCCGGATCATGGGGTTACCAGGTATTGGGCTTTTTTGCCCCCACCAGCCGGTTTGGTACACCGCAGGACTTTATGTATTTTGTTGATACCATGCATCGTCATAACATTGGTGTCATTCTGGATTGGGTGCCTTCTCATTTCCCGGGAGACCTGCACGGGCTTCACTATTTTGATGGTACGAATCTTTACGAGCACCAGGACCCTAAACAAGGATACCATCCCGATTGGAGTAGTTATATTTTTAACTATGGACGAGCAGAGGTAAAAGACTTTCTGATAAGTAGCGCCCATGTTTGGCTCGATAAATACCATATCGATGGCTTACGGGTGGATGCCGTAGCATCGATGCTGTATCTCGACTATTCGCGGAAGGATGGAGAATGGATTCCCAACGAACATGGCGGACGCGAGAATTTGCATGCCATACGGTTTATGCGTGAGATGAATGAATCGGTTTACGAACGGTTTCCCGATATACAAACCATTGCCGAGGAATCAACAGCCTGGCCTATGGTTACAAGGCCTGTTTATACAGGTGGTTTAGGATTTGGTATGAAATGGAATATGGGCTGGATGCATGACACGCTGAATTATTTCGCCAAAGACCCGGTATATCGGAGCTATCATCATAACCAAATAACATTTAGTATATGGTATGCCTTTAACGAGAATTTTATGCTTTCCCTCTCACACGATGAGGTGGTCCATGGCAAAGGATCCCTTATTAATAAAATGCCGGGTGATCCCTGGCAGAAATTTGCCAATCTGAGAGCATTGTTTGGTTATATGTTCACCCACCCGGGTAAAAAGCTCATGTTTATGGGCATGGAAATTGGCCAATGGGCCGAGTGGAACCACGAAAGAAGTATCGACTGGCATCTGCTGGATCACGATTTACATGCAGGTTTAAAAGCCTGGATCAGGGATATGAATGCCTGTTATAAGAATTTTCCGGCCCTGTACGAATTGGATTTTCTCACTGACGGATTTAAATGGCTTGATGCCAATGATTCGAAAAACAGCATTCTTTCCTTTGCCCGATACAGTAAAGAGCATAAGGACAGAATATTTGTGGTTTGTAATTTTACACCCGCACCTCAATACAATTATCGTGTTGGTGTTCCTGAGCAAGGAAACTGGAAAGAAGTATTAAATAGTGATGCCCATCTTTATGGTGGTAGCGGACAAGGCAATATGGGAGCAGCCGAAGCTACACCGGTTCCTTACCATGAGGAAAATTATAGCATTAATATTACGTTACCACCATTGAGTATGGTGATGTTCAGAAAGGAATGAAACATTTCCTTTCGATATTTCATAAGCCATTCTTTTTAATTATTAAATGTTAAATTGCATCTGATGAATTTGGGCGGCTATGCCCATTGACCGTATTTGAAAAACTAATTGAACCCTGTATGGCCTATAACCCGGTATCAACTTATCGAATTCAGTTCTCAAAAGATTTTACGTTTAACGATCTTTTAAGTATTCTCGACTATTTACATGAGTTGGGTATTAAAACCATTTATGCGTCTCCTGTTTTTGAGTCCGAGCCAGGTAGTACACACGGGTACAATGTTATTAATCCGCACCGTATCAATCCGGAGATCGGAACTTACCAGCAGTTTGAAATATTACAAAAAGAACTTAAAAAACGATCCATGGGTTGGTTACAGGACATTGTGCCCAATCACATGTCATATTCAGCCAACAATCCCTGGATAGCCGATATTTTTGAGCGGGGAGCACACTCCAGCTATTACCATTATTTTGATATACTATGGAATCATCCTGACCCATCATTGCCCGGTAAAGTATTGTTACCTGTACTCGGATCATTGCCTGATCAGGCCATTCTGAACAAGGAAATCAACCTGGAATATCAGAATAAATCTTTTGTACTTACTTATTTTGACCAGCATTTTCCGGCTGACGTACTATCATACAACAATATTTTACGCGCTTTGCCGGTTGATGAACTTCCACCTGAGCTCGACGGGCTGCTAAAAAAAATGTTTAAATCTTTAAACCAGCTGAGCAGTTGGGAAAATCTCAAAAATGAGCTTTATCAGCTATACACGGAAAGCGAAAAGGTTAAGAAATATATTGATGGATGTGTTGAGAACATCAATGAAAACGCCAGGAAATTCAGGAATATAATAGATATTCAGGTGTTTAAACCTGCATATTGGAAAACAACGCGCCGATTGATTAACTATCGTCGATTTTTCACCGTAAATGATCTTATTAGTTTAAACATGCAAACCGGCACGGTTTTTAATGACTATCATTCGTTTTTGTTTGAGTTGATGGAGAAGGATTTTATTCAGGGTTTACGGATTGATCATGTGGATGGGTTGTTTGAACCGCAGGCGTATTTGGCAAGACTGAGAGAAAATATTGGCCTGGACAGGTACCTGGTGGTTGAAAAGATACTGGAACATAATGAACGGTTGGAAGCAACATGGCCGGTGCAGGGAACGACCGGCTATGATTTTCTGGCATTGGTCAATAATTTGCTCACCAATGAACATAGCGAGGTACAACTAAATAAAACCTATGATGAGTTCAGGGTGGGCACAAAAAGAGCATATGACGAACTGGTCTATCGCAAAAAAGCCTTTATTCTGAAAGAGCACATGGCAGGCGACCTGGATAATCTGTATCATACATTTAATAAATTGTTGCAGGATATTCATACCAAATTAAAACCCGAAAAACTAAAACAGGCATTATATGAATTTCTCCTGGCTTCTCCGGTATATCGCATTTATAAAGATGGTGAGTACTTAAGTAAGCCCCAGGAAAAATTACTGAAAGAAACCTTTTCCCGGGCCCTTGATCGAAATTCCAATCTTAAAAAGGAATTAAAATTTTTAAGGACTATTTTCCTTGATACTAAAAATAAGTACGCAGATTACAGGCCGGAAATTGATGCCATTTTTAATCGTTGCATGCAATATGCAGGCCCGTTAATGGCAAAGGGAGTTGAAGATACAGCCTTTTATACATTCAACCGGTATATTGTGCACAATGAGGTAGGAGATTCACCTTCCTATTTTGGTGTAACAATAGAGGATTTCCATACCGAAATGAAACACAACTACCATGTTTCGCCATTGTCCATGAATACCACATCAACCCACGACACCAAGCGCGGAGAAGATGCACGGGCCAGGCTTAATGTGCTGGCTGATATGCCTGAAGAGTGGGGTAAAAAAGTAAATGAATGGCACCAGCTCAATGAGCCGTTGAAGAATAAAAACAAAGGCAGGGTTATACCATCATCAAACGACGAATATTTTATCTATCAGGCCATTCTTGGGGCCTTACCAATGGACGGCAAACCAACAGAAGATTTTAAAAGGCGGCTGAACGAGTATTTGGTGAAAGTGCTTCGTGAAGCCAAAATGGAGTCGAGCTGGGCCGATCCGGATGAATATTATGAACAATACACACTTTCATTCGCGCAACGGATTATAGATGATGATCACAAGTTTTTAAAAAGCCTCGGTAATTTTCATAAAAAACTGAATTATTATGGCATCATCAATTCCTTAAACCAGGTGATACTGAAACTTACCTGCACGGGTACACCGGATATTTATCAGGGTAGTGAGCACTGGAACTTTAGTTTTGTTGACCCCGATAACCGTCGGCCCATTGATTACGCGGGATTGTCGAAAGAACTCGACAAGCTAAAAAAAGAAGCCAATACTTCAGGCGATTTTCTGAACAATCTTTGGAAAAATGCCACGGATGGAAGCATTAAAATGTGGCTGCATTATAAATTGTTAAATGAAAGGCGGCTAAACCCTGAATTATTTGCCAAAGGTGAATATATACCCCTTACCGTGAAGGGAAAGTTTAAGGATTTTGTGTTGGCTTATGCCCGTCATTATAAAAACAACTGGATCATTGTAGTATTGCCATTACATTTGGGACATTTCCACCAGGAAAAGGGTAAATCAGCCATACAAAAATTTAACTGGAAAAATACCACTATCCACCTGCCTGATTTCGGACCTGAAATTTGGCAGGATATAATGGATAAAAACAATCAAATTGAGGTAAAGAAGAAAATATCCGTGTCAAAACTATTAACCAACCTGCCATTTGGTATTTATGTTTCGCAAAAGGAGCCGTTTGATCGGCACGCCGGTATATTGGCTCATATTACCTCGTTACCGGGAAAATATCCTTCCGGCGACTTTGGAACAGAGGCTTATCGCTTTGTGGACTTTCTGGAACGTTGTCATCAAAAGTACTGGCAAATTTTACCATTGAACCAAACGGTGGAAGAATCGGCGTTTTCTCCTTATAGCTCGGTTTCTGCTTTTGCCGGCAACACCCTGCTTATTAACATGGATAAATTAGTTGAACAGCAATTACTTACAAAAAAAGACCTACCTCAGCAATTGGATATTTATGAGAAATCAGACTTTAAAGAAACGAAAAGAATCAAACAACCCTTGCTGGATAAGGCATATAAGAACTTTATTGAAGCTGAGAACCACCCTTTGAAAATTAAATTTGAGGAATTCTGTAAGAAGGAAAAATACTGGCTCGATGATTATGCACTGTTCCTTATAATGCGTGAATCATTCAACAAAGCACCGTGGAATACCTGGCCCGAGCAATACCGTTTCAGGGATCCGATCGCATTGCGGAAATTTAGTCGCGATTATAAAAATAACCTGGATAAGGAAAAGTTTTTCCAGTTCTTGTTTTTTGAGCAATGGCACGCGCTTAAACAATATGCCAATAACAAAGACATTCAATTATTTGGAGATATTCCGATTTATTTAAGCTATGACAGTGCTGATGTTTGGGCGCACCCACAATATTTCAGGTTAGATGAAAATATGGATATGACACATGTGGCCGGTGTACCACCCGATTATTTTAATGACGAGGGACAGTTTTGGGGAATGCCCGTTTTTGTTTGGGAAACGCTGAAAAAAAACGGGTATGAATGGTGGATACGGCGTCTGAGAAAAAATCTTGAGATGGTAGACCTGCTGCGAATTGATCATTTTCGGGCCTTTGCCGATTACTGGGAGATACCTGCCAATGCCACATCGGCTAAAGAGGGGGAATGGAAGGAAGGCCCGGGAGAAGAATTTTTCAGAACCCTGCAAAAAGCGTTTCCTTCAATGCCTTTCGTGGCAGAAGACCTGGGCGATATTGGAGAATCGGTGTATACCTTACGTGATAAGTTTGAATTACCGGGCATGAGCGTGCTGCAGTTCGGTTTTGGCAAAGACAAAGCCAAATCCGTCCATGCACCCAACAATCATAAATACAACAGTGTTGTTTACACCGGAACGCATGATAATAATACCGTTCAGGGATGGTATAAAATGGAAGCGGATAAACAGACATTGAAAAAATTAGCGGTTGATGCACCCAAAAAAATCAAAGAAAAAAATATTCATAACACCTTTATATTAATGGCTTATCAGTCAGTAGCTAAAATAGCCATCATTCCCATCCAGGATTTTTTGGGACTTGGGACAGAAGCGCGTATGAACATACCGTCTACTGATAAATGCAACTGGCAATTCCGAATACCCAAAAATGCTTTGGCCAGGCATTTAGAAAACCGCATTAAAAAATGGATGAAAGCCAATGGAAGAGGATTATAAACTATATCTTCAGGTTAGCAAGTCAATAACTATGATTAACCGAATGGTAATCATTAATATGTAAAAAAAATAATTTACATTCCGGATCACTCGATTCAATTCATATAAAAATACATTAGTTTGAACTTTGACAAATTGAACTGAGACAGTGTTCGGAAAACTATCGGAATAAACCACTGATAAAATTCCCTTTCCATGCCTGCGCGGGGAAGGAGTGGTGCTTTGTAAAAGTTGTGTGCAACGTAATTTATTAAAATCTTAACCTGTCAAAGTAGAATTAGGAATGATCAATATTACATGCGCCATTTTAATTCTAATTTTTAAGTATTTTGCATAAGCATTTGCATTAAACTATGAAATATGTATTCATTCTTCTAATGCTTACCATGGTAATGAAAAATGAGGTGAGGGCAGATGTCGGGCATCCGGTCATATATCTTATTCCCGGTCAGGGTTCAGATGCTCGTGTGTTCAGCTATTTAACACTGGATGATTCATTTGAAATACGGTACATTAAATATGCTATACCACATGATACCTTATCTATGAGGGAATATGCTCAGGTTTTATCCGAACAAATTAATACGAGCGAACGGTTTATTTTAATTGGTGTCTCATTGGGTGGGATGTTGGCAGTTGAAATGGCAGATTTTATGGAGCCGGAAAAAGTAATAATCATATCCAGCGCCAAACACAGACATGAGTTACCATGGCGCTATACCTTCCAACGTAAAGTGCCGGTTTATAGATTATTACCTGATAGATTGGCCAAAATCGGGGCGCAGATGTTACAACCTATTGTTGAACCAGATCGCAAGAATGAAAAAGAGGTATGTAAGCAGATGCTTGCAGACAAAGAGCCTGCCTTTCTTGGTCGCACCATTGAAATGATCATCAATTGGGATAGACATGAAGCACCTGATGCCGACATAATACATATACATGGTGATAACGATCATACCATACCCATCCGGAATGTACAATATGATTATGTTGTTAAGAATGGCTCTCACATGATGATTCTCACACAGGGAGGAGAATTAAGTGAAATAATAAAGGCATTCATCCGATGAGGGTACAATACGTCTTCTTGTGCATTGTAAATCATGCTATCATCCAAATCCGTCATACATATTGTGCATTTTAATGCAACTTCATTATATTTAATCCGGAAATTTATAAATGCAACATGATCAGGCATACCAAAAAGGCGTTGACAATAATCACAGGCAGGATGTTCATATTTGGCATCAACGGGAAAAGCAATTCTGTTATCTTTGAATCCTTTTCAATCCTCTGTCGTTAACCTGTTTTATGGCAAAGACATGATCATTGTTAAATCTGACTTTGAGTGCGAACAAATGGAGCACCGGGTTGAGTCAAAAGGGTTCAAAAGTTCACATGTAAATATTAATTTTCAATAATATCATTACGAATGGAAATAAAAGGGAGTGCTTTACTGGCCATACGAGATTATGTTAAAACTTATCACAAAAATGATTATTTGAAATGGTTGAATGCATTAAATGATGAGGCAAAAACACTTTACAACAATGCAATTGACAGTACAAAATGGTTTCCGGTATCGGTTTATGCTGTTGAACCTATGAAAGTTATCAGTAATTTATTTCACAATAACGACATGAAAAGAACAGCCTGGGAGGGCGGTCGCTTCAGTGCTGAAAATGCATTAAAAGGAATATATAAGTTTTTTGTAAAAGCATCTACACCTCATTTTATCATTTCAAGAGCCGGTAATATTTTTGAACGATATTATCGTCCCTGTCGAATGTCCGTAACATCGAGTGAAGATCATCGCGTTGTACTGGATATGACCGATATTAGTGATTCTGATGAGCACATTGAGTACCGAATAGCCGGCTGGATTGAAAAAGCCCTGGAAATATCAGGTTGCAAAAATGTAACAGTTGAAATCACACAATCAATTGCAAAAGGCCATCTATCAACAAAATTTATCTCGGAATGGAATTGATCCTTTGGATTAAGCTAATTTCAGTTGTTTGTTTTCACTCAGGGAACTTGTTATAAGTTTGATTCTTGTAGTGTGTATCATATTGAGCTGACTTTCCTAACGGACTAGACAATAACTTTAAAATATTTTAGATCAGTGTTATTTAATTCAATACACTTAATTTCTATTTTTTTAAAATCTGGTTGATATTCATTGTTAAAATATTCCATTAAAGTGTTTAGATATTTTACAGCTCTTTTAAAATGCTTATCATAGGTAAAAAAAGCACTTGTTCTTTTATCATGTAAATTTTCATTCACAAGGTATCGTGACCTTCTTGAAAGTGCATTGAGTTTTTTATAGGCTAAATAATCATTTTGACTTAATGCACAAAGTGATAATTGATTATCGAAGTTGATTGCGTTTTCAACTTCCTCATGACTTCTATAATGTTGGCCGGTTTTATTTGCTATATGCGCATTAATCAAATGAAGAGCAGTATAAAAGCAAACAGTTACTTTCCAATCCCAATAGGCAGATTCGTTTTTACAAATATTTTCAAGAAATTGGAGATTATCTTTAGATTTTGCTAAATGTTCCTCAAACTTCGGCATTATCAATATAAATTTTATATTGCTCAGGAATAGTATAATTATCTTCCTCTTCCAGTATTGTGGTACTTACATGAATTCCAAAGTCCTTGAACATGTTATTAACTTTAGCTTCTGTTAATAATAAAGCATCCTCACTTTTTTCATCATCATTCCGAATGATAGCAAATATTAAAAGTTTGTTAGTTGCATAGTGCATTCCTAATTTTAATGGCTGATTTTTTTCATATTCTTTCAAGATTTTACCATAAGCGTATATTGCCTTTTCAATCAAAGCCATTGAGGAAGTCTGCATTATTTGTGAATGCACTTCAGAAGAATTTTTTAATAAGCCATGATAAAAATCCTCGGTTTCTTTGTCAGCAAATCCCATACGTATGCTTTGTTGATCATTTTTCAAATGTTTGAAAATTTCATCAAACAGCATGTCTAACGCATTTTGAGTTGATGTCGTATGCTTTGTTGTATTCATTTTTTGCAAAATATATGCATTAATTTATACTGAGAAACGATGAAAAGGTTATAGATGTCTTTGTTTTGTGTTCAAATATATACTTAAATTTATTAAAAATATTTTATCAACGAGTAAAAAAGTAACAAATTAGATAAACTATAGTTTTATTTAAATTATGGTTGGATCAGATATAATAAACAGAGCCGTGCGTGGTCTTGCGTACGACAGGATACTAAAATCTGTAAAACAAGAGGTTAATTAAATAAAATCAGCGTATTTAAAATATGCTTACGCAATTCTTCGGGACGCACATGCACACGCAATCACACTCACACACTCACACTCTCACACTCAAACTCACACTCAAACTCATTTGGTACCCGGAGTGGGACTTGAACCCACACAGCCATAATGGCCACAGGATTTTAAGTCCTGCGCGTCTACCAGTTCCGCCATCCGGGCATTTTGTAGACCAATTGTGAAAAAAAATCCCGACTTGTATCGGGCATTATAATATTAGAGCGGAAAACGGGACTCGAACCCGCGACCCCGACCTTGGCAAGGTCGTGCTCTACCAACTGAGCTATTTCCGCAGAAACGGAGCAATTCCGCTTTTTTAAGGTGATGCAAAGATATTTAAAAATATTTATCCGCAAAAAAATTTTAGTGCAAAACTGATCAGGAGCATCTAACACTTATATTTTGTTTTTGTCAAACGTAAATGATCATTCGTTGAATTTCACAGTCATTGGTCAACATTCTTTAACATAGATACTTTTTTGCCGTAATTTAGTATAAATGATAACATAAGTAATATCATTTCAGGGTTAATAAAGCGTTTAGTAATTTTCATGGTTTACTTAAAATGAGCCGCCTTTGGGCGGCTTTTTTAATGGCCATTGCACAAACTATTTTATTCTATACTTTTGTATTCTTTTTCAGGCAAATGGATCATAAAGCAGGTTTTGTAAATATTGTGGGAAATGCCAATGTGGGTAAATCTACCTTAATGAATTTAATGGTGGGTGAAAAACTTTCCATTGTATCCAATAAGGCGCAAACCACGAGGCAACGAATTCATGGAATCGTTAATGGTGACGATTATCAAATTGTTTTTTCTGATACTCCCGGCATCCTTAAACCCGCCTATAAATTGCAGGAATCGATGATGCGGTTTGTGCGAACGGCCATTGAAGATGCCGATTTGCTTTTGTATGTAACAGATGTGATGGAGGATAAAGCCAAAAATGAAACCTATATTCAACAAATAAATCAACTACCCATTACCAAACTGGTACTTATTAATAAAATTGATCTGTTACAGGATGAAAATGAAATACATAAGCATGTGCAGTCCATGCAGCAACTTTTTCCGGAAACCAACATACTGCCTATATCAGCATTGACCGGATACAACACGGATCAGATTGCTGAAACCATTAAAAAACTGCTGCCTGAAAGTCCTCCATATTTTGACAAAGAGGCATTAACCGATAAGCCCGAGCGTTTTTTTGTTTCTGAAATTGTCCGTGAAAAAATACTGAATCTTTACAAGCAGGAAATTCCGTACGCCGTTGAAGTAGGTATCGACTCCTTTAAGGAGGGAGATGATATAGATCGTATCCGGGCTATCATTTATGTGATGCGTGAATCGCAAAAGGGCATTATCATAGGCAATAAAGGCACGTCAATCAAACAATTGGGTATTGAAGCCCGCAAAGAAATGGAAGCATTTCTCGGGAAAAAAGTATATTTGGAACTCTTTGTAAAAATAAAAAAGGATTGGCGGAATAACGATCAACTATTAAAATCATTTGGTTACCAATAAAATTTTGACTTAATATGATCAAACACATTGTACTTTGGAAGTTGGATGATTCCTACTCCAAAACAGAAAAAGAAATGCATATCCATAATATGCAAAAAGAATTGCTGGGTTTAAAAGGGAAAATTACAGCATTGAAGGCAATAAGTGTTTATACTAATGATAAACGGGCCGCTGAAAATAATTACGACCTTATACTGGATACGGAATTCGACTCATTGGATGATTTGAATACCTATCAGGTACACCCCGATCACCAGGCTGTTGTAGAATCTATTGGACCGATTAAGAAAAACAGGGCAGCCATTGATTTTGAAATCTAAATAACATAGTGCATTGAATAAGATTGTAGCCATTGTAGGCCGACCCAATGTGGGTAAATCTACCCTTTTTAACCGGTTAACCGAAACACGCAGTGCCATTGTTGACGAGACCAGTGGTGTTACACGCGACCGCCATTATGGCAAAGCCTGGTGGAACGGTGTGGAGTTTTCGGTTATTGATACGGGCGGATACGTTACCAATTCCGATGATATATTTGAAGAAGAAATTCGCAAACAGGTAAATCTGGCTATTGAGGAGGCCAATGTGATTGTTTTTGTTGTAGATGTGCAAAATGGCATCACCGATTTGGATGATGCTGTGGCTACAATATTGCGTAAATCCAACAAGCCTGTCTTCCTCGTGGTTAATAAAGTGGATAATTCCAACCTGCAATATGATGCGCAGGAATTCTATGCGCTGGGACTGGGAGATATCTACTGCATCTCATCGGTAAACGGGAGTGGTACAGGTGATTTGTTAGATAAGATAGTACCTGAACTACCTGCGGAACAAGTGGAAGAGGACAATGAAATTCCCCGATATGCCGTCGTTGGACGGCCCAATGTTGGCAAATCATCACTCATTAATGCGCTGGTTGGCGAAGAACGCAATATTGTTACACCAATTGCCGGCACAACCAGAGACTCCATTAATACACGATTTAATAAATTCAACCATGATTTTATTTTGGTGGATACAGCCGGATTGCGAAAGAAAGGTAAAGTACATGAAAACCTGGAATTTTATTCTGTAATGCGTTCCGTCAGGGCCATTGAACAATCAGAAGTATGTCTACTTTTAATCGATGCCAACAATGGCGTCGAAAGTCAGGACCTGAATATTTTTCATCTCATTGTCAGAAATCGAAAAGGCGTGGTTGTACTTATTAATAAATGGGATTTACTGGATAAAAGCGATCACGGCTTTACAAAACAATACGAAGAATCGGTTCGGAAAAAACTGGAACCCTTCAGGGATGTACCGGTTATTTTCACCTCTGCCACCGAAAAGCAACGAATATTAAAGGTGCTGGAACAGGCCGCACAGGTTTATGAAAACCGTCGACGCCGGGTACCGACCTCCAAACTGAACCAGGTCATGCTCGAAGAAATACAAAAACACCCGCCACCGGCTGTGAAAGGAAAATATATCAAAATAAAATATGTGAGCCAGCTTCCTACCTACTCGCCATCATTTGCTTTTTTTTGTAACTTGCCTCAGTATGTACGAGACCCTTACAAACGGTTTGTTGAAAATCGTTTGCGGGAACATTTTAACTTTACAGGTGTTCCCGTTCAAATATTTTTCAGGAAGAAGTAATGCAAAAAAATATAAGCCTAATATTGTTGATTACTGTTTTAATGGCCTGCGAACCTCCGCAAAAGGTGAGTGAAATACCTGAGTTGCAGTTTAGAAAAATATCTTATGCTCCCGGTATTGATAATTCCGAGTTGGGCAACCAGGGGCTCAATATGAACCTGGAGCTTTGGATAAGAGATGGTAACGCTGACATTTATTGGCTTCCCAATGATACCATTTCTCCCGGGGTATACGTTAATTATTTTCAGAAAATGGAAAATACATACACCCCCCTTGATCTTACCGATACGGTTAGTTATTTTAAAATTGAGCATGCACTCGGTGATCCTCGCTCCCAACGAATTTTTGAGCCCTCAAAAATCAATAAAACACTCGAAGGAACGATGACCATCAAAGTATTCTTTTTTGAAAGTCAGGTTGAGCGTTATGACACGTTAAAACTTGAAATATTCATGCGCGATCGGGAAGGTAATGAAAGTGAGATGGTATCAACCCCTGATTTTCCTTTTGAGATGGTGGAATTCTCAAGTGAATAAGTATAATATCTTATTATTTTATTAACTTAAATGGTGATTTGAATAACGTGGGTTATGTCGCTCAAAAAATATTTATTGCAATTTACGCTTCCTTTAATGTTAGCTTTAATTTTTTTTACGGTAATAGTCGGAATATTTGTTATTCCACAATACAAAAAAAGTTTGATGGAAGCCAAAAAAACCAAACTGGTTGATATTTGTCAGGTAGCCCTTTCTACTATTGATTATTATCACCAACTTTATAAACAAAACAAACTTACCCTTGAAAAAGCCCGTCAATTGGCACTTGAAAATATTGAATCGCTTCGTTTTGGAAACGATCATAAAAACTATTTCTGGGTATTGGATACTTCCGGCATCCTGCTGGCACATCCTTATTTAGCGAAAAATCAAAATTTAACAAGGGCTGCTGATACCTCCATATCTGCACCGGTAATAAGAATGCTTGAAATTACTGCAGCTGGTGGATCAGGCTATATAAACTACACCTGGCAATGGAAAGATGTGAAAAATCAAGTAGAACCTAAAACCTCTTATATTCAACTATATGAACCCTGGCAGTGGATTGTGGGAGCCGGATTGTACACCGTTGATATTGAAGAACAGATAAGGGCATACATGAGGAAATTTGTGTTGATCTCGATCATTGCAGTATTGATAGTCCTTTTTATTCATATAATGCTGATGCGGGATTCATATAATCTTTTTAAAGCCTACTGGCAGGAAAAAGAGAATGCACAGGAAAAAGAAAAAGAATTCAGGCATCTGACGGAAAATATTTCTCATGGCATAACTTTTCAGGAGGGTAAGGAAATTATTTATATCAACCCGGCCATGATCCATATACTTGGTATTAAGGGGCAGGCAATCCGGACGGGCGATTTATTTAGCTATATCATTCCGGAGGAAAAAGAACGTATAGATGCAATATACCATTCAATTACTACTACCGGTTATCCCATATCCGAATTAACATTCTGGATTAAAAATGCAGTTGGACAAATGAAATACCTTAAAAACCGGTTTTATTCAGTTCAGATTTCAAATAACCGAACGATCCGGTATATTATGACAACCGATATTACCAACGAAATAGAACATGAGCAGGAACTTCGTAAATTATCGGAAACCGTTAAACAAAGCCCGGCATCTATTGTAATAACCGACATTGAAGGGAAAATAGAATATGTAAACCCAAAATTTGAAGAACTTACCGGTTATACCATGGATGAAGTGCTCGGACAAAATCCGAGGATGTTAAAATCGGGCAAAATGCAGGAAGATATATACCATACCATGTGGAAAACCATTTCACAAGGTAAAAGCTGGCGGGGTGAATTGCTTAACCAACGAAAAAACGGTGCGCTTATCTGGGAGTCTACCAATATATCTCCCATATTTGATGAAGATGGCGATATTACTCATTATGTGGCAGTTAAAGAAGACATTACCGATCGTAAAAAACTAAATAAGGAACTGATTATCGCCAAGGAAAAGGCCGAAGAATCAGACCGGTTAAAATCCTCTTTTCTGGCCAATCTCAGCCATGAGATCAGAACCCCGCTCAATGCCATTGTGGGATTTACATCGTTAATACAGAGTCAGAACAAAGACGAAAGTATTGATAAATTCACAGAACTAATCGTATCTAATGCCGAAATACTTTTGAAAGTGATCGATGAGATTATTGAAATATCAAAAATTGAGGCGGGGGATGTGAATGTAAATATCACTGAAATCAATTTAAAGCAATTGTTTAACGAGCTGAATGAAACTTATAGACAAACCATTAAGAACGAAAAAAACAAAATCCTGAACATTCAAACGACAGTACCCGCGAATATGCCTGCTGTTGTGTATTCAGACAGCCTCCGCTTAAAGCGGATTTTCCATAATTTGCTGTCCAACGCTGTAAAATTCACAGACCAGGGTGAGATAATATTTGGCATTGCAAACCGGACAAATAACCAACTAACATTTTTTGTAAAGGACACAGGGATTGGTATACCCCTAACTGATCAACCCAAAATATTTGAACGGTTTGAACATGGCACAAGCCGCTACGTAAGCCTTCATAAGGGAACCGGATTGGGATTAACCATTACCAAAAGCCTGGTTGAATTGTTAGGAGGTAAAATATGGTTTGATTCAAGTGAAGAAGAGGGAAGTGTATTTTATTTCACAATTGTTGATCAACAATATTCAGAAACATTGATGTGAAATATTATTCTCTTTTCCTGTTTCCGGCTTAGTGACACCCGGATTTTTAAAACACCCATACAGAATGCAGGTTAAGGCATTTATTAATAACTCCCCGACATATCCTTGCTTTCCTTAAGCTTTTCAACTGCTACAGTAAGGTAGTGATACCATTCTTCTCCGTATTTTCTGATCAGCGCATCTTTCACAAATGTATAAACGGGAATCCCATTTTTTTGTCCGTTTGGTATAGCGGGTTTGCATATATTCCACTGGTCGTAGTTAAGGGCATCAAAATCACGATATTTTTGAATACGTACGGGATATAAATGACAAGATACAGGTTTACGGAAATCAGTTTTGCCTTGGTTATAGGCTTTTTCAATGCCGCATTTCGCTATGCCGTTCTCAAAAATAGCATAAGCACATTCCTTTTTATCATCTACCAGAGGAGTTACCTTGTCATTATCTTCATCGACAATCCACCTGCCCTGTTTCTCAATAGCTTCAATACCTTCCTTACGCAAAAAAGGTTTTACGTTTTCCCATTCATCATCTAAAATCCCGGTCTCATTGTCTTCCAATGGCGCTCCTGAATCTCCCTGCACACAACAACTCCCAAAGCATTTACCCAGGTCGCAGCAAAACTTGTTTTCAATTACTTCTAAACTAACCACGGCCCTGCCGATCTTAATCATTTTACATCCTCCTTATCTTTTCACTGCAATCAACATTTTGTATGGTATCCGGTTCAATAATAAATGGTTTGTTTTTTTGCCTGTATAAGATTGCATTTGAAACATGCTCCATTTCATCAAGGTAGATACTATCCTGTTTATAGGTCCTGTTAACAAACTGAATAGCTTGTAAGGTAATTGTGTCATCCGCTTTTATTTTCCTGTAATCCCGTACCTCACTGAATGGGATAAAATCTCCTTTCAGATAAAGATATTCAAAACTTACATTTCTTACTTTTTTGGTACTTAAAACAGCAATTTCATATTTATAGGCTACTCCTGTTTCTTTTCTCCCCTGCTCCCAAAAGCATCGTTTGACTGAAAGTATTTCAAATGCCGGTTTGCCGCATAAAATACAGGATAAGAATAATATATAAGCAACGATTTTAATTATCATACCGGTAAGTAATTCAATGGGCAAAGGTACCACTTTCTCATAATAATTGATGAAATGTTAAAATTTATTCTTGTAAAACTAATTTTTTCAAAAACTCATAAAGCATTGTAAATAAGATAATAAAGAAATTAATTATTTGAATAAATGTAAGTATTGTTTAATAAAAATGTTAAAAAATTAAACAATAACGATGATTTCAGGTTATCCTTTGTGAATCAATAAATTATAAATAAACTCCAATGCTATGAAAACAAAAAAACTATTTATTTTAAGCCTACTGGCTTTACTGGCATTTGAATTTTCAAATGCCCACACTGCACGTGTGCAGGTCATTCACAATTCAGCCGATATGGCTGCGGACACTGTGGATGTTTATCTGAATGACGGATTGCTGCTCGATGACTTTGCATTCCGTACGGCCTCGCCTTTTGTCGATGCCCCTGCAGGAACACCCATTGAAATTGATATTGCACCTGCAAACAGTACTTCCTCTGCTGATTCGATATGGGGACTTACGACTACTTTAACCGAAGGTGAAACTTACACGTTAATTGCAAATGGTATTATTAGCGGTGGTGGATATAGTCCTTCACCTGCTTTTGGTATTGACGTGTATGCCATGAGCATGGAATCATCCATGAAAACGGATACCACAGCAGTGCTGGTTTATCATGGATCAACCGATGCCCCAACAGTGGATATTTATGAAGCTGCGGCAGGTGAACTGGTAGATGATGTATCCTACAATGATTTTTCGTCGGGATACCTGAATTTACCGGAAGCTGATTACATCCTTGAGGTTAGAACAGATGATGGTTCTTCCATTGTGGCAAGGTACGCGGCTCCTCTTGAAACATTGAATTTAGGGGACTCTGCCATTACAGTGTTGGCATCCGGATTTCTTGACCCTTCTGTTAATAGCAGTGGACCGGCATTTGGACTCTTTGTAGCACTTCCCGAGGGTGGTGAACTAATTCCTTTAGATGCTCCGGAAACTGTATTTGATGTAGCCATAAACAGTACAGCCCATGACACATTAGAGGCAGCTATTACAGCAGCCAATCTGGGTGGTGCCCTCTCAGGGGATGGCCCATTTACCGTATTTGCACCTACTGATGATGCCTTTAAACAATTACCAGACGGCACATTAGATGCACTTTTGGCTGATCCGACAGGTGATCTTTCTGACATCCTTCTTTATCATGTGGTAAGTGGAGAAGTGCTTTCAGGCGCTTTGACCGATGGAATGAAAGTTGCAACCCTTCAGGGTGATAGTCTGATGGTTAATGTTGATGGCACCGATGTTTATATCAATGGTGCAATGGTAACTACACCTGATATTGGTGCTGATAACGGAGTGGTACATGTTATAGATTCGGTTTTATTACCACCATTACCAGAAACCGTGGTTGACATAGTTGTGGAGAGTGAAGCACATACCACACTTGAAACAGCCGTTGTTGAAGCCGAACTGGCCGGA
>JAAAOM010000063.1 GCA_009908855.1 Bacteroidota bacterium
ATAAGTGAAGGATTTACCGAGCAGAATAATATGCTCAATAGTACCATGAAAATGGTCAGGGATAAAATCACTGCCACTTATGACCAAAAAATTAGCGATTTATATACACCCGGGGCAAAAAACTTCTTCAATGACCAAAACCGACAGGAAATTTCCACACTTTTAACATAATATTTACATTAAACAAGCAATTATTTAGATGTAATTCATACTTTTGCACTACGCAAAAACCAGGAGAAATTTATGTGTGATCGTCTACTACAGTTATATCCGGCCCTTTATGCGCAAATATATATGCGCCCCTTCTAATTTCATCTGATTTTAGAAATCAGAATGTATTTCTTATTTACCGTTTTAACATTACCGTTTTAGCATTATTCTTTTTTCCTTTGCACATTCATTTTAAAAATTGAAAAAAACAGTTATGGCAAATATCAAAGACGAATTAAAGAAACGTATTTTAGTATTAGATGGAGCAATGGGCTCATTAATACAAGAGTACAAACTCGAAGAAGAAGACTACAGAGGTGAGAAATTCGCCGATCATGCCAGTTCACAAAAAGGCAACAATGATCTTTTATCAATGACACAGCCCGATATTATCCGGGAAATACATGAAAAATACCTGGAAGCCGGTGCTGATATTATTGAAACCAATACTTTTAATGCAAACCGTATTTCGCTGGCAGATTACGACCTGCAGGATCAGGTCTATGAAATGAATATGGCCGCCACCAAGCTGGCGCGTGAGGCAGCAGATAAGTATACCGAAAAAACACCTGATAAACCCAGATTTGTAGCTGGTTCCATCGGACCGACCAATAAAACATTGTCTCTGTCACCCGACGTAAATGACCCAGGTTTTCGTGCTGTTACTTTCGATGAACTAAAAGAAGTTTATGCCGAACAAACAGAAGGGTTAATCGATGGTGGTTCGGATGTATTGCTGGTTGAAACAGTGTTTGATACACTCAATGCCAAAGCAGCCTTATATGCCATTGAAGAAGTGTTGGAAAAACGAGGTTCCAGAATACCCGTTATGGTATCAGGTACTATTACCGATGCCAGCGGTAGAACATTATCGGGACAAACCGTGGAAGCTTTCTTA
The DNA here is from genome assembly GCA_009908855.1 of Bacteroidota bacterium. Lineage (GTDB taxonomy): Bacteria > Bacteroidota > Bacteroidia > Bacteroidales > JAAAOM01 > JAAAOM01. The sequence goes on from JAAAOM010000063.1 coordinate 1,109, forward strand.
AGCTCCGTTTCCCACATGGATTTGTTGTCAGTAGGATTAAACTGCGCTTTGGGTGCCGATGACCTTAAACCATACATAGAACGCTTAAGTAAAAACGCGCCTATGTATGTAAGTTCACATCCGAATGCCGGATTACCAAACGAATTAGGCGGATACGACCAGAATCCCGAGGATATGTCTAAATTGGTAAAACCCTATCTGGATGAAAGTCTGGTAAACATAATTGGTGGATGTTGCGGTACAACGCCCGGCCATATTAAAGCCTTTGCTGAATTGGCCGAAAAAGCAAATGTCCGATCCATTCCTCAGCCTTCACTTGATACAGTATTATCTGGTTTGGAACCCCTAAAGATTTCCAAGGAGATGAATTTCATCAACATTGGTGAACGGACCAACGTAGCAGGTTCAAAAAAATTCGCCCGGCTCATAAAAGAAGAACAATACGAAGAAGCCATTAGCGTGGCATACAGCCAGGTTGAAGGAGGCGCACAGGTAATTGATGTGTGCATGGACGATGCCATGATTGATGCCGAGTATGCCATGGTAAAATTCCTGAACCTGCTGGCAGCTGAGCCTGATGTATCAAAGTTGCCAATCATGATCGATTCATCGAAATTTCATGTGGTTGAAGCCGGTTTGAAATGTGTTCAGGGTAAATCCATTGTTAACTCCATTTCACTAAAAGAGGGAGAAGAAATTTTCATTGAACAAGCCACTAAAATAAAGAATTACGGTGCTGCCGTGGTAGTTATGGCCTTTGATGAAACAGGACAGGCCGATTCATTTGAGCGCAAGACCGAAATATGCGAAAGAGCCTATAAAATCCTGACTGAAAAAGTAAAATTCCCTTCACAGGATATCATTTTTGACCCCAATATTCTGGCCATAGGAACCGGTATTGAAGAACACAATAACTATGGCGTTGATTTTATCAATGCCACAAAATGGATCAAGGAGAACCTGCCAAACGCCAAAATTAGTGGTGGCGTAAGTAATTTATCTTTCTCATTTCGTGGTAATAACACGGTACGCGAAGCGATGCACGCTGCATTCCTCTACCACGCCACCCATGCAGGAATGGATATGGGTATTGTGAATCCGTCGCTGTTGGAAGTCTATGATGATATTGACAAAGAGCTGCTTGAAATGGTAGAGGATGTAATCCTTAACCGCCGTGAAGATGCTACCGAACGGTTAATCGATTTTGCCGAAACGGTAAAGAACAAAGGCCAAAAAGAAACCAAAAAAGACGAGTGGCGGAACGGCACGGCTGAAGAGCGATTAAGCCATGCCCTGGTAAAAGGGATTACGGATTATGTGATCGATGACCTGGAAGAAGCCCGTCCAAACTACACCAGAACCCTGGAAGTTATTGAAGGTCCATTGATGGACGGTATGGGTGTTGTGGGTGATTTGTTCGGAGAAGGCAAAATGTTCCTTCCACAGGTTGTGAAATCAGCGCGTGTAATGAAAAAAGCTGTGGCCCATTTATTACCTTTTATCGAAGAAGAAAACGCAGCATCTGGCGCTGATAAACAGGAAGTAGCAAAAATATTACTGGCCACCGTAAAAGGTGACGTGCACGATATCGGAAAAAATATTGTTGGTGTTGTGCTGGCTTGTAACAATTACGAGGTAATTGACCTGGGTGTGATGGTTCCTACTGAAAAAATTCTATCCGTTGCCAAAGAAAAAAATGTTGACATTATTGGCCTGAGCGGATTAATCACACCATCACTGGAAGAAATGGTGGAAGTAGCCAAGGAAATGGAAAAACAAGATTTCCATACTCCATTGCTAATTGGTGGTGCAACAACATCCAAAATTCATACCGCCGTCAAAGTAGAACCCAATTACGGCGAACCCGTGGTGCATGTGAAAGATGCCTCAAAAAGTGTAAATGTGGTTGGCGCATTACTTTCGGGTAAAAAGGATCAGTTTATTAAAGACCTGAAAGAAGAATATAACCAGCTGCGCGAAAATTATGAAGGCTCACAAACGAAGGTTAAATACCGCTCACTGAATGATGCCCGGGCACATGGCCCTCAGATAGATTGGGAAAAAAGTCCGATTTACAAACCTAAATTCCTGGGCACAAAGGTGTTCGACGATTATCCACTGGATGAGATACGGGAATACATAAGTTGGATTTTCTTCTTTATTGTATGGCAGTTAAAAGGTAAATGGCCGGATATCCTGGATGATCCGAAACAGGGTGAAGAGGCACGCAAATTGTACAAGGATGCCAATGATATGTTGGACCGCATTGTTGAGGAACAGATTCTAAAAGCCAAAGCCATCATAGGGTTCTGGCCGGCTAACTCAGTAGGTGATGACATTGAGGTGTACAGCGATGAAAATCGCAGTGAAACAATTGCCATATTCCGTAACCTCCGCAACCAGGTGGATAAAAAACAACCCAACCTTTGCCTGTCGGACTATATTGCCCCAAAAGATTCAGGAAAAGTGGATTACCTGGGTGCTTTCGCATGCACTGCCGGTTTGAATATCGAACATTACCTGAAAGAATTTGAAGCCAATCACGATGATTACAACAGCATCATGATAAAAGCGTTGGCTGACCGGTTGGCCGAAGCATTTACGGAAGTATTACATCTAAAAGTGCGGAAAGATTACTGGGGTTATGTGCCCGATGAGAATATATCACTGGAAGACATGCTACTTGAAAAATACCAGGGTATTCGTCCGGCACACGGATATCCGGCATGTCCTGACCATACCGAGAAATCAACACTTTGGAATTTGATGGATGCCGAAAAGCATACCGGAATTAAACTCTCCGAAAGCAACAGTATGATTCCGGCAGCATCAGTAAGCGGATTGATGTTTGCACATCCTGAATCACAATACTTTTTTGTGGCAAAAATTAGTGAAGATCAGGTAGAAGATTACGGCAAACGTAAAAATATGCCAAAAGAACAAGTTGAGAAATGGCTTGCTTCTAACTTAAATTATAAGTAGTATGAAAGTGCGTTATAAGTAGTGAGAAGGGAATCGTGAATAGTAATTAAAATATATAGTAATGAAGATTACAGACATTTTTAAAAGACAAGAAAAAACTTTTTCGTTTGAGTTCTTTCCTCCGAAAGATGAGATTTCGGCTGTTGACTTTGGCATTAATGTCGGTCGACTGATGAAGCTGGATCCATCTTTTGTAACCGTAACGTATGGTGCAGGCGGATCGAACCAGGACCGGACCTTTGCATTGGTTGATTATTTACAAAACAAAATCGGGATGCCAACAGCTGCACATTATACCTGTGTAAATGCATCCCGTGAAAAAATAGCTGCCGACATGCAGGAACTGGAAAGTATTGGTATTGAAAATCTTATGTTGTTAAGAGGTGATCCGCCAAAAGGCCAAACGGAATTTGTGGTTGCCGAAAACGGATTTAAATATGCCAGTGAGTTGATTGAATTTGTAAAAGAGTATTTTAGTTTCTGCCGGGCAGGCGCCTTTTATGTTGAAAAGCATGTGGAAGCCGAATCGGCTGAAGCAGACCTTCAGCATTTAAAGAAAAAAGTAGATGCCGGTGCTGAACTGTTGGTATCGCAATTGTTTTTTGACAATAAAAAGTATTTTGAGTTTGTGGATAAAGCCCGGAAAATTGGTATTAACAGTCGTTTTATTCCCGGAATTATACCTATTACAGCTTATAAGCAAATAGAACGTTTCACCAAAATGTCGGGTTCCAGCATACCACCTGAATTGGCACTTGCACTTGAAGAACATCAGGATGATGCCAAAAAATCATACCAGGTCGGCCTGGATTATACAATTAAACAATGTCGTGAATTGTTGGAAAACGGTGCTCCCGGTATTCATTTTTATACGTTGAATAAATCAAGAGCAGCGGTTGATATTTTTGAATCGTTGGATACTAAAAAATACTTCGCAGAAAAAGAGGTTATTTAGTACCGCTTAAAAATTATGGAATTGTCTGAAAAATAATACTTTTATGGTTGTAATTAAATCAATAAAGTAATATCAGACAATTCCATAATTTTTTCAGTTCAAGCAGATGAAGTTTTTAATCATACAAACCGCCTTTATTGGAGATGTTGTTTTGGCAACACCGTTGATTGAAAAACTTCACCAGTTTTATCCCGATGCGCGGATCGACTTCCTGGTTCGTAAAGGAAACGAATCGTTACTGCATAACCATCCTCATCTTAATAGCATCCTGATTTTTGATAAGCAAAAGAAAAAATACCACCATTTGTACAGGCTTATTGGGGAGATTCGTGCTGCATCTTATGATTATGTGATCAATGTACAACGCTTCTTTACCACGGGGATTATAACAGCCCTATCCAAAGGTAAAAAAACGGTTGGCTTTCATAAAAATCCGCTTTCATTATTTTTTTCGAAAGTTGTAAGGCATGAAATTTCTATGGATCAAAATGGTATGCATGAAGTAGAACGTAATCTTCGCTTAATTGATGAAATTACCGATACCCGATTAACCAGACCGAGACTTTATCCAACCGATGAAGATTATAAATCGGTGCCAACCTCAGATAACTATATTTGTATTGCCCCTGCTTCTGTATGGTTCACCAAGCAATTTCCGGCAAAACGATGGATCGGACTTATTGATCAAATATCAGAGGAATACAACATATACCTTATCGGTGCACCTGACGATCGTCCGTTATGCGCAGAAATAAAGCAACAAAGCCGGCATAAACATGTAGAAATTATGGCTGGTAAGTTGAGTTTATTGCAATCTGCTGCCTTAATGGAAAAGGCAACCATGAATTTTGTGAACGATTCGGCACCGCTTCATTTTGCCTCCTCTGTAAATGCCCCTGTTACGGCCATTTATTGTTCAACTGTTCCGGCATTTGGATTTGGGCCCTTATCCCAAACATCCTATGTAATGGAAACCCATCATCATTTGCATTGTCGTCCCTGCGGTTTAACCGGAAAAAAAACCTGTCCGCAGGGTCATTTCAAATGCTCGGAGATTGATACAACCAGCATTTTGAAAACGATTGGTTTGATTTGATTATTTTTAAGGGAGAGGCTCAGGTTCGTAAGGACACAAACCTGGGCTGAAAAATATTATTCAACCGCCTCCAATGCCCTGATAAGCACCTTCCAGAAACGTTCCACACTTTCAATATGCACCTTTTCATCGGGTGAATGTGGTGCCACAATGGTTGGCCCAAATGAGATCATATCCATGTTTTTGTACACCGACCCGATAATACCGCATTCCAAGCCTGCATGTACGGCTTTTATCTCAGGATCATGTCCATACACATCTTTGCACACCGGTTTCATTATTTCGCGTATTCCGGAATGCGGATTCGGCCGCCAGCCCGGGTAATCGCCTGCAAAAGATGACGCTGCACCGATCAAATCAAAAATAGCTTTCATACGGTCGGACAATGCATGTTTAGCCGAATCGACCGAGCTACGTAGCAAACACTGAGCCTGTATACCCGTATCAGTCGTTTTTATGGCTGCCAGGTTACTGGATGTTTCCACTCCATTGTCCATCGTTTTATCCGTTCTGATTACGCCATTGGGCAGTGCCAGCAATGCTTTCATAAATGGCTCAATGACAATGCCTTCAAAAGCCTTTTTCGCCAGTTCCTTATGCTCATCAATTTCAAAATGAAAATCAGGCTCTGCAAGTTTGTATTCCGATGCAATAGTAAGGAATTGCTGTTGAAGATTGTCTTCAATTTCCCTGCAGTTTTCCGGATTGACCCAAATAGTTGCAAAAGCCTCTCTTGGTATTGCATTGCGAAGATTACCACCCGCTATTTTTTCTACATACACATCATAATTTTCAAGAATTTTTAACAGTGCACGTACCATAACTTTATTGGCATTGGCACGTCCAAGATTGATATCCATTCCGCTGTGCCCGCCTTTCAGTCCCTTAACGGCTATGTGTAATCCGATGTTGTTAGCAGGAACGGTGCTTTTTAATGCCTGAAAGGTAAACGTACCCTCCATGCCTCCTGCGCAGCCAACAAATAATTCACCTTCATCTTCCGAATCAAGGTTTAACAACACATCCCCTTTCAGAAATCCTTCCTTCAATGCAAAAGCACCGGTCATCCCCGTTTCTTCATCTACGGTAAAAAGGCATTCAATGGGTCCGTGTTTCAGTGTATTGTCCTCCAAAACTGCTAACATGGCAGCTACACCAATACCATTGTCAGCACCCAGCGTTGTTCCGTCAGCGGTAACCCATTCACCCTGAATCATTGTCTGAATCGGGTCTTTCTGAAAATCATGAACCTTATCATTGTTTTTTTGAGGAACCATGTCAACATGTGATTGCAAAACAATTGTTTTTTTGTTCTCCATACCGGCAGTTGCAGGTTTACGTACCACCACATTAGAAACATCATCTGTGTTGTATGCAAGACCAAGATTATTGGCTGTGTTTATAACATATTTCACAACCTTATCTTCATGTTTGGACGGACGCGGTATTTGTGTGAGCTCATAAAAATGTTTCCAGAGAATGGTTGGCTGTAGTTCTGTTATTTTCATATATGTATTTATTTCTCTTCGTTATTAATTATATTCATCGTGTAAAAATACCCAAAATCATAAAATCGATTAACAACCGATTAACACAAAAAATATAGGTTTTTATTAATTTTACACAACAATATTATAATAATTGATAATATGATTAAAATTAACATAGCAGCGCTTATATTTTTCCTGGCAATAAATTTTGCTATTGCTCAGGATAAACAAAATACACAGGTTAACTGGTATACTATTGAAGAGGCCGTTGAATTAACCCAACAGGAACCACGCAAAATATTTGTAGATGTTTACACCGATTGGTGCGGATGGTGTAAAGTAATGGATAAAAACACCTTTAGCCATGATTTAATTGCTGAATACCTGAATAATAATTTTTATCCGGTAAAATTAAATGCCGAGCAAAAGGAAGATATAGAACTGGGAGATAAGGTATATAAATTTGTTGATAAGGGTCAAAGAGGGTATCACGAATTGGCAGCCACTTTGATGAATGGTAAGATGAGCTATCCGACCGTTGTTTTCCTGAACGAAAAGCTGCAAATCATTCACATTCAACCGGGTTATAACAAGCCCAAGGCCTTTGATGAAATGGCCAGGTTTTTTGGCGACGATCATTACCTGGATAAGAGTTATGAGCAATTTATTGCTGATTATAACTCGCCTATCAAACAGAATTAATAATACCAATTCATTATCTTTAGCCTTGTTTACTTAAACAAGGCTTTTTTTATGATTTACGATGTGATCATAGCGGGTGGAGGCATTGTTGGCCTGGCCACAGCTTATCAATTGCAACAAAAAAAACCCGACCTCAACATCCTCCTTCTTGAAAAAGAAAATGACGTTGCTCAACACCAAACGGGCAATAACAGCGGAGTCATCCATAGCGGATTGTATTACAAACCCGGCAGCTTAAAAGCGACCAATTGTCTGCGGGGCTATCAAATGCTGTTGGAATTTTGCGATGCACATTCTGTACAATACGATTTGTGTGGCAAACTTGTTGTTGCCACCCATCCTTCCGAAGTAGAAAGACTGAAGAATCTGCATGAAAGAGGCATAGCAAATGGGCTATCTAAGATTAAAAAGCTATCGGGCGCGGAAATAAGAGAATATGAGCCCCATGCAAAAGGACTTGCGGCATTGCATGTCCCCTATACCGGTATTATTGATTTCAGGGAAGTTTCTTACAAATTAAAAGAATTAATCATCCAACAGGGCGGAAACTGTCAATTCAATCAGGGTGTCACTAACATTCAGCCAGATCAAAACGGTTCAGTAGCGATTGTAAAAACCACAAAAGAGGTGTATAAAACAAGACTATTTATTAATACATGCGGACTTTTGTCCGATCGTGTAGCCAATCTGGCAGGTAAACAATACAAGAATGTACGGATCATCCCATTTAGAGGTGAATATGTTACCCTGAAACCGGAAAAAGAATACCTGGTAAAAAACTTGATTTACCCGGTTCCGGACCCACGATTTCCTTTTTTAGGTGTACATTTCACGCGCATGATCAGAGGTGGCATTGAAGCCGGACCGAATGCTGTATGGGCATTCAAAAGAGAAGGCTATAAAAAAAACAGTTTCAGCTTTAAGGATTTTACGGATGCCTTAAGATGGCCAGGGTTTCATAAGGTTATGCGGGATTATTGGCAAATGGGATTGGGTGAATATTACCGTTCCTATAACAAAAAGGCTTTAAACCGGGCTTTACAAAAATTAGTGCCCGAACTATCCGTCCATGATCTCCAACCAGGCGGCGCCGGGGTAAGAGCGCAGGCTTGCGATAAAAAGGGCGGACTTATTGATGATTTCTTATTTGCAGAAGAAAGTTGGGCTATTCATGTTTTAAATGCACCCTCTCCAGCCGCTACTTCTTCCTTGTCAATCGGAGCACACGTGGCTCATAAAGCATTAAGCAAATTATAACATCTTACTTTTCCTGTTTGGCTGAAGCGCTAACAGCGGTTAAGACACCATACTGATAAACAGGAATGCGTTCCTTCAACAATTGCCTTGTGTTAAAAGTCAGATGAAATTCTGCCGTTCCCGGGATACGATAATACAACTTGTCCTGCACCGGATCGGTAGCTTTCACTTTCTCCAGGGTTGAAGCAACAGCCGCATCGGTTTTGTTAAATATATGCATCTCAATGGGTAAAGAGCCGTTTTTGTATAATTCTGAAGGACCATTGTCCTCTGAAAAATAAAATAAGGTTTTATGTTCTTCAACCGATTTATTTTCAGGAATAAAAAACAGGGTAGTGCGTGCCGTATCGTAATATTCACGGCCGGTAAACAATGCCAGGTATTCTTTTTCAATGTGGCTCAATTCCTGCAACACACGGTCCATTGCTTCCCGTTCAGGCATAAAATCCAGTTGTCCGCCGATCAACTCCAATCGCCATTCCCGTATCCTTAGTATAGCATTGGCAACATCGCGGGCTTTGGCATCCAGGCTCTGCGACTGAATATTGTCCTTTAAGTAAGGGGACTGATTATAGCCAGTATCGGCGCGTGTGGCGTTAAAGGTTTTTTGACTATATCCTTTAATATTTTTATGAATTAGGAATTCGGTAAACGGATTTTGCTCCGTCAACCGTGTAATGTTTTGCTGCCTGATCTCATACCCCGATACCAGGGAAGGATTCAGGATCAACCCCTTTTCGGTTAATAGGAATAACTGCTCACGATCCAATGATCCATGATCATCCGAGATGTAATACATATTCTTATAATCCGGCTCTGTGAATTGTTTGGCAGATATGGAGGCTATCTCATACCGCGATTTTTTGGTTGTGGCTGCATCGGTAATGGAGAGATACTTGCGTGCATATTGACCATAGGGACCCGGAATAACCGTTCTTCTGACAAATTCAAAATCCAGTTTGATGACTGTTTTCGGCAATGAATATACATAGTTGATATGCTCATTGGTTTGGTTCAGTCTACCCGATGTAAAATGGGCAGATGGCTGACAAGCTCCAACGAATAGAGCCATAAGTATAATGGTAGTTAATTTGGTGTGTATCATGGTGTGTTATTTAAGTTTCTTAAACGCTTTTCCAATGTATTCTATTATGTCGGAAGCAATAAGTGCCTCTTCGCCTAATTTTTTTACGGCCAGATCACCTGCCAGTCCGTGCAAATAAACACCCAGTTTGGCCGCATCAATGGCGGTATAACCTTGTGCCAGGAGAGCTAAAATGATTCCTGTGAGCACATCACCACTCCCTCCGGTTGCCATGCCCGGATTACCCGTGGTGTTGAACCATACATACCCGTCCTTATCAGCGATAGCTGTATGCGCACCCTTTAGAACAACCGTAACCTGGTATTTTTTGGCAAATTGTCGTAATAACTGACAACGCGAATAGTCGTCAGAAACAGGTTCAGTAATGCGCTCAAACTCCTTGGGATGAGGCGTTAAAACAGTATTTGGCGGTAGTTTATTTAGCCATTCCCGGTTCATTCCAAGTATAT
>JAAAOM010000073.1 GCA_009908855.1 Bacteroidota bacterium
TTAATGCCATTTTTACCTATTTTTGTAACAATTATTAATTCTCATGTTCGAATTTGACGATAATAAAAGTAATGCTAATGTTGAAAAACATGGAATTGATTTTTACAATGCCCGTGCATTATGGGATGATCCCTTCAGAGTGGAAATCCCGGCAAGAATAACAAATGGTGAGCAACGATTTTTACTTATTGCCAAATTAAACGATAAATACTGGACATGTGTTTATACCATAAGAAATAATACAATTAGAATTATATCAGTTCGCAAGTCAAGGAGTTATGAAAAAGAAATCTATAACAGCTAAGGAATTTGATGATCGATTTGAAAAAGGCGAAGATCTTTCTGAATATCTTGAAATGGACAAAGCTAAACGTCCCGGGTTAGCACATCGTAGGGTAAGTGTGGACTTTCCTGAGTGGATGGTTCATGATCTCGATCAGGTTTCGAAAAGACTTGGTATAACCCGTCAAAGTGTTATAAAAGTGTTCATTTCTGAAAAACTAAAAGAAGAATCATTATAAACCAAGTATCCTTTCCCTTTTGATATTTACCTTCATTGGGCATTTGATGATTGAGAAACTGTTGAAAGCATATTATGTCAAAGTTAAATCTGACTATCCACCATTTATTCATAATCTTTTGAGACTTGCAGAAAAAGCTGAATTGAATTTAACAGATGATAAAAAAGAGCAACTGGTGACAATTACTGCATTCAATATCAATGCCAGATACGATGACTATAAAATGAGTTTTAAAAAACAATGCACGACCGAATTTACAGAAAAGTGGATTGATAAATTAAAAGAGCTAAGGCCATGGATAAAAGCATTGATACAACAATAGCAAAATATCTGGAATTGATTAAAGAAAAATACGTTGATATTGAAAGAGTATATATATTTGGTTCATATGCCAAAGGAAAATCTACTGACGACAGCGATATTGATGTAGCATTGATATTTTCAAACCTTGATGATGCTAAGCGATTTGATATTCAGGTTCAGCTTATGATGTTGGCGGCACAGATAGATTCAAGGATTGAACCACATCCAATATCACACAATGATTTTGATTCAGGAAATCCATTTGTAGCTGAGATAAAAAAGACCGGAATAGAAGTTCCTGCATAAGCCACATAAGCACAAAACGCAATATATGTAAGCCGGGTGATGAGTGTAATTTTAATAGCATTGTGGTAAAGTAACTGCGTGTAATACAACACACCATCTGAAAACAATTCGTGTTCTTTGTGCTGTACTTGTCTCTTCCATACTTCCTATCTTTGCCCATCTTGGTGCCTTCGAGCCTTGGTGGTTCTCTCTTTCTTATATGCACGCCTACAAGATTTAACCACAAAGGCTCGAAGGCACAATGAACACAAAGGTGCACTTGTCTCTTCCATTCTTTACATCTTTGCGCATCTTAGTGCCTTCGGGTCTTGGTGGCTCTCTTTTTCTTTTACGCACGCCTGCAAGAATTAACCACGAAGGACTTTTATACTCCCCATAATCATTTAACCAATTCCTATTCGTTCCTTCTTCCCTGTAAATTATTTTATATTTGCCATCGCAATTACAGATCATAAGTCCACATGAAAAAAATCGTTTCTATCGTCGGTGCCCGGCCGCAATTCATAAAACTGGCCCCGTTGTCCAAAGCCATCCGGCAATCGTTTCATGAAATAATTGTACATACCGGTCAGCATTACGACCAAACCATGTCCGAAACCTTTTTTACCGAGCTGGATATCCCCAAACCCGATTACAACCTCGACTGCGGCTCGGGCAACCAGGGAGCGCAAACGGCTAACATGCTCTCCGGCATCGAGAAAATTCTCATCGACCAAAAACCCGATGGCGTAATTATATTCGGCGATACCAATTCCACCCTGGCCGGTGCACTGGCAGCTGCTAAATTGCTTATTCCCACCTTTCATGTGGAGGCCGGGCTCCGTAGTTTTAACCGTACCATGCCCGAAGAGATCAATCGTATTGTGGCCGACCAGACCAGCGATTACCTCCTCGCCCCTACACAAACAGCCATGGAAAACCTGGCAAAGGAAGGGATGCAGAACAAATCCTTCCTTACCGGTGATATCATGGTCGACTCGGTAACGGAATTTTTGGAGAAAGCCCGCAAGACCTCAACCATTGAGAAGCAATTACAACTACCTGAAAAATATTATTTGCTTACCCTCCATCGTCCTTATAATGTGGATTCACCCGAAAACCTGCAGGTTATATTTGATCAGCTTCAGGTACTGGAAACCCACTTTATTTTTCCTGCCCATCCGCGCACCCAAAAGATAATTACCAATCACCAATTAAATATTCCTTTGAACATAAAAATAATCCAGCCCCAGGGTTATTTCGACTTTTTAAAGCTGCAATACCTGTCAAACCGCATTTTTACCGATTCAGGCGGTATACAGAAGGAAGCCTATATTATGCATAAACCCTGTATCACGCTGCGTACGGAGACCGAATGGCTGGAAACAGTAAACGACGGTTGGAATCTGTTAGCGGATTACCATACAAACCATTTCGTAGAAACCATCACGACATTTGATCCGAAAGGACCGCAAAGCAATGTATTTGGTAAAAATGTAGCAGAAAATATGCATCAGCTTATCAGAAAAATGTTATAGTTTGTTCCTTTATCCCGGCTCAGCCCCGTCATTCACACCTCATTCGTATTCGTGCACTTGGTGGTTTTCTTTCTTATACACACGCCTGGAAGAATTAACCACAAAGGCCACCAAGGAGCTTTCACAAAGTACACAAAGGTGCACTTGTCTTTTCTATACTACCTATCTTTGCGCATCTTAGTGCCTTCGGGCCTTGGTGGTTCTCTTTCTTATATGCACGCCTGCAAGATTTAACCACGAAGGTCATAAAGGTGCACTTATCTCTTCCATACTTCCCATCTTTGAGCCATTTGTGGCTTTCAGTAGAATTTTCTAAATTGATCAACCAAAGTATTAGTAATTGTTAAAATTGAATTTATTCAGTGAATTTTTGATGGCCACAAGTTATAAACTTGCGGCATGTGGGCAGTACATGGCCGGCCATGCCGGTATTTACTCAACACAACTGTACATTCGGGCAAACCTGGATGATTAAGAGACGAACTTTCTTTGTTCCACCGTTTGCAATAAACTATAACAAATAATAATCGTTAAATTTGTATAGAAAATAGCAAAACAATGACAGAAGAAATTAAAAACATATTAAAGCTAAGTGTTGATGAAAGGATACACCTTGTACAAACAATCTGGGATAGTATCGCAACCGAGGCTGAAGAATCTGAAATTAGTAAAGAACATAAAAAAATCTTAGATGATCGCTTGACCGCCCATGAAAACAATCCTGAGAATGTGGTAAGCTGGGAGGAAGTAAAAAAAAGCGTTAAGAAGATTTTATGAACTTCGGGGTAGAATTTAGAATAGAAGCCCAACTCGATATTTTAGAAGCTGTTGAATGGTATGAAGAAATACGAGCAGGTTTAGGTAATGAATTATTTATAGCCATCGAAAATCAAAAACATGTTATCGAAAAACCCTTATCATTATGAAGATAAGTATAAGGGAATAAGAAAAGCCATAACCACGCGCTTTCCATATATTCTATATTACAGAATAGAATCCGAAAACCAAATTTTGGTTTATGCTGTTTTACATATGAAAAGAAGTCCCCGGATCTGGAAAAAAAAGAATCTAATCCTCACCAAAGCTGCCCGTCTTTCCTTCCCTATACCCCCTCAGTGAAAGAAGCAGAAAATAAAGGAATCTGAAGCCTTTCAACAGATTTTTTACAATTTGGGAATTATACTCCTAAATAGTAAATTTGTCTCATGGTTGCACGAGAAGCTGAAAAAGAACTCCGGGCATTGGCCGCGCAATTCAAGGCAGTGGCAGTAACAGGGCCCCGCCAATCGGGGAAAACAACCCTGGTACGTCATGTGTTCAGTGAGCTTCCGTATGTAAGTATGGAAAACCCCGATACCCGTAATTTTGCCGTGGAAGATCCGAGAGGTTTTCTGGGGAATTATAAAGACGGAGCCATATTCGATGAGGTGCAAAAGGTACCTCACCTGTTTTCTTATCTTCAGCAGGTACTGGACGAAGAAAGCCGCCCCGGGCGGTACATACTTACCGGTTCCAATAATTTCTTGTTGATGGACAGTATCTCTCAAAGCCTTGCCGGTAGAATAGGGTATCTCATTTTGCTGCCCTTTTCCATAAATGAGATCAAAATCCTGCAGCCCCATTCCACCAACGATCTGATTATAAAAGGCAGCTATCCGCCTGTATTTGATCAGCCTGTTGAACCACACCGATGGCTGGCCAATTACATCAATACATATCTTGAAAGGGATGTGCGACAAACCATAAAAATTAGCAATCAGCTTGTATTTGATCGATTTATTAATCACTGCGGTCGATAAATTGATCCCCGTTGAAATAAAATCAGGGAAAACCATTACCTCTGCGTATTTTAAAAACATACATTTCTTTCAGAAAATAGCGGATATATCTGAAGCTATCCTTGCTTATGACGGCGATGAACATCAAAGACGAAGTGAGAATATGTATGCAACCCCCTGGTCATATCTTCCGGAATTTGTAAGAACCATTTAAGAACGAAGCAAGAAAGGAGACCGGGATTGTCTGAACAGCACATTCTTATGGGCTGTGAATTTACCCGCGAACAGCTCCAACAAGTCATTTTTAGCATTTTTAGCACAGCGGCAGATTTTCAGGATTGAGCCGGTGCCATTGAATATTTATATAGATTCAATATGATTTATTAAATTGGATGGATATGTATATAGTCCTTTTTGTTGCCGACTATTCCCATCTTTGCGCATCTTAGTGCCTTCGAGCCTTGGTGGTTCATTACTTCATCCAATCAAGTTGCTTTGTAGCACCTCCATTGAAAAGCTGTGGTATAGGAAATTCACCCCCAAACTGGCGCAAGGCTTTTTGACTTGTGGCTTTGAAAAAAAAATCTTTTATTCACCACCTCCCTTCCGCTTCTGCGGTCATACCCTCGTCAACATAGAGGCCGGAATGGAAAGATCGATAACCTGGTTGATGCCCTCTATTTGTATCCGTACCTTATGCTTACCGCTAAAATCAATTATTTCTCCTTCTACCCCATACATCGATCCCTGTACCACACATACCCGGTCGCCAATAGAAAAATGCGTCAGGCTTTCAGTGGGTTTCGTTTCCTGCAGGAAATGTTTAATGGCCATAATCTGGTTTTCAGGGATGGATATTAGCTCACCGCCTATGGTAATAAAACATACAACCCCGTCGGTTTGCAGCACCCTGTAATGCTCAACGGCTTCAGTATACACAAATAAATAGCTCTTAAACAACGGCTCCCACACTTTTTTTCTTCGATCGCTCCATTGTTTCAGTGTTTGTTGCAACGGCAGATAAACGGTGATTCCTTTCTCCCTGAGACGTTCAGCTACCTTTTTTTCATTTCTCGATTTGGTATAGAGCGCATACCATTTCTTTTCGGGCATCCTGTCAACTTCATTCATACCGCAAAAATAGAACAGTCCGCCATAAGCACACAAAAAAATTTGCATTTAAATTTGACAGGTATCATATTATATTCTATTTTGCCGCTTAATTAGTAACCGTTAACCTTAAACCCATGAAATCATTAACACACAAGATCAGCCTTTTTCTCTTTTGTATCCTGTTGCTAAGCTGTAAAAAAGACAAACACAGTGCTCCCGAACAGGGCATAGGAACATTATCGGTAAACATCGAGATGAATATTGAAGTAATTGACTTGCCGGGCATTCTGAAATCAACAGCCGCAAATACCGATAGTTTTGCAATATCCATTTACAATGCGTCAGATGCACTGGTACAAAGTTATGCCTATGCTCTGGAAATGCCTGATAACATCGAATTACAGGCCGGGGAATATTATGTGGTTGCCAGCTATGGCGATGACAATTACGTTGGCTTTGAAATGCCTTATCTTACCGGGCAATCGCCGCTAACACAGGTAAATGCCGGCCAGTCCTCACAGGTAAGCGTAAACAGTGCCGTTGCCAACTGTGCCGTATCCATCAATTATTTAGAATCTGTTACCGATCAATTCGATTCGTACTCAACCGAGGTATCCTCTGCACATGGATCACTCACATTCAACGAAACGGAAAGTCGCTATGGTTATTTTCCGTTGTCACCATTAAGCATTGAATGTACATTAGATGGTCCTGTACAAAAAACTTTACAGGGACAGATACCCAATCCGCAGCCCGGCAAACTGTACGAAATTAACATCAATACCACTCTGATTAATGGCCAGCTGGCTGTGGAGATCGTAATGGATGAAAGCCTGGAAACAGAAGTGATTGAAATAAGTGATGATGATAACGCGGAGAACCACTGGCTGGGTGCATTGGTCATTACCGAAATTATGTACGACCCCGATGCACTAACCGACAGTGATGGCGAATGGTTTGAGATTTATAATCCCACCGACAGTACTATTAACATTAACAACCTGGTGATCCGCAAGGATAATGATGACCATGTGATTGCTGAAGACAAAGAACTTGCACCGGGTGCGTATTATGCAATGTCGCGCACAGATACTGCCACGTCCGTTGATTCGTATGTGTACGGAACAGGTATATCGCTTAATAATTCCGGTGCTTCCCTGGGGCTGTATACCTACGGAACGGATGGGTCAGATGGTATGGAAATATGTCAGATAGCTTATACCGACGGAGGTGATTTCCCATCCGGTGTATCAGGTACAGCCATTCAATTGTCGGTTGATGCATTGTCGGTTGAATCGGCCCAATCGGGCAGTAACTGGTGCCATGCAACCGACAGTTACGATGGTGGTGATTTGGGTACACCGGGTGCTGCCAATAACAGTTGCAATTAATGTTAGCGCTCTGCCAGATAACCACCGATTACATCAATCAGCGATTCCTTTTTGATGGGTTTACTTAAAAAATAGTCGCATCCGGCATCGAAACATTTGGTTTTGTCTTCTTCGGAAACGAAGGCTGTTTGGGCAATAATGGGCAGTTCAGGATGAATTTGCTTAATGGCACGTGTAGCATCGTAACCATTGATATGCGGCATTTTAATGTCCATCAATATCAGTTGAATATCGTCGCGTTGAGCAGCCAGGGCAATGGCTTCCTTGCCGTTTTTGGCACGTACAATAGTAACACCGGTACTTTTTAAAGCGCTTACCAGGTACATATAGTTTAAATCTTCATCTTCGGCTATCAAAATAACAGCATCTTTCCACGTTACCAATGATTCAGCGGGATACATTTCCCGGGTTTCCTCTACCTTGTCTTCTATAGTTTCATAAGGAAGGGTAAAATAAAACGTGCTCCCCTCACCTGGCTTGCTTTCGAGCCTTATCTGTCCGCCCAGGTAACCAACCAGGTTTGATGTGATGGCCAGCCCCAGTCCGGTCCCTTTTTTATTTATTTTGAAGGTATCCTCCACCTGACCGAAACGGTCAAATATAACTTCTTTGAATTCTTCCGGGATACCAACACCCGTATCTTTTACATAAAATTCCAGTACGCGGTTATTTTGTGTGTAACCAACTTGTATCGTTCCTTCAGGCGTGAATTTAAATGCATTGCTGATCAGGTTGCCCAATATTTGGTTGAGTCGTACGGCATCCGTGCGGATCACTGCCTGGTCATCGGCCAATCCTTTGTAAATTTCAAAATTAAATGAATGCTTATTTACAATCCGTTCATTTTCAAATAATTCAAATATTTCATTTAATACTTCATTGACATTAACAGGATTTTTAACAATTTTGAGTTGCCCGGCTTCAATTTTAGATATATCGATAATATCGTCGATCAGACTCAATAAGGTGCTTCCTGATTTTATAATATGATTGATATATTTCTCCTGCTGTTTTTTATTGATTGCCGAGTTTTTAAGTAAATCAGCAAATCCCAGAATCCCGTTCATGGGTGTTCTGATATCGTGGGACATATTGGCCAGAAAAGCTGATTTTAACCGGTCAGCTTCTTCGGCTTTCATAAGGGCATGTTCCAGGTTGATCTCTGCATTGCGCTTTTCGGTAACATCAATGGATATACCCGCCAGTCCGTCAATTTCTCCCGCTGCATTGTATATGGGAACCTTGGTTGATGATACCCATACTAATTTGCCGGTCAGTGTTCGTACTTTCTCCAGTTTATCAATTATGGGTATACCGGTTTTGATTAAATTCCGCTCCTCCTTATCGGTAATCATGGCATGTTTTTCTGAAAAATAATCAAAATCAGTTCGCCCGATTGCTTCATCGCTCGTGGTAACGCCTATTAAATTGGCTTGTGTTTTGTTGATGCGTGTAAAACGTGTTTCCCGGTCTTTAAAATAGATGCTATGTGGCAGATTATCAAGCAGGGCCTGTAAAAATTCCTTTTCACCATGCAGCTCCTTTTCCTTCACTTTTTGTTCGGTAACTTCCAGTTCGATGCCACCAATGGCCGATACTTCATCATCGATCAGGAGCGGGAAAACAAATATTTGGTAATAACGATTGTTCCGTTGCTCTATATATTCTTCTCTTTTCCCGGTTCGGAGCATTCGCTGATCATTTTGTTTATATTTATCAGCCTGTTGCCTGGGAAACAGGTCATAAACCGATTTTCCCATGTATTGTTCGTCCTCCATTCCCGAAAAATCCTCATGCTGCTTATTTACATACAAATACCTGCTTTCAGTATCCCTAATCCAACCTAAAAGGGGCATTTGGACAAGAAAACCGGACAATAATTCATTCAGCTTATGATTTTCCGATAATGTAGTCATTTGTCGCACACTATATAAACAAACGTATATATGTAAACAATAAGTATACCAACTATTCTCACAACAGTAAGGTTATAATTATTTAGTACTCACAATCAGAAATTTATATTCATTTTTGCGGCAAATGTAAAAAAATTATAAAAAAATGAAATAGTATTATTGCGTAATATCATTCCATGCCAATGCACTGGCTCCTAAAACGGCCACATTTTGGTCGAGTAATCCGGAAGGCATTATTTGTACTTTATTTTTAAAAGCAGGTATCAGGTGTTCTTCCATGTATTTTTTGGCCGGTTTAATGATCATATCACCTGCTTTGGCCAATCCGCCGAACAGGAAAATGGCTTCAGGACTTGTGTGAGCAACGGTATTGGCCAGGGACTTGCCCAATATTTCGGCGGTATACTCAAAACATTGTTTTGCAACGTTGTCGCCTGCCATGGCCGCATTGTATATATCTTCCGAGGTAAGCTCGCGGTATGAGAAATCCTGTAATATACTCTCTTCATTGGTATCAGCCAATAATGCAAAGGCTGTACGTTTAATTCCGGTAGCGGAAACATAAGTCTCCAGGCTGCCGCGTAATCCAAAACCACTGAGTCGTCCACCTTCCTTCACCATCACATGCCCCAATTCACCGGCAAAGCCATCGTGCCCGTATACCAATTGGCCATTTACAACCAGGCCACTTCCCAATCCGGTGCCCAGGGTTATAACGATAAAGTTTTTCATATCCCTGGCATTGCCGAAAACCATTTCACCCAGCGCTGCTGCATTGGCATCGTTGGTTAATAATACCGGTATATCCCTGAAATATTGTTTGACAATATCTACAATCGGAACCTTACCTTTCCAGTTTAAATTTGCTGCATGCTCAATCTGGCCGGTATAATAATTACTATTGGGAGCACCAATTCCTATTCCTTTTATATCAAGCTCCTCATTGGCAGATTGAATGCATTTCCTTATCTCATCATGTAAATCTTTGATATAGGCATGTATATCATCATATTGATCGGTACTTATTACACCGTTGTTATAACTTTTGCCATTTATATCAATGCATCCGAATTTGGTGAAAGTACCACCAATATCAATCCCTATTGTAACTTCTTTCATGGTTTGTGATTGCTATAATTTAGATTTATAAACGGGTATAAAGGTACTATTTCTGCTGTAAGGTTACAAAAAGTACGTATCAATCAGCCGCTACTATGAATATATAGAAATCAGCAGTGCATAATTATTTTCATTCGATGGAATTAATTAATTATTAAACTATTTTTATTATATTGAATGCTGAATCATGAAAAGATAAACCGGCTGTACCAAATCTTAATATTATGAAAACCTTTATTGTGCCAATTGATTTCTCTGAGGAATCGCTTTACGGATTACAAATTGCACAGTTATTTTCCGGCAAATTTACGGTGAATGTACAAATGGTCAATGTAATAGGAAATTCAAAGAACCGTGTACATTCAAAAGATGAAGAGATGAAACTGGCCAACCGCAAGTTTGAAAAATTGGTTGAGGAATATGCCCCGCAGTTGTTAAATGATTCTAAGCTACGCTACATAGTTAAAAAAGGCAAGGTATACAAGGAAGTTGTAAACCAGGCTCATTCCTATAAAGATGCCATTATTGCAGCTTCTACACATGGGGTGACAGGATTTAAAGAAGCATTTATTGGCAGCAATACCTACAAAATAATTTCGGCTACCAGCCTGCCGGTGCTTACCATACGCAAAGGCCCATGTCCTGAAAACTTCAGTCGGATTGTATTACCCATTACCAGTCACCGGTCTACACGCCAAAAAGTGCCTTTTACCAAAGACCTGGCAAAGATTTTTAATTCCGAAATCCATATTTTGCAATTGCACAGCCCAAAAAATACCCGGGCACAAAGTAAGGTAAAGGCCTATTCCAATCAGGTGAAAGCCTATTTGAATGCGGCGCATGTAAACAGTGTGATCGCAGAAGCAGAAGGAGATATTTATTCCGACCTGATTGTGAATTATGCCGAACAGATTAATGCCGATTTGATTTCCATTATGTCGGATAAGGTTTCGCGTTTAAGCCTGATATTGGGTAATTACGCCCATCAAACCTTAGCCAAGTCAGATATTCCGGTGCTGTGTATTTCTCCCAGAATTTTGGGTATCGCCGGTTCGTTTAGTACTTACGGGGGATAACGGAACATAACTACACCTCTGTAACAACGCCTTGTTCGTTCATTTAATGCTATAACCAGGCTCCTTCATTGCGCGAATGGACACT
>JAAAOM010000035.1 GCA_009908855.1 Bacteroidota bacterium
GTTTAGCTTCGCTGAGCCCTTCGGGGTTCATCAACCTGAAGGTAACCCTGGGATAAAACCCTGTGCTTAAGGGTGTCATAAAGTGGTTCGAGCAGGTTGAATACAGCCTCCTGCCATCCGTTTATGGTTGAGGATGCGATTTTAATACCTTCGCGTTTAAAACGTTCTATTTGCCGGTAAATCGGTAAATGATCAACAAATTTGTCAATCATGATTTGCGCCAATAAACCCGGCCCGGCAATGCCTTTTTCAATAGGAAATACAGGTAAATCAGCAATTACACCTGAACGGGATACAATATTACTACGATTATCAAAAAATACCGGGCAACCTGCAATATAATCCGGTGGTATACCTTTGGGTAAAAGGCAGTGTGGAAAAAATGCCAAGGGAACTGCTCAACCAAAAGCAGGTAGAAGATATCTACGAAAAATACCAGGCAAAAACCCCGGTACAAAAGCGAAACAAACTCATGATAAGCCTGGTGGTTACCAAGCACTGGAGCGGGAAGAAATCCACTTTTTAGAACCGACAGATATCAACCTGGAGAAAGGCACTGTAAGGATCAGGAAAAACACACAGCTGCAAGGACGGGTATTAAAACTGACTGCCAATCAAATACTACCATTGCAGGAATACATGAGCGAAATACGCCCGGAATTTGTAAAACTGAAAGGCAAACAATCCGGCTTGTCAGGCGTAGCGAAGACTGAAAAACTGTTTATCATTATCGGCACAAGCCAGCATATCAAAGACTCCATGCGGGAACTACACCGGAACTAAAAAAAAGAACACCCGTTTTTAAACAGCTTCACGCAAATAAGGATAAGTGTAATCAGCCAATGGGTCAAAGAAAAGAACATCCGGGAAGTGCAATACATGTCCGGCCATGCCGGTATTTACTCAACACAACGGTACATCCGGGCAAACCTGGACGACCTGAAAGACCAGCTTGCTTTGTTCCATCCGTTGCAATAAACTAAAACAAATAATAATCGTTAAATTTGTAGAAACAATGAATGTAAAAGTTATGGATACAGCACAAATCAAACAAGAGCTCCATCAGTTTATAGATAAAGGGGACGAACGATTTTTAAGACTCGTACACGCTGTTGCCACCAACTATAAAAATGATGAAGATTATACGCTTCCAGGTTCTCCCATGGATGTTGAAACCTATAAAACCCGAATTAAAAATGCCAAAGAACGTGTAAAAGCCGGGTATTATACAACACAGGAGGACCTTGAGAAAGAAATGGAGCAATGGTGAAAAAGCATTACAAAGTAGTTTGGGATGACGAAGCCAAAGCATCATTACGCAACATTTACCATTACATCAAGAACCGTGAATCCCTGGAACAATCCAGGAAAGTACGGGATGAAATCAAGGAACTAGCCAAAAGCCTTGGTTTTATGCCTCACAAATATACCGAAGATGCTTTTTTAACAAATGAGACAGGAGATAACCGTTTTAAAGTAATATGGAGTTACAAGTTGGTTTATGAAATCCAGGAAGAAACCATTGTAATACTTGATATTTTTCATACAAGCAGAGACCCTCAAAACCTGAAACGTAAAAAAGAATAAAACTACACACTCCCAAAGCTGCCCGTCTTTCCTTCCCACAGGCCGTCGCCAAAGCCAATCAGCCGATGCGGCCAGCCGTTCTGTTGTTTTTTCCTGTCATGCTTTTTGTCCGGCCCACATGCGTCACATTGCCTTTTTTCTTTTAATTGAATAGATATTAAGCGGTAAAAGCAAAAAGCCAAAGAGCCGCGTCAACCCGGCCAACAAAAGGACATGCCAGGAAAAAACAACCCCAGGCTATATTACCATAATTGGTCATTATTGTACTGGCCACACAGCGCGAACCTTCCCTGCAGTCTATTAATACAATTATGTTAAATAGCCCCGAGGCCACCGCGCGCCCGACCACAATCCTTAAAATCGCTGGTTTTGTTATAGTAAGTAACGTACTTTAAATAAGCGTTTTGCGGGATGTCTGGCATCGATAAGAGCCTTGATTTTAGTGTATTTGGTGATAATGTAGCCGCAAACGGTGGGGTGAATTTACTTCTGGTATGGCCGATGGAACTATTTGACGTTTTAATATAACAAAAAGTGATACATTCTAGCCTTGAAAATTTAGAAAAAGAAGGAAGGGTTGAAGATTTTATTATCGTCTTAAAAATAGAAGTATTCACAAAGTCACGACAAATATTTCAAATTAAAAATATACTGTTAAATAAAAAGTCTGGTAATAGAAATCCCGGACTAATGTTTAATAATTTTTTTTGTTGTGCTTCCCCGGGGGGTTACCACTTTTAATAAGTATACTCCACTGCTTATAGGCCCGGGATTCCATTCAAAAGTATGATAGCCACCCAATAATTTATCGTGTGTGAGTTTTGTAACCGTTTTACCATGTACGTTACATATAATAATCTGTGCATCTGCGGGTGCCTGTACATTAATCTCTATATTAATGGTCTTCTGAAATGGGTTGGGATAAGTTTTTATTTCAAAATCAGAAATTTGTTCCGTTAATACGCCGGTTGTTTCAACAGCCTCCTCAAACTTCTTGTTTCCTGTATTTGGCCTGCCGGGTGTTCCTTTATAAGGACCATCATCCCAGCTTGTGTAAAGGGCATTATTGAGATTTGGGTTTAGCAGTGCCAATGTTTTGCAGTTCTCTCTGGCGGCATCAGGCCAGTTTAGGGATTGATAGCCGAAAGCATCTATTAACTGATCATTGTCATCGTATAGGCGAACCATATCACTTTCGGCATTTAATCCAAAAGGCAGGTCGCCAATTACATTAGGCACGTTCGGGTAAAATAATTTAAAATCTTCAAGCGCTTCTGACACTACCAAAAACTCACCGGCTTTTAAATGAGTTCCTTTGGGAAACATAAAATAGGTTGAATCGTTGTTATCCATCAGTTTCCAACCTGACAAATCAATTCCTTCATGGCTGTTATTCATTAATTCAATCCAATCTTCCGCATCCATTTCATCACACGGATTCCGCTCTATTTCATTTATCACAATAGATCCTCCGGTATTTTCAACTTTTTTGAACATTGCTGTAACCGTAGTATTTCCGGCTAAATCAATCTCAATGGCGGATGAACTATTCTCATAAATATCCCATCCTATGAATTCGTATCCCGGTTTGGCAAAAACCTCCATGGTCACAGGCACACCTTTAAAATACACCCCGTTAAACGGGAAATCGTTGAGCGATAGCGTATTTAATTGCACATAGCCTGCATTCTCGTGTGAAAGTTGAATTTCTAAATCTACCTTTCCACCTAAATGGAATGAATTATTAATATGAGTTTGTTGTATTGTTGTACGATAGCCGGCAAAATCTTTTAGTTTCTGAATCTCATTATCGAATTTCGATTTGGAGAAATTGCCCCAACGCTCAATCTGGTGATCCAGTTCAGGGTAATATTTACTACTGAAATAGTCAATTTGTTCCATTAGATTCTCTTTCGTAAAGAGGGTATTCAACAGATCAGCAAACCTGTTTATAAAATATCTTTTAAAATCCTTGTTTTTCACCATATTTCTGAACAGAAAAGTTGATTCCCTGGGGTTTGAGTAATCGATATCGGTTGTGGTGAGTAGCTTATCTATTTTATTAACTTTGTTGTTAGTAACACCATCAATATCGTAAAAAAGCCATCGCCAGCGTCCTGTTTCAGTCTGGTTTCTCCAGCATTTAATGTTGTGTCCCGGCCAGTCGTAGTTCGCCGAATAAATTTGTATGGCATAATAATCCACGAAATTCTTCACATCCATCATATTCTTAACCTGGTTGTATATGTCCTGGTTGCGAATATCATTTTGTTCAATAAAATCGAGCATGTTAAAGTAATGGATGTTAGAGCCTTCAATCACAATACCGTGCTGAAACAGTTGATCTATTTTATCAGGGTTGGTTTTTCTGTGTTGTGCGATAAATTCTTCGTTTATTTTTTCGCGCATGTTGTATATCCCCCAAAATTCGCCATTTAAATAAGCCACAACAGGCGATACCGCCTGTTTTTCTATATCAAGCCCATCGGCAAGCGAACCAATTATGGCATCGCGCAGCATGGTTTCATTCCAATCGTTACCACCAGTACGAAGGATAAAAGATGTATAGGAGTCGAAGGAAAGATCGTCGAATAAAGGATAGTCTATGTCATTATCGCCATATTGGCCACGGGCAAAAAACGCGAATGGCCTTTGATCGTTTGCCCTGCTCCATCCGCCAAATATTTGGAGTCCTAAATCCTGTTCAAATTCCAGGTTGTTATTCTTAAAGAAATCAACATGACAGGGAATTTCCCAATCACGCCAGAAATTGGCTTCAAAATACGGGTAACTGTTGTAATTATTAGGCCCTTCAACATAAATACCTTCGTAATAATCAAATAACGAATGTGGTTCGGCCTGTATGGAGATAATGGGTAAACTATGCTCTATATTTAGTAAATATGAAACTGTACGTGTTGGAGAAGGCAGTTTACCCGGCTCAGTGACAAAATATTTTAGAATAACCGATGTGTCGGTAATAAAGGATGTTGTAAAAGTGTCAGATTGTGTTTTGGGCTTTGATCCATCCAGGGTGAAAAATATTTTTTGATCCGTTGATTGTTGAGGAAAATCTATTGTTACGGAAGATGAATATATTCCATCGGGTTGTAAGGGGTACAGCGTATCCGCCATTTCGGTAAACATATCCATAGCGTTTTGTTTACCTGGGGTAGGATTTAAAAACATGCCAATTGAATCGGGGTTGTAAGGAAATTTTCCGATAGATATCCCGGCGGTAATTTCATTGCAAGCCAACGAATCGATTATTTCACCTTGCGGATTGAACAAATAAACAGTTTCGTCCTTTGCATCCACTTTAAAATTTGTATGTGGTGCCGCTATAGAGAAGTCCAGGAACGAGCTGAGTGCACTTCCCGGACCAGTATCATCCGTTGAACCAATTGTAAGAAAAGGCAATGCTGTCATGTCATTTTCGGGCCATACCCTGGCATCGTGCACCTGAACAGACAAAACATACGGTCCCGGTACCAGGGAAATGCTATCTTTTGATATGGCATAGGCAGCAGGCTTGGTGTTATTATCAGCCAGGGGTTCGACATTGGCCAATGCTGTTTGGTTGTGTTGTACATGCGACCCCGGAGTACCAATATTTTCGCGGGCAATTTCTTTGCCATTTATATAGGCAACAAAACCATCATCGTAATCCATATTAAAGAACAACCATTCTATCGACGATGTATCCTGAATATCAAATGTATGTCGCATATACAGGGAAGTGATACCGGGTGATATGTTTGTGCTATCGTCATCATCTCCCGATCCTATTCCTGTAGGCCCCATACTCCAGCTGCTGTCTTTAAATGCAATATCTTTCCAGGTGTCAGGTATGGATGAACTTCCGATTTTGTATCTACAGCTATCTCCTTTGTTAAAAACCGTATTTAAGTAAGCGGCGTGTTTCAGCCGGTTTTTATCAGATGCAAAAACGATGAAAAAGGAATCAGGAGCCAGATGGATTTAAGGAAATACCCATTTAATTTCATTCCTACGGTCGGAAAGGCCATATCCCGCTAAGTTAATTACGGATGTATCATGATTGACAATTTCAATCCAGTCTTCGAAATCCGTATCTTCATCGGTGATACCATTTAAATTGGCAGGCAACACTTCGTTTATGTAAACCTGATCAAAGCAAAGTTGCGGGTAAAAAACCAGTATCAATAAAATAATGTAAAGTAGTCCGTTTCTCTTGTTACCTGTTGTCATATAAAATCGTCAAATTTAACCAAACTATAAAGATAAAGACATTATTGATGATAACAAATCTTATGTCGTTAATAATATCCACAGGTCTTTATCATGATCCCTGGACAGATATCTTTGCGTTGTTCCTGCCAAAGTATCTTAGCGAAAGTGAATCGTTCAGCCTGACAGGCATCAAAAGGGTTGAAGGTGGGCGTGCACAGTAAAAATGTGTTTGGAACCGGTGTTTTTAGACACTACGCAACTTTGTTGATTTGGTTTCAACCCGATTTCTGCAGTGTTTTCCTAAAAAAAATTATTACTCCTGTATTCGGCAATCGAGACAGGCATTTGCAAAATCTTCATACTCATCCATTCCTGGCCCCGGTTTACCATCTATTGTGATGATATGATCGAGTCGAATGGTGTGGCCTGTATGTAATAAAATATATTCTTCTTTTTTTTCGGTTGCGTACACATCCTTAATTTTACCGTTTAACTGAGCATATTGGCCTTGCTTAACCCAAAAATTAATTTTTATCGTATTTTTTTGTGTTGCAAGGGCTTCCAGTTGATCATGGAATTCGCAATCAACCGGATGATATTTCGTATTCATAAGTAAATTTTTTAAATTATGCTGCTTATTTCTTTGTCGGTATGCCTTTACATTGCTTACAAAAACATTTAATTTTGTGTCTGCTGCAAATGCAGTTCATACTACTTAAACTGCGAAAAAAATAGTTATTTATGGAATGCAGAGCAAAGTGCGGTGCATGTTGTATTATTCCTTCCATTTCGTCTCCCATACCGGGTATGCCCGAAGGTAAACCGGCAGGCGTAAGGTGTATACACCTTGATGAACATTTTGCCTGCAAACTGTTTCATTCTCCGGAAAGGCCTGAAGTGTGCAGGAGATTTAAGGCTGAAGAAATTGTTTGCGGAACAAACCGGGAAGAGGCAATTGCCAATTTAACCAAACTGGAGCATACGCCTTCCCGCGATTTATTTTAAAAAACAATGTATTGGATGTTTTTGGTAGCAATATCCTTCTCAAATAGTTTATTGGTGATGGGATTTTGCATTTGAACCTTCAACTGATTGTGTTTTTCATCAACGCCATAACACGACAGGCTAATGGTTGCATTATCCAGTGTTACCGCAACGCCATTTTTCTTGTAAACGATGATTGTACCGGTTTCATTTTCACCGGTTACAACAGGATCATCATCAAATTCAAGCAGTTCCAGTTTTTGAATATCACTGTAATCGCTTAATTCAGTGACTTCATTTTCATACCGGCCTTTAACAATAATGTATTTACTGCGGTACTCCTGGCTACTACAATCTAACTGTCCAAAATGGTAGGCTTCAAGTGTTTTGCCATTATCCAGGATAATGGTAGCCGGTGTGCGATCGGATTGCGCCATTGCCACCAGCATACCTGAACAACATAAGACGATGAATATGGATATAATCTGTTTCATTTCAATAGGTTAATTTGTGGTTATTAACTTTAATTCCTCAAATTTAATGATTTATGGCTATATAAAAAGGTAAACCATTATTAAATATAGCCAATCATTAGCGTTTAAACGCTGTATAACCTTCAATTAGTATGTTTTATAAAGATTATATCCATTTTAAAAATCCGATATCCTGGCGATGGGGCAGTTCTTCATGTTTTGGGAATACCCTTACCCCGTATGTAAATGTTCCGGGATTATTAATAGTGATATTGGTTTTATAATAGATATTACCATTTTCGATTTTATCGATTTCATATTCTTTTTTTTGAATGAAAGTTTTTGCGTCCTCGGTAATAACTATTTCTACACCAATATTTTTTGGGGGGATGTCGTTGGATTTTAGTACGACCGTTGACTCATAATCCTGCCCCATACGAATGATTTCAGTTTGTTTCTCAGGCAGTTCAATGTTTACTATTTCAATCTCATGCCAGTTGCGGGCAATGTTTTTTTTCCAGTTGCTCAATTTGGTGGCGAGTGCGTAATCGTTGGCATTCATCTTTTGACTTCTTTCGTATAATTTGTTGTAGAAACGATCGAAATAATCGTTCAATTGCCTGGTCATGGTGAATTTGGGTGCTACATTGGCTATTGAGTTTTGAATAAATTTGACCCAGGAGGGTGAATATCCTTCTTTGTTTTGATCATAAAAAGCGGGTGTCACCTCTGTTTCCAGGATACTGTAAATGGTTTCGGCATCCAGGTCGTTCTGAAAATCCTGGTTTTCATAAGTTCGTTCGTTGGTAAGTGCCCATCCGGCATCAGGTTGATAGCCTTCAACCCACCAGCCATCGAGTACACTAAAATGCAAACCACCGTTCATAACCGCCTTTTCCCCGCTGGTACCGGAAGCCTCGAGAGGACGGGTGGGTGTATTCAGCCAAATATCTACCCCTTTTACCAGGTGTTTGGCCAGTTGCATATCGTAATTCTGTAAAAACAATAGTTTACCGGTAAATTCAGGCTTTTTGGAATATTCAATAATTCGTTTCATCAGCGCCTGCCCTTCTTTGTCCTTCGGATGAGCCTTCC
Source organism: Bacteroidota bacterium (assembly GCA_009908855.1). GTDB lineage: Bacteria > Bacteroidota > Bacteroidia > Bacteroidales > JAAAOM01 > JAAAOM01. Next base: position 8,352 of record JAAAOM010000035.1, read on the forward strand.
CGGCATATAATATCTGAACGGGCCTGTCGGTGTTATTAACAATTTCAGATAATCGTTCGGGATTCTGAAATAGCAGGTTGGCGCGTTTATAGGTGGCAAACCGGCGGGCAAAACCTATGGTTAATACTTTATCGCTCAATGCATTGTTGATGGCCATTATTTGCTTGGGGTCTTCGTGTCGTTTTACCCAGTTTACTTTTAACCTTTCCTTAATAACCAAAATGAGTTTAGACCGCATTTTTTGTTTGGTATCCCAAATTAATTTTTGCGGTACATCATAAATCTTTTCCCAATGTTCTTTTTTTGATTGATTATTGGGGAAATCAGGACCCAGGTATTCGTTATATATTTCTTTCCATTCTTTGGCTGTCCAGGTTGGGTAATGCACACCATTGGTTACATAACTGAGGTGTAATTCTTCGGGTAAATATCCGGGCCATAATTTGGCAAACATTTCGCGGCTTACCTGGCCGTGTAGCAGGCTCACTCCATTTACTTCCTGTGCCAGATGGCAGGCAATATGGCTCATATTGAATTTTTCGTTCCAGTCATTCGGATTGGCACGTCCAAGGCTCATAAATTCATTCCATGATATATTAAGCCTTGCCGGATAATGTCCCATGTATTTACGCACCAGGCTTTCCTCAAATTCATCATGTCCGGCAGGAACAGGTGTGTGCGTTGTAAACAGGGTAGAAGCACGCACAATTTCTTTGGCTTCCGAGTAGGATAATTTATGATCACTAATAAAGCTGCGCAGCCTTTCAAAACCAATAAATGCACTGTGGCCTTCATTGCTATGGTATAAATCAGGTTCAATACCCAGAGCCTGTAATGCCCGTATACCACCAATACCAATAACTATTTCCTGTTTCAGACGGTTTTCGTTGTCTCCGCCATACAAATGATGACTGATGTAACGGTCCTCCTCGCGATTGGCATCAAAATCGGTATCAAGCAGGATGAGGCTTATGCGACCAATTTTCACTTCCCATAATCTTACCTGTACGTTACGTCCGGGAAAAGCTACCGAGATGGTAATAAATTCTCCTTTGCTGTTTTTGAACGGAGTTATCGGAAGTTTAGAAAAATGTTGATAATCATAAGATACCAGCTGTTCACCGTAAATAGAGAGCATTTGCCTGAAATATCCATATCGGTATAAGAACCCGACGCCTACCATATCGACTCTTGCATCGCTGGCTTCCTTTAAATAATCTCCTGCCAATACACCTAATCCGCCTGAGTAGATTTTAAGAAAATCATGCAGGCCATATTCCATACTGAAATAGGCAATTCTGGGTGAATTTTCCCGATAGGGTGTATTGATATAATCCTGATAACGTTTATATACACGATTCAGCTTGTCAATGTATGATTTGTCATTTTTTAGTTTCGTGAGCTTATCGTAACTCACCATTTCAAACAGTATCAGGGGATTTTGGTCACATTCATCCCATATCTCATGATCGATTTCATCGAATAACTCCTGTGCTTCATCATCCCAGGTCCACCATAAATTATAGGTTATTTCATGCAGCTTGTTTAGTTCTTTGGGTAAATAGGACTGAACGATTACCCTTTTCCATACCGGTTCATTAACCTGAGGAGGAATATATTCCTGTGTTAGTTCGGTTTGTTTTTCTTCGATATTAACAAACAGCTCTGATCTTTCTTCGGCTCTTTCAAGGGCCAATGTGTTTGCCTGCCTGTAATAACCTATTAGTTTACTCCAGTGTACGGTTTGTGCAATATCCAGGGCGTTTTCTTTAATCGCTCTTTTTTCATCGTCATCGGCATGCAATACTTTACAAACGGCATTTACGAACCGGGTTTTTACCTGCTCGTTGTTTTCATCATTTCTTTCAAGAATTTGAATCCCTTTTAGTTCACCGTTAAAATGTTCTTTGATCCAACAAGCATATCCGCCCAACGAGGTGGTAATGGCAGGTATGCCATAAATAGCGCTTTCCATGGGCATATACCCCCAGGGTTCGTAGTATGAAGTGAATGCTGTACAGTCAAATCCGCAGAGGAGATCGTTGTACGGTATGTTAAATATACCATCGCTGCCGTTTAAGAAAGCGGGAACAAACACTACTTTTATACTATCGGCCGCATCATTGGTTATTATGGCTTCCTGAATACGGTTTAATATCGGGTCCCAGTCAGGATCATGCAAATTATGGGTCAGGTATTTTCCTTCCGATATTTCGCCATCACCTCTCAATTTTGCCAATAAGTCCTTTCGGGGCCCGTAATGGTTTGCAGGGATCAGCATAAAAGCAACTACGGGTTTATCCACGGTGCATTGTTCCTTTAATTTCCCGAGTGAATCAATAAGTAAGTCGATGCCTTTGTTACGAAACTCATATCTGCCGCCGGTACCCAGCAGGAAAGTATCTTCCGGCAGGTTTTCATTCATAAGTGTCGAAGCCACTTTTAACAATTCAGCCCGTGCTGTTTTCCTTTTTTCCTGTAGCAAGTCTTTGGACGGAACGACCGATTCATTAAATCCGTTTGGTGTAATAAAGTCAGCATTTTTTTGCAGAAACTGACTGCATTCACGGGCTGTAATTTCACTCACGGTTGTTAAAGCATCTGATTCGCGGGCGCTAATTTTTTCCAGTGAGTGTTTGGAGGTAACATTATATTCTTTGGCAATTTCGTCGCCATTATATTGTTCCAGGAATTTATATAACGGACGGTTATGAGCTGCCATGTTTCGACCGGCAACAGTATCGTGCGCGGTAAGGACAGTAGCCACCTGGGGTAAATGATGTTTCAGATAAAGAATTCCTGCGCCTGTGAGCCACTGGTGGAAATGGGCCAATATTTTATCGTTTTTGCTACAGTTGTATTTCACAAAGCTTTCGATAACCCTTCCAACTGTATGGCCAAAGAGTGTTGGTTCTACATAATCCCATTGTCCGGCCAGGGAATCGAGCCGATACAATTCCCAGAAATTGGAAAATATCTCGTCTTTCTGGTTTATGGTTTCTGAGAAATCAACCAAAATGGCTATTGGTTTGCCCGGCACATCCCACCTACCGGTTTTAACACGCAATCCTTCTTTGGCGGCTTGTTCTTTCCAGGCAGCAAAAATACCGGGGTCTTCCAAAAATTCCATGTTTTTAAAATCTTCATGGATGATATCAGGACCCAATAGTATATAATTGTCTTTATACTCTTCTTCCAGGCCCTGGGCTTTTGATGCCACAACGGCATGTATACCACCAACTTTGTTACAAACCTCCCAGCTTGTTTCAAATATATAATCAGGTCTCCTCAATTTCATAATTCAAAAATTATTGGTTTTTAGTTTTCCTTTAACTTATCACTTTCTCAGTTTTGTTTTTTTTTTGACTGATTGATGATTTTTTGTCAGGTTCTGTATTTTTTGTTTTTGTTGATGTGTTACTTGATGTACCCGTTTTTTTTGACCGTGTACCGGTTTTGGCTGACTCAAATGTTTTTAACTTTTCATGTGCCTCAGCGAGCAATCGCTCTTTTTCTTCTATTATTTTTGTAAGGTTGGCAATTTCCTGTTCTCTGTTGCTCTCAGGGATGGCAGATTGAACGCGTATGATAAAATCGCTTAATACATTCATATAGTTGATATAAGCATCATAAGGTGATTCATAGGGGTTAAAGTACGAATGCACCTCTCCATCGGAGAAGAATTTAGTGCTCATGTAATAAAAATGGTCTGAGGCCTGCAGAAAATTCCAGTCTTTCAGTAATTTAAGGTCATCAGTTTTTCTTACTTTTTCGGCTATTCCGTATAGTTTGTCATAGGCGTCGTCCTGTAAATCGTTGCCGAGCCAGGCAGTTAAGTCGCGTTCTTCATCGGCCCATGAAATGGGGTTTGGTACATTGATGGCCGAAACAGGCTGATAGTTAACGGCTATTTCGCCGGGTGTACTAAAGGTTATTTTGGAGCTTTTAAATACTTCAGCCGGAAATGACCTTAAAAAATCAAAGATTTTGGTTTCCTCCCACTGGTGTTCACCAAAGGTTTCATAGTCCATGAATAAGTTAATCATTTCTTCTTTGTGATCGGTATCTTTAATCCATTTAACAAATTTTTTGGCTGTAAGCGGATATTCAGGCCACCCTTTGTTTGAAAACCGGAATGCAATATCATCGCTGAGCTTAAAATTCTTGAGCAGTATTTTTAATTTAGGATTTATATTATTGCAATATAAATAGTTAGGGCTTTTCCAACCCAATACATGTTTAGCGCCTTCGGTTATCATGGCCTTAAATCCCATATCAGCTACTCGTGTGCCAATTTCGTCGGAATATATAAGCTCTGTATTTCTGAACACCGTTGGTTTTTGACCAAATAATTCCAGGATTTTTTCAGCATGTTGATTCACCTGTAACTGAAACTCATCTTTGTGTTTTAAGGCTGCCAGTGAATGGGAATAGGTTTCCGAAAGAAATTCCACATTTCCCGTTTTGGCAAGTTTTTGAAAGCTTTCAAGCACTTCGGGGGCATATAATTCAAATTGTTCGATCGCCAGCCCGGATATGGAAAAGGCAACTTTGAATTTATCAGGATATTTCCTGATTAATTCAAGCAAAATTTTATTCGCCGGTAAATAACATTTATTGGCAATTTTTTGAACAATGGATTCATTGAGGTAATCGTCATAGTAATAATGATCATTACCAATGTTAAAGAACCGGTACCTTTTTAATCGAAATGGTTGATGAACCTGGAAGTATAAACAAATGGTTTTCATTGCACTACATAGTTTTGATGGATTGATGACTTATATATTTCAGTTACTTTTGCCGCGGTGTTTTCCCATTTTAGGTTATCAACTTCTGTGCGGCCGTGTTTTTTAAACATGCGTTCCAGTCCTTCGTAATTGAGAATGCCGTAAATGGCATCGGCCATTGAGTCGATATCCCAGAAATCAATCTTAATGGCGTGTTTAAGTACTTCAGAAACACCAGACTGATGCGAAATTATCACAGGCACATCCGACTGCATGGCTTCCAATGGTGATATCCCAAATGGCTCTGATACCGAGGGCATCACATAAACATCGCTCAGGGCAAACATATTGGACACGTCGTTGCCCCTGAGAAAGCCGGTGAAATGAAACTTATCCCCAATACCCAGTGATGCAGCCCGGTGAATCATACGTTCAAACATATCACCACTGCCTGCCATTACAAATCGCACATTGTCCATTTTTTGCAACACTCTGTGTGCTGCCTCAACAAAATATTCGGGTCCTTTTTGCATGGTTATGCGCCCCAGGAATGTAACGACTTTATCTTTCAGCTCAGTTTTCAAACTTCCACGTCGTCCGCCCAGGTTTGGCTCAACGGCATTGTGTACGGTTTGGACTTTATCGCCTGATATACCATATTTTTCAATGATCGTATTCCGCGTAAGGTTGCTTACTGCTATTATACGATCTGCAGCATCCATGCCATTTTTCTCCAGTTCAAAAACGGCAGGATTAACACTTCCACCGCTACGATCAAAATCAGTAGCGTGAACATGTACAATAAGGGGTTTTCCCGATATTCGTTTAGCGGCTATCCCGGCAGAGAAAGTAAGCCAGTCGTGTGCATGAATAACATCAAAATCGTACCTGTCAGCAATAACGGAGGCAACATAGGAATAATCGGCAATTTCCTGGAACAGATTGGGCCCGTATCCGCCTTCAAAACTTATTTTTCCGTGAAATTCGGTATTAATCAGCCTTTTATCCTTGAATCGTTTTTGCTTTTGCTTTTCGTAATACTCCTCCGGTGTTCGGTAAGGAACCAGCTCCGAATCGACGCCAATAAATCTTATCTTTTGTAAAAACTCTTCGTAGTTGGTTATCACCGAGTCCAGTTCAATTTCATTGGCACCCAATATATGAAGCCTGCTTTTCTCTTCATCGCCGAAAGTTTTTGGAACGACAAAAAGTATCTCCACGTCCGAAGTTTTGAGCATTCCTTTGGTTAAGCCATAACAGGCCGTTCCGAGTCCTCCGGATATGTGCGGTGGAAATTCCCATCCAAACATGAGTACTTTCATAGCTACACGGTTAATTTATTTATACTGTTCTACAATTTTTATTATCTGCAACAATGCTGCAACGCTCCAGGCCTGAGACACTGCCCCTTTGGGCTTATGTGGGGGATCCCCGTCATAAAGCTCGGCAATGGTTCCTACACCATAGGCATGCAGGTCTTCTTCAAAGGCATACACAATATCTTCAATGTGCTGAACACCGCTTTTTTTATAAAGTGATAAATAACTTCTGGCATAATACTCTAAAAGCCAGGGCCATACTGAGCCCTGATGATAGGCTTCATCTCTTTGGGCTTGTGTACCTTCGTAAACCCCACGATAATCAGGGTTTTTCGGTGATAAGGTTCGTAAGCCACGTGGCGTGAGCAGTTCGTTATGAACGACATTAATTATCTCATGTTTTTGGTCATCTGATAGCGGACTGTATGGTAGCGAACAGGCAAAAATCATATTGCATCGAACAGACCAGTCCTTATTTCCTGATGCATCCAAGGTGTCAGCCAGGTAGCCCTTCTGCTTATCCCAAAAGGTATCTATAAATGCATGGCTGATTTTTTCAGGTAATTCTTTCCAGGTTTGGAGGAATTTATGGTCTTCCGATTTTTTGGCTAAATCAATGGCAAACATTACTGCGTTATACCATAGCGCATTTATTTCAACGTTATAACCGATACGCGGAGTAACCGGTATGCCTTCAATAACAGCATCCATCCAGGTTAATGCAACGCCTTCCTGCCCGCCGAATATGAGTCCGTTGTCATGCATTTTTATATTGAATCGGGTACCATCCCTAAAACGGGTTAGGATTTCTTTGATGACCGTTTCATATTCTTTCCAACATCCAACCGGGTCTCCGGTTGTCTCAACATATTGCTGAAGCGTCCAAAAGAACCATAAAGGTGCATCAATAGAGTTGTAAACAGGTTTATTATCAGGTCCGATATTATTGGGAAACAACCCATCCTGTAAATGAGCGATCATAGAATCAAGGATGGCTTTACCGGTTTTAAGTTGCCCTTGTGAGAAGGTTAGTCCGGGTAGTGCAATAAATGTGTCGCGCCCCCAACTGCCAAACCAGGGATATCCGGCAATGATGTGAAATTGTTTGTCTTTTTCAATGATAAACTGCCGGGTCGATTGTTTAAGACATGATAAAAAGTTGTCCTGCGGTAAAGAGGCATTTACTTTGGTGGTGAATTTTCGTTTAAGTGCAGCGGGATTAACTTCTTTGGTGGAAGCGGAAAAAATGATAACATCCCCTTTTTTGGCGTGCATCTCAAAAAATCCGGGAACAAAAAGGTCTTCTTTATATTCATAGCCTCGCTTCATTTCTTCCATATATTCAACATTGTAATACCAATCGGGTACCGGCACAAATTCATTGGTTATGGAAAATTGCATCTTTAATGAAGGATAGCCGTCATACAATTTAGATTGTATACCATTTTTGATGAATTTGACTTTTGTTTGGGCATGTAAATTGGCTTTGCTTAAATCATGCACATTGCGAAATGCCAAAAAAGGACGAAATCGTAATAATAAGGGATCGTGAGCATCATCAATGGTATATCTGATCAGCAATTGCTCTTCTTTTTCAACCATCAACACTTCCTTGGTAAGAATTACACTGCCAACACGATACACTGTTTTAACCGATGAATTCACCAGAAAATCCCGTACATATTTGTGCCCGCGCGGGACATAGTTATCTCCTTCATATTTTCTGATTCCCTGGTTAAATTCACTGTCTTTTTGAATGACCGTTTCGTCAAGGGCTGAAAGTAGTACGTGGTTATCACCATCAAGATGGGTCATTGGTGATACCAATAATCCATGATATTTTCGGGTGTTGCAGCCTACAATAGTGGTAAGTGAATAAGCTCCTAAGCCATTGGTATACAGAATTTCCTTACCCAAGGAGTAATTTAAATTGATTAACTGTGATTTATCAAATGTCAGGTAACTCATATTACAGGCATTTTAGGGTATGTATTGATCAATTTAATGTTGAAATATGATGCATCAGGTTAAGCTCATTTTATACATTTTTTATTTTAAATTTCATATCCATAATAAATAGTTATAAAAGGCTATTTAGAAACAATTACAGAATAATCAATGTTTCGTGGGTATATGAATATTTTATTAATTTATCCTGAATTTAAGTAAAATAAGTGAATAAACAATTTGTCAGCCGGCAATAATTGCATAATTCATGCAGGATTATTTCGTTTATATATATTGAATTACTTAATTCACTAATATTTATATATTTGCGGCAAACTTGAACACTATGAAATTTCGGATATTATATATTTTACCAATTCTATTACTGTTAAGCTGTGTTGATAAACCCAGGGAATTTACCATTAAAGGGACCATAAAAGACGCCCGGGAAGGGATGTCTGTTATCCTTACTGAATTGCGAACTGATGAACCTGCCTTGATTGATTCGGTGAAAACCAATTCAGCCGGCGAATTTACCCTGAAAGGGATAGCTGAACATGTGGCATTTTATAAGCTGAGTTCAACAGGCAGGGACTACATCACCCTCATTGTTAAACCAGGTGATGACATTGAAGTAATAGCCCAGGCTGATCAATTGGGGAAGGATTATATTGTTTATGGCTCAGAGGATTCGAAACTGGTGAACAAACTTACCGCCCGGCAGCAGGAAACCATGCAAAAGATCAGTGAGCTGGGAAATATATACCAGGAAAATCTACGTACGCGTGAGCGTGAGATCAGCGATATTAAAATGGAATTAAATAAGCACTATCAAACCATTGTTGAGGAGCACAAAAAATTCTCAATACAGTTTATTCAGGAAAATTCAGGTTCACTGGCAAGTTTAATGGCATTGTACCAGTCGTTGGGCCCCCGAAAAACGGTCTTTAATCCTGTTGAAGACCTTCAATATTTCAAAATGGTTGATTCAACGCTGCGTCAGGAATATCCTGAATCGGAACCGGTAAAAAATCTGAATGCTGAAATCACCAGGATAACTGAATATGCTGAATCACAAGCACATAAGGAACAACAGCTGGCACAAGGTAAGGTGCCTCCTGATATAGCCCTTCCCAATCCCGACGGCGACACCATCACGTTATCGTCATTACAGGGGAAGTATGTATTACTCGATTTTTGGGCGTCATGGTGCAAACCATGCAGGGTTGAAAATCCAAACCTGGTTGAAAATTACAATGAATTCAAAGAACAAGGATTAACTATATACCAGGTTTCACTGGATAAATCGAGAGAAGAATGGATTAAAGCCATTCAAAAAGATAACCTGGATTGGTACCATGTAAGCGACCTAAAATTCTGGAGTTCACCGGTAGTAAATGCTTATGGAATAACGGGCATACCGGCTAATTTTTTACTGAACCCGCAGGGTGAGATTATTGCCAAAGACCTGAGAGGCCCTCAACTGGAAGCCAAATTAAACGAGATTTTTGAAGAAAGTTAATGCCCATGAATAAAATATTGATGAAAACTTGCCTATGGGCTTTCCTGTTTTTTATGGTTGCCTGCCAATCAGAAAACGATGCTGTTGTAAAAGGTCGAATTGAGAATGGCAAGGGTATCAAAGTCAGGTTAATTGAGGTAGACACCGACAAAAAGAAAGAAACAGGGAATAAAAAGTTGGGTATCTTCAAAAGGTTTAAGTTCTCAACCGAACTACAATACCCCAGGTTTTATGAATTGAAAATTGGCGACACCGCTTCGGTTAGTATTGTGTTAAAACCCGGTCAGGTTTTGAATATTCGTGCAAATTATAAGGATGTTGCTAACACCCTAATAATTGAGGGATCGCGGGAAACTAATGATTTAATTCGACTGGAAAAGGAATTGATAAAAGCCAGGAAAGAAATTGATTCACTTTACCAATTGGTGAGGAACGATACCGCTTTGTACATAAACATTATTGAAGAAGTTGAAAAAGTACAGCAAGCGCATCGAAGAAATATACTTGCCTATATCATTGAAAATCCTTCCGGCATGGTTTCTTTGGCAACATTATATCATCGGTATGATTCTGTAACTTACGTATTTAATAAAATGCGTGACTTACAGTTTTTTAAAATGGTATCGGACTCGTTGCGCAACAAATATCCACGCTCCAAACATGTAAATGCACTGGTTGCTAATACCAACAACTTATTACAGAATTATCAAAACCAACGTCTGGCTCAAATTATGGAAAGGCAGGGAGTCACCGGTCGACTCCCGGATATTGCATTGCCGGATATACATGGCGACACCCTTAAATTCTCCTCGCTGCAGGGCAAATATGTGCTGCTGAGTTTCTGGTCTGCCAATAACCAGGAATGTATAAATTATAACCTTAGGTTGCAGCCTGTATATAATAAATATAAAAGGCAGGGATTTGAAGTATATCAGGTGTCAATAGATACAAGTTTCAATAATTGGAAAAAAGCCCTCCGGTTTGACGAAATAAGTTGGCACAGTGTGCAGGAACAGGATAATTTCTTTTACAGCCGGCTTTACAATGTCAATAAATTACCTTATAATTTACTGGTCGATCCTTCACAAACCGATGTATTGGCTAAAAATATCAGTCCGGCAAAACTGGATGCAAAACTCAATGAGCTTCTGAATTAATGGAAAAGAAAATATATTTTATCTCCGACCTACATCTTGGTCTACATCCACCCGAAAAAAGCAGAGAAAGAGAAAAAATGGTTGTCGAATGGCTCGACTCCATTAAAGATCAGGCAGCCGAGTTATATTTGATGGGCGATATTTTTGATTTTTGGCACGAATACAAACGCGTGGTGCCACGTGGGTTTACGCGTTTCCTGGGTAAAATTGCGGAATTGGCCGATAATGGAGTAAAGATTCATTTTTTTACGGGAAATCATGATATATGGGTATATGATTATTTACCCCGTGAAATTGGCCTTACACTTTACCGTAAACCTGTGGTCAGAGAAATTAACGGGCTAAAATTTTTCCTGGCACATGGCGATGGCATAGGACCGGGTGATCGCAGTTATAAAATGCTTAAAGCCATATTCACTAACCGAATATTGCAATGGTTGTTTGCCCGATTGCATCCGAATTTTGCCGTTGCACTGGGCCTTACCTGGAGTAAAAAAAGCAGGTACGCAAAAGGAATAGTAGCTGAAGATTTTGCCGGTGAAGAAAAGGAATGGCAAATTCTTTTTGCCAGGGAAAAACTGAATAACGAGCATTTCGATTTCTTTATTTTCGGACACAGGCATATCCCTTCCGATTTTAAAATTAATAACTCGAGGGTAATTAATTTAGGCGATTGGATAAACAATTTCTCTTATGCTGTTTTAGACGGGAGAGATTTGAAATTACATTCGGTATTTCCTGAATTGGAAAAACAAATTAAGTCCAATTACCTTTAGTGAGATAAATCATCTTTTTAATAAGTTTTTTTGATATAACTTTTAGCATACAGTTGATTTAAGCTAATACTTTATGATTCATATTGAAAATCTGATTTTGCATCCACTTCTACTCACATTGCAGGATATCCGGTTAATGTCTACGGAGATATGGGTAAGGGTGGGTTTGGTGATCATTTGTATTGCACTAATTAGCTGGATTTTAATATTGCTTTCTAAAAGAAAAACGGTTGAATTGAATAAATCGAAAAACAAAATTGCCGAACTCGAAAAACAACTTGAAGAGAAAGATAAATTTATTTCTATTATTGCACATGATCTTAAAGACCCGTTTAACAATTTATCCGGACTTACAGCATTGCTTAAGCAAAATCATGAATCCTATGATTCTCAAAAACGGGGGCAGCTTATATCAGAAATTCATCATTCTTCCCTGTACTTATATGAATTTGTGAATAATTTACTTTTATGGTCCCGGTCTCAACAGAATACAATTCAGTTTAACCCCGGTAAACAACGCATCGGCGATATTTTCTTTAAAAACAAAAATGTCCTTCAATCGCAGGCGTCTGCAAAGGAAATTAAATTAACTTTTGAAACTGAACATGAAAACGAATTAGTGGTATGTGATGAGAACCTGCTGAACACCGTACTTCGCAATTTGATTACCAATGCCATTAAATTTACACCGGTGCAGGGGCGAATAAAAGTTATATGTGCCAAGCAGAATGGGGCATTTTTATTTTCAGTAGAAGATAATGGTATGGGCATGGAAGAAGGCAGAATACCTAAGCTATTCAAACCGGAAGAAAAATTTTCAGCCACTGGTACGAATTATGAACAGGGAACAGGAATGGGACTTATTATTTGCAAAGAATTTGTTGAGAAACACAATGGTAAGATTTGGGTAGAAAGCAACGTGCAACAAGGAACAAAATTCCTTTTCACCATTCCGTTTGAGTCGGATGTAAACTCCTGAATCTGTTATCCGACAATATATTTTTAAGAATCTCAGGGAAGTTCTCTGAAGGGTTGAAGCTGGAAAATGAATAAGAATACCGACCTTTAATTTTACCTTCTCATCTAATTTAATCCAACTTACGTGAATTTGCTTATCTTTGCACGAATTTTTTCAAAAAAATACTTATGCTAAGCGAACAGGAGGTAATTCGTCGTAATTCATTAGAAGAATTAAGAAAACTGGGAATAGAGCCATATCCGGCTGAAGAGTTTACAACCAACATAACAACGGAACGCATTAAGCAGGAGTATGATGTCGAAAGGAATAACCTGCAGGAAGTATCGCTGGCCGGACGGATAATGAGCCGTCGTATTATGGGAAATGCTTCGTTTGCTGAGTTGCAGGACGAATGGGGCAGAATACAAATTTACCTCCGTCGCGATGATATTTGTCCGGGTGAAGATAAAACCCTTTACAACCAGGTATTTAAAAAACTTCTTGATATAGGTGATATTATTGGTATTAAAGGGCGTGTGTTTAAAACCCAGGTAGGCGAAACATCAGTTTATGTGGATGAATTTAAAGTACTCAGCAAAGCCTTGCGTCCACTGCCCATTGTAAAAGAAAAAGAGGGCAGGCAATACGATGCCGTTCATGATCCGGAAATGGTATATCGCCAACGCTATGTAGATCTGATCATAAATCCTAAAACGCGTGCGTTATTTAAAAAACGCACACAGGTTATGAACGCTATGCGTAATTTTTTTAATGAAAAGGGCTATTTGGAGGTAGAGACACCTATTTTACAACCGATCCCGGGAGGTGCTGCGGCCAGGCCGTTTAAAACCCATCATAATGCACTGGATATTCCGCTTTACCTGAGAATAGCCAATGAGCTTTATCTTAAAAGACTCATTGTTGGCGGCTATGAGGGCGTATATGAATTTGCAAAAGACTTCAGGAACGAAGGCATGGACCGGACACATAATCCTGAATTTACGGTAATGGAAATATATGTGGCCTACAAAGATTATTTCTGGATGATGGATTTTACGGAAACCATGCTCGAAAAAGTTGTGCTTGACCTGCACGGAAAAACAACCGTGGAAATTGGCGATAAATCCATTGATTTTAAAAGGCCATTCAAACGCATAACCATGTATGATGCCATAAAAGAACATACCGGTATCGATATAAAAGGTATGGATGAAGGGCAATTGCGAGAGGTATGCCATGAACTGGGGATTGATACCGAGCCATCGATGGGCAAAGGCAAATTAATTGATGAAATATTCGGTGAAAAATGCGAACCGCACCTCATTCAGCCAACATTTATCATTGACTACCCGGTTGAAATGTCGCCTTTGTGTAAGAAACATCGCAACAACCCTGACCTAACCGAGCGATTTGAGCTTATCGTATATGGTAAGGAGCTTTGTAATGCTTATTCGGAATTGAATGATCCCATTGATCAACGCGAACGATTCCAGGAACAATTAAAACTATCTGAAAAAGGAGATGACGAGGCTATGTATATCGATCAGGATTTCCTGCGCGCATTGGAATATGGGATGCCTCCAACATCGGGTATGGGAATTGGTATCGACCGGTTGATGATGTTCCTTACCAACCAACCCGGTATCCAGGATGTTTTATTCTTCCCGCAGATGAAGCCTGAAAAATTTGATGTTGAAGATAGTATTGATAAATTTATAGCACTAGGCATCCCTGAAGAATGGGTCAAAGTCATAAAAGACATAGGTTATACCACTGTTGACAAATTGCTAAATGTTGAAAAACACACCGCCTTGCATCAACAATTGTGCGGGTATAACAAGAAAAACAAACTGGGATTAAAAAATCCCGGTCAGGATGATGTTAAAGGCTGGATTACTCCGTAACATTTTTAACGAAAAATCGTTAGTAATATGACAAAATGTACTTGTAGTAGTCCTTTTATTTGGCTATCTTAGAAGGCGAATAAATAATTGCTAATCATTATTTATTGATTGATTGACACCCTAAGCTGAGCTCCATGGCTCAGCTTTTTTAATCGAACAATCCGGTATCCCTGATGACCATCAATAGAGCCGAATGCGGTACAATTACAAATTTTTCTTTGTTGAATTCAATATCATAAGCCCCTTTTTGTAAATAAATAGCCAGATCACCTTCCTGTGCCTGTAAGGGGACGTACTTAACATTTTCCTGCTTATCTTTCCAGGGTTCTTCTTCTTCCATAATGGCCGGAATGGGATAGCCAGGCCCCACTTTAACAATATATCCCGAATAAACTTTTTCTTTTTCCGCGACTCCCGGAGGCAGGTATAAGCCTGATTTGGTTTTCTCAGCCTGTGTCTTTGGTTTGATCAATACCCGGTCACCAATGACGATAAATTTTTCAATATTTTGTTCACCCAGTGAAGACATAATTTATTGCGCTTTTTTCAGTTGAAGGGTGCAAATATAATATCTATCTATTTAAATCAATTGATAAATTATACATCATTATCCTTTTGTTAAATATGCGCCTCTTGCTTAACCCACCATTCTTTTGGGCCATTTTGCCAGAGAACCGATTTTAAGGGTGCGTGTAGGCGGTGTTGAATTTTAAACCACCCTGACTGTTATTTCTGAATAATTAGAACTTGAATAATAGCGCTTTAATTATTAACTTGGGCCGTTAAGAATGTAAACCCTGATCTTATGCAAAAAACCTGTCCTGTTTGCGGTGATTCTTTTGTCGGTCGGATCGATAAAAAATTTTGTTCCGACCAGTGTCGCAATACATATAATAATTTTCTTAAGAAAGACGAAGTAAATTATGTTCGACGTATCAATCACATTCTCCGAAAAAATCGACGAATCCTGGCTGAATTAAATCCCGACGGTAAAATTACCATTGCCCGGCATAAACTAACCGACAAAGGATTTAATTTTAATTATTTTACTAATGTTTATACCACCAAAGCGGGTAAAAATTATTTTTTTTGCTATGACCATGGATATTTGCCGCTCGAAAACAATCATATCGCACTGGTCATAAAACAGGAATACGTGGAATGATTTTTTTATTCGACTTCTTTTTTAATACATGATTTTCGCAATATTTTTGTGTTGTATGCAATGCGATTATTTATTCATTTACGGCACGTTGTTGAGGGAATTACGCGGCAGGTTATTCAAATATTTTGAAAAGGAGATGAGGTACATATCCATTGGGTATTATCAGGGCCAAATGTATCATCTCGGTCATTATCCCGGTGTTGTGCCATCTGCTGACTTTAGCGACCTGGTAAAGGGTGAAGTGTATGAAATTACCAATCAGCAATATCTTGAGGATGTGTTGGACGATTATGAAGGAGCCGGAAAAAACTTTAAAGGTTGTGAAGAATACCTGCGACGCATCGAAAAAGTGAAATTAGAAACCGGAAAGACAATGCTTTGTTGGATATATATCTTTAACCGCCCGGTTCATCCTTATAAACGGGTAACCGGTGGCGATTATATTAAATTTGTGCGTGATAACCATATCAATTCACTTACCGGATGAATGAATAATATGTACGAAGAAATCTGTATACAAACATGGGATGAGGCAAAGCAATATTTTAATGCCTTATTAAACGCTAATAATTATTGGATATTTCGCGGTCATTACAAGGCCAACTGGAAATTACAGCCCAGTCTGGAACGGATTCTCAGCAATAAACCCATTGATTTGCGAATAGAAAGCAAAATTATTTCGGAGTTTAAACGCCGGGCTCATCAATATCTGTCTTCCACCAATCTACCCAAAAATTTGCTTGAATGGCTTGCTTTAATGCAACATCATGGCTCACCAACACGCATGCTCGACTGGACCAAATCGCCTTATGTTGCTTCGTTTATTGCCTTCGAAAACACCTACAAAGAACAGGGCGAGGTGGCTATATGGGCCATCGATTCGTTATGGCTGAATGAAAAATCAGTATTTCGTGTACAACATGCAAAAAATGAAGGTGTTGATATTGATCTCGAACATCTGAAGGAAGATGAACAACTTATAAAACTGGTAAATGCCGATGTGAATGTGATTTTTCCACTGGAACCCATTATCATGAATCAACGCCTTACCATTCAACAGGCATTGTTTTTATTTCCAAGCGGTAAACGCATATCTTTTGAAAAATTACTGGGGTCTTATCGCGAATATGAATCGCATAAATATATTAAAAAGCTTATCATGCCTAAATCGCAGGGGCTTGATTGCTTAACTGACCTGTTGCGGATGAATATCAACGCAGCTACATTATTTCCGGGGTTGGACGGTTTTGCCCGCTCATTGCGCACCATCCCCGACATTGCTTATACCTCCATTTACCACCACGAGGAAAATATTTTTCATTTATAACTGCCCGTTTTCTATCATAAGTACAATGCGATTAAGCAATTCGTCTTCCCCGCCAGGGTCAAACTCAGCCTTTAAATTGGAACCAAACAATCGTGCCAGTGTCTGCCAAAAGATTGCAGAAAATGTACCCCGCAAATCCTTCACTAATTCGTAAGATGTATCCCCGGTTTCGCGGTCAATAAGTTTGATTAGTATCTTGCCCTGTGTGATGGTAAGCCCTTTTAGTTCATCTTCATACTCTTCTTTTATTTCTTCTTCAATATCCTTGATATAAGCTTTTTGCAATCGTTCCGATTCTATATTTTTTATCGAGTCATTGACCTCTTCCAGCTTTTCACCGGCCATCTTAGCATACGGATAAACTTTTTTTACGTTACGGACTAAACGTCTGTATCGCCAGTATTCAAAACGATTATCAAAGGTGGGTTCAGGATATATTTTTATTTCGTCGAGGTCATAAACAAAAAATGTGTCTGTATTAATTATCTCGCGTTGCATAAAAGGCATAGTATCCAGCACCATTTTCCTGGTTTGCGCATAATTGCTTTGTGTCGCAATCAAAAAAGTCAATATGATCAGGTATAGCATTCTTTTCATCTGCCTCACATTTTTCGCCCTTAACTTTGTAGCTTTGGTGATTTTACAAATTAGATGCCATAAAATGTAAAGTTAACTATTAACATTTTGTAATACGTATATTTATGCATAGAGTTCAGTTTATATTTTTATAATTTTACGTTTTTAGTAAGGAAATATTGCAATAACAAAAATTAGAGACAGGAGAGAAAATGAGCTTTTTGGACGATGACCGAAACAGGGAATATAAAAATAAAGACATTACCGTATATTGGAAGCCGGCAAAATGCATACACGCAACCACTTGTTATAAAGAGCTAATAGAAGTGTTTAATCCGCGTAAGCGACCGTGGGTAAATATGGATGGGGCAACAACAGAAAAAATTATTGAAGTTGTAGACCAGTGCCCTACCGCCGCACTCGAATGGAAATATAATAAGGATGTTGATAAGCAAAAGGGCAATCAAACATTAAAAACCGAGAAAGTAGCCGAGGTTAAAGTGATGGCTGATGGTCCGCTGGTGGTGCGGGGTAATTTCAGGCTCGAAGACCATGAGGGTAATGAGATTAAAAAAATGAGGATTGTTAGTATATGTCGTTGCGGTCAGTCGGGTGATATGCCTTTTTGCGATGGTACACACCGCAAAGTTGGATTTGAAGGTAAATAATTATTGTATGGCAGAAAAAGATATAAAAGAAAATAAGGAACAGGAGGAAGAAAGTACATTACTTACTGTTAGAAAAAACGGGCCGTTGAGAATATCGGGTAATTTTAAATTGACGGAATCAACCGGTAAAGTTTCTTATCCCGAAGAAATGATTGCTATTTGCCGATGCGGCCATTCGGCTACCATGCCATTTTGCGATGGGGCACATAAACTGGTTGGTTTTAAAGGTTGATCATGGTTATTCAATTTCGGTTTTATCCCGATCGTGATTACCTTTATTAATTTCTTTTAACAGACTTCTGATAATGAATGCAAACATTGGTGTATTTTCAGAAATTGACGAATTAAAAAAGGTTATTGTACATACGCCCGGGCCTGAGATCGAAAGTATAACTCCGGAAAATGCGCATAAAGCACTATATAGTGATATATTGAATCTTTCCATGGCCAAAAATGAGCATGGGCAGTTGACCACGGTGCTGAAAATGATCGCTCAAACCTATGAATTCAGGGATTTACTGACTGATTTATGTGGCAGGGAAGAAATTAAGAAGAAATTATTACAGGATATTGTTTTGATTGAAAAGAATCCGTCCCTTTATGATCGACTCATGGGTTTGTCAGCCGGAAATTTATCGGCAGCACTCATTGAAGGATTGCCGCTCGAAAAAAGCAGTTTAACCAACTTCCTGAATGAAAACCGATTTGCATTGACCCCGCTGAATAATGCTTTTTTTACCAGAGACGCTGCCTTTTGTTTATATAATAGCTTGTTTATTAGCAATATGGCAACTAAGGTGCGTGCTCGCGAGGCACGGTTACTGGAATATATTTTTATACACCATCCTGAATTTGAGCTGCATAATGAAACCATCCTGCCGAATAATATCCCGAATAATGGCTCCTTTGAAGGTGGTGATTTTATTGTTTTCAATGAAAATGTATTGTTCGTTGGTATGGGTAAGCGTACATCTTCAGAAGGTATTGACTTTGTGGTGGATGCCCTGAAAAAGGAGAAAAGAGAGATTCATATTATTGTGCAGGAATTACCGGATAAGCCCGAATCATTTATTCATCTTGACATGGTTTTTACCCTGCTTGATCGTGATTTGGCATTGATATACGAACCACTTATTCTGCGCTCCAATAAATATCAAACTTTTAATATGCACTTAAAAGGCAATGGCAATGTTCATATTCAGTCGGTACCAAACCTTGTTGAGGCTGTTCGCCTGTTGGGTTATGATCTGAAATGGGTTGCTTGTGGCGGCCTGCAATCATTAACCAATCAGGAACGTGAGCAATGGCACAGCGGGGCGAATTCATTTGCCTGGGCGCCCGGAAAATTCTTCGGTTACAGCCGTAATGTTTATACAGCCGAGGTCCTATCCAAAGAAGGTTACGAAATAATTCCTGCTATGGATATAATTAAAGGAACAATAAATATATCAGCCTATAAAAAGTGTATGGTTACCTTTGATGGCGCCGAACTTGCCCGTGGCGGTGGAGGCGCCCGTTGTATGACCCTGCCTGTTAAACGGGTACTTAAGGCATAATGTAGTATTACTTTAATTATATATTCCTGTTGTGCAGTTGTGCTTTATTCTCATAAATTTATTTTTTTCAATCTGTTCAGATTTTGAAACGGTATATGCATCCTTATCATCTGGATATTTATCAGCAATTTTTTATTCAAGGTTTCGTATTATTTTGCAATTTCATTTATTTTATTTAGATAATCCCTAAACCTAATCTCGTCCCAATCACCACGGTATTTTATATGATCATGCTATACTTATCCTTTAAGTCTTTGATTTGTATAATCTTTATCACAAGTCAAATGTAATCCAGGGTTTTCCGGATAGTCATTTATTAAGTATACATGTGCTAGTACCTTGCTTCTAATATTCGTGTAATTTTTGGCAGAATACTTTCAACAAGCTTCTGTATCATTTGTCCAATGAGGTTTGTGGAGTGAATATTTTTTATTCAACTTTTTAAGTAGCCTATTTTTTAGAAACCACTATGATCTGGGCGGCTTTCATGAGGGCCCCGTCCTTTAAAAGGATAAAATAATACCCCGGCATTAGCTCACGCACATCAATGACAAAATTGATTGTATTAAATGATTCACGTGCCAAAATCCTCCCCTGGCTATTAATAACTGAGACTTCCTTGGGTGTATTATTGCTTCCGGATTTGAAGAATACATATTCTGAAGCCGGATTGGGATACACTTGTAAAGAGTTTTCATAAACCAATTGTTCGATATTAGTTTTATTAAACACAAAAATATCTGAAGTATCCGAAGCACAAGCATGGTTCCACACCACCGCCCTGTAATTGCCCGATCCCTCAGGAAGGATCATGTTTACAGAATCTTCCAAAAGCATTTGATCCCTGAACCATTGATAATATGTTCCTGACGTAGTTACTTTCAAACTATCCCTTCCATCCAATGTAATTTCAGGGGTGGAGGGTTTTTCATATGCATTTATCTTTGTAGAATCCATGCTTGTACATCCATAAATATCTGTTACAATAACCCGCATATATGCTGATTCGGGATATATTTGCTTTGTAACTTCCACACTGTCATAACGTGGGTTGGCATAAATCGCTTCGGTCCAGTCCGAATCTCCAGCCATAAAATGCTGCCAGTAATATGCATTGGCGGTGTCATGATACAAATTTTCCAGGTGTAAATCAATATATGCACACGTATCAACCTGTTCACGCAGAACAGCACGTGGTTTTGTAAACACAACTTTTATCGAATCCTCGTACGTTTCACTATTCAATCCTACCTCACATTTGTACCATGCTGTATCTGTTCCTGCCCGTTCCAAGGTAATAGCGTAATACCGTTCATTGCTACTGCCAGGCATCCACTGATACGAATCGTAATACCCCCCGGCATCCAACCATGCCGTATCATAAGTACAAGCGACCACCTGATCGCCCAACTTATAAACAGGATTTAAAAATTCATCGGCTCCGATATCGGGATTTGCTGTATCTCTTGCTTCACCATCAATATCAAAATCAAGGCCATTTATTAATAAAGCGGAACTGTTTAACAGTGGATGGCTTATATGAAGATTGGTATCAGACACGAAACGTGGATCGGTATAAAAAGAATGCTGGTCGTTGCCGCTTTCATTTTTCCAAGATGCAAAATCCTCCTGATTTGTGCCATTATATCTGGAAAAATATCCCGTATTCCCATAAAAACAATTGTAATCAGAAGTAAACAGCTTGTTGGATCCATCGTGATTCGTTTCCAGGAACTGTCCTTCCGTCTTATTATATAACACATTATTCCAAACAGACACATCGTGTTCAGTTCCTCGCACATAAATGACATCTACATTGCGATCATTTCTGGAATCCACACGAATCGTATTGTAAACAATTTTGGCACTGGAGTTATTGACATCAAAAACGTATCCATGATCATACGAGTAAAGCAAAGAGGCCATATTGTTCGATATAGTTGCATGACTGGAATGTCTTAAATTCAATAATGTAATACCATTGAAATCACTGCTATTCATAAAATGATTGGCATTCATCACAAAATAATCACATTCACTCACCCTCATAAATAGGAAAGATTGGTAGTCTGTGGCTCGTGTGGTAAAATAATTCTTGTTTACTCTAAAGGAATCTATATTTGTTACATATATGCTTCTGGCATATTGATCCAAAAAACGGTTTCCTTGCAAAAAGGTTGACACACCTGCATCATCATCAGAATTATAATACGCGAATGAACCATTTAGAAACAAATTATTGATAATCCAATTTCCGGTATCCCGCTTGCCTGCAGCCGATCCTGTTGAATAGATCAAAGCCCCGCTCAGATTAAAGCCATCTTCTCGATGTCCCTCTATAACATTGCCGGAAATAACGTTGTGATTTACATTGCCTTCCATTACAATAGCCTGCATGTAAATACTATCTTGCGGTTTAATGGTTAAACCATGAACAATCACATGGTCAATATTGTCAAGCTTGATGACATAATTATCGGCATGGCTTTCGGCATCCCAGGTTAAAGTAACAGAAGTGCTGTCTCCATTTGCCGGATAAAATGCTATTTTCGCAGCACTTGCAGAAGGATTTCTGAAAATGCTATCAGAAAGAACGAGCTGTTCTACATAGGTGCCGGGCATGACAAAGAACTGTACCATACTATCAACACCACAAAACATCATTTGTTTTTTTGCCTCTTGAAATGATCTAAAATCTCCACTTCCGCCCTGGTCAATTACATACGAACCTTTCATTCCTTCCGTGCAACCATCAAATTCATCGGCTCCAATATCGGGTTGCAGTGTGTCGCGTAAATCACCATCAATATCTGTGGCTACCATGCTTACCGTATCACCTTTATTGCTTACCACAATATGCCCGGTATGTAATCCATCATTTTCAAAATAAACCTTAAGTGTGTCTGAATGCAAATCCTGGCCATAATTGTTTTGCCAATCAGCAAAGGATTTATTGTTATAAAAATTATTATTATAATAATAACTGTTATAATCCATTTCTGATGTATAGCGGTCTAAATTAAATATATCACCATAACCACTTGTATTCTCCAGAATGTTATTCTTTATAAACAATTCATCGGAATAAATACTGATAACGTATGAGGAAGCGGTTCGGATCGTGTTATAATAAATGAAGGTATTGCGAGCGCTCCCAATCATTATATAGGCATTACTTCCTGTGGATTTACAGTAATTATTTGCAATCAGGTTCGGATTATTCAAATCCGTATCACATGTTCCAATAAACAGGAAGTAACTACCGGTAAATATTTGATTTCGCGTGATGTTAAAGCCGGGGCTATAAATAACAGAAATACCCTTTCTTGATTCAATAACATTCCGGTTGATGTTCAATTCATAAATTTCATTATCAACATTGATGGCGTACTTTTTTTGATTTTTAAAATGGTTGTTTGATATCCGGACATCCTGCCCGTTTGTATTAAAATACAGTCCATTATCTCCTTGCTTGAACAGGTTATTTTCAATGCAAATATGTTGGCAAGAATCTGTGATTTCAGCCAGGTTCTGCAAATTGGTATCTGAAGCAAACCGGTTATTTCTGATATATACGCTGTCACATGCACTGATAAGAAAAGGCACCCCACTGGAATCATTTCTAAAGGTTAAGTTTTCAATGACCACATGGTTTGTTTTCTCCAGTTTAAAAGTATGTCTGTTATCTGATGAGCGGATAATAACATCAGAAGAATCGCCCGTGGCCGCCCGAATGGTTATCCGATTTTCATCTGACAAACCCGGGATTTGAAGATTATATAATGTCATTTGTTCATTATACTCACCGGGCTGTAGTGCAAGGACAACAGGCCCGTTGATTCCACAATGGCTGAGTATTTTTGTGGCTTCGCTTAATGTTTGAAAATGTCCCGGTATATCATACGTTCCTGATAAGGGACCACTGCAAAGGATCAACTCCCTTGACAGGGTATCATTAACAGGATTCAAATCAGCTACTCCATTGGGGGATTTGCTCCAAATTTTTATATCATTGATGCCTTCATCAAAATTAAATGCATTTAACGATAAAGAATCTTGTTGAAAAAATTGCATACTGCCACTCCAAGTCACTTCACTTTGGAGCTGATCATTAACCGAATAGGTTATATCTGCAGAGTTCAACACATCACTTCCCAAATTGGCCAGGGCCACCTTTATCTGGTAATTGCCATAGGCTTGCCCGTTTTCCGGGGCCAATAATTCAGAAACAGCCATATCAACCGCTTTGTCTGGTGAGAAACGCAGTTTTATTACCGGTTTACGAAGATTAAGATTTCCTGATGTTGGAAAACCGGAATAACTTTCTCCATGTTTTGCCATGTATTCCGGCGAAGTACTTAAACAACGAACATAGTAATCATTCATGGTTGTTCCATTCCGGTTTTCATACTGTATCAATAGCTGGTCGCTCCCATTGTAATAAAAAGCAGAATCAAGCTCAATAACAGTCCATTGATCTTTCGTCCACTGAATATCTCCTGAAAAAACAAGATGGGCAGTATCTACCTTTTCATAGTCTTTCTGATCAAAAGATAATTGGTTGGTATGTTTCATGTAAATCGTCTGGTGCTGTGCCAAATAATTACTCCCTTCGTTGTAATATGCCAGGTGTGTTATTTTGCCGGACTTTCCAATCTCCGAAGCAGTGTAAAGAGCTGATGACCAACCATAATCTCTTCTGTTAAGCGGCACAGAACTCATTGTTGAGGTATAATCTCCGGAGACTATTTCATAAAAACATGATAATGAAAATGTCATGGTATCATTGGCCGGGGTTTCATCTGCAAGGCCATTGGGCTGGTCTGTCCATACTTTGATCTGGTGGATTCCTTCTGATAAATTCAGCTGAGCTATTTCGATGGTATCATGTTGTTGATAGAGCAAGGTGTCGTTCCAATTAAAGGTTGTTTGTTCCACTCCATCAATTGACCAATGTATCTGTGCCTGGTAAATGGAATCAGGCGCATAATTTGTAAGCACCACCTCAAAAGGATATTCTATTTGCGGATACATTACCTTTGCCGGCTGTATCCATTCGGCAATCCCGATATCCGTAACATCTTCAAAAGTAATCTGAATGTTTGGTAAAAACGTATGTAAAGTTCCGCTTGATTCCGGGAAAGCTGCGTCGGAGGCGTTTTTTCTCACCACGTTGGCACCAAAATCTGCCATGCCCTCAAAGGTCATCAATTTTCCATAGGCATTCCCGTCCTTATTGAACCAGAGCAGGTTCAGATTTTGCCCGGTGTAGTCAAAAGGCTGATCAAAGGTGATTTCCGACCATTGATAGTTGTCCCAAATCACACTTCCGCGGTAAACGCGTGTGAAAGAATTGGTATCGGGATAATTAGCATTAGAGAAAACATTATTTGAAGTTGTTTTAAGATAAACAGACTGATGAGATGCAGTGAAACCTGAACCGGGTCCATAGCCGCCTACTTCCGGCTGAAAAGCGATTTTGGTAATGCGGCCTGTGATGTTTTCTAAAACCTCATCGGTATAAATGATTTCTGACCAATTGTAATTGGAATCATTATCAAAAGGAGCCAGAATAAAAGGGCCGGAATTTGTTTTATTAAAGGTATGGACATATTGTGCTAAGACATCCATAAGGAGCATTCCCATCAATTGAAAAGCCACTAATAATATAATCTTTCTCATTTTAATATTTTTGATAATCAATTAGTTGCAAATATAACTTGCTATTTTTTGAATCGTTTTACAAAATACAAAAAACACGTGAAGAAAAAAAAAGAGGAGAATTCATTTATACCTTATATCCGCAGATAAATAATTTGGATGATAAAAATACAATTTTTAGGTTTGCAATGAGAAATTTTGTGTGATTTTTCACTAATTCCCACCTATATTTCACACTAAATTTCTTTATAATTATTATTTTAATTTGTGTATATGCTTATTCGCCTCTTTGGAATATGCCTGTTACACACTTGACTTGTAATGCATTGATAATCAATGTTTTAAATCTAATGCAAAGGTGTAATTATCCTGACTGTATATTTTGGATATGTTATTTTAAGTCAATATCAGATGATATTTTTTTGCTGTAAACAGTTTTAGCACGTATTGTCTGCCCTGTTTTATCCATTTTGAGGGTACTACCATAAATCGGAAAATGAATTTTTTCAACCTGTAAGTTGGTTTTATAAAATCAAGCTTGCGGCTAATGAAATCTGTCAAATAGTGGAATAGATTACGGCATATGGCCATCATGATTAGAAATACAGTGTTTTCTTGTAGAAATGAGAATGGCATCTTTTTCCATAAGAAATCATTGTTCATCTCATCAAATAACCGTTCACTTTCACCCCTTTTATTGTAGAACCCGATAATTTCAAGATCAGACATATCCATGTTATTAGTCATTATAGCCCTGTAGGTAAAGTTGTCACCAGTAAACAAGTCGCCTTGTCCATCCATGTTTTTCTCCCGTGATATCACATACCTATAGGACTTTTCCAGACCAAAAGGAGCATATTCAATGGAAGCAACCTGGTATTGTTTGAATCCGATGGTTACTGTTTCCCAATTGTTAATTTGCTTAATTTGGCTTAATAGGTTTTCACATCGCTGTGCCCGTATATAAAAATACTCACTATTAGCCTCTACTACCGGAATGACAGTTCGATCAAACGAACCACAGTCCATACGGCTATGCTTGACTTTAATTGCATGATCGGTCAATAGTGTGTAAGCACGTGATAATGTTTCTGCCTGACGATACTTAACATTACTATTCCCGTTTCGGTTTTCAATGTATACCGGATGATTATTTATTGAAGCTATTCCGGGAAAGTAGCCATCTGCTTTTTTATAACTGCGTTTTGAATCGTATTTTTCAGTAGGTATAAACTGGTTATCGTAATCAAATATATATTCATTTTCATCCGGATTCAATTGTTGGGAAAGCACTAAGAGTTTAATCATCAGATTGTTCAAAGCATTATTTACATTAAACTCGTGCGTTATACCAGTTTCTGAAATATAAGTTTCTTTATCTGTGGCAAGTTCTTTTTGCATTCTCAGCAGTGTGTCAGCCGAACAAACATCAAAATCTCTCACCTGAGTTAACTCTTGGCGAAGGTGTTCACTAATATCTTCGGCACATTCTCCACCACAAAGGGTCATTAGAAAATAAGACCGAAAAAGATCACCATACTGATATTCAGCCCTAACACCCCGATTATCAAGGGTTTTATCTATTGTTTTAAAAACTCCTAAATTAGAGATAATTGAATTTGCGAAATTTATTCCGCCAAAAGAATTGATTTTTGAAGAAGAATATGTAATTTTCATCCAGCTACGGAATTTTTCACCTAAATAAGTGAAAAAACCTGAATCGGGCAAGTCTTGTAAGTATTATTTTTACTGGGCTTCCCGATTTTTAATCATTTTTAGCTGCGGATGTGAGATTATATTTTAATTAGCAAAGACTAACTTCAATCGTTGTTCGAGTTAGAATTTAATTTTAAAATCCAACTTCATTATTTGCACTACCTTTTTTTGCATGCCGCACAAATGTCCCCCTGTAACAACGTATTGAGTAAATATTGCCCGCATTTGGTTAAATTTTGGGCTTGCGAACCTGAAATCGTTCATAGTGTTAAGGTTGAAAACTGTCAGGTAGAATTAATTCAGTTTTCAATTTCACCATGTAAATTTCGTTAATCATACAAGTAACTACATAAAATAGTACTAAAGTATGAGTGTATATTGGCCTACATTTCATTGATTTGTATCAAACTAAAAATGTATCATCATGAAAAAAGTAGTACTTACGTTTGGCTTGATAGCCGGTTTAATTGTTGCCATTTCTATGTCAGCAGGTTTGTTATTTATGGCAAAGTATGATATGTCATTCAGTACCGGTGAGATTATCGGTTACCTGGGCATGATCGTTGCTTTTGCTACCATATTTGTGGCGGTTACCAAATACAAAAATCAGTATAACAATGGTGTGATTACCTTTGGTAAGGCTTTTATGACGGGATTATACGTTACTTTAGTGGCATCTGTTTTGTATGTATTGGCCTGGATGATTATCCCGGAAACTCAAATGGCTGGTGATTTTACCGAAGAATACCTGGCCTATAGCATTGAAGAAATTCAGGACAGCGATTTAACCCAGGAAGAAAAACAACAAAAAATAGCAAATATAGAAACGATGATGAAGCGCTATGAGCAACCGCTTTTTAAAATATTTGTCACTTTTCTGGAGATTTTTCCCGTAGGATTGATCATATCGTTAGTTGCTGCAATTATTCTCCGGACAAAAGCCTCAGGGAAAAAGGAATGAGTGTTTTATCGGTTAATTAGCTGATATCCGAGCGTCAATATGCTTATTTTACATAGTTTTGATTCTTTAAAACGGTATATGTAAAGTAAATAAAAAGAGCTATGCGCAACAATCCCCGTTTATAATGATTTTTAATAATGAATGTCAGCAAACCTAAATCAACGGTGGTTTTACCATTTTTTAATGCTGCTGCAACCCTTGAAAGAGCGTTGGAAAGTATAGCCATTCAAACCGATGCCGATTTTGAGTGTATCATGGTCAATAATTGTTCAACTGATGCAAGCGATCAGATAGCCAAACGTTTTGCCACTAAAGATGAACGATTTGTATTAAAACATGAAAACAAAGCGGGGGTGGTGTTTGCATTCAATAAAGGCGCCTCTTTTGCAAGGGGTAAATACCTGGCCAGAATGGATGCTGATGATGTTGCCTTGCCCGAAAGGCTTGAATCACAAGCAAGGTTTCTGGATCAGTACATAGACTATGGAGCAGTTGCCGGATGTGTGGAGTATGTACCGCACAAAAAACAAACCGACGGGTTTCGCAGGTATGTGAATTGGAGCAATCAGGTGCTGACTTATGAAGATATAATAACTAACCAGTTTGTTGAAATGCCACTGGTCAATCCAACTACTTTATGGCGAAAAGAAATTAGTGATAAATTGGGTTTATACAAAAAGGGTGATTTCCCGGAAGATTACGAAATGTGGTTGAGATGGCTGGGAGCTGGTATCAAAATTCATAAACTACCACAAACACTATTGCAATGGTACGATTCCAATAATCGATTAACCCGATCACATAGCGAATACAGTGATCAGGCGTTTTTCAGGATCAAATCCGTTTACCTGGCCCATTGGTTAAAGAAGCATAATCCGTTCCATCCTGAAGTACTGGTTTGGGGAGCAAGTAAAATCTCGCGCCGCCGGGCAAAATTTCTGGAACAACATGGTATTCATATTAAAGCATATATTGACATTAAAAGAACGCGCCAAATAGATAAGCAAATTATTTATTATAAAGACATTCCGCCTCCGCAATCTGCTTATATATTAGTTTATATAAGAGAAAAAAATGCTCAGCAGAAAATACAACAGTTCCTTGCTCATCATTCCTATAAAATGGTTAGCAATTATTTATTGGTTTCCTGATGCAGGCTTATACCGGATCGGGATACCTGTTTCGTCTTTGACCATTAACCATCCAATCCGGATATTCAGGATGTAACGTGCTCATTATATCCGGCGACCTTATTTCTTCATCATATACTATTCGTCCGGTGGAAGCAATATTATCTTAAAGTTGGACTCCCTTTGGCTCCGATAGCTATGCACCCACGTACTACGTTGGCAATAAATAAGTCTTCCCGGTTACTCCCCAATTACCTGGTTGAATTTTGAGATAATTATACCTGTGTTAACGAGTTAATTGTATTGGTCACTGCGAGGGTATGAAAAGTACATTTTTCAACGGAAAATTAAACTAGTGTGGTAATTACTAAATAAATTAACTTATACGCCTTTACGAATATTTATGTTATTATTCTTAATGAATATCTGCAATCGCTCATAATTGAAAAAAGCAATTTTCGAAAATGCCAGCAAACGCTTCTGTCACATTGAGCGTAGTCGAAATGTCCTGGTAATGCGTTCTAATAACCCTTCGACTACGCTC
>JAAAOM010000074.1 GCA_009908855.1 Bacteroidota bacterium
CCGCGATGGATAAAATAATTTCTTCTACCACTTCTGCAGCGCTTTCACCAACAGCAATAAACAGGTTAAGATTGGCATAAATGTCATTTCCCTGCAGGGAATCATCGGAGGCGGTACTTTTTAGATACGCACTTTTGGTTGAATCATTATCACTTAAAGAGCTGGGTACATCAACCTTAAATTTATCGGGCATAATGTTGTTTTTCCCGATGATGTCATCTTGCTCACAACTGGTAAATACAGCAAAAAGAACGATGGCCATTGCTGATAAGATTAGTTTTTTCGATTTCATTTTGTATGTTTTTTGATTAATACATTTTGTTATTCAAAAGCACAATTAATTGTTGCTGATTTTAATACACGCGATCATTCAACTACCCTTACAGATGATTGATAAAAATCAATTCGGAAAGTCAAACAGGAATAGTATCATTCAATAAAAGTGGTGTCAGTTGTTACAGCATGGGCAGAGAAATAGCCCACAGCACCGCCCGAAATATTGGTTTTGGCCAATCCTGCAGGTGCATCAAAAAGTCCTCCTTTCCATTCGGTTTCGAGTAAAACCGAACGTAAATAGGTGGCATGGTCAGTGGTAAGACTATATTTTTTACGGATAATAATTGTTCCGGAAGGGAAATAGATTTTTTCTGTTTCAGGTGCCAGCTCACGATTGAAGTCAATGGTGTTCAAACTATAATAGGTTTGTCTGGCATTGAAAGGGGCTGAATCATTTTGGATATCCTGCCATTTGTAGAAATGCTCGGTAAAAGATGGTGAGGACTCAGGTTCATACTCCAACTGATAATAATTGCCATCATTAATTTCGGAAAATTGAACAGGAGAAAGGTTACTTACAGGAACCATTTGCGTTTGTGCAGTAAACGTATCCTTTTCAAGGATTATTTCCAGTTCATAATCCGGCCCCACAACACCAACAAAATTACTATCGGTAAGATAAATACCGCTATTGGCGGGGTTTTGGATTAATGTTAACACATTCTCGTTAAAACTTAGTTTTACCGATGCCTGTGTAACTTTTTCAGGTGTTTTATTGAGTCCGGCCACTGTTTTGCTCAGTTTCACGGGATGTGCTTTTCTTTCGTTGGTTATTAAACCCTCAACAACCAGTTTTTCTTCGTAATTGGATATTTTCCACTCAATCTGTTCCTCGCACGAAAGCAGTAAAATGGAAAATAATATGAAGTATATGCCGGTTTGTTGTTTCATTATCTGAAATTTACTACATATGTTAATGATGGAAAAAATGCCGAAACAAAAGTTTGTGTTGTGATCAATTCACGCATCTCCAATTCATTGTTTGGTATAAATATATCACCGTTATCGTCAATGGTTTTGTTAAAATTAATGGAAATGGTATTTTTCCGGGCATAGACATTATAAATAGCCAGCTTTATCTGGTGATCGAATGCGTTACCCGGTTTGTTTAACCGAAACAATGCGGCAACATCAAGTCGGTGATAGGTCGGGAACCGACGGTTGTTCTTTTCGGAATAAATAGGGACTTGTTTTGATCGATAATACATAAATGAACCGGGCTCGGAAAATGCTGCACCTGATGAAATGGCCCAGTTTGCATGTAGGGTTACCCGGTTTCCAACAGGGTAATTGAGTAGTACCGCCATATCGTGGGGTTTATCGTAGTTCGCCGGGTATTGACGGCCATTGTTTAATGTTGCAAATTCTTTTAATACACGTGTATAGGTGTAATTTATCCAGCCTGTTAAATTACCGATTTCTTTATTAATCTGAAATTCGAATCCATAAGCCCTGGCACGGCCAAAACTCAGTTCCTGTTCGATGTGTGGGTTTAGAATGGTATTGGCATTGTATATTATTTCTATCTGGTTACGCAGAAGTCTGCCAAAAACTTCCGTAGTTACAAAAACCCCCGGCTTAATAATCTCTTGCAGATAGCCAATTGTGAAATTATGAGCTATTTGAGGCCGGATGTAATGATTGGCGGGCAGCCATTGATCGAGCGCTGTAAAACCACTGTTGGTGGTTGGCAATAGTTGCAGGTACTGCACCGTTTTGGTATAAGATGCTTTCAGCGATTGTTTATCATTGAATTTATAGGTTAAGCGCAACCGGGGTTCAAAATGGAAATATTGATTGTAAATAGTATCAGAAGGAATGAATGTGGTGTCGATAGGTTGTGAATGATCATTATATGAAAACAAGATGGCTTCACCATGATTGTTCCATAAACTGGCGCGCAGGCCTGCCTGAAAAGAAAATTCAGGGGTTAATTTTTTTTCAACCGAACCGTATCCTGCTATTTCGGAGGTAAAATGCCGGGGTACAACCGGTATGTTGACCTTGGAATTTGCCGAATCAGAATGATAGGTTCCCGGATCAAAAGTATTGAGGCCCAATTGATAACCAAAATGCACGGATGTTGAAGCGTTCAGATAATAATTAACATCCGTTTTTAAAGTAATGTTGGTAATGGAAGAATTCCAATAATCGTTTTGGCGGAATGAATTATGCAGAAAATAATTATATCCGCTCAGTACCAGCGTTGAATTGGCAAATAATGAGTGCCCGTGATTATGATTCCAGCGCAGGTTGAGCAGCGAATTGGCCCAACTGAAACCACCCAGTGAAGTTTCCTCATCCGTAAAAGTCATATTGTCGCCTCCACGATAAAAAGAAAGTAATACTTTATTGTTTTCATTAATCCTGAATGAAGTTTTTGCGTAGATATCATAAAAACCCAGTTCATTTAGCTCAGGGTAGGCATTTTGCAACAATGGTTTTATGTGCGACCGACGAAGAGTGAGGAAATAGGAGCTTTTATTTTTTAAAAAAGGCCCTTCTATTCGTAATAAGCCTGAAGTTAATCCCATTTGTGCGCCTGCAGAGAAATGTTCTTTGTTCCCCTCTTTAATTTTTATGTCGATCAGAGAGGACAACCGTCCTCCGTATTTGGCCGGTATATCTGTTTTATAGATGTTCAGATTGTTAACAGCTTCCGGGACGAAAGAGGAATAAAGCCCAAATAAATGAGAAGGGTTAAACACCTGCGCTTCATCAACCAATATCATGTTCTGATCATGATCGCCACCTCGTACATGAAAATTCACGGAGCCATCGGCATAAAAATTTATACCGGGCAAATAGCTTAACGATTTTAACATATCCGCTTCACCCATGGATGAACTAATATTCTGTACCGTTTTAGTTTTTAGCTGATGATAGCCAAGTGGTGATTTACGGACCATCTGCCAATCGTTAATATTAATTACAACGGGGTTCAGGTGCGATGTATCCTGTTCAAGGGCTATATCAATACGTTGATTGTCCGTTAAATCAACAGATATTGTTTTCTTCTTAAAACCGAGGTACGACACTTTAAGCCCCGTAATGGGTTTGCTTAGTTCAATGGAGTAATAACCATATTCGTTTGAGATGGCCACATTCGTATAATCCTCTGAAAATATGGTAGCGCCAATAAGCATTTCCCTGTTGTTGGCGTTGGTAACATAACCAAATACGTGCATGGGCCAATCGACCTGGTTGGGCGTAATAACAATTTGTTTCTCAATGAGTTTATACCGGAATTGAAAAGCAGGTAAAATTTCCTCCAATATAGTTTTTACCGGTACGTTGCTGTATTGTGCTGTAACCAGCATGGTGTCGCTAATGTGCTTATGGCTGTAGGTGATATTTAGTGCGCATTGCTGCGAAAGATCATCAAGAAATTGGGACAATGGCTTTTTATTAGTGGTTAAGCTAACCTTACAACTTAAATCGGGAGACTGTGCGAAATGGGGGATGGAATGTAAAATCAGGCAAAACATTGATAGCCAAAGAGCGACTTTAGCATCCTTCACCCGAAATTTCGATGGTTTTTTCTGTTTGTTTAACTTCCACATTTAACAAAGAGCTCAATACCTCTACAATTGATTGAACAGACTGTTTTTCAAATCGTGCTGTGATGGTACAGTCATTCAGGCTTTTATTAGTTATAATTATTTTTTTGTCGTATACACGGTTTAAAGTTTCTACAACTTTTTTTAACGAATCGTTATTGAACTCAAATATATGGGTTTTCCATGATAAATAGTTGGTATCTGAATTAACCTGTTTGATTAGTTCACCTTCATTTTTATGCAGCCTGGCCATATCGCCGGCCAGTAGCTCAACATTAAGCGATTTATGGTTAACAGCTACCTTGCCGCTGCTTACCACCACGTTTGAATAATTATTACCCGGGTATTCATTCACGTTGAAAGATGTGCCTACAACTATTATTTCCAGATTATTGGTAGATACAACAAATGGTTTCTGCCGATCGGGTTGAACATCGAAATAGGCTTCGCCCTGTAGTTTTAATTCACGATTGTTTTTGTTTTTAAAAGGATGTACCACTAATGTGCTATACTTATTAAGCAGCACTGTACTGCCATCATCCAGTTCAATGGATTTAACTGTATTGGCTGTTGCGTATTGTACAGGTCGGTTGTAAAAATAGAGTATCGTGGAAGCAATCAGAACACCTGCAATTAGCACAGCTGCAATTCGAAGCATCGGGTTGAACCGATTTTTTTTCAATGAATAATGTGTTCCCTGATCATTCCGCTTTTTGATGAAAAGCTGCCATTCTTTTTCTATATCCAGTTTTGATTGAACATGAGTGAAATTGGTATGATCCCAGGTTTTTTGGTATTCGCGCAATACTTTCCTGTTCGCCGGGTTTTTTTCCAGCCAGCGGATTAATTGCTCAGTTTCCAAATCGGATGATTCTCCCGATAAGTACTTGGTTATAAGCAATTCATAGTCCGTATTTTGATTATTCTCCTGCATAACTTTCCATTTCTTTCACACATTAAATGATCATTACCCTATCCTATTTTTATAATTTCTGTCACCAACAATAAAAATGTTAAATATTCCGCCAGTTCAGCCCTTAATAGTTTAAGCGCTTTGGACATTTGGGCCTCCACCGTTTTTATACTGATATTGAGCTTTGCAGCTATTTCACTATATTTTAATGCCTGAAAGCGGTTTAACTTAAATATCTCTTTGCATTTATCCGGGAGTATGTTTATGGCTTCGTCAATTTTGTGTTGCAATTCTTTTTCAGCCAACTTATCATGATATTGCGCCTCGGTATTTTGTTCCAACATTTCGATACTAAGTTCATCCCTGTTAAATTTTTTATGATCGCGGATATAATTTAAACAACGATTATATGTGGAAGTGTATAGATAGGATTTGACTGATTTTTGAAAGTCCACTTCATCCCGTTTGTCCCATAAATTGAGAAATACATTGTGCACGATTTCCCTGGAGGTATCAAAATCCTTTAGGTATTTCATGGCATAATGCGTGAGAGGCGTAAAATATACCTTGAATAATTCCTCAAATTTATTTTCGGAAAGTTGTGAGATCATCGCAATCCCTGTTTAATATTTTTATAAAATTGTATATTTAGCTTTTAAGCCGGTTACTTTTATTATATTCGATTTTAGGATGTTTTCAAAAATAAAAATAAAACTGTTAAACAAGCCTGAGCAGGTAAAAAAAACCATTTTATGGGTTACCTTCTTTTTTACCGCATTTGTTTATATACACGACTTACTTAATTTCACAAGCAACCAGGTTTATTCTTTTTGGGTAAACGTTGTTTCCTTATCTGTTATTGGTGGCATTTCCCTTTTATACCTGTTTCGTACATTATCCGTACAGTGGGCTTATGGAATTGGTGTTTACAGTATATTGGCGAATATTATTTTTGAATTTATTAATTACTCCAACAGCGGATCGCTCGTATATCATTATTACCGCAGTTCGTTTTTTCTGATTACACTGATTGGGCTAACAGCCTATGTCGTGCATCATAATCATGCACTAATTATGGGGTTTATTCATCTTATAATTTCGGTCATATTAATTGCCGTATCACCACACCATTTTGTAACTTCCAATTTACCGATAGTAGCGGCTATTTTTGCTGTTTTCACATTTATTACTTATTACTTTGTGGGCGGATTGAAGGATTATATGTTACAACTGCAGGAATTGAACGTACAAATTCAGTTACAAAATGAAAACATCAAACAGCAAAACGAAGAATTAAAAACCCAATCGGAAAATCTGCGGGTGGCCAATTCGACCTTGGTTGAACAGCGCAACCAGATAATCAGTCAGCATGACGAACTGGAAAAAGCCAATAATGCAAAGGACAAATTTTTTTCTATTCTGGCGCACGATTTAAAAAACCCGATCAATCTGATTGTGAATTTTGCCGATATGCTGCGCAATAATTTTTCGCAATTCAATGATAATAAGAAACTTGAGTATGTAGATTCTTTGAAGGAGACCTCCGAAAACACTTATAAATTACTCGAAAATATATTATACTGGGCACGTTCGCAAACCGGAAGACTTAAAGTGAATAAGGTAAAACTGGATGTTATGGGTGTTTTTTATGACACCAAAACTATTTACGAGGAATCGATTAAATCCAAAGGCATACAGGTTCATTTTCCGGGCATGAAAAGTTGTACGATTAGTAGCGACCAGGATATGATATACACCATTATTCGCAATTTATTTTCCAATGCATTAAAATACACCCCTGATGGTGGCAATATCTGGCTTGAAACTGAATTGACCGGTGCGTCCGTATCAATTGCTGTAAAGGATGATGGCCTGGGAATGAAACCGGGTATTAAAGATAATTTATTTAGTACAGAAAGTACCATAACAACAGACGGAATAAAGGGTGAGAAAGGAACGGGCCTGGGACTAATCATTTGCCAGGAGCTTGTAGAGCGGTTGGAAGGTAATATCCGTGTTGAAAGTGAACCGGGTAAAGGCAGTCAGTTTATCGTAACCCTGCCTAACTATTAAATTATTGTGTTAAAAATTTGCCCGGTTCTTTATCGGTATTTAAAATATGATCGCTCAACCATGATTTTAAAAATCAATAATTAAAAATATATTCCTTTTAAGGAGCAAAATTATCGTTATATCATCAAATAATCAATATATTATGATATAATCAAACTTTTTTTTCTAATATTTGTATACTAAAATAGTGTTGTTTTTTTAAATACTTCTAATCATGGCTATTGAAATTAAAAATATTCCCGTACTGAAGGATAGTGTAGCAAAACGTTTTTGTGAAAATGCAGATAAAGCTTACTCCTCAAAGGGTAGTATTGAATTTAAAAGTCAAAAAGATTCTGTTAATTATATCCTTGAAAAATCAAAATTAAGTTAATTTACTTTTTTGGATTTCCTTAAAAATAACTGTACGCTCTATCCATTTTCTGAAACATTAATTAGGAACTGTAGTGAGTTTGACTGTGCTCATGACGATTTAAATGAATTTTTTAAAGATGATTGTGTGAATTATTCAAATGAATTGTTGGGTAAAACCTATTGTTTTTTACTTGACAATGACCTTACAAAAGTAGTTTGTGCGTTTACTGTATCAAATGACAGTATCAAGACAAATCTGTTAGCCAAATCCAAAAAAAATAAAATTTCCAGACCAATTCCTAACATAAAAAGAACTATAAGTTATCCTGCCGTTTTAATTGGAAGATTAGGGGTTAGCAAAGATTTTAAGAGACAAGGTATTGGAACCGAACTAATGAATTTCATAAAAGGTTGGTTCATAGACGAAAAAAATAAAACTGGTTGTAGGTTTGTTGTGGTTGATTCCTACAATGAACCAATTCCTCTTGAATATTATCAAAATAATGGTTTTCAATTCTTATTTCAAAACGAACAAGAAGAAAAGGAAAATACAGGAAAAGAGAATATTACAGAAAGTCTTAAAACACGCTTAATGTATTTTGACTTAATAAAGTTAAAAGGTTAATATTTTGTTGTGTTACCAGAAACTTAGACAATTTTAAATAGTAAAACCAATAGGATTATTACCGTATCCCTTTAAAAATATCGCCCCTTTTTTTTATTGGATAGAAGAGTTATTATAAAACTTCTTCTATTTTTTGAAAGTGAACCCTGTGGTGTACCCCAAAATAAAAAAGCCCGTAAACATTTAATTTACAGGCTTCATATTGCATAATTTGAGGTTCCGAGCGGATTCGAACCGCTGTACAAGGTTTTGCAGACCTCTGCCTAACCACTCGGCCACGGAACCCTTTTTACATTCGGAGTGCAAAGATATAAAATTACCGAAATTATTGTTCTGAAAACAAAGTTTATCTTTAGACGGTCATTGTCTTTTTTATTGGCAGGCCTTTTTCATCGTGAATTTTAGGATTGTACTTCACTATTTTTTTATGATGAATATCATTGATATACGTTCCTTTGCCACGGTAAAAAATGGCTATGCGGTTATAGGCCAGGGCGGCCTCATCTTCCGATTTGTAGGTGCCCAGGTAAAGTCGTTTGCCATTTACACCAATACGAGCGCTTATATTAGCGTGTTCAACTACTACGCCTAAATATTTTGAATGCCTGTTTTCGGCACTAATTAATTTTTGAATATCACGGGAAATATACTTACGCTCAGGGTCGATTACCAGATTTTTTCTTCTGAAATCCAGGCTATTGCCATTTTTAAAGGATATGTGCGTGTTGGAATCCTTTACATTTAACAAAAAACGATGCAGATAATAGCGCTTGCCTTTATAATAACCTTGTACATATTTCCGGTTATTGCGACATACATTTGTATACCAGTTTATTTGGTTTATTTTTTTTTCGTCTTTAGGATCAATTATTATTTCATCCCCCGATTTAAGCCTGTACTTTTTCATAATACCCCCCTGTAATCAAACTATGTAAAGCTAATAAATATTTATGGGTCAAAGATAATATTGCCAAAAATTCATTTTAGGAACTGATTCTGAAAACCCGAATTTTTTGTATAGTTGCCGGGCAATGTGATTGTCTTCGCGTACTTCAAGGTTTACTTTGGCACATTTTTTTGACCTGGCCTGGTCGATGACAGCCTGCATGAGGGCAGCGCCTATTTTTTTACCCCGGTGGTTTGGGTGTACCACAAAATCATGGATATTAATAAAAGGTTTGGCTGCAAAAGTTCCAAAATTCACAAAACACACGGCCAATCCCGCATATTCACCTTTATACCGGGCAAAAAGAATGAGTCTGTTCGATTGATTCTTCAATCCTTCCAGGAATGCTTTTTTCTTTTCACCCTGAATAATTTCACCACCACCCATGTCATCGGTTATGTATACGTTTATGAGTTCAACCAGATTCCGGAGGTGAACAGCGTCGTTAAAATTACATTCGATAATATCAATCTCTTTCATAATTTATAAATTCAACATGTAAATGAATACCTGCAATTTATATTTTTTTGTAAAAAGAAATATTTTATGACAATTATCAACTTTTATATTCAAAAATTGATATACATTTGCAGCCCTTATTCACTAAAACCGGAAAACATGAAGTTCCTGATATCCGTCTAAAAAAGGTCTTCGCACTACAACAGACCTTTATAAAAGCCTTAAGCCATACTTTTATGGTTTGTTTTTCCTACTAGTATCTTATTGGCCGCTCCCATGGAGAGGAGCGGGTTATTATCTGTTTCGATAAAAAATTAAATGGATATCGGATTATTTTCCAAATAATAGAAAAACGGAAAAATGAACACCTTAAATTCCCCTCTTGAGAGGGGTTCAGGGGTGTGTCATGATAAAAATACAGTTCATTTTACAGTTTTTCGGTATAAAATCCGATAGTCATAAAAAGTTATTCATCGTTATTAAAATTAATTATTCTCATGAATGGAATTTGGGAAGAAATCAGAGATGCCATACGTGGCAACGAAAAAGATTATACACAGGGAAGTATTAAACGGGCAATCGTGCTATTATCAATTCCCATGGTATTGGAAATGGCCATGGAATCGATTTTTGCCATTGTGGATATTTATTTTGTATCTTCATTAGGCCCGGAAGCAGTGGCGGTAGTGGGTATTACCGAGTCGATCATGACTTTATGCTATGCGCTGGGTATTGGACTAAGCATGGCTACAACGGCCGTAGTAGCGCGGCGCATTGGTGAAAAGCGATTCAAAGATGCGACCAATTCAGGTATCCAGGCAATAATTATCGCTCTTTTAATGAGCTTGCCTATGATGATAGGTGGTTTGTTTTTCAGCGAAACAGTCTTGAGGCTCATGAATGCCTCTGAGGCGGCCATTGCCATGGGTGCAAAATATACTTCGACCATGATGATCGGCAATGTGATTATTATGTTGTTGTTTGTGATCAATGCTATTTTCAGAAGCGCTGGCGATGCAGCCATTGCCATGCGTGTTTTGTTCCTGGCGAACACCGTCAATATTATTTTGGACCCATGTTTG
Source organism: Bacteroidota bacterium (assembly GCA_009908855.1). GTDB lineage: Bacteria > Bacteroidota > Bacteroidia > Bacteroidales > JAAAOM01 > JAAAOM01. Next base: position 10,349 of record JAAAOM010000074.1, read on the forward strand.
ATTTTGGGATTAGGACCTTTTCCCGAATTAGGTGTGTACGGTGCTGCCGTGGCCACTAATATTGGTCGTGGTATAGGCGTTTTGGCTCAGTTGTTTATACTGATCAAAGGAACCGACAAAATCAAATTAGCGGTAAAAGAAATAGCTGTTGATTTAGCCATAATTAAAAAGATAATCAGG
>JAAAOM010000075.1 GCA_009908855.1 Bacteroidota bacterium
AAAAATTATGGCTAAAAATGGGGCTTAAATCAGCTTGAAAAAGTGATTTTATCTAAAATGTTCCCGATTAGGTAATTTTGTTTTAGGAAAATAACAAATTTTAATGGCAAGTAATAAAAAATGGAACCCCGAATTTAAGAATCGCTCAATTTAGGTATGTATCAATCAAAAAAATAAAGTCAATTTTAATGAATCTTTCACTCAATAATAATCTGTGTCGATTTTCAATAAAAGACTTAGCTGGTTATTGGGACTTATAATAAACTATTTATTCACCATAGACGCTCCATAGATTTAAATTTTAGATGTACAAAACTATAATCACAGTTTTGTACGGTCAAACAAATAAGGTGCACACCTGGATAAATTTTGTTCAATTAATGCTCATACAGCATATTCAGAAATTGATCATGCTTTGAATAAGAGCAATTCACCTAAGAAAAAATTATACAATATATTTTTACTTTTTATATACACATAAATCGAATAACTGATAATTAATCGAATGTAACATGAGACACAAAATTGAAATTTTAAAAAGAGACGATTTAAAGCGACAAAATCTCAGGATTTTGATTCTTGCTATTTTGTCCTTATTTTGTTTTACAGCACAATCACAGGTTAATGTAACTGGTAGTGTGGTTGATGCAACGAAAAATGAACCGTTGCCTGGCGCAACAGTTATGGTAAAAGGCGCAACAACGGGTACGGTAACAGATTTAAACGGACAATTTTCAATTTCAGTTCCCTCACCAAATGATACACTTCAGGTTTCGTTTGTTGGCTATAATAATGAGCTAATTGGATTAAACGGACAAACCGAGATTGAAGTCTACCTAATTCCTGACCTGGTAAATTTAAAAGATGTGGTAGTAATTGGTTATGGTACCCAAAAGAAAAGTGACGTTACAGGTGCAGTGGCCAGTATTGATGGTGAACAGCTCACAAAAATTGCAGCAACTGATGTAACCCAGGCGCTGCAAGGACAAAGCGCAGGAGTTGTAGTTATCCAAAACTCGGGTTCACCAAATTCACCCATGACAGTTCGTGTTAGGGGTATTGGCTCGATTAATAATTCAAATCCGTTATATGTTGTTGATGGTATTGTAGTAGATAATCCAAGCTTTTTAAACCAGGCAGACATTGCCTCTATCGAAGTGTTAAAAGATGCCTCTGCTGCCGCTATTTATGGTTCTTCGGCTGCAAATGGAGTAGTTTTAATACAAACAAAAAAAGGTAAAAAAGGCAAAACAACAGTTGATTTTTCAGCTTTTTACGGAATACAGCAACTGGGTAATGAATTTGAAGTAATGGATGCTTATCAATTACAAGAATATCATGTAAAAGCATATACAAACGAAAATCCACTTTTTGGTCCATTATCCCCCTATTATGGAGATAGCATTCAATATAATACCGACTGGGTTGACGAAATTACCCGTATAGCTCCGATTCAAAACTATCACTTATCATTAAGAAGTGGTTCCGAAAAAATGAACTATAATTTTAGTCTGGGGTATTTTAATCAAGAGGGGATAATTCTCAAATCAGATGCTGAAAAAATTACAGCCCGGTTTAATATGCAGACAGATTTAAATAATAACATGAAGTTTGGTTTTGGTATAAACTATTCAAATAATCAAAATAATTCTATTGCTGACGGCAGCGAATTTGGCCCGTTAAGTCTTGCATTAAAAATGGATCCGACCGCGCCGGTATATGATCCTACCAATGAATTCAAATATTATGGATCCGAGAATATGAAACTACGCCATCCGGTTGCAGCAATCGATTATGAGGATGACAGAAGCAAAAGAAATTCATTATTAGGTACACTTGATTACACTTGGGAAATACTACCATCATTGACCTTTCAATCGAAATACGGGTTTGACTTTTTCCATGATTTAGATCACACATTTAATCACGAATATCAGACCAAAATGGCGGACGATGTGAATACACCGAATGATCTGACCAAAGGGTACACCACCCGAATAACACATAACTTCGAAAACATGCTTACATATAGTAAAGCTTTCGGAAATCATGATGTTACGGCTCTGATAGGACAATCATCCAGGTTATATACAATTGAATATGCACAAGCTTCAGCAACGACCTTTTTCTCAAATGATCCCACCTATCAGCATTTAAGCTCATCGCTTGATCCTGAATCTAACCTTGCAGAGGGCGCCTATCATGAGGATACAAAGTTATCCTGGTTAGGCCGGCTTATTTATTCATACCGCAACAAATACCTGCTTACTGCAAGTTTAAGAAGGGATGGATCATCAAAATTTGGTACTGACAATCGTTGGGGAAGCTTTCCATCGTTCAACCTGGGTTGGAAGATTACTGAAGAGGAGTTTATGAAGCGCCAAAACATTGTAAGTTTCTTAAAACTTCGTGGTGGATGGGGAATTATTGGAAACGATAATCTGGCTCGTTATAGTTATACTACTCCTATTTCAACAAATAAAGTACTATCATATACATTTGGGGCTGATCCTGTCGAATATACCGGAATGGCTCCGCTTGGTGCAGGCAACACAAGATTACAATGGGAAGAAAGTGAACAAACAAATATAGGTCTGGATGCTGCATTTTTAAACAACCGGGTATTACTGACCTTAGACTATTACAAAAAAAACACCAATAAGCAATTATTGCAATTACCCGTGCCTGGTGTTTCAGGATTGGCACAAACGCCCACCGTAAATGCAGGTAATCTTTCAAATGAAGGTATTGAGGCAGAATTAACTTATAAGAAAAAAGAAGGACATTTACATTTTGAAGTAGCTGGAAATATTACATACAATCGCAACAGGGTTGAAGAGTTTATTAGCGAAAAAGAAGGAATCAGGTCGGGAGATGTGCAATTTCTAGGTCTTGTTAACTATACCCTCGTAGAGTATCCTACTGCCTCTTTTTATGGCTATGTAACTGATGGTTTATTTCAATCCTATGAAGAAATAAATAACCATGCATTTCAAACCAATGAAACACGTCCGGGAGATATTAAATTTGTGGACATTAATAATGATGGATTAATTGACGGGCAAGATCAGACTTTTATTGGCAATCCCTATCCTGAATTTGTTTATGGTATTAGGCTTTCAGCAGATTATAAAAATATTATTGATTTTTCTGCCTTTTTCCAGGGAGTGTATGGCAATGAAATATATAATGGTTTGCGAGTTTCTTCCAGCAATTTAGCCTACAATCTGAATACTGACATTATGGATTCATGGACAGAAGAAAATCCTACAAATGACGTGCGTTACCCAAGGTTTAGTTATTTAGATAATAATTTTAATAAACAAAACAGCGATCGATGGATTGAGGATGGTTCGTATCTTCGTCTTAAAGACTTACAACTGGGATACTCATTGCCACAAAATCTTCTCAACCGCATCAATGTTAAAAGGTTGAGGATTTTTGTTGCAGCGCAAAACCTGTTGACTTTTACAAAGTATTCTGGTTTCGATCCAGAAATTGGAACATCAAATAAGGGCTGGAATGTGAATAAAGGTCTTGATATAGGTATTGACCGCGGGAATTATCCTGTACCGGTAATTTATCGTGCCGGCATGCAAATAAAACTTTAAAAAAAAATTTAATTGTATATATGATGAAAACATTAAGAATAACTTTCAAAACATTTGCAACAGCGCTTGTAATTATATTTGTTACAGGTTGTGAAGATTATCTTGACACACCGGTTCAGGTAGAAACTACCATTGATAATTTTTACCAGTCTCCGGATGATGCTGAATATGCTGTTACAGCAGCATATTCTGTTTTAAAATATGCTGGTTTAGGTAATAACCTTCAAAAAGGAAGAATACATTCGTTTGGACAAATATTGGGTGACATTATGTCGGATGATGCATGGCTTGGGGGTAAAACCTACGAGGATGGTAACGAATTTAAAGAACTTGAACAATTCAGATATAGAACTACACATGGGCCACTTCTTGATATATGGGAAGATATTTGGAAGGGTGTTTATCGCGCTAACCTGGTCATAAACAAAGTTCCGACGACAGATTTTGCTGGCATGGAAGAGCCCAATGGTTATAATCTGAAACAACGTTATCTTGCAGAGGCAAGATGGTTAAGGGCATATTTTTATTTCAGACTTGTAACTATGTATCAGAACGGTCCACTGATTACCGATTTATTGCCCCCGGAAGATTTTTACTCAATTGGCATGGCCGGAGAAGACGCAATATATGATCAAATCATTGAAGATTTGAAATATTGCCTGGAGATTCCTTCAGCAAATGCTTCAAACAATAACCCTCGTCTGCCAAAAAAAATTGAATATGACGATACAGACCTTGGCAAGATTACAGTGGCTGGGGCTAAAGGATTATTAGCCAAAGTATATATGTATCAAAATGAGAACTGGGATGAAGTGAAACGACTAACCAAAGAGATAATTGACGACCCACAGTATGACCTGAATACTTCATATAGTAAAATATTTCTTCCTGAAAGTGAAAACAACTCTGAATCGGTAATTGAATTTCAATATACCGAATCGAATAATGGCGAACGTAGTTCATTCAATAATGGCAATATATTATTTGTTATGCATGCCGGTCGTAATAATTCGATGTGGGTGAATGAACTTAATGCCCCACGAACTGGATGGGCATGGAACCAACCAAGTCATAACCTTTATGAAGCTTTTGAAAGTGGTGATCCCCGACAGGATTTTACTTTTCTTGAAGCAGGGGAGCCATATCCACATGATACGAGTGTAATTGTTGTCCGTCACGATTCTGAAGAAGGTCCAAATACATTTGCTCCGGGATATATAAGCGAGAAAATGATGCTTCCCCCTTCAGTTATGCCCATTGACCAAACGGATTCTCCATTTAACATACGCTATATGCGTACATCCGATGTGTATCTGATGTACGCCGAAGCCTGTTATCATAAAGGTGATGAACCGCAGGCCCGATGGGCTGTAAATCAGGTGCGTGCAAGGGCACGGAGAGAGGCAGACTTGACAAATTTCCCAGATGCACTGGCTGACATATCTGAATCTACCACTGGTGATGCATTGTTAGATGCCATTTGGCACGAACGAAGAGTTGAGCTGGCAATGGAAGGTCATCGCTTTTGGGATTTGGTAAGGCAATCTAAAATACGCCAGGGTAGAATAGCTGAGGTAATCAATAGCTTTTATGCTAACCCGGTTAACGCAGATGGGAATCCTATGATCAGTCTTAACAATCCATTTGTAACTGGTGTGCATGAGTATTTACAAATACCCAAATCGGAAACCGATCTTACTGGCGGTTCCATTTCAAAATAAGGATAACATGAATTGATTAATAACTGAGATATCCTAATTTTGAAATGATTAATCAATGCGTTGTCAATCCTTGATTAGGGTGTTTCACAAATAAAAAAGAATACAATGAAAAAGATTAAAAATATTCTGTTTGTATTAACCATGGTGGTATTTTTCTTTACCAGTTGTGAAGAAGAATATGAAATTGAGGATCCTGTTGCAAGATTTCAAATCGAAAATCGTACGACTTTTGAAGAAAAAATAGCTGAACCTTATGCCGCAACAGCAGGAGATCAGCTGCTGTTTTTGCCAGTTGATTATTTAACTGATGCTGATTATTATGTGATTTGGACAGGCGACGAGGGGCATGATTACGATAGTTATCTTGACTCTACTGCTGCAACTCATCCGGCAGATACACTTTTTATACCTAAAGATTCGGGGGTACCAGTCACTTCTAACGCAGGTTATTCGTATGAATATAGTAACAGCGGTACGTATACCATAACCTGGATTGCTACAAACCATAGTGGTTTCGGCGATAATACAAAATCAGCCATTTTACAAAAAGAAATAACTATTGTTGAGCCCTAAAAAAGGCTAAGACAAAATGCAAATCCTAATTATTTTCTATCACAACAAAAATTAAAAAATATGTCAATAAAACATTATTTTGCAATAGCATTTATCGGATTGGGATTGCTATTTTCGGTAGGGTGTTCCACTAAAGAAAAAAAAACGCAGAAGCCCAATATAATATATATATTGGCAGATGATTTAGGTTATGGTGATCTTGGGTGTTATGGCCAAGACGAGATTCGCACCCCTCACATTGACCAGCTGGCAAAGGAAGGCATCAAATTCTCACAACACTATTCAGGAAGTACTGTCTGTGGTCCTTCGCGGAGCGTTTTAATGACAGGTATGCATACAGGAACAACACGAATACGTGGCAATAAAAGCGTACCCCTTCAACCTTCGGATGTTACCGTGGCAGAATTGCTGAAAGATGCAGGATACGTAACGGCACAAATGGGTAAATGGGGGCTTGGAGAAGCTCAAACAACCGGAGAGCCCAATAAGCAGGGATTTGATTATTTTGTTGGTTACCTTAATCAAATCAGAGCTCACAATGCTTATCCCGATTGGATATGGAAAAACAATGACACAATGCATCTGGACAATGAGGTTCAAATCATTCCCGAAACCTATGCAAAAGGAATCGGCATGGTGGCAACTGAAAAGAATACCCATACCCAGGATGTATTTACGCAGGAAGCCATTAAGTTTATAGAACAAAACAAAGACACCTCTTTTTTCTTGTATCTTCCCTACACCCTGCCTCATGCAAATAATGAAGCCGGGTACTTTGATATGATCGGGATGGAAACCCCGGATATGATGGGATATGATACAGTAAGTAAATGGAATAAGTCGCAACAGGCATTTGCAGCGGCCATAAGTTATCTGGATCAGGATGTGGGGAAAATTGTCTCAAAACTAAAGGAACTTGGCCTTGAAAAAAATACGCTCGTTATTTTCACATCCGATAATGGTCCGCACCAGGAAGGAGGAAACGATCCTGAGATAACAGACAGCAATGGCCCGCTTCGTGGTTTAAAAAGAGACCTTTACGAAGGTGGCATACGTGTACCATTTATAGCATGGTGGCCGGAAACGATTGAAGGAAACAGAACCAGTGATCATATATCGGCATTTCAGGATTTTCTGCCAACAGCCTGTGAATTGGCAAATATAAATGCGCCTGAAAACATTGATGGAATATCTTATTTGCCGGAACTACTCGGAGAAGAACAAAATAAACACGACTACTTGTATTGGGAATTTTATGAACAAGGAGGCAAACAGGCCGTTCGATTCGAAAAATGGAAAGGCGTAAGACTAAATGTAAATGAAAACAGGGATGCTCCCATCGAATTGTATGATCTCTCAGTAGATATTGGAGAGGAAAACAATGTTGCTGATCAATTTCCTGAAGTTGTTGCTAAGCTTGAACAAATGATGCAAAAAGCACATACCCCTTCTGAGGAATTTCAATTTGAGTAAATTATTAAAAGGAAGGTGCCACCGGAAAACTCGGGGCATCCTTCCTGAAAAATTATCAAATCTTTCATCCGCTGCAGTTCCACCGCCGATACCGGAACAATCGACCCATGACGAATAACATCATCAAATCCAACCTTTTCCGGCATTATTTCATCACTCCATCACTTCATATCTTTTGTTGTTTTATAACGATAATGTTTTATCGCCAGAGTTAACAACAACGGAATTGTACAATTTATCTATGGATCCTTATGAAGAAACAATGTTGCCGCAATGAACACGGAATTGGTGGCAGAATTGGAAAATTTTATATGTCTTTCCCGTACACCTCCAGTATTTTCCCCTTCACTCCATAATACATTGGGATTGACCATTTTCTCGCAAATTGATTCGAAACAAAAAAATAAGCCAATGCATTTTTTAGTTTGCATTGGCTTTTTTCTTATAATCCGTAATACTTGTAGTATTTAAAACCACTAAAACTGTTTATAGCATTTTTCACAGCTATTGTTTGATAAATTTCACGCTCTCCCTGTTTCCACCATCACTTTCTAAGATAGCGATATACATACCTTTTAATAAATGATTCACAGGAATGGCAATAGATTCTGCAACGGATTGTTTATTTGAATAAACTATTTGACCACTCAATTCCATAAGTGTGATTGTATAATTCCCCGCCTTTTTAATATCAATATTCAATACTTCTTTAACTGGTAAAGGATATACAGCAGTAATACCCTGCCAATTTTTGTCTATTGAGGTGAGTATGTTTACAGTAACTTCACAGGTAGCTGTTTGGTCGCCTATATTTGTTGTAACAGTAATAGTTGCTGTTCCATTAGAAACGGCAGTAACCAATCCATTTTCATCGACTGAAGCAACATCTGTGTCAGAGGAACTCCATGTTACCGATTTATCAGAAGCATTTTCAGGATTAACAGTGGCAGTAAGTTGACTTGTGCTTCCTTCATCAAGCGTAAGTTCAGTATAGTCTAAAGTCACCCCTGATACCGGAATTGTCACAGTAACGTCACAGCTTGCAGTATGCAATCCGTCGTTGGTTTTCACAGTTATGGTAGCAGTTCCTTCTGATATAGCTGTAATTAGTCCATTCTCATCCACCATGGCAACATCTGTGTCAGAGGAACTCCATGTTACCGATTTATCAGAAGCATTTTCAGGATTAACAGTGGCAGTAAGTTGTGAGGTAGCGTTGCCTTCCAATGCAAGTATCGATTGATCCAATGATACTCCCTCAACAGGCACAATTACTTCTTTAATCGATAGCAGATCCCATGTGGACCAAAAACCAGTTACGTTAGTAACACCAATTATGACTGAATCCTGTTCAGGTCCGGTATTAATTTCTGCGGTTAATTCCTTATAAATACCATCATATACATGAACAGTGTCTAAACCAATATTTCCAGATTCTCCCACATAATACATTGCCATTTTTGCACTAGCGCTTTCCGGCTCAGAGGTTTTGCCATAAATTGAGACGGTATAGGTAGTGTTTGCTTTTAAGTTGATCACTTTAGTCTCCAGTAATCGTGATCCCTTCATTTGCAAAGAATACTCACCTTCATAGGCTTTTGCCGAATTCTGAATTACCTCAATCTTATCTGGCTCTGTTACTGTCCAGCCCGTATAGTCTCCATTTTCAAAACTATTATTTGGTACCTGCGGCCCAACACCTGCTTCTGTAACAGTTAGCTTATCCCAACGAGACCAAAAAAAGGTGACATTTGTAAAACCTATTGTGAGTGTGTCCTGATCTGGTCCTGTGGTAATTTCACCCGTTAATTCCTTGTAAATACCATCATATACATGAACAGTGTCTAAACCAATATTTCCAGATTCTCCCACATAATACATTTTCATTTTAGTACTGTCACTTTCCGATTCATTGCTTAGTCCATAAATTGAAATTTTATAGGTGGTGTTGGCTTTTAAATTCGTCACTGTAGTTTCCAGGAATCTTGATCCTTTCATTCGCAAAAAATACTCACCATTGAAAGAATTGTTTAAGTTTTGGACTACATCAAATTTATTAGGTTCGGTGACTGTCCAGCCAGTGTAATCGCCTGTTTCAAAGCTGGAATTTTCGATTAGTGGTTGTGCTTCTACAGTCTTATTCACTGTAATGAACAAAATAACATTAAACAGAGCAAAAAGAGATAGTTGATTGTAAAGATATATCCCTGCTGTATAATGGCTGCAATTAATTTTTTCTTTGCCCGATAGATTGTACCATTGTCCTACTATTTTACCTGTATTATCCTTTAAAACAGCACTGTATTTCACGTTGTCCTTTTCAGGAATTATCAACCAATCACTTGTTGGGTTTGGATATGGACTTCCCAAAGTCAGCTTATTTGCATTATCAATAGAAACAGGCGTAGTATAAGTAGCTGTGATTGTTGTGTTTGCATTTACAGTAATAGTTGTGACAGCACTATCCGGCTGTGCCACCTGGGCAATATCTCCTGTCCATTGGTTAAATACCTGTCCTTGAGGAGCCGGATCAGCGACAATATTTACGATCTCTCCTGAAATGTATGTACCAGTGCCCGTACCATTATTCACAACTAAATCATAGGTAATATCCTTATAGGTGGCTGTCAAACTCACAGTACCCTCAGGCATATTAACTGTTGCATTTTTGCTAAATACATCATCAACGTTTGATACATCGCCTGTCCACTGATCAAACTCCTGCCCTTCTGGTGGTGTATCTGCATATATGCCAACCATTGTGCCTCTCTTATATAGCCCGTCGCCAGAACCATCCGTTACTGTGAGAGTATATTGAATGGGGGTTGTTTCATTGT
>JAAAOM010000007.1:0-87500 GCA_009908855.1 Bacteroidota bacterium
CGAGAAACGGGTGAATGACATGAACGATTCAGGTAAGAAAACAGTCATCAAAACATGGTCACGTCGTTCATTGATCACACCCGATTTTGTTGGCCATACTGTAGCAGTGCATAACGGAAATAAATTTATACCGGTATACATCACTGAAAATATGGTTGGCCATAAATTGGGAGAATTTGCTCCTACAAGGACCTACAGAGGTCATAGCGGAAACAGAAAATAATGAAATAAGTACCATACTAATTATACAATATTAAAATGGGTGCCAGAAAAAGAAATAGAGCTGAAGAGCTGAAAGAAGCCAGAAAAAATAAATATTACGCAGTTCTGCGGAATTGTCCTACCTCGCCTCGCAAGATGCGTCTTGTTGCGGATATGATCAGAGGTGAAGAAGTGAACCGTGCACTGGACCTTTTGAAGTTTAGCTCTAAAGAAGCATCAAAAAGAGTTGAAAAACTCTTGTTGTCAGCCATTTCAAATTGGCAACAAAAAAACGAAGGTGCAAGAATAGAAGACAGTAATCTGATTGTAAAAGAAATATTTGTTGACCAATCAAAAACGCTAAAACGAATTCAACCGGCCCCACAAGGGCGGGCTCATCGAATCCGCAAACGATCAAACCATGTAACTGTGGTAATAGATAGTGTGGCACAAGTTGAAACAACCGAAGAAACAAACTAATTCATGGGACAGAAAGTAAATCCAATAGGTAATCGTTTAGGAATCATCAAAGGATGGGATTCCAACTGGTATGGTGGCAATGATTTTTCTGATAAAATTGTTGAAGACAATAAAATCAGAGAATATCTGAATGCACGTTTGGCCAAAGCCAGTATTTCAAAAATTATTATTGAGCGCACATTGAAGCTTATCACTGTTACTGTTAACACTGCCCGTCCCGGTATTATTATCGGTAAAGGAGGACAGGAAGTTGATAAACTGAAAGAAGAGCTTAAAAAGATTACCAAGAAAGAAGTTCAGATAAATATCTTTGAAGTAAAACGCCCTGAATTGGATGCTACCATCGTTGCAAATAACATTGCACGCCAGGTAGAAGGAAGGATATCTTACCGCAGGGCCATTAAAATGGCTATTGCCTCTACCATGCGAATGGGTGCAGAGGGTATTAAAGTATTGGTATCAGGTCGACTGGGCGGTGCTGAAATGGCACGTGCCGAAACCTATAAGGAAGGCAGAATTCCTTTGCATACACTGCGTGCCGATATTGACTACGCATTAGGCGAAGCCCTTACCAAAGTTGGTTTGATTGGTATAAAAGTATGGATATGTACAGGTGAAGTGTATGGAAAACGCGACCTGTCACCAAATATCGGAACCAAACAAACAAAACCGAAGGGCTTTCAGAAGAAAGGAAGAAAAAAGTAAACTTTGATTAACATAAGGTCATGTTACAACCGAAAAAAGTAAAATATAGAAGACGACAGAAAGGCAGAATGAAGGGCAACGCCCAAAGAGGTAACCAACTGGCATTTGGTTCATTTGGTATCAAGTCCCTGCAATCGCACTGGATAACAGGTCGTCAATTAGAAGCAGCAAGACAGGCTGTAACGCGTTACATGAAGCGTGAAGGACAAATCTGGATTCGTGTATTTCCCGATAAGCCTATTACCAAAAAGCCTGCAGAAGTGCGAATGGGTAAAGGTAAAGGAGCACCTGAAGGGTTTGTTGTACCGGTTACACCAGGACGTATTATTATTGAAGCCGAAGGGGTACCCTTGGAAATAGCAAGAGAAGCTTTACGCCTGGCTGCCCAAAAATTACCGGTTACAACAAAGTTCATTGTTCGTCGTGACTATGCAGAATAATAAAACAGCAAATTAAGAAAACGATGGAAAGTAAAGAAATACGTGAATTATCAATAAAGGAGATTGAGGAAAGAATAGAGAATAACGAGCTGGCTTTGAAAAAAATGAAGCTTAATCATGCGGTTTCTCCTTTGGATAATCCTATGAAACTGAAAGAAAATAAAAAAACACTGGCCCGGTTAAAAACGATTTTAACCGAAAAGCAAAAAGCAGAAATAGCCGATAGTTAATAGCTTGAACAATGGAAAATCAAGAAAAACAAGAAGTTAAAACAAGAAACCTGAGGAAAGAGCGGGTAGGTGTGGTTACCAGCAACAAGATGCAGAAAAGCATTACCGTTGTGGTACGCAAAAAAGTGCAGCACCCCATTTATGGAAAGTTCGTGAATCAGAGTAAAAAATTCACGGTCCATGATGAAGAAAATACCTGTAACATTGGCGATACGGTTAAGATTATGGAAACGCGTCCGTTGAGCAAGAATAAAAGATGGCGTTTAGTTGAAATTATTGAAAGAGCTAAATAATCATGATACAACAAGAAAGCAGACTTTCGGTTGCAGATAATAGTGGTGCTAAAGAAGTATTGTGCATCAGAGTGCTGGGAGGTACAAAAAGAAGGTATGCCAGCATAGGAGACAAAATAGTAGTTTCCGTAAAATCAGCATTACCATCCAGTGATATTAAAAAAGGTACTGTGTCAAAAGCAGTTGTTGTGCGAACGCGTAAAGAAGTACGCCGGGTTGACGGATCGTATATCCGATTTGATGACAATGCAGTAGTGCTATTAAATAACACCGGTGAAATGCGGGGGACACGTATTTTTGGTCCGGTAGCTCGTGAATTACGAGACAGACACATGAAAATAGTATCACTGGCACCTGAAGTTTTATAAAAAATGTAATTGAAATGCAGAAAAAATTACACATAAAAAAAGGAGATACCGTAGCCGTTATTGCAGGCGAAAGCAAAGGACAGCAAGGACGCGTACTGGAAGTATTTCGTAAAAATAATCGCGCTATTGTGGAAGGAATTAATATGATTTCTAAACATACCAAACCAAATGCCAAAAATCCACAAGGCGGAATTGTTAAACAGGAAGCACCAATTCATATTTCCAATTTAATGGTAGTTGATCCTTCATCAGGTAATGCAACCAGAATAGGAAGACGATTAAACGATAAAAATAAGTTGGTTCGATACGCTAAAAAATCAGGAGAGGAGATTAAGTAATGAACTACATGCCTACATTAAAGACAAGATATCGTGAGAATATCATCCCGGCACTTCGTAAAGAGTTCAGTTACGAAAATGTTATGCAAGTGCCTGTACTGAAAAAAATTACCATTAATCAGGGTGTTGGTAAAGCAGTGGCCGATAAAAAAATGATTGATACCGCGTTGGAAGAGCTTACTAACATTGCAGGACAAAAGGCGATACTAACTTATTCGAAAAAAGATATTTCAAACTTTAAATTACGTCGTGGTATGCCTATTGGCGTGAAGGTTACCTTACGTCAGGAAAGAATGTATGAATTTCTTGAAAGACTAATAAATGTAGCTTTACCACGTATACGTGATTTCAAAGGAATAAATACCAAGCTTGACGGTAGAGGAAACTACACATTGGGAATATCAGAGCAGATTATTTTTCCAGAGATTGACATTGATAAAATCGACAAAATCATGGGAATGGAAATTACTTTTGTAACCTCTGCAAATACCGATGAAGAAGCGTATGCTTTACTAAGAGAGTTTGGATTACCATTTAAATCTGATAATAAGAACTAGAACAATATGTCTAAAGAATCAATGAAAGCCCGCGAGGTAAAGCGGAAAAAATTAGTTGATAAGTATGCTGCAAAGCGTGCCAAACTTAAGGCTGAAGGTGATTATCAAGCATTAAGCCGCATACCGCGAAACTCCAATCCAAATCGATTGAGAAATCGTTGTAAATTAACCGGACGCCCGAGAGGGTATATGCGACAGTTTGGTATTAGCCGGATACAATTTAGAGAAATGGCATCACAAGGATTGATTCCTGGTGTGAAAAAAGCAAGTTGGTAAAATTAATACGATAAAGAAAAATGACTGATCCAATAGCAGATTACCTAACAAGGATTAGGAATGCGGTGAAAGCCAGGCACCGGATTGTAAATATACCTGCATCTAATTTAAAAAAGGATATCACACGTATTCTTCATGACAAAGGGTATATTCTGAATTATAAATTTGAAGACGACGGATTGCAAGGAAAAATTAAAATTGCACTTAAATACAATCCGGAAAATAAAATTCCTGCCATAAAAAAAATTGAGCGGGTAAGTCGGCCGGGACTGAGAAAATATTGTAATCATAATGAAATACCCCGCGTATTGAATGGTCTGGGCGTTGCTATTTTGAGCACATCAAAAGGTGTAATGACCGACAAAGAAGCGAATAAAGAAAACGTGGGGGGAGAAATAGTTTGTTACGTACATTAATAATAAAAGGATCTGAGATATGTCACGGATAGGAATATCACCCGTTAAAATACCAGAAGGTGTTACTGTTAACATAACCAATGATAACACCGTGGAAGTAAAAGGTAAACTTGGCGAAATAGCCCAAAAAGTTGATCCTGATATGAAAGTAGAAGTAAATGGTGATAACGAAGTTATTGTAAGCCGTCCCACAGAACAAAAGCGCCATAAATCGATGCATGGCCTGTACAGGGCTATCATTGCCAATATGGTACATGGCGTATCCGAAGGATTCCGGATAAAGCAGGAATTTGTTGGAGTGGGTTATCGTGCTGAATCAAAAGGGCAAATATTACAAATGAGCATCGGGTATTCTCACGATATTCATTTTGAAATACCCAAAGAGGTAAAAGTAGAAGCGGTGACAGAAAAAAGGTCCAATCCGGTTGTAACATTAACAAGTCATAATAAACAACTATTGGGTCAGGTAGCGGCCAAACTACGTTCGTTAAGGCCACCCGAACCATACAAAGGAAAAGGTATTAAATTTGTGGGTGAAAACATCCGTAAAAAAGCTGGTAAAGCTGCTAATGTTAAATAATAGATAAAGCATTGTGTCATGCCATTAAGTAAGCGCGAAAGAAGAATAAAAATAAAAAGCCGTATACGCAGGAAATTATACGGTACGGCTGATAAACCCCGATTTTCGGTATATCGGAGTAATAAACAAATATACGCCCAGTTTATCGATGATGATTCAGGTAAAACTTTGTTTGGTGTATCATCGCTGGAGAAAGAAATTTTGGATAAAAAAGACGTTTCTAAAAAAGAACAAGCTCGTATGGTAGGTGAACTGGCTGCTAAAACAGCCAAAGAGAAAGGGGTGGAGAATGTTGTTTTTGACCGAAACGGTTATTTGTATCACGGAAGGGTTCAATCACTAGCTGACGCAGCTCGCGAAGGTGGGTTAAAATTCTAAGCAAACTATGTCAACAACAAACAAAAGCATTAGAAAAGTAAAAACAAGCGATCTTGACCTTAAAGACAGGTTGGTGAGCATACAGCGTGTAACAAAGGTTACCAAAGGAGGTAGAACTTTTAGCTTTTCTGCCATTGTAATTGTAGGTAACGAAGACGGAATAGTTGGGTATGGTCTGGGTAAGGCCAATGAGGTTACAACAGCCATTGCAAAAGGGATTGAAGATGCCAAGAAAAATTTAATCAGAGTGCCAATCCTGAAAGGAACAATCCCCCATGAACAATTGTCGAAATATGGCGGAGCAACTGTATATATGAAACCAGCCTCTTCCGGTACCGGTGTAAAAGCAGGGGGTGCCATGCGCGCAGTGCTCGAATCAGTGGGTGTAACGGATGTACTTGCTAAATCAAAAGGTTCATCAAATCCCCACAACCTGGTAAAAGCAACTTTTCATGCACTTACTGAATTGCGTGATGCATACATGGTTTCGCAACAACGAAATATAGCGTTGGAAAAAGTATTTAACGGATAAAAGTATTTAAGTCAACATGGCTAAGATTAAGATAACACAAACCAAGAGTAAAATTGGTAGTACGCAGAGACAGAAAAAAACACTCCAGGCATTAGGATTGAAAAAAACAAACAGCTCTGCCGAACATGAAGCCACTCCGCAGGTATTAGGAATGGTTAATAAAGTACGTCATTTGGTTGATGTAAAAGAAATTTAAAAGAAGTGTCGAAATTTAGAGTTTAAGAAATAATGGACCTAAGTAATTTAAAACCAGCAAAAGGATCGATAAAACAAAAGAAAAGGATAGGCCGTGGCCAGGGATCAGGTAAGGGCGGTACTTCTACACGTGGTCATAAAGGTGCACAGTCGCGCTCCGGTTATTCCCGAAAAATTGGTTTTGAAGGTGGTCAGATGCCATTACAGCGCCGTGTGCCTAAATATGGTTTTAGGAACATCAATCGGGTTGAATATAAAGCTGTTAATATTTCAACCTTACAGGAATTGGCCGATAAGAAAAAGATAACCGATATTGATATACAAACCCTCAGAGATGCTGGTCTGGTGTCAAAAAATGACCTGGTGAAAATTTTAGGAAACGGTGAATTGAAAACCCAACTAAATGTGAAAGCCCATGCTTTCTCTAAATCAGCCATCGAAGCAATTGAAGCACAACAAGGCACGGCTCAAAAAATTTAATTCAGCATGAAAAAATTGATTGATACCATAAAGAACATTTATAAAATTGAGGACTTACGCCAACGGATTCTCTACACACTGGGTATATTGCTTATTTATCGTTTAGGTACTAAAGTTGTATTACCAGGTGTTGATCCTTCCAGACTTGATTTGCTGCAAAGCAAAACACAGGATGGGGTATTGGGTTTGCTGGATATGTTTTCAGGGGGAGCGTTCTCGAATGCCTCTGTGTTTGCATTGGGTATCATGCCTTATATTTCGGCCTCTATTGTTGTACAGTTATTGGGAATAGCAGTTCCTTATTTCCAACGCCTGCAAAAAGAGGGTGAAAGCGGTCGCAAAAAATTAAATCAAATAACCAGGTATCTCACATTGGGTATACTCATTTTACAGGGACCAACCTACTTAACACAGATTCCCGTTGAAGCAAGGGTTATTCCCGGTGCCTTTTTTGTAATATCATCCGTAATTATACTTGCCACCGGAACTATGTTTGTTATGTGGCTGGGTGAGCGAATAACCGATAAAGGTATTGGAAATGGCATCTCACTGATTATTATGATTGGTATCATTGCACGATTGCCATTCTCTTTAACGGCTGAATTTGGTGCACGTGTAGAGCAGGGCGGATTGGTTGCGTTCTTGATTGAACTGGTCTTCCTGTTTATTGTCTTTACCTTAACCATTTTGCTGGTGCAGGGCACAAGACGAATACCCGTTCAGTATGCCAAACGAATTGTCGGGAATAAACAATATGGAGGTGTACGGCAATACCTGCCGTTAAAAGTAAATGCATCAGGTGTTATGCCTATTATATTTGCACAGGCATTGATGTTTTTACCACTTACATTAAGCCAGTTTGGAGAGGGCGGATCGGCATTTGCAGCGGCATTCTCCGATTTTACCGGGTTTTGGTATAATTTTGTATTCGCTGTATTGATTATACTTTTTACCTATTTTTACACAGCCATTACCATAAATCCGGCTCAGATGGCTGAGGAAATGAAAAAGAATGGCGGTTTTATTCCGGGTGTTAAACCAGGAAAGAAAACAGCTGAATTTTTAGATACGGTCATGTCCAGAATTACTTTACCAGGGTCTATTTTTCTGGCACTGGTAGCCATTATGCCTGCATTTGCTATGATAGCAGGAGTTAACAGTCAGTTTGCTCAGTTTTATGGCGGAACATCATTGCTTATTATGGTGGGTGTAATACTGGATACATTGCAGCAAATAGAAAGTCATTTATTAATGCGTCATTACGACGGATTAATGAAATCAGGCCGCATTAAAGGCCGAACAGGCAGCATTGGTGCTGCTATTTAATGCAGGAGAAGCGTTCTTTGATGATTGTTTATAAAACAGAAGAAGAAATAGAACTGCTAAAAGCCAGTAACGAATTAGTCTCAAAAACGTTGGGGGAAGTTGCAAAACGCATCAGACCCGGAGTTACAACTAAAGAACTGGACAAAATAGCAGAAGAATATATACAGGATCATGGAGCAAAACCCGGATTTAAAGGGTACCAGGGATTTCCCAATGTATTGTGTACATCAGTTAATAATCAGGTGGTACACGGAATCCCGAATGATCAGCCCCTAAAGGAAGGCGACATTGTTTCCATTGATTGCGGCGTTCTTTTAAATGAATATTATGGCGATTCAGCTTACACTTTTAAAATTGGTACAGTGAGTGAGGCCATTGACAAGTTGCTGGAGATTACCAAAGCATCATTGTATATGGGTATTGAACAGGCTATTGAAGGAAACCGGGTTGGAGATATTGGATATGCCATACAAAATTATTGCGAAGCGCAGGGTTTTTCGGTTGTACGGGAAATGGTTGGACATGGTTTAGGAAAATCATTGCATGAATCACCCGAGATTCCGAATTATGGCAAAAGAGGCAGAGGATCGAAACTAAAAAGAGGATTGGTAATTTGCATAGAGCCGATGATAAACCTGGGACGCAAGGATATTGTGCAGGAAAAAGACGGCTGGACGATCCGAACGTTCGATAAAAAACCATCAGCCCATTATGAGCTGGCGGTTGCCGTGAACAAAGGGAAGGCAGAAACATTATCGACGTTTAAATATATAGAAGAAGCATTGAAAAACTAAAATATTTTATGGCGAAACAACCTTCAATCGAACAAGATGGAGTAATAACCGAAGCACTGTCAAATGCAATGTTCAGGGTGGAGCTTCAAAACGGACACATTATCACTGCGCATATATCCGGAAAAATGCGGATGCATTACATAAAAATATTGCCCGGAGATAAGGTGAAAGTTGAAATGTCGCCATACGACTTAACAAAAGGAAGAATAACATATAGATATAAATAATCGCAGAGATGAAAATACGAGCATCAGTAAAAAAGCGAAGTTCAGACTGCAAAGTAGTCAGACGAAAAGGTAAAGTTTATGTAATAAACAAAAAGAATCCCAAATTCAAACAACGACAGGGATAAACTAAATTGAAAATCTATTTAAGATACAAATAATATGGCAAGAATAGTAGGTGTCGATTTACCACGTGAAAAAAGAGGAGAAGTAGGATTAACCTACATCTTCGGCATTGGACGTAGCAGTGCCAGAACCATCCTTGAAAAAGCAGGTGTTGATTTCAGTGTGAAGGTGAAAGACTGGAACGATGATCAGTTGTCAACTATCCGAAGAGTTGTAAACGAAGAATTTAAGGTAGAAGGTGAGCTGCGTTCTCTGGTACAAATGAACATCAAAAGGCTGATGGACATTGGTTGTTACAGAGGTATCCGTCATCGTATCGGGCTTCCTGTACGCGGTCAGAGCACAAAAAACAATGCCAGAACACGTAAGGGTAGAAGAAAAACCGTTGCAAATAAAAAGAAAGCTACTAAATAGGAATTAACATTATGGCAAAGAAGTCAGGAACTCAAAAAAAACGAGTAGTAAAGGTAGAACCAACGGGAGAAGCACATATCCATGCTTCTTTCAATAATGTCATAATCTCGTTAACCAATAACGACGGACAGGTAATTTCGTGGTCATCAGCCGGAAAAATGGGATTCAAAGGTTCTAAAAAAAACACTCCCTATGCTGCTCAAATGGCAGCACAAGACTGCTCTAAAATCGCTTACGATTTGGGCCTGAGAAAGGTAAAAGTATTTGTAAAAGGCCCTGGTTCCGGTAGGGAATCAGCAATCCGTACTATTCATACATCAGGTATTGAGGTATCGGAAATTGTAGACGTAACACCATTGCCGCACAATGGTTGTCGTCCGCCTAAACACCGCAGAGTATAATATTTTAACACAATAAAGCTAGTTTAAATGGCTAAGTATACAGGACCAAGAACCAAAATATCCAGAAAGTTCGGAGAGCCAATATTCGGACCCGATAAATATTTCGAACGAAAAAATTATCCTCCCGGACAACATGGTGCAAATAAAAAACGCAGAAAGCAATCGGAGTACGGATTGCAGTTAAAGGAGAAGCAAAAAGCGAAATACACGTATGGTATGCTGGAGCGTCAGTTCCGTAACACCTTCGATAAAGCATCCCGAAGCAAAGGAATTACAGGTGAGGTATTGCTTCAGCTTCTCGAATCGCGACTTGACAATGTGGTTTTCCGCCTGGGAATTGCTCCTACACGGGCAGCTGCGCGTCAGCTGGTATCACATCGTCATATTACGGTAAATGATGAAATTGTAAATATACCATCCTTTCATTTACGTGCCGGTGATATTATCGGGGTGCGTGAAAAGTCCAAATCAATGGAAGTTATTACCGACTCAGTAGCAGGACGCAATAATAAGTCTTCCTGGTTGGAGTGGGATGGTGAAAAGATGGCAGGTAAATTTCTTAACCGTCCTGAACGAGAGGAAATACCTGAAAACATCAAAGAACAATTAATAGTTGAATTATACTCTAAATAAAACATTTGTTTTAAGCTTATGTCAATATTAGCATTTCAAAAACCAGATAAAGTTATCATGCTTGAGGCTGACGAGTTCAGTGGAAAATTTGAATTTCGTCCGCTTGAGCCTGGTTATGGAATAACAGTTGGTAACGCATTGCGTCGAATACTGTTATCATCGTTAGAAGGTTACGCCATAACAACCATTAAAATTGAAGGTGTTGAACATGAGTTCTCCACTATAACAGGAGTAATGGAAGATGTTACTGCCATTATTCTGAACCTTAAACAGGTTCGCTTTAAAAAATTAATTGAAGATGTTGATAACGAGAAAATTGTTGTCAACGTTACCGGCCAGGA
Source organism: Bacteroidota bacterium (assembly GCA_009908855.1). Taxonomy (GTDB): domain Bacteria; phylum Bacteroidota; class Bacteroidia; order Bacteroidales; family JAAAOM01; genus JAAAOM01. Next base: position 10,729 of record JAAAOM010000007.1, read on the forward strand.
TAAATTCAAAGCGGGCGATTTAAATAAGTTTTTAAGCGGATTTGAAGTATTAAATCCCGATCATGTGATTTGCCACATGGAAAATGATGTAAATCTGCAAATTGAGGTTAACATCCAGAAAGGCCGTGGTTATGTGCCCGCAGAAGAAAATACGCCCCTGGATGCCGAATTCGGTTTAGTAGCCATCGATTCAATATTTACACCCATTCGGAATGTAAAATATGCGATTGAAAATTACAGGGTTGAGCAAAAAACCGACTATGAGAAACTGATCATGGATATCGATACCGATGGCTCGGTACATCCGAAGGAAGCCTTGAAGGAAGCAGCCAAAATACTTATTTATCACTTCATGTTATTTTCTGATGAAAAAATCACCATTGATTCGGAAGATAAAATGTCAAATGAAGAATTTGATGAAGAGGTATTGCACATGCGTCAATTATTGAAAACCAAATTGGTAGATCTTGATTTGTCGGTACGGGCACTAAACTGTTTAAAAGCAGCAGAGGTTGAGACCCTGGGCGATTTGGTTAAGTTTAATAAAACCGATTTATTGAAATTCCGAAATTTTGGTAAAAAATCGTTAACCGAGCTTGACGAACTACTTGCCAATATGAATTTATCTTTCGGGATGGACGTTGCGAAATATAAGTTAGATAAAGATTAGTTGATGGGCCGTTTCACGTAGCCTGAAAAAATGTAAAACGATGCGACACAGAAAGAATTTTAATCATTTAAGCAGAAAGGCCGGACACCGAAGAGCATTGATGGCCAATATGGCATCATCGCTTATCCTGCATAAGCGCATAAAAACCACAACAGCCAAAGCCAAGGCATTACGCACTTATGTTGAACCGCTAATAACCAAAACAAAGGATCTGACAACCGTGGAAGAAAAAACGCACGCGCAAAGAGTGGTGTTTAGTTGGCTTCAGGATAAGCATGCGGTAAAAGAATTATTTGGTGATGTTGCGTCAAAAGTTGAGTCCAGGCCAGGTGGATATACGCGCATCTTAAAACTCGGTAATCGTCCGGGTGATAATGCGGATATGTGTATCATTGAGTTGGTTGATTACAATGAGAGTATGCTAAGTGGCAAGGATACAAGAAAATCTACCACCAGAAGAAGCCGAAGAGGAGGCAAAAAGAAATCGACAGCCGATCAGGTCGCTGATTCCCAACAACAAACACCTGTTTCAGATACACCGGCTGCAGATATAGAAAATAAGTCGCAAACATCTGATGAACAGATAGTTTCTTCCAATGAAGTGCAGGATGCAGAAGTAGTTGAAACAGACGTGAAAAACGAAGAATCTACCACAGAAACATCCGATCAGGACACCGATGTACAAAAAGAAGATGAATCGCCTGAAGCAAATGCGGATGAAAAGGAAGATACAGATAATCAAAAAGAAGGTGGAGAGGAATCGAAAGAAGACAATCCAAAAAAATAATTTCTAAAGAATATATAGATAAAAGGAAGGGATAAAGATGTATATCAGTGCACTTTATCCCTTTTTCTTTTATCCAAATTTGAAATATTTCATTAAATTCGTGCTCGCAAATTTTCTAAATACATAAAAAATTTAATATGGGACAAATTGTTGATATTCATGCACGTGAAATCCTTGATTCACGTGGTAATCCAACTATTGAAGTAGAAGTAACTACAGCCAGCGGATTTGTTGGCCGAGCAGCCGTACCTTCCGGTGCATCAACCGGTGAACACGAAGCATTAGAACTGCGTGATGGCGACAAAAAGCGTTACCTGGGTAAAGGCGTTTTAAAAGCCGTTGAAAATGTTAATAATATTATTGCCAAAGAGTTGGTAGGCATGGATGTTACCGATCAGGTTGCCATTGATCATAAAATGCTGGAACTTGATGGTACCAAAACAAAAAGTAAGTTAGGTGCAAATGCCATTTTGGGTGTATCGCTTGCTTCAGCTAAAGCGGCTGCCAGTTTATTGGGTATGCCATTATATCGCTATATTGGCGGTACCAATACAACCGTTTTACCAGTTCCCATGATGAATATCATCAATGGTGGATCACATTCCGATGCCCCTATTGCATTTCAGGAATTTATGATTCGTCCGGTTGGTGCTGGCTCATTTAAAGAAGGACTGAGAATGGGTGCAGAAATATTTCATGCCCTTAAAAAAGTACTTAAAGACAGAAAACTAAGCACAGCTGTTGGTGATGAGGGAGGATTTGCACCTGAACTGGATGGGACAGAAGATGCCCTGGACAGTATTATAAAAGCAGTTGAAGCTGCAGGTTATAAGCCCGGCAGAAAAGAAGAGGGCGGTGAAGTATCTATTGCACTGGATTGTGCCTCTTCCGAATTTTTTGAAGACGGAAAATACAATTATAAAAAATTTGAGGGTGATAATGGCGCGGTTCGATCTTCTGAAGAACAGGCGGATTATTTAGCGCAATTGATTAGCAAATATCCCATTGATTCGATCGAAGACGGAATGGATGAAAATGACTGGGAGGGCTGGAAAGTATTAACCGATAAAATCGGTAGCAAATGTCAGCTTGTTGGTGATGATTTATTTGTAACCAATGTTGAATTCCTGAAAAAAGGTATTTATATGGGTTGTGGTAATTCAATTCTTATTAAAGTGAACCAGATTGGTAGTTTAACCGAAACATTGGATGCTATTGAAATGGCACATCGTGCAGGCTTTACATCGGTAACTTCTCATCGTTCCGGTGAAACGGAAGATGCAACCATCGCCGATATTGCTGTGGCTACCAACAGTGGTCAGATTAAAACCGGTTCATTAAGTCGTTCCGATCGAATGGCCAAATACAATCAATTATTGCGTATTGAAGAAGAACTTGGCGATTTGGCCAAATATGGATACTAATAATTGACAAGATGGATTTTTTTGCAGGCAGATGATTTATAGCATCTGCCTTTTTTGATATTTAAGGGCAAACCTTATGGGCCTCGGAATTGTTTACTAATTACCTTATTAAAATTAATCACTGATTAAAACACTTTGAAATATACATGATGGATGCCGGTAAAATAAAACATAACAAAAGATGCAAATATCCTGGAAAATATTATATTTAGTCCCCTTTTCAAAAAAGTAAATAGTCTGTAAAAATATTATATATGTCTGGTTTAAAAGAAACATTGTACAATAAAATTGAGGAGTGGCGGCCACGAACACAAAAACTACTCAGGGAATATGGTGATGTAGTGGTTGACAATATAACGGTAGCTCAAATTATTGGCGGAATGCGGGGGGTAAAAAGTCTCATTACTGATATTTCTTATCTTGACCCAATGGAAGGTATACGCTTTCGGGGGTACACCCTGCATGAGGTTTTTAAACAATTACCCAAGCCACCCGATTCGGAAATGCCTTATGTTGAAGGATTGATATATTTGTTTTTAACAGGCGACATGCCCAATGATGAACAGGTTGAGGATGTGATTGACGAATTTAAAAAAAGACGAACACTGCCGCGGTATGTGTATGAGGTGATTGATGCTTTCCCTTGTTGTAGTCCGCCAATGGCAATGTTTTCCTCTGCAATTTTAACTTTACAACGTGAATCATTTTTCGCCAAAAAATACAAAACCGGAATAAACAAAACAGATTATTGGGACCCAACCTATGAAGACGCCTTGAACCTGCTCGCCAAATTACCGGGTATTGCTGCATATATTTATAATAAAGTATATAAAAAAGCGGATCCGATTGATTCCAACCCGGATTTGGATATGGCCGGCAATTTCGCCCACATGATGGGTATTGATAAACCTTACGATGATGTTTCCCGTATGCATTTTATTATACATGCTGATCATGAAAGCGGTAACGTGAGCGCACACACCGGTCATTTGGTAGCCAGCTCTCTTTCCGATCCATATCTCGCCATTTCTGGCATGATCAATGGTCTGGCCGGGCCCTTGCATGGCCTGGCGAACCAGGAAGTGCTGAGATGGTTACAGTCGTTAGATGAAAAAATGGGGGGTGAAATTCCAACAGAAGATGAATTGCGGCAATTTGTCTGGGATACTTTAAACTCAGGACATGTTGTGCCTGGATTTGGTCATGCTGTATTGCGTAAAACAGACCCGCGTTATTCATTGCAACGCGAATTTTCATTAAAACATTTACCCAATGACCATCTGTTTCAATACGTGAACCTTCTTTTTAAAGTAGTTCCTGATGTGCTTAAAGAACAAGGCAAAGCTAAGAATCCATGGCCCAATGTTGATGCACAATCGGGTGTAATACAATGGCATTACGGAGTAAGGGAATATGATTTCTATACGGTTCTTTTTGGAGTTGGACGCGCCATTGGTGTTTGTGCTAATATTATTTGGGACAGGGCACTGGGATATCCCATCGAAAGGCCTAAATCAATAACTACTGATATGCTTGAGAAAATCGTTAATGAGGTGCTTGTGAATCATAAAGTAAAAGAGAACAGCTAATCTTACCAGGCTGTATTCATTTACATGAAGACTTTTTTAAAAAGTTTAACAAACTCCATGCAGTAAATAATATAAGACCAATAAACAATTATACAATTGATAGTTCCCAAATAATTGGCTATATTAGAACTATTAAATTGTTGTTGTCGCATGGTATGAAAAGAAAACTTTCATCAATATTTTTTGGCCTGTGCCTTATGTTAATAGTACAGGCCAATAATTTTTCTTTATACACCATCAACGAGGGGTTAAGCCATAACAATATCACCTATCTTTATACCGATTCCAGAGGCTTGCTTTGGATTGGCACGCCCGACGGACTGAATGTTTTTGACGGTTATGATTTCAGGACCTATTACCATGATCCGGATGATTCAAATTCCCTTTCCAATAACTATATACGCCATATCACCGAGGATAATCATGGAAATTTATGGATAAGTACCAATAGAGGAGTAAATAAATTCAATTACGGCAATGATCGTTTCTCAACAGTAACATTTAAGTTCAATTTGGGCAATGAACTTAAAAAGTTTGAACATCAGGTTATTTATTCGGTACTTATTGACCGAAAAAACCCTGAAATAATTTGGATACGCTCTTATGCCAGGTTATTTAAACATAATGTCAAAACTCAAAAAACAGTCTACTATCAGCTTCCTGAGAAAGAGGAGTATGATATCTTTCAAAAAGCTTATGACAATTTATTGCAGGATGAAAAAGGTGTGATCTATACACTGGTTAATGACGGTATTATAAGTGTAAATAAAGATACAAGCACCATCATCGGTTTGGCTGAAATTGTACCGTCAGGCATACCTGATAAAACTGAAGTGATTAAATTATTAAAAGTACAATCAGGCCAGCTTTTTTTTTCGGTTGATAAAAAATTATACCAACTTACCATTGAAACTGAAAGGATAAATGAAATATTTGAAAGCGATTTACCGCTTGAGTATTGTGAAATAAACAGACAAAATGAATTCATGGGCTTTACCAACCAATCCTATACCATTACACCGCTGGATAAATTACCATCAACTACCTGGAATGCTGCATTTTATTCAGAAGGAGTGGTTAATTCGGTAACACACGATAATTCAGACATTATCTGGCTTGGAACCAATAGCGGCCTGAAAAAATTTGACCTCAAAAATAAACCGTTCCACGCCAGAAATGGCTTTGGACATGATATTTTAACATTCTATGAGGATGATACGTTCCTTTATATCGGACAAAATGAAGACGGCATTGTCAGGATCAATAAAGAAAATGACAGGGTAAACCGGGAATTGTACGATTTAACGGTCTATAAGATTACCAGGAACAGTGATAATGTGCTTTACGCGGCTACCAACAAAGGTGTGCTCATTAAAGCCTCTCATGGATCAGATTGGGTCAACATAGCTGATTTTTATAATTTTCAAATAAATACCGTGTTGCAGTCGGATATTGTGTATGACATATCAATCGATTCAGACAATAATATCTGGTTTGGCACAAGAAAAGGATTATACTGTGTAAACAGGCAGGAAGATGCCCTATATGAGTATCAATACTTTTTCAATGGAGCGGATACAACCAGTTTTAATTCGGTATATGAAATACATCCCGTGGAAGAAGAAAATGAACTGTGCCTGGGAACCAGCGAGGGGTTTATGGTGTTTGTAAAAGATTCGGAATATTACGAGTCCTATCAATCCATTTTAAAGGATAATACATTTCAGTGGTACAATAACTCGGTTTACAACATTCATCACGATTCGGCCGGAATCTATTGGCTGGGGACTCCCAATGGGCTGTACAAATTTAACAGGAAAACAAAGGAATTTAAAAGATTTTCATCAGCGGATGGTTTTCAGAATCATTTTATCGCATCCATGATTGCTGATAACGACAATAATTTATGGTTAGGAACCCATAAAGGATTAATCAGGTTTAACATGGTAACATATAAGATTAACAATTTTGGCATCTCTGATGGTATAGGCGATTTATTATATCAGCGAAATGCAGTTTATAAAAACAATGATGGTCGCTTTTATTTCGGAGGGAATAAAATTACCTATTTCAATCCGGATTCCGTAATGCTGAACAGGAGAAAACCCCAAACCATGCTTACATCGTTTGTAACTTACCTGGAAGGCAGGCCGGTTGAAAAAAATATTGAAGTGGGCGACACGATTTACCTGACCTATCAGCATGATAACTTTATAGTTGAACTGGCTGCCGATGATTTTACGAATCCGGAAAAAAATCAGTTTTTATATTCCTTCGAACCAGCCGGTAAGGTTGAGCAATGGCAGTCAACAGGATTTCAAAATCTGGCCATTGTACCAAAATATGACCCGGGAACCTACACTTTTCGGGCCAAAGCATCAAACAATCATGGTGTATGGGACGAAACAGGAATCTGGTTCACCGTTAAAATTCAAACACCCATTTGGCGCACAACGGTTGCATACTTAGTCTATTTCTCCATATTCATTGGTTTGGTATATGCGGTGTTTCTCAGTCGCACGCGTCAACTGCGCAAAGCAAACCGAATATATAAGGAGCGTGAACTGATTGCGGCAGAAATAGCCAATCAGAAGGAAGAGCTATCCCTTAAAAATAAGAATATAACGGCCAGTATAAATTATGCCAAGCGTATACAACAGGCCATGATGCCTTCGGAAAAATTATTTCACAATGTTTTGCCCAATGCATTTGTGCTGCATAAACCGAAGGATATTGTAAGTGGAGATTTTTATTGGATTAATAAATTAGACAACAGGATTTATGTGGCTGCAGTCGACTGTACAGGCCATGGCGTACCGGGTGCATTTATGTCCATTATTGGCATTGAACTGTTTCGGAAAATCACCAATACACCCGGTTTCAATAAACCGGGCGAAATATTAGACCGGTTAAAAGATGATTTTGCTACTATTTTTAAAGACGTGGAAAATATAACCCTGCGCGACGGTATGGATATTGCGCTTTGTATAATTGATGAGCAGAAAAAAATGATCGAGTATGCCGGTGCGTTTAATCCAATGTATGTCATCAGGGATAACCGCATTATTGAAATTAAAGCCGACCGCTTTTCAATTGGACTTGATGAAAGTGATTTTGGAGAACATCATTTTCGAAATAATGAGCTCCGCTATGAAAAAGGCGATATGCTGTACCTGTTTTCTGATGGTTATGCTGATCAGTTTGGTGGACCTGAAGGAAAGAAGTTTAAATACCGACGTTTCCGGCATTTATTACTCACACTTCATCACCTGCCACTGGATAAACAAAAAGAATTCCTTGAACGGTCAATAATCGAATGGAAAGGAGATCTGGATCAGGTGGATGATATTTTGGTAATGGGAATCAATCTTTAAACTCTATGTTAATTTACTGATTTACTGACGTAGTAAATTTTTTATTTTATCGATTAACACGTCAACCTGAAAAGGTTTACTTATATAGTCATTCATACCGGCTGCCAGACAAGTTTCTTTATCACCTGATAAAGCATTTGCAGTGATGGCAATAATAGGTGTGTGCGTGTTGGTACTTTCTTCAAGCTCACGTATTTTTTTGGTCGCAATTATGCCATCCATTATCGGCATCTGGATATCCATTAAAATAATATCATATTTCGTGCTGCCGAATTTATCCAGCGCTTCCTTACCATTGTTGGCAACATCTATATTACCTACCATTTTTTTCAGACTTAAGATCACAATTTTCTGGTTAATGGAATTATCCTCAACCAGCAAAATATTTGAGTCTTTCAATTCAATATTTTTGGTTGGTTGTACTATTGGTTCCCTTATGCCTGTTTCACTCAATTTTATTTCTGAATGATCAATACCAAAAGTATAGTTGAAAGAGAATATGGTTTGTCCTTCGTGCGATTCAATGTCCAACGTTTTACCTTCAATTTCAATTACTTTTTGGGCAATTGAAAAATCAAGTGTTATATCTTCACCCTTTTCAGATGAAATAATATATTGTCCGTCTTTTTGGGTAAGTGTATTATTGGTTACAATTGTAAATGCCAGTGTCAGTGTTTCTGTTGACTCATTCTGTCTGGTAACATGAATACTCATGTTTACTGTGGTTATAGACGCATCTTTTATCAGATTTTCAATGATATTCAGAAATATTTGCTTAATGCGAATAGGATTACCTTTCACCTTTTCATTGAGTGTATCATCAATATTCAATTCAATGTTTAGCTTATTGTCTTCTTCCTGCTGCTTAAACAACTGAATAGTACTGTTTAAGGTTGCATGCAGATCAAAACTTACCAGTGATTTGGATTGGCCATATTCAACATTGGAAACTTTAACAATGTTATTAACAACATTTACAAGATTATGCGTTGATGCAATAATTGTGTCGATTAAGTCTTTCTGGTGCTGATCAAGTTTGGTTTGGTTTACCAGATTACCTACAACCATTATATTATTAAGGGGTGTACGTATTTGATGCGAAAGTTTCGAAATAAACTGATCTTTTGTTTTGTTGTCTTTTTCGGTTTGGTCTGATACTTCCTTTAATTTCTGGTAATGTATTAATTTCCGTTTATCCGTTACGACAAAAAGCAGTATTAAAATAGAGTAGATAAACAAAAGGCGTAAACAAAAAAGAAATTCGGATAATAAAGTTGAACCATACTTATTTGATAGGGCTATTACCGCACAAAACACAATAAAAAAACCATACGCATAAAAATTGCCTGTTTTTAATGGTTTAACAGAAATGGTAAGAATAGGAAATGTAAAAAGCCATACATAACCATATCCGTCGACCCCGCCGGTATAAATGGTATATGAAAATAGCGAACCCACCAAAAAGATCAGCACTGTACCGGCAAATTGGTCATTTTTAGTAGTAAGAAGCATAATATGATTAACAGCGGCCAATATAAGTGAAACGCCAATTACAATACCCAACTGTTTATGTGATAACAAAAATGAAACCACGAGGTATACTACCAGTATTGTTAATACAACAATACTGGCAATTTTTAACCGAAAGCTCTGATGGGCATCATCTGTATTGTTTTCCCGGTAGGTATTATTATAAAATTGTGATATTATTCTTTCTGGCAACATATTTTTAAATATGTAAATCGCGCTTTTTTCAAATATAATAAAAAAATTATCGTTAAAACTGAAGAAATAGCAAGGCAAGAAAAATGTTGAGGTTTTTTTAGTCTAAGATTCTATTTTTTTAGTAAGTTTCATATTACGAAAAAAAGCATAATTCAATTTTGTTTGCGTATGAGTTTGCGTGTGATAATAGTTACGGCCATGATTTGCAACAGCATCATTACTTTGGCTCAGGCCGATTCGGCCAATCATGTAAAGTATACACCCGATTTCGATTTTAACGATGGCGTATTTTTAGATTTTGAGCAGGTAACACTAAATAACCCGATTCCTAAATCCCGTTTATTAACCTCGACTGATTTTAACAGCAGCGATTTTTTTGATGAATTAATGAAGAATAAGCGCATTTACTTTTATGACCAGGTAGGTGTTAAAAGAGAAGTTATTATTGATCAGATATGGGGGTATTCGCGTAATGGAGTGCTATATAAGAATATGCAGAATGAATTTTTCAGGATAACCATTGTGGGCAGCATCAGTCATTTTATTGCCAGCCATACATCGTATCAGGATTATTACACCGATCCTTATTACCATCCATATTACGGACGCTCGGTTACATATTCCGTTAATCCGGGTCCGGTGAAAGAAATGCGTCAATATATACTCGATTTTCAAACAGGCGATATCCTGGAATATAACTTTAAAAATGTAGAAGCCTTACTAATGAAAGACCCTGCATTGCATGCTGAGTATGCAGGGTTGCGAAAGAAAAAAAAGAAACAACAAAAATTTATATACATCCGGAAGTTTAACGAAAGAAATCCATTATATTTCCCAAAACAAGAAATTAAAAAACAAATACCATGAACAAGAAAATTGCTCTCTTATTAGCAACAGCGTTTATATATGTAACGCACATATCAGCGCAAACCGTTCCCACCCAGGATGATGTGCAGTCTTTTTTTCGGACTAAAACCCTGGTTGTATTGGAGAACAATCCATTATCTGAATTTAATATGATTATACAGAATGTTATAAAGGAACAATGGAAGGTTACTGATTATGAATTTATTAAAGAAACTGAATTTGAGGAAAAAAGAAAAGACCCACAGTACTCATTTTTATATACCACCAATGTAACGTTTGCCAATGATAACACAGATGCAGTTTATAAATTCCTGCATTTGTCGTTAGGGGGTGATTATTTCAGGATGAATCAGATGCCTGATTTGGCCTCCGTGCCCATATCATTTAAAAATGTGGGACAAGAGCACTGGGCTTATAAAGTAGGTATATTTGTACGTTTTATACAAAACCATGTTGAACTAATTCGTAGGGATCCAAGTATCATTTCGAATAATGTATTTAACCACTATAATGAAAACATGGGCGATGTAAGCTCAAAAACGTTGTTCATGCTGAAATCAGAGTTAGCACCTGAAGTTAATTCACTGGCACGCATTAAGCAGGTATACGACTTCAGGGTTAAACTGGTAGAGAAAGAGGATATTGAGGAAGCCATCGACAATCAGGACGATAATGTGGTTTTTCTGCATAAAGTGGGGCCTGAAGGAACCAAATTAAATGCACGTTGCTATAAAATTCTGATTGGCGCCGCAGATGCTAAATTTTATTATTTCGATTACCACAAAATTAACCGTAGAAACCCTGATGGATTTCTGAAGTCTGACTTTAAAAAACTCAATCGGAAAAATTAACTGTTCTATCAGCATATAGTCCGGTTTTTGCAGAATGATGCAGGATTTTATATTCCGAAATAAGGTTAATGAAATCTGATTTATTTCGCTTATCTTACTATATTTGATCATTAGTTATTCATATATAAGTGATTAATAGATACATGAGAAATATTAAAACATTGCTGTTGTTATTTATGGCGCTTCCGTTGGCTGGTCAGTCTATTGAGCAGGTTGATTCGGTTTTGGATATAGCAGAAATCAGAATTCAGGCCGGTGCCTATCAGAGCGCACTGGAATTTATTAATAAAGCCAAACAAATTGATAATAACGATGTTGCTGTTTATTTAACCGAGGCACGTGTAAATGCCCTGATGGGAAACTACGACGAAGCAATGAAAAACCTGGATAAGGTTACCGATATTGAACCGGATAATTTACGTGTGATACACCAAAAAGCCGAGGTGTTATATTTAAAGGGTGAAGAAAAAGATGCACAAAAACTACTGGACGATGCGGTTAAAACCTACCCGGGCATGGGTGAATTTTATTACTACCGTGGTTTACTCGGAAACGAACGGGAACGTTTTTCCAAATCAATACCCGACTTTGAAAAGGCATTGTCATTGGGCAGTAACATAGAATCCTATAAAATTCATTTGGCTAAAGGTGTTGCACATTTTAAGCTAATGGAGCTGGAACAGGCATTAACAGAGCACAATAAAGCCCTCGGGTTAAATAAAAACGATGCCAGTGCTTATCATAGCCGGGGAATGGTTTATTATGAATTGGGCGAATACAACGAAGCCATTGCCGACTTTTCACGAGCCTTACAATTTTACAATAAAAATCCCGAAACACTTTTTAATCTGGGGATGGCCTATTTTCGTGCTGAAGATTCTGAAAATGCATGTGTTTATTTTCACCGGTCATGTCAACTCGGAAATAAAAACGCCTGTAAAATGATTGTGTTAGAGTGTGGTCAACGACAGTAATAAATCAATGAATTACATGATTAGTCGAAAAAACTAATTGAACCGCCTAAATGGATTCTGGTCAAGCATGAAGCTTTCAGTTATAATTGTAAATTACAACGTTAAATATTTTTTAGAGCAATGTTTGCATTCCGTGAGAGCCGCCGGAAAAAACATCAACATGGAGGTATATGTAGTCGATAATGCATCGGTGGATGGATCGGTTGCCATGCTGCAAAAAAAATTCCCGGAAATAAAACTCATTCTGAATCGTCAGAATGTAGGATTTTCCAAAGCCAATAATCAGGCTATTCATGCATCAAAAGGAGAATATGTGCTGCTTCTGAATCCCGATACGGTTGTGCAGGAAGATACTTTCGAGAAATGTATTGCCTTTATGGACAGCCATCTCAATGCTGGTGGGTTGGGAGTGCGGATGATTGATGGCAAAGGTAATTTCCTTCCTGAATCCAAAAGGGCCATGCCAACACCAGCAGTGGCTTTTTACAAAACATTTGGCCTGGCAAGGTTATTCCCCCGTTCTAAAAAGTTCGGTCAATACCATCTATCTTATTTATCGGAGACCGAGACCAACAAAGTTGACATACTGCCAGGTGCATTTATGCTCATGCGCCGGGAAACGCTTGATAAAGTGGGGTTACTTGATGAAGATTTCTTTATGTATGGTGAGGATATTGATCTGTCATACCGCATTAAACAGGGCGGTTACCATAATTATTACTTTCCCGAAACCACCATTATCCATTACAAAGGAGAAAGCACCAAAAAAACGAGTGTAAATTATGTATTTGTTTTTTATCAGGCAATGTTAATTTTTGCACGCAAGCACTTCTCAAAACGTAAACTGCAAATATTCTCATTGTTCATTAATGTAGCCATTTATTTCAGGGCTTTTATTGCCTTGCTACGGCGATTTATTCTTCGGTTTTTAACCCCGGTGCTTGACCTTATCCTTTTATATACAGGTATGTATCTGATTACGTATGGTTGGGGAAGCTTACATTTTAATGATCCTGATCGATATCCGGATACATTGTACTATCTGATTTTTCCGATTTACATAGCTATCTGGATGATTTCTATTTATTTAATGGGAGGGTATGATAAACCCGTTCGTTACCTTAAAATTGTGAAAGGCATATTATACGGAACACTTGTAATATTGGCTGTATATGCCCTGTTGCCCATTCATTTAAGATTTTCAAGAGCCATTATTGTAATTAGTACAGCATGGGCTTTCACTGCCATGTTTGTTACCCGTATTATCCTGTCGAAGATATCCCTCCATCATTTTAAATTTGAAATACGCAAAAGCAAAAAGCGGTTTTTATTTGTAGGAAAAATAGATGAAGTAAATAAAGCCATTGATATCATTAAACAAAATTTTATTAAGCCCGAACTGTTAGCCATTGTTTCAGATATAAATAAGCCTGCCGAAGATGAAAGGATCATCGGTTCGTATGATCAGATACAGGATGTGGTAAAAATTAATAAAATCGATGAAATTATTTTTTGTGCGCGCGATTTATCTTCTATGTTCATAATTAAAACCATGTTGACCCTGGGCAATTTCAATCTCGAATTTAAAATTGCCTCACCCAACGGAATTTCGGTTATTGGCAGCAGCTCTATAGATACGGCAGGTGATCTGTATACCCTCGATTTCAATTCTTTAACCAATGTGGTGAACCGGCGTAAAAAAAGAATGTTAGATATAATAGTGGCAATTCTTTTATTGATATTATCACCGGTATTTATCATGATTATCCGGAAGACAAGAAACTTGTACGCCAATATTTTTAAATTGTTATGGGGAGAAGTAACATTGGTCGGGTATTATGGCGATGAAGGGCAAATTGCGGCTTTGCCAGCCATCCAAAAAGGAATATTATCACCTGCTGACGGACTGAAAAACATACCTGAAACAGGGGAAGACATAGAAAAAATGAATTTGAGTTATGCAAGAGATTATAAAATTGAGAACGATTTGATACTCTTAATTAAAAATATGAATAAGTTTACCAGAAAATTACAATAATATGGCTCTTTACTATTTTAAGTTGCCGGCAATGGGAGAGGGGATCATAGAGGCTACAATAACCTCGTGGCATATAAATGAAGGTGACACCATAGATGAAGATGAGATTATTGTTGAAGTTGCCACGGATAAGGTAGACTCTGAAGTTCCAGTTCCGGTAAGTGGTAAGGTGAAACGAATATATTACCAGGAAGGTGATTCACCTGCCATTGGAGAAATTATAGCGCAACTGGAAACCGATGATGATCCGGAAGAAATTGAACAGGGCACACCTGATGATGATGCTCACCAAAATCATCCTGTAAATTCTGCACAACCATCAACAGCATTGTATAAACCTGAGCCGCAATACGATCCAATTACTGTTTCTTATGAAATACCTGTGTTTATAAGCCAGTATGCAAAGGAACGTGGTGTGCGCAAGGATGAGCTAATGCGGCTTAAGCACGAAAAAAATGGAGAAGAGCTTGTTAAGCAGGATATAATTCAATACATTGAATCAGGCCGATCCTATCAAATAAAGAATTCCGGCAATGGAATGCCCCGGTTGTCAGCAGTTGAAACGGAACATTCAGGAAGCCATACCAAAAAGGAAAACAAAGATCAAGCGGCAGATATCACACTTGAAAGTTCGTATGAAGTGGTTGAAATGGATCGCATGCGTAAGATCCTTGCCGAACACATGGTTACTTCAAAACGAACATCACCGCATGTAACCTCTTTTATCGAAGCCGATGTTACTGACATGGTTAACTGGCGCGAACGGGTTAAAAACAGTTTCTTTGAAAAGCAACAACAAAAACTCACCTATACACCCCTGATTGTTGAAGCCGTTACAGCAGCTTTGCTTGAATATAGCGATATAAATGTTTCAGTCGTTGGTGATAAAATCATCAGAAAGAAAGAAATTAATATAGGTATTGCAACAGCTCTGAAAAGCGGTAATTTAATCGTTCCCGTGATAAAAAATGCCAATGATAAAAACCTGGCCGATTTGGCACTGGCAGTAAACGATTTAACGGCCCGGGCAAGGAACAATAAACTAAATCCGTTTGAGATAAAAGGAGGGACATTTACAATTACAAATCTTGGAAATTTTGATAATATTTCAGGAACACCTATTATAAATCAACCTGAAGTAGCTATTTTAGCTGTTGGTGCAATTAAAAGAAAACCGGCTGTTGTTAATACCGAATTGGGTGAGACCATCGGCATTAGAAGTATTGTCATGCTCTCATTATCCTACGACCACAGAGTAGTAGATGGTGCACTGGGTGGCATGTTTTTGAAATCCATTGCCAGAAACCTTGAAAGCTTTGATATCAACCGGTCAGTTTAAAGCGAACAATATTACAGTTATGAAATATTGTTATTCAACATGTTTATACCATTGAATAGTGGTGTGATTTTATGATATTGTATTATTTAATGTAAGCTGTCTCATGAAAAGAACTATTAAATACCAAACGATACTGATTATCCTGGTTGGATCATTTACTGTTAGCATTACCTTCGGGCAGCTTGATATGGAACCCAAAGAAATGTTTCTTGAAGCGGAATCGTATTTCCTCTTTGAAGAGTATAAAGATGCCTTACCCTTGTATCAACGATTATTGAGGGAGGAACCGGATAATTATAATGTGCATTATAAAATAGGAATTTGCTTTTTACGGGATAAATTCAATAAGGAAAAATCTATTAAATACCTGGAAGAAGCTGCACAACATGTAAATCTTGATTTTAAACAAAATAGTTTCAAAGAAAAGCAAGCGCCTTTTGAAGTCCATTTTTACCTGGGTGATGCTTATCGGGTCAATAATATGTTGGATAAAGCATTGGAAAGCTATCGGTTTTTCCAAAACGAGATGGATGAAGAAATATACGACAAAAAGCTGGTTGAGGAGCGGATAGAGTCGGTTAAATATGCCCAAAAAGCCATGCAAAAGCCCATATATTATCAAACCACAAACATGGGCGATTATATTAACACCCGTTTTAGTGAGCGCAATGCAGTGATTTCAGGTGATGGCAAGACACTCATATTTACCCGCGAACTACAATTCTATGATGCGGTATTTATTTCCCACAGGCAACCAAACGGGCAATGGAGCAACCCGGTGAATTTAACACCTGAATTCGGACTGGATGGGAACTCCTATTCAACCGGTATTTCATATAACGGGAACGAACTCTTTATTTATCGCAATGATGAATATGACGGGAATATCTACGCCAGTAAACTGGTGGATGGCCGGTGGGGCATACTTCAAAAATTAAATGATAACATCAATACCAAATTCTGGGAATCACACGCATCAGTATCTGCCGACGGGAAAACACTGGTTTTTACAAGCAATCGCAAAGGAGGCTATGGTGAGTTGGACATATATATGTCAAAAAGAGATGAGCACGGAAATTGGGGTGCAGCAAGAAATTTAGGCAATGTTGTGAATACACCGTTTAACGAAGAATCTCCCTTTTTATCGAACGACGGTAAATGGCTTTATTTTAGCTCCCAGGGGCATCAAAATATGGGTGGTTATGATGTGTTTCGTTCCGAAAAGAAAACCGATGGTTCCTGGTCAAAACCTGAAAACCTGGGTTACCCGATCAATACCACCCATAACGATATGTTTTATTGTCCTTACGATAAAGGATTTTTCGGAATTTACAATATGTATGATCCAAAAGGTTACGGGCTGGATGACATTGTAATGGTTGAGATATTTTCTGAGCTCCATCCGCGCCCCATCGAAATGTTGGTTACACTGGAACCTGACCGTAATATCCCGGATGAAATCAGGGAGCGAATTCAAATTACCATACGCGACAGGCAAAATCGTGAGGTGAAAGATGTAACCCGCCTCGAAAATCAGGAAGACAAAATTAAATTCACCATGCCGCATGGTGAATATGAAATGGTGATTGAAGGCCCAGGCATTGAAACACAATCGAAAGATATTAATTTACCCATTGATCATGAGGGCAGCACATTCAAAGTAAAAACACCGCTTCTCATTTCTGAGTCTGCCGATAAAGTATCAAAACGTGAATTAAGAAAAGCCGAACCGCCGGTGGTTCAAACAAATTTCGACTCCCTTGTGGTTACCAAACGAGATCGGGTAACCATTCAGTTTAAGGTTGATAAAAACACCGAACTCACCATTAACCGGTTAAACAATAATAATACCATTGAGAAAAAACGCCTGCGAATAACCGATAAATCGTTTGATTACACATTTGATCCATTACCCGGCATTAATTACATTGAAGCCATCGCAGAAGATGAACAGGGAAACCTGACCAAAAAATTGGTGAAAGTTGTGTATAAGGAGCCGCAGGAAGAAACCGTGCCGGACGAGATGGATACCATCGAATATTTCACCGAAGTGGAGAATATACATGAATTTCTTAAATCGGCAGGATCAGAACCGGTTAAAATGGCTATGGATGAGATCAAACGTTTTAAAGTAAATGAGATCGATAAAATTTATAATGAATTGTCGTTGTTAGCAAAGCAGGAATTTTTCACACAAC
This sequence comes from Bacteroidota bacterium, assembly GCA_009908855.1. Classification (GTDB taxonomy): domain Bacteria; phylum Bacteroidota; class Bacteroidia; order Bacteroidales; family JAAAOM01; genus JAAAOM01. The sequence continues at coordinate 28,565 of JAAAOM010000007.1, forward strand.
ATGAAATTGATTCATTATTTGCCGTATATTATTCTAATAAAAGTGTAAACCAATTTTTAAACGAAATGCAATTAGGCGCCCGTGGCAATCTTGCATTGGCGCTGGAAACTACCGATCTTGATTCGGAAAACATCAAAACGGCAGCGGATTTACTCGAATACCTGCGGGATGAAAGATTTGAAAGCGCTTTTAACGACTATGATATACTGCATGCATTCTCTGTTTTGTTGACCAATAACGATACGGCCGGGCTTAATGATTTTAAGCGTGTTTTAACCAATGCCGCCAAGGGTAACCTAAAATTTGCCATGCAGAATATTTCACACGAAAACATAAATATTTACACACCGCTCGATTTATTAACTTATCTGTACGACAATAACCGGGAACATAATTTCACACATAATGAATTATTCGATCTGTTACTTGAGCTAAGGGCTAATTATGATGTAGATGAGCTATATTTCGATTTACTGTATTTCTCCGATGGCGAACTTTATAATTACCTGAAGACCTCAGGTAATAGACTTGAAGACTTTAATAACGCGCAGGCATTTCTTCAATATTTATTGAATCAGAGCAATGTTCAGCCTTACCAGGCAAGCGATGTGATTGTAGCGCTTAACAAAGCCAGAGAAAACCAGGTAAACGCACAATTGATTAAAGAAATATTATCGAAAAATGCAAAAGGCAATTTAAAGGAATTTATTCTTAATACCGAATCCGAAACATTGCAGTCACTGGGTTTCCAGGGCTATATAAATAAAATACTCGATAATTCAGCCAACAATAAATATTCCTTTACCGATGTAATTGAAATGTTGCTCTCAATAATCGGATATGAAGATACTGAAAAGTTTATTACAGAATTCCAGCAGTTGGCCGATCAACATTTAAGTGATTTTATCGATCAGGTTAAAAACCAACAATTTAAATCACCTTCACACTTTATACAATTTTTGTTGGATGAAGCTGACAAACAAAATTATTCCAAACAGGATGTGATCGATACCCTTATTAAACTGGCATATTTAAACATTTGTCAGGTAGTAAAAGGAGAGCAGGAGATGCCACAGGAAAAAGCCTCACAGGGTATTACCGGTTTGCTGATTGGAGTTGGTGTTTTAATCATAATTATTGTTTTACTAAGAAGGAAAAAGCGCAGACAAGACAAAAACAGGGATTATTAATAATATAATTCTCAAAATTATCAGGATTTGACAATTTTAATTTTTATCTTAAGGGTACTATGTTATAAAACGAAAAGTTAATATTGTTTACCCTGTATAAATACAATTTTAATTATTGCATTTAAAAGCAGTAAATTATAAATTTGTTTAGAAACAGATTAAAATCCCTATGAGACCTCCGGAAATAATGTCATTGAAAAGTGATCATGGTTATAATGGTAATTTTTTATGAATCATTAGTTTACAGGAGGATCCATATAAAAACAAAAAGATGAAAAAATACTTGTTAAGTGCAGCCGTCCTTTTTCTCTCTTTTCAATTATGTTTTACGCAACAGGAACCCAATGAAGCCCTGAAAACCACTTTTCAGGACGGAGAATTCTTTTTGGCACGTGGGGATTATCTGGATGCGTTAATCGAATTTCAGCAAGTGTATAAACGAGGGTACGACAATGCCAATGTGAATTACCGGATCGGTGTTTGCTACGTAAATATACCCGGACAAAAAAACATGGCTATCCCGCATCTGGAAAAGGCCATAAAAAATATTACCACAAACTATACCGAAGGTTCATTGAGAGAAACCAAAGCACCAATCGATGCCTTTTTGTTCCTGGGGAATGCTTATCGGATAGACAATCAGATTGACAAAGCCATCTCTTCTTATAATGAATTCAAAAAGCGATTGATTGATGGTGATGTTGATGATCTGACTGATGAAGAAAATATCTATTTGAACTATGCCAATCAGCAAATTAAAGCATGTAAGATTGCCAAGGATGCTATGGCCGAACCGGTAGCCGTGGACCGAATTAACCTGGGTGAAGAGATTAACAGCAGCTCTTCTAATTACCGGGCTGTAATGAGCGGCGACGGCCAGTCGATGGTTTACATGTTTGAATTGCCATTTTACGAAGCGGTTTATTACAGCGTTAAGGAAAATGGCCAGTGGACCGATCCCAAAAACCTGACCCCTGAAATTCGGTCAGACGGCGATCAATATGTATCGCACCTTTCTTATGATGGTACGCAGCTCTTGCTATCCAGAGAAGATGTTTTTGACAGTGAAATTTATATTAGCAATTTACAGGAAGACGGACGCTGGAGTCCTTCTGAACCGCTTGGAAATAATATTAACACAAAGTTCTGGGAATCACATGCCAGCACCAGTAGAGGCGGAGATACACTCTATTTCGCCTCAAACCGTAGAGAAAGTACCGGCGGCATGGATATTTTTTATTCCGTTAAAGATGATGATGATTGGGGTGATCCAAAAAACCTGGGTGTCATTGTCAATACAAAATTGAATGAAGAATACCCCTTCCTTACCAGCGATGGCCAAAAATTGTTTTTTTGCTCTCAGGGGCATAGCAGCATTGGCGGGTACGATATATTTTACAGTGTCAGAGACCAGCAGGGTAATTGGCAGGAGCCGGTAAATATGGGATACCCGTTTAACACCACTGATGATGATCTTTTCTATTTCCCCATTGACAATGAGGGCGATTGTGGATTGCTTGCCTATATTGATGAGGACGGATACGGAAAAGAAGATATATATAAAATTTGTAAAATACCGCAACAACGGGTGGAGGAAGCTATAGCCGAGCAGGTTGAGATTGATAGGGAGGAAGAAATTGAGGTTCAGGAAAGTATAGATTCATTGCATCATGCACTGGAAGAAACGGATGAGCAAAAGGAACCAACCCCCGAACCCCAAAAAGAAAAACCGGAAGAATTTACTGTTAAACCTGTTTATTTTGCATTTAACAAGGCAGATTTGTCGCGTGAAGCCAAAGATGAACTGGATCGAATAACACATCTGATGAAGCGCAATGAAGAAATTCAACTGAGCATATACGGATATACGGATGCTATGGGACCTGAACAATATAACCTGGTACTTGCCAATAGCAGGGCAGAAGCAGCAAAAGCTTACCTTTTGAAGCAAGGTATTGATAATGACCGGATAAAGACTTATGCAAAAGGAGAACTGGATCCTGTAGAACCAAATGAAAATCCCGATGGTACTGATAATATTATCGGACGTAAGAAAAACCGAAGGGTTCAGTTTGAATTTTCAGCTACCGATAAAGCAAATGTAAAGATCATCCGGTAGTAATATTTAGCAATTTGTACACGTTTATAAATGCCCTGTATAACATTATAGGGCATTTTTGTTTATAAGCTTGTAGATAAATTGTTTAGCCGAATAAGAAATCATATAAATAAAATCCTTATTTTGTTCGTGAGAATTTAATAATCGCTGCTCATTATCATTAACAGCGGAGTAAAATTAAAAAACAAAGGTAAATATGAGTAAACAATTAAAATACTGCCTGATCATAATTACGATTGCATTATTTGGCTTGGTTTCGGGGTCTGCGCAGATCATTAGTCAGCCTATGAAAGAAATGTATAGCGATGGCCAGTATTTTTATAACCGTGAAGATTATCAGGAAGCGGTATATTACTTCCTGCGTTTACTGGAAAGCGATTCGACCAACGCAAATCTGAATTTTAAAGCAGGCCATTGTTATCTTAACATACCGGGTCAGGAAACCCGCGCCATATCTTATTTTAAAAATGCCATACAAGACATTACTGCTGATTATGACAGTAAATCTCCCACCGAAAGGGAAGCACCTTTGCATGCATTGTACTATCTGGGCAATGCTTACCGGATGGCAGATAAAATAGACAAAGCCCTGGAGGCTTATGAAAAATTTACAGCTTCGCCTTTTTACGAGGGTAATTATAACATTTCAATTGTAGAAAACGAAATTGCCGCCACCGAAAGGGCCAAAACAATAATTGATAATCCCATTGATGTTGAATTTGAAAAAATCGACACCCTTTTTAACACCCAATCCAGGGAGTTCAGACCACTGATTTCCGGCGATCGTAAACACATGGTTTTTGTCAGAAAATTAAAATTCTACGATGCCGTTTTTTATACACACAAAAAAAGCGGTGAATGGTCCAACCCGGAGGTTATCAATCCGCTTATCAAGTCCGACGGGAACCATTATCCAACCAGTATATCCTATTATGGCGACGAAATTTATTTTGTTGAAGAAAAAGACTTTAATAAAAATATATTTGTTTCAAAATTTATACACGACCGTTGGCAACCCTTGGAGGAACTGAACCGCAAAATAAATTCAAACGGCAATGAGACACATGCAGCCATATCTGATGACGGAAAAAAACTGATTTTTGCCAGCGATCGTTGGGGCGGAGAAGGTGGGTTAGACCTGTACATCTCATCCCGCGGACAGGATGGTGAATGGAATAAGGCCAGCAATATGGGATCGGTTATTAACACACCCTACGATGACAATTCAGCCTTCTTTACAAATAATGATTCAACCATATTTTTCAGCTCTGCAGGCCATTTTAAAATGGGTGGGTATGATGTTTTTTACAGTAATTATATAAATGGTAAATGGACTTCACCTGTAAACGTAGGTTACCCAATAAATACAACATCCAATAATTTATATTACCAACCTATCAATGACGGGAATGCCCTGCTCATGTCTAAATTCGACGAAAACGGTGAAAATGAAGATTTATACATTGCTCACATTAAAACTTCACTTAATCTTGTTAATACATCTGATAATAAAACAGTTCAAACATCTGAAATAGATATAAGTAAAACAAAAAAGATATATGTGATTGATAAAAACACCGGTGATACAAGCGCTGTTATGGAATTGAATCCGGAAAATCAGAGGATGGAAATCAACAATACCAATGAAAACATTGAGATTCGCACACAATAGACCGAAAAAGCTGGTAAGACATGGATGACACGTAATATTATAAGTTATATATTATTTTTTATTATGTTTTGGGCACTGGCTTTCCAGGCTCATGCCCAACAAATCGATATTGACGGAAACTTCAGAGATGCAGAATATTATCTGTTTGAAAATCGATACGAAAAGGCATTACCTTTTTACCTGCAACTGTATAAGGCTGATTCTACCAATTATACTGTAAATTATCGAATCGGGGAATGCTATTTCCATATATTACGTGAACAGGATAAAGCACTGCCCTATCTTGAAAAAGCTGCTCAAAATGTAAGTCGTCGGTTTGTTAATGAAAAATACGAACAAAATGTTTCGCACATCAATACTTACCTGATGCTTGGTGAACTTTACCAAATGAAGGAACTGTTGGGTAAAGCCTTTCAATACTATAAAAAGTACCAGAAAATATTACGTCCCAATGAGAAAGATGAGCTTGAAAAAGTAAAACAACGCATCAAATCAGTATATGTAGCCTGGGAATTACAGCAACTGTATGTGCCATATAGCGCCGTTGGTTTGGGTGATGATATTAATACCAGGCATTCCGATTATAATCCGGTGCTATCGGCAAATCAGGATGAAATGGCATACACCTCTTATTGGGAGACTACCGATGTTATATTTTTTACCTGGAAAGAGAACGGGAAGTGGCGTAAACCCTATAATATTACAGAAATGATTGGTTCTCAGGGCGATTGCTATACCAGCGCCATAGCCCCTGATGGCAAAACATTGTATTTGGTAAAGCAGGATTTTTACGATTCCGATTTTTATTACACTACCTACCAGGATAACAGATGGTTACCCATGAATAAAATGAGTAACCGTATCAATTCATCATCGCTTGAAACAAGTTTATTTATTTCCAACGATGGACAAACCTTGCTGTTTAGCAGCAATAGATCGGGGGGACAGGGAAATTTAGATATTTATATGTCGGAGGCAACAGAAAAAGATGATTGGGAAAAGCCCGAAAACATTGGGCCGGTTATTAATACATCGTTCGATGAAGAAGCACCGTTTTTGGTTAATAATGGCGAATTGTTGTTTTTTAGTTCAAAAGGACATCATTCAATGGGTGGCTACGACATTTTTTTTTCAACCAAAAAAGAAGACGGTACCTGGAGCAAACCTATAAATATTGGCTATCCGATTAATACATCCGGTGATGATTTGTTTTATGTTCCCTTTGGCGATGGTAACACCGGTTATTTTGTGCGCGATTTACCAGGAGGCAATGGGTTGATGGATATTTACAAAATTGAGATACCGAAACATTTATTGTTTCAGGATAAATTGGCGGATTTTGATACGAAATATGAATCGGGTTTTTATAATGATGTTTTCGCCGAATACACGGATGCGGAAGCAGAAAAGGATTATACCGATTCGAATGTTGTGGAAATGGTAGATAACGAACCGGTTACACTCGTTAATACCGATCGGTTTGTTAGCGGCAGTGGTGAAATAAGCCATGTTGTTAAAAAAATGGATACAACCCAATCAACAGAAAAAAACCTGCCACAAACAAAAAAGGATACCATTCAACCTGCCATTTCCAATACCGGGGAAGAATCTATTCAGGCAGATGATAATGCTAAAAAAGCTGATTTCATCCGTTTTGACGCTGATGCCGGTACCACACATGCTTCGGTAACTACTATACCGCCAACACCCCCTGTAAAAAAGGTTACAGGAGCAGGCGGGGCAGTGGTTTCGTCAAAAAAACCGGTAAATTCATCCGAAACATCCAGAGCCATTGAACCGCGCAATAACGATACATCAATATCAACCGAAGGCACCTACAATAACAAGGCGGTTACCAATGAGAAAAGCAAAAAAGACGAACCCCGTATGCCAACCGACGCTGACACAAAGCAACCGGTTAGTTCCGGCAGCAATAATGATACTAATACTCCATCCCCGGCTAAAACAAAAGAACAGTCGGTTGTAAAACAGGCAAACAACATTCCCAAATCGAATCAAACCCGGGATGGCGCAACAATAGCAAATGCAAATGATCATCCGGTTAAACACGCCGATGTTTCAACAAATAACGTACCTGTGTATACAGTGCAAATAATTGCCTTGCTAAACCCGGTTGAGGCAAGTTATTTCAGTCAGTTCGACAGTTTAACCGTGAGTAATGGTCATGACGGATTTACCCGATATACCATAGGTGAATATAAGGGTTATTCTGCCGCTGAACAGGCACTTAAAAAAATACATTCCAGGGGATATAAAGAAGCATTTATTCGGGATATTCGAACCATATCTAATTATAATAAAGCCCTTTAACAATGTCTGAAGAAATTAGAATTCGTGCATTGGAACCCGAGGACATTGATCGCTTGTATCAATGGGAAAATGATACGAATATATGGCAGGTAAGCAACACGCTAACCCCATTTTCCAGGCATGTCATCACGCAATATGTGCAAAATGCACACCTTGATATATATCAAACCAGGCAGCTAAGGCTAATGATCGATCTCCATTCAGAAGAAAAAACCGAAACAATCGGTGCTATTGACCTGTTCGATTTTGACCCTTTTCACAACCGTGCCGGTGTGGGTATATTAATCAAAAATTCTGACCATCGAAACAAGGGATTTGCATCCGAAGCGCTTTCCCTGTTTATCAATTATGCGTTCCATACACTTCAGCTTCACCAGCTTTATTGCAACATCGATGAAACCAATGATGCCAGTATGAGACTATTCGAAAAACACAATTTTGAGCGGATAGGCAAAAAACGGGATTGGATTAAAACCAATAACGGTTATATCGATGAATATATCTATCAACTTATCAACAATTTATAGTGCATAATTAATTTTTTTGTTCCTGAAAAAGTTTGTAACTTAATTCTGGTTAGGTAAAAAGGAGTTAACCTGCATTGCATTAGGAATGAATTATAGGATTTTCATATACGTTTGGCTGTTTTTTCTGAGCCACATTATCACTTATGCACAGTTTGAAGATGATAGCTCCATCGAATCTGTGCTTGAAAAATCGGAGCTTAAAAAGTTTAACAAAAGCAATGAACATATTGCCAAGGCTGATGAATTGATCACCGAAGCCAATGAAACTTATGTTGATGTTTATGAACAGCAGCAACAAAACGATACTTCAGATAAAAAAGTAAAAAAGGAAATTGACAAGCTATTGGAAGAGGCCACTTCCCTTCAGATAAAATCATTTAAAGCATTTAAAAAGGGATTTGATATACAATATGAATTGCTGAAAGATGTGATAACATCCTTTTGGGAGATAAATCCCGGGTTAAAAGAAGATTTGGTGGCAGCCAGGGAAAGTGAAGAATTGGCCCTCGATTACAAAGGCCAGGCACAGAGCATAGAAAGTGCTTCAGATAAAATGGAACAAAGAAGCGAGGCACAACAATTGATGGAGGCCATGAACTATTATAAAGTGTCGTTGAATGAGCTGAAAAACGCCCTTTTTATCGTTTACGGCCTTGAAACACCCTCAACTGCCGACACATACCCGGTTTCCGAATATGATCAGGAGCAGGAAACAGAACCAACCCCTGATCAGGATACTACACCGGTTGAAACCATCCCTGCTGATAATACCAACTTTGATGCATCAGCCATCCCCGATTCCGTTCTTGTTAACGATGAATTATTGAATATTTATCTAAGGTTGCAGGAGGACGATTCCTATAACATTTCCGATAGTGTAAAACATTACATGACCAATAATTATTCCTGGGGCCAGATTCGCGGACGTTGGTATGAATATTTGTTAAGCGCTGATCCTGTACAAACCAAACAAACCAAACAACCGGTGCCCGCACAGGAAACAACATTGCATGAACCTGAATACCCGGAAGTAATGGAACCAAACGCACATCTCGAGTTGAAACAAACCACTCCCCCGGATGAAAAAGACTATTACATCCAACTCCCGGCTGATCAAAAACCGCTTTCACAATCAACCCTGCAGGGATTGTATTACGGTGGTAAAGAAGTGAAAATGAAAAGAGAAAGTGGCAATTACATATATACCATTAGTATTTTCGATACATTTCAGGATGCTGAAGACTATAAGAAGGTCGTTGGGCTAACAGAAGGCGTTATTTTGGCCTACGATCATAAACAGACACATACTGATAAAACGCTCACCACCAATGAAAAAACTAAAACAAACATAACTCAGTCTGCCGGCTCAGAAAAAAGGCCACTACCAACTGAAAATATTTTATTTTATGTGCAAATAGCTGCGAGTAAAGTACCATTATCAATCGATTACCTGGATGAAAAATACAAAGGCGATAAAATAGTTCATGTCAGGAACGAAGAGGGGTGGTTTAAATACCAGTTGGGAGGCACAAAATATTACTATAAAGCACAGAGTATATTGCGAAGTACCGGTATTAATGAAGCATTTATTGTGGCTTATGAAAACGGAGAACTGCGCAACCTGGTGGATGCACGTGAGCAGATGGAACAACGCAACCAATCATCATTACCAAAAGATATGCGTTTTGCCGTTCAACTGGCGGCCAGCAAGCAACCGTTGTCGAAAAATGTAATCAGCAATATTTACAACGGACGGTTTCCGGTTAATATGGTTATTGAAAACGGATGGTATAAATATCAGATTATGGCCGGCAATTCGTATGAAAATGCCGAACAAATAAGGCAATCAACAAATGTTAAAGGAGCCTTTATTGTAGGCTATGCCAATGGAGAAAAGAAATTATTGTATTAACTTATCTATAAAAACACTGGTTATATGAAAAAATATGTTAAACCCTTCATGCAAAAAACAGGACTATCGATAATGATGGTCCTGCTGATGTTTTCCTGCGTCTCGCAGAAAAATGTTAAAATCCTGCAGGAAAAAGCGAACAAAGAACTAACGACCCAGTTCGAGAATCAAAAAAAGATAACCTATCGATTGCAGGTGGGGGATCAGCTCTATATTAAAATTTATAGTGTAGACCCCAAAACGGCCAAATTCTTTCAAACTGATTTTCCTTCTCTCATGAACCCCACTTATTTATATTTAAATAGCTATAAGGTTGATGAATTTGGATACATCAATTTCTCGTTCGTTGATAAAATGTATGTAAAAGGATTAAGTATTATCGAATGCAAAGACCTGATACAAAAAACACTTAACGAATATTTTAAAGACGCCACTGTGCATGTGAAGCTCGTTAATTACCAGGTTTCTGTATTGGGAGAAGTAAATAGCCCGGGAACCTTTACAGTTGATGACGAAAGCATTGACCTTTTCCAGGCACTGGGCAGAGCGGGCGGAACAACTGATTTCGGCAACTTAAAACAAGTAAAAATCGTTCGGCAGGTGCCGGAAGGCTCGCAGATTCATTTGATAGACCTAACGGATAACCGCGTTTTACAATCCGACTATTTTTACCTAATGCCAAATGACATAGTTTACATTGAGCCCAGGGCAGGAAAAGCATTTGTGCAGACAAACTTCCCGTATGGACTTATATTGTCGGTTATAGGTAGTGCAGCCATATTTTTAAATCTATTTGACGTTCAGTTTTGATCGAGAATAAAGAACATATCATAAACGAATCAGACAGCTTTGATTTTAAAAGATTGTTTCATCAGATCGTAAAAAACTGGTACTTTTTTGTCGTATCCGTATTTCTCGGGCTAATTGCAGCCTATCTGGTTATTCAGTATTCATCGCCCAAATATCAGGTATCTGCCAATATATTGGTACAGGATGAGCAAAACCCGGTGCAGCGTGAATTGCTTGAGATGAGCAATTTAACATCAGGTTCCGGCAAGGTTGACAATGAGCTGGGCATTTTAAAATCCCGTTCGTTAATGAAACATACCATTGAACGTATGGATTATGATGTGTTTTATTACAAAAACACCCGTTTTGGATACCGGGAAATATACCGCGATGCACCATTTGAAATCGACCTTGTGAAATTGAATCATTATGTGGTTAATACCAAATGTAATTTGCACTATTTAAGTCCTAATCAAGTGCTCCTTCAAGCCAGTGTTAAAAAAGCGCTTGTTTTTTCCCCCATGGTTGAACGTATTGTTGAACAAACAGAGGATTATAAGTATATCGATACGGTGAACGTGGGTGATACCGTTGCAGGTACGTTTGGCACATTTATCATTCAACCCAATTTATTCAATTTCATGCCCGAAAAGCTGAAACAGCAATATGCTTTTCAGTTTAATACCGATAATTATTTAAAAGGTACATTTAACCAGTTGTCTTTTAGTCCGAAACAAAATTCATCCATTATAACAGCCCGTTTGGCAGGCGAAAACCCCGAGAGGCTGGTGGAGTTTTTAAATACCTATTTGCAATTATATCTGCAAAAAGGCGTGCAGAAAAAAAACAGGGTGGCCCATGCTACCATTCAGTTTATTAACGAACAACTGGAGCAGGTATCCGATTCATTATCCATTTCTGAAGATGAGCTGGAAGCATTTCAGAGTGAAAACAAGTTACTGAATATCGATTTTCAGGCCCAGCAGATGTATGGAAATATAGAAAGCCTGCACCAGGAAAAGCAAAAGATAAACCTGAGGCTTGAATATTACAGTTACCTGAAAAAATATATCCAGAACAATGAAACACCCAAAGATGTGGTTGCGCCTTCATCTATGAATTTTCATGAACCTTTATTATCATCGCTCATTTTGCAGTTAACCGAATTATCTGCCGAACGCAAGGAGATGATGTATAATACCAAAAAAACCAATCCTTATCTGGCCACCATCAATCGTAAGATTGAAGATGTTAAACATGCGTTGATTGAAAATCTCGAAAGTTCAATACAAACATCATCCATGACCCTGGAACAAATTAATACACAAATAGCCCAAACCAGTAGCGAGTTTACCGAATTACCCAGTGAACAACGGCGCTTGTTGTCTATGAAAAGAGATTTTGAGTTGAATAACGAGCTTTATAATTTTCTGCTAAAAAAGCGTTCTGAAATGCAAATTGCCAGGGCATCCAATCTGCCATCCAACGAAATAATTGATAATGCTTCATTGGATGCGGTCATTAAAATAGCTCCGAATACCAGACAAATTTATATGGTCGCGCTAGTGCTTGCTTTGTTCCTGCCCGGAGCCATCATATATTTACGGGATGTCCTTAATAATAAAATTAGCGAAAGAGATGACATTAGCAAGATTACCAATTATCCTGTCATTGGCCAGATATTTCATCATAAACTACAGACCGAAAATATTTTTAAAGATCAACCTACCTCGCAGATAACAGATTCGTTTCGCTCCATCCGCACGAATTTTCAGTTTTTCGAAAAGAAAAACAAAGCCAATATTATTCAAATAACATCATCACTTACCAAAGAAGGCAAAAGTTTTGTTTCCTTAAATTTAGCCCAGGCCTTTGCTACCAATAAACGAAAAACCATTTTACTTGATTTTGACCTGCGCAAAGCCAGAATAAAGGATTATGCCGATTTGAAATCAAATAAAGGATTAAGTTTGTTTTTAAGTGAACATGGCCAGGTGAGGGATATGATTGAGAAAACCGACAATCCTTACCTGGATATAATTCCTGCCGGGCCCATACCACCCAATCCAACAGAGTTGGTGGAAAGTGATAAAACAGCCGAGCTGATGGAATATTTACGTCAGCATTATCAATATATCTTTTTGGACACCCCGCCAATCAGTTCCATTTCTGATGCGTACATATTAACGAAATATGCCGATATAAATTTATTTGTGGTGCGCAATAATTATACACCCAAAAAATTGTTTGAGTCGGTTATTAGAGATATCGAACTCAGAAAAATACCGGTTCACTTAATTATTAATGATATACAGATACAAAGCGGTCGTTATTACGGATATTATCGTCCATATCGCTACGAAGCCAAACCTAAGTCCTTCACCCAAAATGTAAAAAATGTTATATTCAGCAATAACTAATGCTGTTCATGGAATGTCATAACTCCTTAAAATCTGGAATGGCCTTGAGATAACTTACCTTGTGCGCGGCAAAATCAGCATAACAGCAATAATGATTCAGTCCGTTTGAGACCAATAAATACTTCACCTTAAAATGGAAATTATATTGAATAATCTGGTCGAAAGTTTTTTGACTGACCGATACCTCCGGCGCTTTACATTCGGCCAATAAAACAGCCTCTTTTTGATGATTAAAACAAACAATATCGCTGCGTTTAACACGGGTATTCACTTTTAGTTGATACTCCAGGGCAATCAATCCCTGCGGAAAATTTTTGTCCTGCATTAAATAACAAGCCAGGTGTTGACGCACCCATTCTTCAGGCGTGAGGGCAACCCATTTCTTTCTGAATTCGTCGAAAATAAGATCACTGGCAGCACTGGATTTTATTTTAAAATCATAAACCGGGAAATTTAAATTGGTCATAATTTCCATATATTTATCTTAGCAAAGATATTCAGAACTACATAAAAATTGTGAAATCGAAAACGGACATAGTAAAAGATTGGTTGCCTCGGTATACGCATAATCCGTTGGATAAATTTGGTGAATACATCCTGCTCACCAATTTTAACGACTACCTGGAGAAGTTTGCCGAGTGGAATGAGGTGGAAATTATTGAACGTAAAGCCAATATGCCCTGTGCAACAGCCAAGGGTATAACCATGATCAATTTTGGGATGGGTAGTGCCAATGCCGCAACTATTATGGACTTGTTAACAGCCATTATGCCCAAGGCTGTTTTATTCCTCGGGAAATGCGGAGGCCTGAAAAGAAAAAACAACCTGGGCGACCTTATTTTGCCGATTGCCGCTATAAGAAACGACGGAACCTCCAACGATTATCTGCCCCCTGAAGTGCCGGCATTACCCGCATTTAACCTGCAAAGGGCCGTATCATCAACCATCCGTAATTTTGGTCATGATTACTGGACCGGGACCGTTTTTACTACCAATAGGCGGGTATGGGAGCATGATGATCAATTCAAAGAGTATCTTTATACTACCCGGGCCATGGCCATTGATATGGAAACGGCTACCTTGTTCACAGTGGGGTTTGCCAACGAAATTCCTTGTGGTGCATTGCTATTGGTGTCCGATCAACCCATGATATCAACCGGCATTAAAACGGCTGAGAGCGATCAGGCCGTGACATTAAAATTCCGGGATGCCCATTTAAAAATTGGCATCTATTCCCTGATAGAATTGCTGAATAACGGAAAATCCGTTAAACATTTACGATTTGCATAAGTATTTTTATATGAACGCACATGACATACTGGCTGACCTGAAGAATAAAAAATACCGCTCCATTTACTTTTTAACGGGCGAGGAGCCATATTTTATTGACCTTATTGCCAATTATATTCTTGAAAATGTATTAAGCGAATCCGAAAAGTCCTTCAATCAAACCGTTTTATATGGTAAGGACACAGATGCTGTTACGGTTGTAAATGCGGCACGCAGGTTTCCAATGATGGCTGAATATCAGGTAGTAATGGTTAAAGAGGCACAAAATTTAAAAAACATCGATGAGCTGATACATTACACCGAGAAACCATTGAAAAGCACCATCCTGGTTATCAATCACAAATACAAAAAACTTGATAAACGCAAAAAACTGTATAAATCCATTCAGCAAAACGGTGTTTTATTTGAATCGAATAAATTATACGAAGACAAAGTTCCGGCCTGGATCGACACATTTCTCAAATCCAAAGGCTATACCATTGAACCCAAAGCAGGTTTGTTGCTGGTTGAATTTCTGGGAAATGATCTCGGAAAAATTGCCAATGAATTAGAAAAGCTCATCATTACCATTCCACCTGAAGTTAAAAAAATCACACCCCTGCATATCGAGCAGAATATTGGTATTAGTAAGGATTACAATAATCTGGAGCTACAAAAGGCCATGACTGAAAACAATTGGTTGAAAGCCTGTCAGATTGTGGATTACTTTAGCAAAAACACAAAAAACAATCCTTTTATTCTAACAGTAACTTCGCTGTATTTCTATTTCAGCAAAATATTGCTTTATCATTTCACAGCTGATAAATCACCCCGAAATATTGCGGCAGTGTTAAAAATAAACCCTTATTTTGTGAATGATTATAAAAAAGCAGCACAGCGATATATCCCCAAAAAAGCAGTGCAGGTGATATCGCTGTTGCGGGAATATGATTTGAAATCAAAAGGTGTGGGCAATACCTCTACACCCGATGGTGATTTGCTTAAAGAGTTAATTTACAAAATAATGCATTAATATATGATAACAGTTGTTTTGTGTGTGGTCATTGCCATAGTCTCCATAGCGGCATTTAATAATAGCGGGTTGTTTAATAAATTGCAGTTTAATGCTTATCAGGTATACCATCGAAAAGAATATTACCGGCTTCTTTCGCATGCCTTTGTACATGGCGGCTGGTTGCATTTATTCATCAATGTATTTGTGTTTTTTATTTTTGGCCGCAATGTGGAGTCATTACTGAATTCGCTGGCAAATGAGGGAATCATACAATTGCCATTGGTATGGTACATAGTTTTTTTTCTGCTTTCGGCTTTGTTTTCCACTTCCATCAGTATTTTTAAATACAAGGATGATGTATATTACAATGCCGTTGGTGCTTCCGGTGCTGTGTCAGCTGTGTTGTTTTTCTGGATATTCTTTAATCCCTGGGAGAAACTTTATTTATATGGTGTGTTGCCCATTCCTGCCATTATTTTTGCCGTGGCATATATAATCTACTCGCAATACATGAGCAAACGAAACCAGGACAATATTGGCCACGATGCCCATCTACTGGGTGCCGTTTTTGGATTTGTTTTTCCGCTTTTCATTAACTTAAAATTCATTAATATTTTCTTGTCTCAAATATTAAATTTCTGACACATGGCTCAACCAATGAAAAAAGCCATTTTTTTGGATCGCGATGGTGTTGTTAATTGTAATAGTTCGCACTACTATGTATATAAAGAGGATGATTTTATAATCAACGAAGGACTTATGGAGTTTATGCGGCAGGGTACGGATATGGGATATATATTTATTGTGATCTCTAACCAAAGCGGGATAGCCAAAGGATTATATACTAAAAATGATGTGGACACACTTCATGATTGGTTTAACGAAAAGCTCCGTGAAAACGGGTTGTGGATAGCTGAATTTTACTATTGTGTTCATCATCCTGATTATGGAGCGTGTTTATGCAGAAAGCCCGGTTCATTGCTCATTGAAAAAGCGTTGGCACGGTTTAACATCGATCCCCTACTATCGGTTCTTTTCGGAGACCAGGAAAGGGATGTGCAAGCTGCCCATAAAGTCGGTGTGCGCGGTGTAAAAATCGATGCCAATGAGAATTTAATGAATTACCTGAATCTGATCAAACCATAGCAAATGCCCGTAACCAAAGACCAGTATGTATGCCTGAACGGCCTGTACATGATCAGCGATGGCCATTCCTTTTATACCGGTAACCGGGCTTTTTTGTATGGCGATGGCTTTTTTGAAACCATCTTTGCAACAGGCTCCCGTATACCTTTTTTCGATCTACATTTTGAACGCATCACCAAAGCCATACAGCAGTACAATTTTATTCCGGATCCTTCTTTCAACAAAGAAAAATTACGGCAGGACATAGAAGGCCTTATCCATCGAAATAAATCGTATACTGCCACACGAATTCGTATAACTTTTTTCAGGAATGAAGGCGGCCTTTTTACACCCACCGACAACCATTTCTCCTGGTTTATCAATAGTGAACGATTGCCGACTGATGGCTTTGAATTGAATAAACAGGGATTAAAGATTGATGTATACCCTGACCTGAAAAAAAACACCGATCCTTTCTCAGCTTTTAAAAATATCAGTGCGCAGTTGTATGTGCAGGCCGGACTGTATAAACATAAAAACCTGCTGGATGAATGCATTATTCTTAATAACAGACATGAAGTTTGCGAAAGCATCAGTTCCAATATTTTTTTGGTGTATCAGAAAAAAGTATTTACACCCGCCCTTTCTACCGGATGTGTTGACGGGGTCATGCGCAAAACGGTGACAGGTATTTTAAAAAACCAGGGTTATACAATAAAAGAGGGCGTTTTTGATATTGATGCGCTTCGGGAGGCAGAAGAAATTTTTCTTACCAACGCCATAAACGGTGTACGCTGGGTTGGCGCTTTCAGGAACAAACGCTTTTACAATTTTGTTGCAAAAGCATTAATCAAAGAGCTAAACAACATGATACAATAAAAACCGCCGGTTCGGGCTTGCAGCTCAGACTCCTCCTTTCTAAACGATCACAATAAAACATATATTTGGGTTGATAACCATTTCAAGGATAAGACCCTGCAATCAGCCGTTACCTGTTGGGTGCAATAGGTGTTCAATAAGGCATAAGTTTTCTAACCTTGAAACAAGGGGTTATAATCGTCTGCGTATGAGGCTTCGACTACGCTCAGCCTGACCGCACATTAAGTTAAACCTGACCGGGTATTTTGTAAAAAAGGAATGTAATAATACATGCTCAAATAGGATCATAAGGGGAAATAGTTACCAATTCCTCTAAAAGTAGCATGAATTGAGATAAATAAAATTATAGGAAAAAGCATTGAATAGCATAAATAGTTACCATCCTGTTTTTTAATACACCAAACTCACTGAACCGGCCACCGGTTCTTCCTGATCGGGTGTATTCAGGTCAATAACATAATAATAGCTATCGGCAGGTAATAATTTGCCTTTATAGGTACCATCCCAAAAATCGGAAGTTGCATCATTGGTACTGAATACCATACGTCC
The DNA here is from genome assembly GCA_009908855.1 of Bacteroidota bacterium. Classification (GTDB taxonomy): domain Bacteria; phylum Bacteroidota; class Bacteroidia; order Bacteroidales; family JAAAOM01; genus JAAAOM01. The sequence continues at coordinate 46,362 of JAAAOM010000007.1, forward strand.
CCAACGGTCAAATATTTCCAGGCGTGCACCGGGGAACTGTTCCAGCTCTTCAATAACCCAGCCGCCTTTTTCATTTTCCGGTGAGAAGGCATTGGGTATATTTTCAAGGATTTCCATTACATTACAGGCCAGTATTACAATGGTATCACTGTATTCGCAGCCGTAAAAGTCGGTTACGTCTACCCATATAGTTCGGGATGAATCCTTTTTGGTAATGGCATCAACCTGTATCTGGTCACTCATATCACCGGTAGACCAGTCATAGATGGCATAGTCGCCCGGATAAAGGTATCGCGGGTCTTTGTCGCAGATTTTTATCTGATCTTCCATGTTGATCCTGTTCAAAGGATATTTCATAACCATGGCGGTATCAGATTCAATACAACGTACTCCCGGTCGCTCATAAACGGCCCTGAAAGCCAGTCGGTCTGTTCTTAGCTGATCGAGTGTATCGTTATTGCTCACTTCAAGATCAATATTATCGCCAATTTGATCATTTTGTCCAACCTGTATCCATTCATAGGACAGCGGTTTGTTGTTATCGAACCGGATTACCGGACTCATAATGCGATGATCACCAAAGCATAAACCAATCTCGTTATCTTCGAAGGTCACTTCCAATGGTTCAACATCAATTGTTGCCGATACCGGTGCACCATTACAGTCAAACTCTGTAAATTCCTGCACCTGAAGGGTATATTCTCCGGGTTCACACGGATAATCAATTTCCAGCGAATCGGTGGTGGAAGTACTTAATATTTGGTTGTTGTTCGGGCCGTATAGAGTCCATTGGAATACAGAACCTTCCAGGCCGGTAACTCCATATTTAATCCGACTACCGGCACTCACAATCGTGCCATCGGCTAACGATTGTGAGTATCCTGTAGTGGTAATGAGTAATAATACCAGGTAGATTACATTATGCATAATATGTAAAACGCTGTTTTTCATGTTATTTTTTTTTCTACCAGGCATCATTTGTATAATATAAAGTTACAACTGCAAATCAACATCTATCTACTAATATACATTCTCTATGTGCTGGATTGGAGAGGTGTCTGGTGTAGGATATACATACAATGTATAATCAGAACCAGGAAGGTCTCCTGCCTGAGCAGCTACCAGAGAAGGATCCAGTGATTTATCACCAATGCGGTCAACTACATTAGTAATTGTAATGGTATAAGTACCGGCTCCCTGGTTTAATTGCCCTGTTGCAATATCAAGTGTATAGGCCGAAGTACCACCTGTACCTACATTATCGGCCAATGAACCAACCGTGGCGGTATTGCCATTACTTAAATCACTGCCATCGAAATCAATATCATAAGTAATATCCCAAGGGCCAAAACCGGTTAAATCCAAATCTAAGGAGTAATCTTGTGCACCACAGGCACCATCAGATGTAGCTCCTGAAAAATCGATGGTAGCACGGGGTACAACCTGAATGGTCAGCGATTCAGTATCACCATCACAACCGGTTCCTGACTGCGGCTGGGTACGCTCCTGAACAGTTAAAGTAACTTGTCCGGGTGAACCTGCCATCGTAGCATGGATTAATGAGTCTGCATAAAATCCACCGCCAACATCTGTGGCCGGGTTATCACTTGCATCCAGTACAGTTGTACCATCATCAAAGCTCCAGTTAAAGATGGATGGGTCCATATTTGGGAATGCTTTGATAACCGGATCCGGATTAACGGCATATTCAGCGCGTGAACCTACGGTTACTGTATCGATTGATTCGTCTCCTATGGGGGCTACCAGGCTTTGGGCAAAGGCTCCCGTTGAGACAGCCACGAAGGCTATTGCTGTTAAAAGATTCTTTAGTTTCATAATGTTATTCTCCCGCAAATTTAATTATTCTATTGTTGTTTATTATTTTTATTTGTTAGGTAAATGATAGATTACACCTGTATTTGGTACTCTGTTAATGGTGAATACTAAAACATCATTTGGGTTCACAGTTACCGATGATTTTCTTGAAATACGGTCAGACACCTCTTCAATAGTAATGTCATAATCACCAAGGCCATCGTTGAATGTACCGGCTGGTATCGTAAATTCAGTATCAGCTGCAGTTAAGTCAAAATCGTTGTCATAAATATCAGCATTAGAAGGGCCGTCAATGTTCACATTGATTCTTACATTGCCATCAGCAACACTTGTGGTTAAAGAAATTGGAACATCAAGGGCAATAGCAGTCGGATCATCCGTACATGTATCCCCGGTTGCAGGTGTAATGGCTGCTGTCGGAGCAGCAATGATCTCTACGTCAATGTTAGTAACATCACCGGATGCACAGCCTGCTGAACTCACTTCCTGCACAGAAATTTGTCCTGTTGCGGGAGCACTTTCCATATCAACAGTTACGTCATTATCAGTATCCGGAGCGCCGGCTATGGTACCCAATGCAGCGTCCACAGTCCAGGTAAAGGTTGATTCGAGTGTACCAGACATTGTTGAAAAATCGTAACTTGGATTGGCTGTAGGATCAGGAGCTACTACATAGCGCATAGAGGCACCTACGGTTACGGAGTCAATATTTTCATTGGCATCCACACCACCACTGTTTGATCCATGTTCGTAAAATCCACCTGGTTGCGCAAAAGCGCTAACGCTCAAAAAGAACAGAGCTAAAATGCTCAAAACGATGTTTAATCTTGCTGTTGTTTTCATTGTATGTTTAATTTAAATTTCAATTTATTATCTGATTGTGCGGAATATATGGTATTCCTGATTTTTGTGCAAACAAAGTTATCACCAATGTCGGTGGCTGAAAATGAATACGTTGCATCAGTTTTAATTGTGTTCGATAGCAAAACAGAATTGATAAAAACATTTGATAAGGTGTTTTTAACCCCGAATGGTTGAGCGAATGTTTGGTGATAAATGATATATGTCGTAGTGTATGGCGGCAATATACTAATTTGGGAACAACAATCTTTCACAGGCAATTGTGGCTCATATTCCGTTATTGCCGGAAGATGTACTTGTTGATGAAGATATACATGCTTCATCCTTTCGATATGTTGATCCCCACTCTTCACTTCAATTCTTACTTGTTTGGTTCTAATTGTGTTTAACGCATAACGCCTGTTTTGGTTACGAAGGCTCAATTTTTTTACACCATTTGAACCAATATTTACATTAAGTTAAATAAAATTAATGTCAATCTCAATTTATTATGAATATAAATTGATTGTATGATAGAAAGGGAGACAGCCTGTGCGGTTATTAATTAGTTTTTGCAGGAAAAGTCCGGTGTTGGATAAGAAAGCACCATTTTCAAGGCTTGCGAAGTTAGGAAATCCGCAGTTTACTGATGTAAATGAGGAATTTCCTGATAAGCGTAACGCAGAACCGACGACACAGGAGGAGCTCGGCGAAGCCAAAATGGAGCTTTCTTGACGACACTAATTAAACTGAGGGTTTTCCGGAAAATTAGGCCATAAACTATACTTATTGCCCATACTATTAAGTACTTTTTTCCAGAAACTGCGAGTGGGAGGGGTAAGAATATCTTTTTCAGGCAGGTCGGTTACGATCCATGAATTTTCGGATAGTTCATTATCTAACTGTTCGGAGTTCCAGCCGGAATAGCCCAGGAAAAAACGAATTCTTTTTTGGTCCAGGTTTTCCGATTCGATGAGTTGCTTAACAGCATCAAAATCACCGCCCCAATATAAATCAGGCAAAATTTGAACAGAACCGGGAATTATATCGCCCAGTGAATGAATGTAATGGATGGTATTTGTATTTACCGGCCCTCCTAATGAAACGGGCACTTCTTTTTTTGGAAAGTCGCTTAGCACCTCATTGATCTGAAGGTTTATAGGCTTGTTGAGCACAAAACCAACTGTGCCATCCTCATTGTGTTCGGTCAATAAAACAATGGAACGCTTAAAATACACATCCTGAAGAAAAGGTTCGGAAATTAATACACGTCCTTTATCTGGGATCGCATCTTTCTCGTCTACACCGAAAAAATCAAAATCTATTTCCATAAGCGCCTCCTTTCCCGATTTAACACCAAAGAATATGCCAATTATCAATGACTAATTTAATGATAAATTAAAAGAATATTTTAATGTGTATGTTTGTGTTTCATAAAGATTTTGTTAACATCATACTTCAAAATCACTACAATGACCCGATTATGGAACATAAAGCCAAAGATGCCTCGTTGACGGCCAGCCTGATACCCATTGTATTTCTGATAACTTTTCTGAGCCTGAATGTTATGATATTTGGTGATGACACATTGTCGGGTTCCAATCAGATCATTCTGCTGATGGCCGCATCCATTGCTTCTCTGATTGCATATATAAATGGTTATTCATGGGAGCATATTCTTCAATCGATTTTGAAAAGTATCCATACTGCCATGCCGGCCATTTTAATTTTGTTGGTTATTGGCAGTCTGGCAGGTACATGGATGATCAGTGGGGTAGTGCCGGCAATGATTTATTACGGCCTTGAAATAATCCATCCCTCCATTTTTTTGGGAACGGCGCTGGTTGTAAGCGGAATAGTTTCGCTGGCCACCGGAAGCAGCTGGAGCACCATTGCTACTATTGGCGTGGCATTGTTTGGTATTGGCCACACACTGGGTATTCATGAAGGTATGGTGGCTGGTGCGATTATTTCCGGCGCTTATTTCGGGGATAAAATGTCCCCGTTGTCTGATACCACCAACCTGGCACCGGCGGTAGCCGGCACAGGGCTTTTTACACATATCCGTTATATGATGTATACAACGGTACCGGCCATTTTATTGGCTTTTATCATTTTTATAATTCTTGGATTTACCATCGATTTTAGTGCCCAATCATTGGGTATTGCTGAGGTGCAAAGCGCCATAAGAAGTAATTTTAATATCAATCCCTGGTTATTAATAGTGCCGGCTGTACTTATCGTGCTAATAATGAAAAAAATATCGCCACTTCCGGCACTTTTTATCGGTACTTTGTCGGGTGCTTTGTTTGCCTTTATTTTTCAGGGCGATTTGATTCACGAACTTAAGGGCCAAACTGTGGGTGGTGGTTTTCAGAATACGTATCGCATACTTATGGAGTCTATGTTTGGTACTTTGAATTTTGGAACGCAGCATCCTGTTATTGACCGGTTATTTTCAACTTCGGGTATGGCTGGTATGCTGAATACCGTATGGCTGATACTTACAGCCATGGTTTTTGGTGGTTCCATGGACGCGGGCGGACAGTTGAGGACTATTTCCCATGCCATTATCCAAAAAGCCAGGTCAGGCGGTTCATTGATCGGTTCAACGGTATTTACCTGCCTGTTTTTTAATGCCACAGCATCCGATCAGTATATGGCCATTGTGGTGCCGGGAAGAATGTTTTCTGATACCTTCAGACAAAGAGGGTATAAACCCGAGGTGCTGAGCCGTACCCTGGAAGACGCCGGTACCGTTACGTCCGTGCTTATTCCCTGGAATACCGGTGGCGCCACTCAGGCCAAAGTATTGGGGGTATCTACCTGGACCTATTTACCATATTGTTTTTTCAATATTTTAAGTCCGGTAATTGCCATTATGCTGGCTTATGCCAATTATAAAATCCGTCGGAATAATAAAGAGGATGCATAATTAGCACTTATTCTGCAGGACAACAGGGTATGTTCGATGTCCATTTATGAAACAGATCAATTGAAAAACTAACCTGGCCACTGATAAAACTTCTATACGGGTGCAGGGGATATCCTCCCGAAGCAATCAAGCGCTATCGCAAAAATATTGTTAGTGCTTTGCCATATATTCCTGTAAAATAGTATTAGAACGTCGGATATTTATTGGGGTTAAAACCATTCATCATTTCATAAACAATGTCAAATAAATCCTCTGTACCGGGTTTGGAGAAGTAATCACCATCGGTACCATACGCAGGGCGATGTGGTTTGGCTGCCAATGTGCGGGGTGGCACATGCAAATATTTATAGGCCTGTTGTTCTTCCACTACTTTTTGCATCATATAGGAAGAGGCGCCCCCGGGCATATCTTCATCAAAGAACAGTGCTTTTTTGGTTTTTTGAATAGATGAAACAATTATTTCGGGGATGTCAAATGGTAGTAAGGTTTGTACATCAATAAGTTCAACACTAATACCCATATCCTCTAATTGAGGAATAGCTTCCAGTGCAATCTTCACACAGGATCCGTAAGTTACAATGGTTATGTCATTTCCTTCTTTCAGTATTTCCGGTACACCTAACGGAACAGTAAATTCACCTAAATTGTCAGGTATGCTTTCTTTCAGTCGATAACCGTTTAATGGCTCAATAACAATGGCCGGGTCATGTGCCCGAATCAGGGTATTATACATTCCGGCAGCCTGTGTCATGTTACGGGGTGTACAAACAAACATGCCACGCAATGAATTGATGGCCATGCTCATGGGCGAGCTGGCGTGCCAGGGGCCTTCAAAACGATGTCCCCGGGTACGTATGATCAATGGTGCTACCTGACCACCGACGGTTCGCCAATGGACGGAAGACAAATCATCGCTCAATGCTTGCAGGGCGTAAAGCAGATAATCGAGATATTGAATTTCTGCAATCGGCCTTAATCCGCGCAAAGCCATTCCAATACCTTTGCCAACAATGGTAAGTTCGCGAATGCCGGTATCCATCACGCGCATATCGCCGTATTTTTCCTGAAGTCCTTGTAAACCCTGATTAACACCGCCAATTTTTCCACAATCCTCACCAAATATCACAAGTTTGTGATTTTGCGCTAACAATTTGTCGAAGTTGTCCCTGATGATCTCGCGGCCGGCAACTTCATCTTTTTGTTGCTCGTAAATTGGTTTTACCTGTTTAACGAGTAAGGCTGAATGGGCTGACTCGCAATGGGTAAGGGAATTATATATTTCATAGCGCTTAACAAAAGCCTGGTTTAGCCAATGTTTTAATTGATCTTTAAATTCATCGATATCAGTGCATTGGTTGCAACTATAACGTTGTATTTTTCGGGCGGTACTGACAATATCTTTACGATAAACAATATCTTTATTTTTCAGGGCTGCAGCCAGATCATTGATCTTATGTGAATGCTGATCGTTGCAATTGCATTTTCTGTTTTCCACGATGGATAAAAGGCTTTGCATTTCCTTTTTGAGCGGTCCCTGGAAGTCCTTCCATGCTTTTTTTTGCGCCTGTTTAACATCCTCGATGGCTTTTTCTTCAATAGCTTCTAATTCTTTTGATGTAGCCAGTTTTTGCTCAATGATCCATTCCCTCATTTTAACCATTGGATCATATTCTTTTTCCCATTCCAGTCTTTCTTTCGATTTATAACGTTCGTGTGAACCCGATGTTGAATGGCCCTGTGGTTGGGTTACTTCATCAATATGAAACAGAACAGGGATATGTTCTTTTCGGCATTTTTCAATTCCTTCCTGAAATGCATTGCATAATTCAGGATAATTCCAACCCCTGGCTTTATAAATAAGAATGCCGTTTGTATTATTTTCTTTTGCAAAGCCTTTTAAGGCTTCTGAAATACTTTCTTTTATGGTTTGCTGTTTTCTTGAGACGGAGATACCATATCCGTCATCCCATACAGCTATGGCAAGCGGTATTTGCAATACACCGGCAGCATTCATCACTTCAAAAAAATGGCCTTCGGAAGTACTGGCATCTCCTATGGTGCCAAAAGCCACTTCGTTACCTTTAATTGAGAACGGGTTGTTTCCTTTAAGATAAGGACTGTTTCTGTATAGCTTGGAAGCCAGTGCCAGTCCGGCCAGACGAGGAACCTGCGCGGCGGTTGGAGATAAGTCGGCTGCGCTGTTTTTTTGTTTGGTTAGGTCTTTCCAATTGCCTTCTTTGTCCATACTTCTGGATGCGAAATGGTTGTTGAATGACCGCCCGCCATTGCTGGGGTTGTGTTCAAGGCTTGTTATACCATACAGTTGGGCAAAAAATTCATGTAAGGTAGTCAATCCGGCGGCCAACAAAAATGTCTGATCGCGATAATACCCTGACCGCCAGTCGCCATTTTGAAAATACCTGGCGTAAGCAACCTGTGCTACTTCTTTTCCATCTCCAAAAATGCCAAACTTGGCTTTACCGGTAAGTACTTCGCGCCGGCCGGTTAAACTAAGCTGCCTGCTTTGATATGCTATTGAATAGTCGTTTAGCACATCTTTTCGAAAGTCGGCATGAACTTTCTCTTTCCTGTTTGTCATTACTTCTGCTCTTTCCAAAGCCTGCAAATTTAGTTAATAATCTGACTAAAATATATTTTATTATTTTTGCATCAAATTCAGGAAATAATAAATTCAGTTAAAAGATTAAACACGCCAAATGGTACTGCGTAACAATAATAGTTGGTTTTTAATGTTGATATTTGAAATTCGTAGGTTTTCATTGGTATTTGGTGAAATAAACGAATAAATTTACTATTTAGATTTTGAAAATAAAAGTATTGTAAAGCACCATAGTTTGATAGTCTTTTAAAACAAAATGAATTTATTAATTGTTTATTATTAAAACAAGGTTTAGACATGACTTATATTAAATTGGTATTACTTTCGGTTATTTTGGTTGCCATTCTTTTTGTGGGATTGGGAATAAAGCTATTGTTTGATAAAAAAGCCAAGATTTCAGCCGGATGCAGTGGTGGAAGAGAAAATGATGAAGGGGGAATGGGCTGTGCTTGTGGTAACGTAGGGACATGTCAGTCTACAGAAACTTCTTCTATCAGGGGGTAGGCACCTTCTGATTTATATACCTGGTATTTACCGGTACTGTCGCTGTAAATAAGGTATCCATCAATTTCCGGATTTTTGTCGATAAGATTTTTGGATGCCTCCGGCCCCATAACCATACATGCGGTGGCATAAGCATCCGCGGTTATGCATTCAGGCGCTAAAATGGTTGCACTGAGCAGGTTATGTGTTTCAGGATAACCAGATACGGGATTAATAGTATGGACGATTTTCATACCTTCTTGTTCATAAAACTTTCTGTAATTTCCGGAGGTTGCCAGTCCTAAATTTTGAAGTTTTACAATAGCCTGCAGGTTTGATCCGGGCAACAAATTATTCTCAACGGGTTTATCAATGCCTACTTTCCAATTATCATTACCTTTTTTACCACTGGCATACACTTCGCCGCCGATTTCGACCAGGTAGTTCTTAATCCCTTTGCCGGTAAGGAATTCACTTACCAGATCAACTGAATATCCTTGCGCCAATGCGTTCACATCAATTGTAATATTTTTATTTTCTTTGGTTAATCGGTTGCTATCGAGTGATATTTTATGCATACCTACATACTGTAAAAGGCTGTCGATTTTTGCACTGTCGATATTGATGGGTTTTTGGTTTCCAAATCCGTAGGCATTTATAAGCGGCCCGACCGTGATATCAAATAATTTTTTGGAAGCGTAATACACCTCCAGGGCTTGGGAATAAACAACCTGGAAATGTTGATCAACCAAGCCACCTGTATCACTCAGGTTGATAGCGGTTATCATCGATGAGTCGTTATAAGTGGATAATGAATAATCGAACTCAATTAATAAACTGTCAATGGCGGCATGATAATTATTGCTATCAGGCGATTCGTAAACAATATGATAGGTCGTACCCTGTGTCAGCCCATCGTTCACCATTAATATGAGCTCATCTTGTTGACATGAAAAAAGTAGCAGCGCAGCTATTATGAGTATTAATACTTGTTTCATATTCACCTTACATATAGATTACGAAGATAAAAAAACGGGAAACAATGAATGTCTCCCGCGTAAAAAATATTATAAGTCATAATTAATTGATCTGAAAAGTTCCCGGTTTTTCTGCCGATTCTCCGGGGGGTAGATTTAACCACCGAAGTCATCAAATGCAATCATTTCATCGGGTACACCTAAATCATAGAGCATTTTATTTACGGCATCGTTCATCATCGGAGGGCCGCAAAGATAATACTCAATTTCCTCGGGTTCTTCGTGCTGGCCAAGGTATTTGTCATAGATTATCTGATGAATAAATCCTGCCGGTCCATCCCATTTGTCTTCCGGACGGGGTTCGGACAATGCGATATGGAATTCAAAATTCGGGAATAGTTTTTCTATCTCCCGGAAATCTTCTTCATAAAAAATTTCCCTTTTAGAGCGGGCCCCATACCAATAGGAAACTTTACGGTTGGTTTTAAGTGTATGAAATAAATGGAATAAATGCGAGCGTAATGGTGCCATACCGGCGCCACCTCCAATATAGAGCATTTCTTTTTCGCTATGCTTAATGAAGAATTCACCGTACGGTCCGGAGATGGTTACTTTATCACCGGGTTTCCTGGAGAATACATAAGAGGAACATAGCCCTGGAGGTACATTCATAAATCCACCTTTTGACCGGTCCCAGGGTGGTGTGGCTATTCGAATATTCAATTTAATGATATTCCCTTCAGCCGGGTGATTGGCCATGGAATAAGCCCTGAAGGACTCTTCATTATTTTTTAGTTTTAAGTTCCAAAGGCCGAATTTATCCCATTCTTCTTTATATTCATCTTCAACTTCCACATCAGTTTTGAAGTCTACCTCAAATTTAGGAACATCGATCTGAATGTACCCGCCTGATTTAAAATCCAGTGTTTCGCCCTCGGGCAGTTTAACAACAAATTCTTTGATAAAGGTGGCCACGTTTTTGTTTGATACTACTTCACATTCCCATTTTCTGATGCCCATAACCTCTTCAGGCACCTGAATTTTCATATCACTCCGAATTTTTACCTGGCATCCAAGTCTCCAATTCTCCTGTTGTTCTTTACGGGTAAAGAAACCGGTTTCAGTAGGCAGGATGGAACCTCCACCTTCTAATACCTGGCATGAACACATACCGCAGGTACCACCTCCCCCACATGCCGATGGAAGGTATACCCCTGAATTGGATAATGTGGTAAGGATGGTTGAACCTGGTTCGACTTTTACTTCCTTATCTTCATTGATGGTAAGGGTAACCTCTCCCTGTGGAGACAGTTTTTTACGTGCATACAATAATATCAGAACCAGTGTTAATATAATGGTTAAAAATACCGCAATCGATACAACAATTACCGTTGCCTGTGATGCTAAAAATATCATTCGTGTACGTTTTTTTTGTTAATTACAATTTAATACCCATAAAGCTCATGAAAGCAATACCCATTAATCCAGTGATTATGAAGGTAATACCCAAACCACGCAATGGTGCCGGAACGTTTGAATAGCGAATTTTTTCACGTATGGCCGCGATTCCGACAATTGCTAAAAACCATCCCACACCCGATCCGAGACCGAATACCGAAGCTTCGGCAATGGATTGGTATTCTCTTTCCTGCATAAACAGTGAGCCCCCTAAAATGGAACAGTTCACGGCGATTAATGGTAAGAAAATACCCAATGATGAATAGAGTGCCGGAGAGAATTTTTCAATGATCATCTCCACCAGTTGCACCATAGAAGCAATAACTGCGATAAACATGATAAAGCTTAAAAAGCTAAGATCGATATCGGCCAAACCGGGACCAATCCATGCCAGTGCACCTTCTTTCAGGACATAATTTTCAATTAAATAATTGATAGGAACTGTAAATCCCAGCACAAAAATTACGGCTATCCCCAGTCCTGTTGATGTTTTTACCGTTTTTGACACTGCCAGGTATGAACACATGCCCAGGAAATAGGCAAATATCATGTTATCAACGAAAATAGATTTTACAAATATGTTGATCAGATTTTCCATAAACCTGTTTTTTTATGATTCAATTAATTCAGTATTCTTATTTCTCTGTACCCAAATGATGATTCCCACTATAATAAGGGCCATCGGGGGGAGGATCATAAATCCGTTATTTTCATAACCGATGCTATAAAGCCCCATTTTTTCCATTAATGGGAAACCCCATATTGTACCGGATCCAAACAATTCCCGCACAAATCCTACAATTATCAGTATAATTCCGTATCCGGCCGCATTACCAATACCATCCAGCAGGGACGGCCAGGGTTTGTTACCCAGCGCAAAAGCTTCCAAACGGCCCATGATGATACAGTTTGTAATGATAAGCCCTACGAAGACAGATAATTGCCTGCTTACATCATAAGCAAAGGCTTTTAAAACCTGGTCAACTAAAATCACCATAAAGGCAATTACAGTTAACTGGACAATGATTCGGATACGTGGCGGAATGGTATGTCTTAATAACGAAATTACCACATTAGAAACAGCCATAACAGCCACAACAGAGATGGCCATAACTACGCTGGGTTCAAGTTTAGCCGTAACAGCCAGTGCCGAGCATATACCAAGCACCTGAACAGTAATAGGATTACTGGTACCCAGTGGCTCCCGCAGGAGCTTCATATTTTTAGATGAAAACAATGGTTCGCGATCTTCAGCCATAATTAATTTCTTTTTTGATTAAAATAAGATACATATCCCTGTAAATTATCATGAATCATGCTCTGCAATCCGTTGCTTGTAATGGTTCCTCCTGAGATTGCATCAACTGCATGTTCATTCGATCCGGCAGCTCCGCCTTTTTTCACGGCAATGCCTACAAATTCATCTTCCTCAAATATTTTTTTGTTTTTGAATTGTTCCTGAAACACCTGGGTGTTTATTTCAGCTCCCAGGCCGGGTGTCTCGCTTTTATGGTCGAAAGTTGTGCCATAAATGGTATTCATATCATTATTGAGTGATACGTATCCCCATATTGGCCCCCAAAGTCCTTTGCCTCTCATGGGAATTACATATTTCTGATCATTCTGCGATTTTTCAAAAACAAAAATGGGAAGATTTCGATCTTCCAGGTCTTTTGACAATTCTGCTTTTAAGTCGACTTCAAAAGCGTCTACGCCATCTTTTAAGTTTCCTTTTGAGTCAATCACAAAACTTTCTTTCAGGTTTTGTTCATAAAGCTTTTCAATATAGGCCTGTTTGTCCTTTTTTTCATCCGCATCCATCGCCATTTGAACGGATTTTAAGATATCGTATTTTTTGGCAATGGCAATGTTTTTATCCTGCAAAGGTTTGAGCTGCATTGCAACAAATGATAGCAATGCGGCCACAACAATAACCATTATGGATGAAAAAATAAATATATATGTATTGCTAAAATTTTTCATAGTTATAAATATTATTGGGCTTTAACCTTAGCTCTTTTTAATCGTCTGTTAATATTTCCTTCAACCACATAGTGATCAATTAAAGGTGCAAATACATTCATTAACAGGATGGCCAGCATAACTCCTTCGGGATAGGCCGGATTGAGTACCCGGATTAAAATGGCCAAAAAGCCAATTAAAAAACCGTAGATGTATTTTCCTTTATTGGTTTGGGTGGCTGTTACCGGATCGGTGGCCATAAAAACAGCGCCAAAAGCAAAACCACCAATTATCAAATGTTCCCATGCCGGAATTTCCATAAATGGATTAACCGCAAATGCATTTAGTATAAGGCCCATAGCAAAACCACCAATAAATACTGAAAACATAATCCGCCAGCTCCCTATCCCGGTATAAAGCAGTATGAATGCACCAAGCAAACAGGCAATAACAGATGTTTCGCCAATGGAACCGGGAATAAAACCTGCAAATTTGTCCCATGTTGTATACGGATCACCAACGCCGTTTACGAAATTGGTTTCACCCAATGCTGCCTGACCGAGTATGGTTGATCCTGAAAAACCATCTACCACGTTGTCTCCTTTCATCAGTCCTGAAATCCATATTTTATCCCCCGACATATAGGTGGGGTAGGCAAAAAATAAAAAGGCCCTGGCGGTAAGTGCCGGATTTAGTATATTCATTCCGGAACCGCCAAACACTTCTTTGCCAATGATAACAGCAAAGGCTGTTGCCACGGAAACCATCCACAGCGGTATATCGGCAGGCAGCACCAGTGGAATAAGCATGCCGCTAACCAAAAAACCTTCATTTACTTCGTGGCCACGTATTTGGGCAAATATAAATTCAAGTGCCAATCCGGTTATATAGGATACAATTACAACGGGTAATACCTTCATTGCCCCATATAATACGGTTTGCCAAAAATCAGCCTGCTCACCAACGGCAATAAAATGTTGATAACCGGTATTGTAAATTCCGAACAGCAGCGCGGGGATAAGCGACATAACAACAATCGACATGGTCCTTTTCATGTCAATGGCATCCCGTATATGCGCTCCGTTTTGGGTTACTTTATTCGGGACAAACAAAAATGTTTCGAAGGCATCAAAGGTAGAATGTAGTTTTTCAAACTTCCCGCCTTTTTCGAAATGTGGTTTTATGTTGTCTACTATTTCTCTTAATTTTTTCATTGGTGATTAACTTAATTCTTTAATCATTAAATCGATTCCTTTTCTGATAATTGGCTGAACCTCTGTTTTGGAGGTGCAAACAAATTCACAAAGCGCAAAATCTTCTTCAGCTACTTCATAAATACCCAGTTTTTCCATCAGGTCAATATCTTCAACCAGAATAGATTTAATTAATTGCACCGGATATATTTCCATTGGCAGAACCTGCTCGTATTGGCCTGTAACCACATACGCACGATGCCCGCCTTTCATGTTGGTATCTATTTTATATTCCTTATCAGGGCGCAGCCATGACCAAAATGCCCTTGATTTGCTATATTTGTTGAATCCGGGTGCTGCCCAACCCATAAACTCATAGTAATCACCTTCCGGTATTACCGTAACCAGGTTGTGGTAAAATCCAATGTGTCCATCCTGCTCAATTTTATCACCTGTTAAGGTATTTCCGCTGATGTATCGGTTTTTACTATTTTTAACATTATCCCGGGTAATTGAAGCAATGTTGGCTCCGCTGATAATTTTATGATACCGTGGTTTCAGTAATTCCGATCCGGCCAATGCCACTATTTTGGAGGCATCGTAAACACCTTTTTCGAATAAGCGTCCGATAATTGCAACGTCCTGCGGTTTCAAATGCCAAACCGTTTCTCCTTTGTTTAAAGGATCAATATGATGTATTTGTACTCCCACGTTTCCTGCCGGGTGCGGGCCGGTTACAGTGTTTAACTGTACACCTTTCACCTTTGAAAAAACAGGTGATGGCGGATAGCTTCCATTCACGTTTAAATGAATTTTGCCGTCTGTTAGCTTACGCAAAGCCGTGATTCCGGTCTGAAATTCGGATTCTGAACCTTTCATGATAAAGTCGATATCCGGTGCCAGTGGTGCGGAGTCAAACGCAGATATAAAAATGGCCTTCGGTTTGTCTTCAGGTTTGGCAATTATATCATAGGGCCTTTGTTTGATGTATGGCCAGCAACCACTTTGCAGGAGGGTTTTAACAATATCCTCCCTTGACATACCCGAAACATCCGAAACATCAAACTTTTCGTAAGTTATCTGCGCATCGGGCTTAACAACTACCTCCAATATTTTGCGCCGTTCGCCACGGTTAATTGAGGTAACTGTACCGCTTACAGGCGATGTGAAATATACATCCGGATTATTTTTATCGAAAAACAGAGGTGAACCGGCTTTAACTTTGGAATCTACTTTTGCCGTTAATTTGGGCGTGATTCCTTTGAAATTAATTGGCTTAACCGCATACGATCCGGCCATTTCCGATTTGATATAGATTTTCTCTGCTTTTCCTTGTAAATTTATATCCAGACCTTTGCGAATTTTAATCTGCACTGACATTTTATTTACCAGGTTTAAAAATTAAAGGCACAAAATTAGCTATTTTTGGTGCAATTACAATTTAATTTAACGTTTGTAAGGTATTACATACGCAGGTTTATTTATTTCTGTGATACAGGCTTTATTTGATTTTGCCTGATCGTCACCCTGAGTCGAAGGGTGGCATTAAATGCAACAATGCGGTTGAACCTGCTGATTTTGAATAAATAAGAACCCCAAAAATGAATGCAATGTGCCGATACACAATTATTTTAATTACTGTTATTTTTATAACAACAAATTTAGAAAAAGGTTTTGGACAAACAGCCAATTTCATAAATCTGGAAAAAGTTTATACTGATGCGGTTAACGATTCCCTTATACATACTGTAGAACTTAACATTTCCGGGACAAGACTGTCCTACCCGGTATTAAAAATGAATAGTGACAAGCAGCTTGTTTTGTCATTTGATGTATTATCAAGCCGGTTAAAAAACTATGCCTACACATTTATACATTGTAACAGCAACTGGGAACCTTCCAATCTTTCTCAGTTTGAATATCTAGACGGGTACTATGACAACCCTGTTGAGGAATATGAATTCTCGGTAAATACCATATTGAATTATGTACATTACACGGTTCGATTTCCGAACAATAATGTAAAACTGTTAAAAAGCGGTAATTATATAATACTGGTATACGAGGAGGGAAATCCGGAAAAGATTGTAATCACCAGACGATTTATGTTGGTTGAAGATAGACTGGAAATACAAGCCGATCGTAAGCGTCCGGTTAAAATGGATTTTTTTGACAGTGGCCAGGAAATTGACATAGAATTGCTTCCGGGCGGATATCCCATTGCCGATCCGTATAATGATATTAAGCTGGTTGTATTGCAGAATTATGGCTGGCTTACCCAAAAGACATTTACCAGGCCCCGCTTTATTGAAGAAGGCAAATTGAGCTATGATTATGATGAGCGGAATGTATTTGACGGACATAAGGAATTCCGATTTTTTGACATACGCAGCTTGCGATACAATGGGAGAGGAGTGGCCAATATTGAGTTTTTACAACCCAACTACCATGTAACTTTACAACGGGATGAGGTAAGAACCTATAAACCTTATTTATACAACGAAGATTTCAATGGTCGTTATTATATTGAACTGCAGGAATATAGCGAAGATGATATTCGTGCCGATTATGCCACTGTTTATTTCTCACTCGATTTAGGCCAACCATACGACAAGGGAGCCATATATTTATATGGTCAGCTTACAAACTGGGAAATCGATGAAAGGTTTAAGTTATCATTTAATTGGGATAAGCGGATTTATGAAACAGATTTGTTGCTAAAGCAGGGTTTTTATAATTATATGTATGCCTACAAACCGATGAAGGAGAAAGAAGCCAATTTAAAATACCTGGAGGGTTCAAGCTATGAAACTGAAAATGATTACCTTATTATGATATACCATCAAAAATCGGGTGAACGTTATGAACGATTAATCGGTTACCGCGTTTTCAATACCCTTGATAAAAATGCCGACGGGATGAATAATTAGTTTTTCAGGGTGGAATTTACCATTGCCACAAATGATATGGGCCATAAGAGCTTCCCAAAATGGTGCCTGTCTATCAATAAACCTCTCATTTTTCCCTTACAGCGATGTAAGATTTTTTAGGATTAATATTGATTCGGCTGGTACTACCCAAATTCAGTGTTTGTTCTTGCCGGGTTGGTACAATGGTTATATATTCTTCACCAGTAAATACCTGTATGGGTAGTTTGAAATCGTCGTTGGCTTTGGTCCACTTGTATCGCAACTCGTTGGTATTTGTGTTGGAATTATGGTTATACCTTATTTCCAGCTCCGGGCATACCCTTGAATATAAATACTGGTCGAAAAACCATTGATAATCATCGTTTGTTTTTTGGTTTACCAGGTCAATGAAATCAACAGTTGAGGCAAATCCGTATTTATGGTTGTTATAAAATGATTTAAGAATATCAAAAAAAATGGAATCGTTTTGAATAGCATTTCGGAGGGTATGAAGGGTTAAAGCACCTTTCATATACAGGTCAGTGTCTTTATATTTCCAGTAATTCACATCAAATGGTCCGACGATGGGGCGCTTATTCCTGATGAGCATGGAATAAAAACTGAGTAGCTGTAAAGAAGCCAACTCACTTTCAGTTTTTTCGAGGTACAATGCCTCGCTGTAGGTAGCAAAACCTTCATGTATCCATACTTCGGCAAAATCGATTACCGATAACGAATTACCCCACCATTCATGTGCTGTTTCATGCAATATGATATGATCGACATTCAGTCCTGCCATGTTTTCATATTTGTTTCCATACGCAATGGCTGTTTGGTGTTCCATACCTGCATAGGGGCTTTCAATTAGTTTAAATCCTTCCCGGGGCCAGGGATAGGGGCCAAACAGTTGCTCGAAAACATAAACAATATCAACAGTTTGCTGAAAATGTGTGTTGGCTTTTTCAAAATTGTAGGGCAACACATAAAAATCCATATCAAAGGAGGTGAATGCTGAATGGTAAGGGATACTGAATTTTTTATAATCACCTATATACAGCGTTGTATTGTAAGTATTAATCGGGTATCGGGTTTTCCATACATAAGTTTCGGTTTTTTCGTTTACCGTATGATTTAAGAGATTACCATTTGATACGCAAACCAGATCTTTTGGAATGGTTATCTCCAGGCGTACACTGTCGGCTTCATCACTAAGGTGTTCTTTGACAGGCCGCCATAAACTGGCACCGGTTACTTCGCAGGCCACCCCTATCCAGTGATTGTCGTTTTCATCTTTTTCCCATACAAAACCACCTTCCCAGGGCGGTCTGGGTGCTTCAACGGGTTTGCCGCTGTAATGAAATCGTATCGAATGGTTTTCATTTTTCGTTAAGTTCTCGGGAAATTGTATAAAAACCGCTTTGTATTCACGTACATATTCGAGGGTATCTTTATTCCATAAAATGGCATCAATAGCCATATTTTCATAAAGGTCAACCTGGATTTCAGATAACTCCTCTACTGCGATAAATGCAATATCGGAATATCCCCTTATGGATTGGTTTTCCGGATCAATAGCGATATTCAAATTATAATAATGAATATCATACGATTCACGTTCCGCTGTTAGTGCACCAAATAAGGTGTCAGCTTCTGAAAAATCCGGATATTTGCCGGCAAATATTGGTGTTCGGTGTTTTGGATTCAGTCCTGTCAGCGCACAACTACTGGTAAACAACATCAATAAACAAGCGCATGCCACTATTTGATATCTGGCAATAATATGGCTCAGTAATGTTGTATTGCTCACTTGTACTGATTAATAAAACTTCGATCGACTGTCCTCAATTTTGGCATTTCCCTTCAGTGCTTCAAAGGACTGGTAGTTAGCTCGTTGCACATAAGACCGTTGCAGCACAGATTTTTGCTGTTGTACCATCATGGGGTGGGCCTGCGTTTGCTCCTTATTGCTGATGGTAATCAGGTAAACTCCATTGGTGCCGGCAATAGGAGCAGAAATCACGTTCTCTTCCATCATCGAGGCCACAGCAATAACTCCCGGTTCTGTACCTGCCCCCTGCAGCATGCGGCTATTGGCATTGACACCCGATGCATTTTGGACGGTGCGACCTAGTTGAGAGGCAATAGCTGATATAGAGGAGCCTGTTGCCAATACCTCATTAAGCGATTGTTTTATTTTTTCGGCTTTGAGTTCTTTCTTAAGTTCAAATTCTATTTGATTTCTCACTTCATCCAAATCGGCAAAGCCTTCTTTATTAATTTCAGTTAGCGATGCTACCACAAACTTATCACCGAGTTCAAAAACGGCAGATACTTCGTTTTTGTCAGCATCGAAAGCCCATTTTACCATTTCACGCGGATTATCAAGGTCATGTACAATTTGTGTCATTTCCTGAAGGCCTGATGCGGTGCGTATTCTCATTCCTTTTTCTTCGGCAGCATTTTTAAAGTCCTCGTATTTACGATTGGTACCGGCAAATTCACTTGCCTGCTGGTAATAATTTTCATAGGTTACATCGCTTGGTTCTATATTGCGTACCAAAACGCCTACCTGCACTTTTTTGTATTTCGGACTTTGGTCCAGGATTTCAAGAATATGGATACCAAATTGGGAATTAACCAGCTTAAGGTCTCCAACCTCGCCGTAGAAAGCTGTGTCGTTAATGGGAGCAACCATTGTTCCTTCGGTGAACCAACCGAGGTCGCCACCGTCCTGTGCTGAACCACGGTCGGCAGAGTTGGCACGGGCAATCTGAGCAAAATTAGCACCATTTTCAATTTGGGTTAACAGGCTGTCAGCCAATTGCTGTGCCTGCTGATAATTCATGCGTTGATTGGGCTGAATAAGTATGTGCCGGGCATTAACCGAATCGGATACATAATTGATTTCTGCCAGTTTGGCAATTTTAAAGGCCTCATCTTCACGATAGGGGCCATAAGTAGTTCCGATCGCTGCATCAAATAATGCCGAATCGAGCCTGGCAGGGAGTTCTCCGGGTGCATAATTGGTACGGTCGTACTGTACATCAGAGTTCAGGTTCACAAATTGCTCAACTTCCTGTACGTCTTCAAACTCCGATGATATATTGTCAATCCATTGTTTAGCTGCCTGTACATCACTTCCGGATGGTTCCACATCAAACGAAACATATTCAACGGTTCGGGATGCTTCTTGTTTATATTCGTTTTTATGTGTTTCGTAATATTCTTTAATGGCTTTTTCGGTTACTTTTACGGCTGTGTCGGGTATATCACTGTATCTTTTTTGTATGTATTCAATATCAAAACGTGTTGTATTGGCATTTACAAGATTTTGTGTTTGTAGCGGATTGATATATAAACCTTTTTGTATCAGGTTTACATATTTTGACATTCGACGCTGACGGTATATTTGTTTTTCAATGGGCAGCCATAATTCGCGTTGCTCGGGGTTACCACCTTCGGCCACTGATTTTAGGAAACGTAATAATTGCGTACGGTTTAGCTGTCCTGTTTCAGGGTTGGTGAAATTGTTTTTAATAATCGGGTGCGGGTCATTTCCTTGTATCAGGTCGAATAATTCTTCGCCACTTACTGCCAGTCCTAATTCTTCGTATGCTTCATTCATAACATGTTGTTGTACCAGCATGTCCCATGCACTTTCCATAATTTGCACACGCGTTCTCTGATCGAGGCTGGAACGGCCTGTATTGCGCATTCGATTTTCTTCCAAATCGTTTATAAGCTGCTGGTATTCCTGTACATGGATACCTTCACCACTTATCCTGGCTATTTCATTGGGGTTACCGCCAAATATGGAACCTCCTTGTTGATTACCAAATATATCACCTATTATAAAGGAAATTAGCGCTAATCCGATAAATGCTATTAACACAAATCCGGCTCTGCTTCTTAATTTTTGTAAAGTTGCCATTTATAAACTGTTATTAAATGATGGTCGAAAATTTCTGGGCTCGAATATAGTAATAATTGATTAGTTGCAAAATAGATGATTGGCATTTGCCCGGGGTTATTCCTCTGAAATTACCAGCTTCACTATCTCTATTCGGGTTTTACTCATTTTAAGCACCTTGAAATGGTATTTATCAATTAAAATAGATTCATTCATTTTAGGCAGGTTTTCATAATGATAGAAAATGAATCCCGCCAGGGTATCGTATTCATCCGATTCCGGAATTTCCAGGTTATAACGTTCGTTGATGTAATCTATTTCAAGACGTCCGGAAAAAATAAATTCATGATCGGAGATTTCTTTTTCTACCAGGTCAACAATATCGTGTTCGTCTTCAATTTCACCGAAAATTTCTTCAATCATATCTTCAATGGTTACCAAACCGGATATTCCTCCAAACTCATCCACAACCACCGCGGTACTTTTTTGCTCCTGGATAAATTTTCGTAATAATTTATTGGCTGACATGGTCTCGGGTACGATGGATACTTCACGAATAATAGATTTAACGGATGTTGGTGATTTGAAAAAATCTTTTACATGGATGTAACCCAGCACATCATCAATGGTTTCCTGGTATATCAGTATTTTGGAAAAGCCTGTTTCGGCGAATTTCTTTTTAGCTTCTTCAAGCGATGCGTTGGCGTCAAGGGCAATAATCTCAGGGCGTGGAACCATACAATCTCTTATTTTTACGCTGGAAAAGTCAAGTGCATTTTGAAATAACCTGATTTCAGGATCATTTTCCTGGTCGGATTCATTTTCATCGTTGGCCTCCAGCAACAAATTATTAAGGTCTATTTTTCCAAAAAAACTACCGGGCACGCTGCTCTGAACATTTGATTTTAGAACGGTTTTCAGAAAATTGTGGGACAACCATATAATAAAATGGGTTAAGGGGTAAAAGAGTATATAAAAAATATAAACCGGTAGTGCAAAAAAAACCAGTAATGTATTTGGATTAAGACTAAATATGGTTTTGGGAATAAATTCGGCGGTTATCAGAATTATTAGTGTTGAAATTAATGTTTGCAAAATGAGCAGCGTAACATCTGACGAGAGGAAAAGCATGAATACCGGTTCAAGCAGCTGAGCCATGGCAATACCATAAATAACCAGTGCTACATTGTTCCCAACCAGCATGGTAGCTATGTAATGCGAAGGTTTTTCGATATATACACTTAACAACCGGGAAGGAAAGGTGGTTTGTTTTTTATCGAGCTCTAACCTTAGTTTATTGGACGATACAAAGGCTATTTCCATTCCTGAAAAAAAAGCAGAAAACAGAAGCGTTAAAACAATCAACAAATAGAGGTTCATTTATTGATTTTTTTGTTTGTTTTTACGAATGAATCTTCTTAAAAAATACATGATCAATGATAATAAAGTAATGGCATAAAACAAAAGGCTGTCTATAAAACCTGTTTCAATGGTTTGTTTTATTGCTATTACCAGGCATAGAATAAAAACAGCAAACCATACCACCTCCATCAGGTTATTCAGTTTCATCGGATTCTTGTTCGTTGACATTGACGGTTCCTTGTGAGCTTTTTAATATCCATTTTTCAAGTCCCTGATCGGCTTCAAATCCTTCCTCGCCATAAAAAATTCCGTCTTCGGTCTCGATTTTAGAGAACTGATTGGAATACACTGTGCCTTCTTCTTCGTCCCAAAAAAGCTGATCGGTTGTGAGTTTTTCACCCGTTATAAAGTTTCTTGCGAATACATTGTCACGGGCTTCCCAGAGTTGTTGGTCCTGGAAATAGGTGGCTTTATCGGCATTTATTTGAGATTCTAACTGTTCATTATCATCGTAAAACTTAACTTCGATGCCATCCGGAAATTCCGTATAGGGTTCTTCAACTGTTGTGAACCGGAGGACGGTGGGCGCTTTAATTTCAAGTTTTTTTTTGGTACTGTCGGTATAGATAACTTTCACGTCCTTGCCGGATAAATCGGGGTAATCAACTTTGGAAGTTAATGAGCGTATGGTTTCTATATCGTTTTCACATGCCATGAAAGCGAGTAGAATACATGATATGGCAATAATTTTATTCAATAGTTAATCAGAATGTCATTAATCATATTTTGATTGAATAAACCAGAAATCGTACATTGAAAGGCTCACTTTAAACTGATGATATGTTTCCTGCATCAGTCCGCTATTGGTTGTACCATTCATTCCGTAACGATAACTGATATTAAAAGTGGTTCGCGATCCCCTGACCGGTAGTCCTATTCCTGCAGTTACGCCCCGATCGGTTATTTGCTTTGTATTTAATTTTAAGTACGTATTTGAGTAGTATCCGCCAGCTCTGAAAGACACATGGTTAAAATAACCGGTGAGCGATGTGGGGTCAGGTATATATTCTATTCCGATGCGATAGTCCTGGCTGTTTTCGAGGTTGCCCTGAATGCCGGGAAACCGGAAGGACGACCATTCTTCAAAATCGTATTCCAGGGCTATCAGCAACTTGTTGTTAAATGTGTAGGCCGCACCAATTTTAAACTGCATGGGCAATGCCAGGTTTTCGTTGGCATTGTTGTTTACCAATGTATCACTGAAAAGCAGTTGGCCTAAATATAACGACTGGTTTAGTACTTGTTGGTCATATTTTCCGGTAACATTAATTTCGGGCCTGAAATACACACCGGCCTGCCATTTGTTTTTGCCAAAATTTTGTTCGTATTGGGCGCCAAGATCATAATACAAACCGCTTATTTGTGTTTCCTGCCTCCTGTTGGTTTGAGTCGTGTAAAATTCATCATCTATCAAAGCCAGGCTATTGAAATGATCAAGATTTCCGAACATATATTTAAGGTTCACACCCAATGATACATAGTCATTTATGGAAAACCCTGTTCCAATGTAAACGCTGTTTAGCCCTCCTTCTCCGGTGAAATTTTGCATAACCGAATCTTCACCTGCTGTCTGGTCTGGCACGGCAACTTCCTGAATATTATAACCTGAGTAACTGAACGGATAGATACCGGCACTGGCTTTTAACCAACGTGTAATGGGAAAGCCCAGGGCAATATGGTCGAGCATTGAATTGTTAAACTCTCTCTTGTCGGTTGATGTTTCGTAAGTGGACAAACGACTTTTAAAGCCGACATCAAAAATAAAGGACAGGGTATCCTGACTGCTGTAACTGGCAGGGTTACCAGGATTAATAATGTTGGATGTACGCAACGGTGCGGTTATTCCGCCCAGGGCATCATTACGCCCAAAGCCTGCTTCATTGATATCTCCCAGTCCGTAACGCGTATAGGGAGATAATGTGTTTAATTGAGCGTGTAATTGGTGAAATGGGAAAATATGTATGCCTATAACAATTAATATTGCTCTAATGATTTGTTGCATTGTAAGTTATAATTCTGTTTAATCCTTGTGCTACCAAATTTTGAACCACAAATATGGATTTTTTTATTTTATTATCAAAGAAGCCTGCATCGCCACCTGTAAGAATAATGTTGAGATGATTGTATTGTTGCTCATATTCCTGTATATATCCTTCTATTTCTTTAAGTACACCGTTCATAACACCATTTAATACAGCATCGGGTGTAGTAGTACCCAGTTGTTTAAAGTGTGGTGTTGGCTTTTCTAAAGGCAAATTGGCTGTATATGCATTTAATGCTTTAAATCGAATATTGACGCCTGGTGAAATATTTCCTCCGATGTATTCATTGTTATGGTTAATCATATCAATTGTTAAGGCTGTTCCGGCATCAAATACCAAAACGTTTTGATCGGGGAAAATATTGTTGGCCGCTACTACGGCTGCAAGCCGGTCTTTACCGAGCGTTTCTGGACTTTGGTATAAATTGCGGATTGGTAAGGGTGTATGATGGGTAAATTCAATAAACTGATTGATATTTTCTGATAAGTAGCTTAACAAATCATTGTCAGCCTTTTGTACTGATGACAATATTCCGTTTGAAATGGAGAAATCCTGTATAATATTCCTGATCTCCTTCACTTGTAAATGATTCGTGCTATGTGTATGCACTTCGTTATCATCGGAGAAAACGGATAGTTTGGTGAACGTATTGCCAATATCAATAATAAGGTTCATGCATTTTTTATTTGGGTATCGGATTATTGTTTAAACCCGATAATTGTTTTTTCGACACCCTTGAAAAGACTAGCTTATCAAGGGTTTTATTAACAATTTTAACTTGTCAAAGTAGAAATAACTATATCTTGAAAATCAACACAATCCGACTTGTTCCTTCCTGACCAAAAACCAAAATGAATGTTTTCTATTTTTAAGTCATTTTTATTGATTATGTTCTTCAAATACCGCTCATTATAGGCGACATTTGCTTCTTTAACCTTTTCATCCAATAATGCATAATCACCTTTATTATAATTGAATTTCAATCCATTTTTGTTCTCCATTAATGCACGAGATTGATTATTTATAATAAAAAAGGTAGCTAAACAAGTTCCTCCTGGTTTTAATACGCGTTGAATTTGATTGAGGTAATTATCCACATCCTCAGGCATCATATGACTAAATACGGAAAACAGAAACACCAAATCAAACTCATTATCCATGTATGGAAATACAAAGCTTTTGGCTTCATCCTTGGTTTTTAAATTGTATAAATCGTTTCGTAGATCAATGTGTTGGAAATTAAAATTGGGGTAATTTTTACTGATTTTTTGTTGGCACCATTTTATACCCGATTTCACCACGTCAAATCCTTCATACGAACCATGCTCATTCAAAAATTGAGTTAAAGGAACCGCCACACGACCAATACCACAGCCAATATCCAGTACTCTATGCTCAGCCTTAAGTCCCCCGTATGTTTTTAGCTGTTCAACAAATTGATTGCCTTGCCTTTTAAAATCTCCATGCCCAACAAAAATTTTACCTTTTGGTGGAGTTAATGAGTCCCGTTTACCGGTTAATTTATCCACAAAGTCAGTAGGTAAGAAATAAAGTCTTCTTGTAAGATATCTAAGTTCAGGATTTAGTCGGTAGTATAATGATCTTTTGTCCATGTGCCATAATAATAAAAATGCCAAAGATACTTTTTTTGAAGTATGTTAAAAATCTAAAGTAGAATTAATGGCTATTAGTTTAGGACAATTATAAAAATAAATCATTTCAGTTGTGCTATTAAATAATTAAAATCAAAAAAAGCTGTCCCTTTTGAGACAGCTTTTGGTTTGTGTTGATTAATAAGAGAAAATTATTCAATTTGCATGAAAAGCGTTTCTACATTATCAGCCGACCTTACTGAGACAAAATAATTACCGGGTTTAAGGTCTGCCACGTTCAATCGGATGTTATTTTCACCGTATTCCAACACCTTTTTATGCAAGGCAATTCGTTTACCAACGGCATTGATAATTTCGATATGAACTTTCTGATTATGTGAAACAATGGTTTGTAAATTCACATATTCATTAGCAGGATTAGGATACAATTTAACCTGTCCGGTAAATATTCGGCTTATGTTATCAGGGGTATCCGTGGTATCCGGGTTGTTGGTTGTATCATTCATACAATCTTCAATATCAATAAGGAAATAAGAAGTGTCAGCAGCTCCGCAATTGTTGGTAACAATGAGCTGTACTTCGTATTCGCCCACATTGGTGTAAGTATGTGTTACTTCTGAGAAGGCTGTCTCTTCGGTAGTCATATTACCGTCGCCAAATATCCATTTATGGGATGAACCACCGAATCCATAAAATGTAATTTCTTCATCGACACATGCTTCTGTAACATCGGATTCTATTTCGCCATCAACGTCGGACAGTTCCGTTGTAACCGTTACCTGTCTTGTGATCGTAATGGAGTTTCCGCAGCCATTGGTTATGGTAACAGTCATTTCATATTCACCAACGGATGAATAGGCATGTGAGATGAGTTCAATCATTAATTCATCGTCGTACTCTATATCGGTTGACACCGTTCCGTCTCCAAAGTCTACCTTTTCAACATTACCCGGATAAACAGCTACAATCACCTCGTCATTCGGGCATACCTCGTCTTCCAGTAATTCAACTTCATAGTTTTCTGCAATTGGCTGAATGGAACTGGTTATAGTAACTGTTGTCATCACAGTGGCCGTATCGCCGCACGGGTTCACAGCGGTTAAACTAACTTCGTATTCCCCTTCACTATTATAAATGTGATAGGGCATTGGGTCAGTTGAGGTTGTTCCGTCTCCCAAATCCCATTCAATGAAATCGAAATTGTTATCGACTTCAAAATATACCCGGTCATTGATACAGCTAACGGAATTTGAAATATCATAGTCAACCTCGTCAATTTCAATTGAATTAACCACGTAAACCGTATCATAAAGGGTGGTATCCTGGTCGCAATCATTGGTAATAATAACGGATATGGGATATGGACCGGCAAATTCCAGTCTATAATACAAGTCACTTGATGTTTCATAAATGGTGTCCTCATCTATAATATAGGTGTAATAAGCATATCCGCCTGATGGGTCCATCTCAAATGGTTCGTTCGGACAAACCGTATCTTTTGATAATTCAAGTGATGGTGATCCGTCAAAATATTCATTGTTTACAATTTTAACGGTATCGTATAATAGGGTGTCATAGCCGCAACCGTTTTCCAGTTCGAGTTCTATAGGATATATTCCGGCGTTCAAATAACCGTAACTAATTTCAGGGCAGTCGGATGAATTTGAGTCGCCAAAACGCCAGGTAAATTTACTTGCAATAATGTTGCCGGCATCAAAATCAATCTCGGTTTTGGGGCAGGCTTCTTTTGGATAGATGGAATAATTGAAAAATTCATCAGCCGGGAAACCCTGGCCCATATCTTTTACTTTTATGGATTTGGTAATGGTGTCGGAGCCACATTTATACGAATTGGCTATCAGCTTGGCCTCATAGGTTCCCGCACTTTTATATGCATGATCAACGGGGTCGTCATCACTAATCTTTCCATCGCCGAAATCGATATACCACGAATGGTAGTTTTGGGGTAACGGGACATTAAATTTAATTTTTTCGTTAACTCATGCACTGTCTTTGGAGACGATTAAACCAGCCTCGGGCACGCCTTCAATCTTTATGGTTTTGGATGTAGCGCCCAGATAGGCGAAACCATCATAGGCATAGAGGGTGATGGAATAGGAGCCGGAATTTTCAAATGTTAATACAGTATCTTCCGCATTGTAGAAAGTACCGCCAATATTCCAGGAGTAATTATCTCCTACAGCACTGGTATTGATAAATTCCACCTCAACAGGAGCACAATCCCCTGAGAATGCAACATCAAAAGAAATTTGTGCTTTCAATTGACCGGGGATGAATACCAGCAGGGTTGAGAGAAACAAAAAAGGATTGAATAATTGATCTCATGTTCATAATAATTTAAGTTAAGACTATGGGTTTGACATAGTCAAAAGTAAATCATTATACAGCTTACTGACGGTCAGAAACTTACTTTAGACAAAGTTTAGACAATAACGGGTAACAGTAGGTTTTTAAGCGGTAATATTGTCCACTAGTTTATACGCTTCATAGATATCCGGAATATGCCGGGTGGTCATGATCAATTTGTCCTTTTCTTCTTTCATTTTAAATTGTTTAGGATGAGACTGAACGTACTGCAATATGGTCTGGAAGGTATATGTCTGGTAATATTCAGATGATTGATCGGAAATAAAATGGATAATCATTTGCTGATTTTTCAGTATGATTTTTTCAAATCCGAGCCGGATGGCTTTCCAGCGTAACCGAACAACCATAAACAGGTCTTTGGTAACTTGTGGTATTTCACCGAACCGATCGACCAGGGAAGCCTCAAATTGTTGAAGGTCTTCTTCATTTTCAATATTATCCAGTTCACGGTAGAGCCTGATGCGTTCGCTTACATTATTGATATAATCTTCCGGGAAATGCATCTCAAAATCTGTGTCGATATAACTATCCTGCAGAAAGTTTTTAGGTTGATCGTCCTTTTTCTCATCGGTTGTAAACAGGTCTTTGAATTCTGTTTCTTTCAGCTCCATTACGGCCTCATCCAAAATACGGTGATAGGTTTCAAAACCAATATCACTGATATACCCGCTTTGCTCGGCACCCAGGAGGTTTCCGGCACCGCGAATATCCAGGTCCTGCATGGCAATGTTAAATCCGCTTCCCAAATCACTGAATTCTTCAATGGCATTCAGTCGGCGGCGTGCTTCACCGGGCAATACAGATAGGGGAGGAGCCAACAAATAACAAAAGGCTTTGGTGTTGGACCTTCCTACGCGCCCCCTCAACTGATGCAGGTCGCTGAGGCCAAAGTTTTGGGCATTGTTTATAAAGATGGTATTGGCGTTGGGTATATCCAATCCTGATTCGATTATGGTTGTGGCAATCAGTACATCGTAATCGCCATTGATGTAATCCAGCATAATCTGTTCCAACTGCTTACCTTCCATTTGGCCATGGGCCACTATGGTTTTAACTCCGGGACAAACACGGTTAATGGTTACCTGTATTTCCGATATGTTTTGTATGCGGTTATGAATAAAGAAAACCTGTCCGCCCCGGTTCACCTCGTAAAATATACCTTCTCTTATAATGTCTTCATTGAACGTATGCAGTTCCGTAATAATCGGATGCCTGTTGGGTGGCGGTGTATGAAGAATTGACAGGTCTCTTGCGCCCATTAACGAAAACTGTAAAGTGCGGGGTATGGGTGTGGCCGTTAAGGTTAGCGTGTCTACATTGATTTTTAACGCGCGTAGTTTTTCTTTGGCTGACACCCCAAATTTTTGTTCCTCATCGACAATCAGCAGTCCGAGGTCATGGAATTTTATATCCTTTCCCAGAAGCCTGTGCGTACCAATGAGGATATCGACTTCTCCTTTCTCAAGTTTCGACAAAATTTCGCGTTGTTCTTTGGCCTTTTTCAGTCGGCTTATGTAGGCGATGTTACAGGGAAAATCTTTTAATCGATCGGTAAATGTTTTATAATGCTGTAAGGCTAAAATGGTGGTTGGTACCAGAATGGCCACCTGCTTACTGTCGGTAACAGCTTTGAAAGCGGCACGCACGGCAATTTCAGTTTTGCCAAAGCCCACGTCGCCACAAACCAGCCGGTCCATGGGCATGGCATTTTCCATATCTTCTTTAACGGCTTTTGTCGATTTTTCCTGATCGGGTGTATCCTCAAAAAAGAATGAGGCTTCCAGCTCTTTTTGCAGGTAGGAGTCGGTAGAAAACGCATATCCCTTTTCCTCCTTGCGTTTGGCATAGAGGGCAATCAATTCCTTGGCAATGTCTTTCACCTTTTTCTTGGTGTTCTGTTTCAGTTTTTGCCAGGCACCGCTGCCCAGTTTATAAATCCTGGGTGCATCACCGTCTTTCCCCTTGTATTTGGATATGCGATGGAGGGAGTGAATACTTACATACAATATATCATTGTCACGATAAATGAGGCGGACAGCTTCCTGCCTTTTGCCATTCACATCGATTTTGTCCAACCCGCCAAATTTACCGATACCATGATCAATATGAACCACATAATCGCCCGGCTGCAATGAGCTTAATTCTTTCAGGGTCAGACTTTCTTTACGGTTGAAATTGGTGGATACTTTGTGACGGTGGTAGCGCTCGAATATCTGATGATCGGTATAACAGCATATTTGCAATGTATGGTCGGTAAACCCTTCGTGTAGCGAACATAGCACCGGCTTAAATACCACGTTATGGCCAATATCGGTAAAAATAGATTCCAGACGTTCGATTTGTTTTTCGCTCTCCGATACAATAAAATTGGTATATCCCTTTTCGGTATTGGCTGCCAGGTTTTCGCCCAGTAGTTCGAAACTTTTGTTAAAGGCTGGTTGGGGAGCGGTATCAAAATCAATTTGATAGGGATCAGTAAGGTTTGAATAATTACCGTATTCAATTACCGGGTAAGTTAATATCCTGTCTAATAGCTGATTTCCTGTTGCCAATACCACTGTTTTGGCCAGGTCGGAAGTTTCATCCAGCATTGATTGATCAGTGGAATCATACAATTCGTTTATTTTGTTTTTAATATATCCTGTATCCGGCGTCCATATATGCAGGTTTTTGGGAAAATGATCAAGAAATATTTCTCTTGTTTGTTCAATCTGTGCATCCTGTACATTCGGAATAATGGATAGTTTTTCAAATTTCCGTTGAGAAAGCTGGGTATTTAGATCAAATGACCGGATGGATTCGACTTCATCACCAAAAAAATCGATTCGAAAAGGCAGGTCGTTGGCATAAGAGAAAATATCCACAATGCTGCCGCGTATGGAGTACTGACCGGGTTCATATACAAAATCAACACGCTTGAACTGGTATTCATGCAGCACTTCATTTACAAAATCAATCGACAGTGAGTCGCCGGATTTGATCTCCAACGTATTTTTTATAAGTTTTTGTTGTGAAATCACCTTTTCGATAAGTGCTTCAGGATAGGTCACGATAATCAATGGCTCAACCGATACCTGGGCGCTATAGGTATTTAACGTTTGTAATACGTCGGTACGCTGTATGATGCTCTCGGGATCGGTTTGTTGGTACTGAACAGAACGCTTATAGCCGGAAGGAAAGAACTTAAGTTGGTCTTTGTCAAAATAATTCAGTAAATCGCTATATATGTAAGCTGCAGCATCTTTTTCAAGAGCAACAATCAGGTGCACATTTTTACAAACGGTAATAGCTTCGGCCAGGAGTAAATTCTTCGAACTGCCCGACAATCCTTTCAGCAAAACAGCTGGTTTATTGGCCTGCAATGATTCTGTTAACTGACTGAATAATGGGTGATTACTGTATATATGAAGAAGTTTCCCGTGATTTTCCATACCTGCCTTAAAAAGGTCGCAAGTAATAAATTTATTGTATGATTATCAACAAAAAATATTGTTGGCTATAAGGTATTTGTTTGCTATTTTGGATGGTATTTCCATGCAAAAGTCACAAAGAGTAAGGCGTGCATAATCGATTGTAAAGCTATCGGGAATTAAACCTGCTCCTTTATTTATTTAACTTGTAAGACGCTAAAAGAGAATATTCATCGCGAAGTAAACAAGCTATAACTTATCGATCCCTGCGATCTTATTTTTGTGGACTTTGCGTTAAAAACATTTGATAACATGAAAATTTTCAAATTCGGCGGTGCCTCCGTAAAGGATGCCAATGGTGTTCGCAACCTTGCAAAAATATTGGCTGGTTATAGCGAACCTAAAATAGTGGTTGTCTCGGCTATGGGTAAAATGACCAATGCTTTGGAAAAGGTGTTGGAAGCATACATGAATAAAAATCATGAAACCCGTGAATGGCTCGATGAGGTCTTCCGGTTTCATGATTCTGTTATGAAAGATTTATTTGACGATTCGTTCTATTTAAAAGTCAGAAATCAGTTCAAGTCTATGTTTGAAGGACTGCATCAAAAAATACATTCCCAACCGTCATTAAATTATCATTACGAGTACGATCAAATGGTGAGTTTTGGTGAGCTTTTTTCCACCTTTATCATTTCAGCTTACCTTCAGGAAAAGGGCATCCAATGCAAATGGATGGATATCAGGCATTATTTAAAGTCTGACGATCAATTTCGGGATGCCAATATCAACTATGATTTATCACAGAAATATGTTCAGGAAGCATTTGATTTTTCGGATACATCCTGTTACATCACCCAGGGATTTTTGGCTTCAACCATAAATAACTTAACAACTACGCTGGGCCGCGAAGGATCGGATTTCACTGCGGCTGTTTTAGCTTATTTATTAGATATAGAAGAGGTAACTATTTTGAAAGACGTATCGGGCATCTTAAATGCCGATCCGAAGTGGATGGATGATACCATTAAGCTGGAACGGATTTCCTACGATGATTCCATTGAACTGGCTTATTACGGAGCCAGTGTTGTGCATCCCAAAACCATTCAGCCCCTGAAAAGAAAAAATATTGTCTTGTATGTAAAATCGTTCATCAACCCCGATGAACCAGGCACACTGGTTTGTGATTCCGATGACAGGTATATGCCATGTTGTTTTGTGCGTAAAACCGATCAGGTATTGTTGAAAATTGCTACGGTTGACTTTTCATTCATGGCCGAAAAAAACCTGCAAAAGATATTGGGCTGTTTTGCACAGGCAGGATTAAAGGTAAACATTATGCAAAATACCGCTGTTCAGTTTGATGTTTGTGTTAATAACGACAAATTTCGCATTGAGCATTTATTGGCACTGCTTACACAGGATTTTGATGTTGAATTCATCAGGCAGGTTGAAATAATCACCTTGTATTATTATAATGCTGAAACACTCGAAAGAATAAGGCAGGGTAAGGAAATACTTCTTGAACAGCGCACCCCAAAAACAGCGCTTATGGTGGTGAAAACACATTGATCACCTGTCAAACCAGGAATTCCTCTTTTTATACATCAATTTTTTACGTTTTTGTTGCGCTTCATCAATCCACCGACAGCCATCTGAAGAAATCATATGTTGTTCTTCATCGTTATTTTGGCAACCAAAAATGATATTTAAGCCAATACGCAGATTGACATTTTGGGCGTTTAATGGCTGAAAAACGGCCAGTAAATTGTCGGTTACGGCGTAAAACTGAACAGGGTTTCTTCCCAAACTAATTCCAATTCCCACATTGCTCATGCTTCTGTGCATCCATGACCAGCTTGCACTGGCATCAATATTTTTGTAGATATTATAATTACCGAACAGCGTTAAACTTTTAGGAATTTTTTTTCTGTAAATTTTGGCCGATGCCACCAGTCCGGCAGTAAAATTCTGATTTACTTCATATTCAGCACCCGCATAAATTTTAGGAGGCAACGTATAAATATAATTATCATAAGTGATGTCAATGTCCGTTGAGTCTTCAATTTGCGATACAAGATCCTCGAAATAAGTTTCATCCTCCAGGATGCCTTCGCTTACGCCGGTATAAGTATATTCACCTGTGGCTGCCAGACGTGTTTGATTGGAGCGATACGGGATCAGGCCCAGGTCCAATACACTGGCTGCCAATGTGATTCGCTCGTTGTAGTTATGGGTAATGCCCGCATCAAAGGCCACACCAAGGTTTTTTCTGTTTAGCGCAATATCCAGGGGATTGGTTGAATATCTTTCGTCGAGGGTAATGGTACCATCCGGATTTCGTTGCAGTGCGAGGGGCATTGAGGAATTGACTGCCAGGTCGCCGGATAATGTGAGGTGGAAAAGAATGTCCTCTGTAAAAAGGCCAACCCTGGTTCGGGGTGCTGTTACGTTTAGCTTGCCAAACAATACTTTTAGTTTGATCCCTGCGGAAGTGCGAAAATTAATATCGGTCGCCAACCCAAAAGCATATTCCCGGTAATGGTTCAATTGTGCATCGAGCCGGCGCAGGGAGATTTCTTCTCCCTCAAAAGGTGTATTGCCCTCAAGCACGAATTGGAAGAAATCGCGGGGATAAAAGAGATTAAAATCATTCCGCTCACGTATGGTAAAATTAAAATAGTATCCGTTGGTTTTGTAGCCTAATTGTAATAAGGAAATATATAATTCGGATGAAAAATAATTACGTTGGCCCGGTTGATTGATGACATTTACTGGTGTGAATTCATAACTACCACCGGCATTCGAAACCAGATCATTTGCGGAAAAACCGCTATGCGCCACATTTATATGCATTGAGGACAATACAGGAATGCCAATAAAGAACTTACAGGGTGCCTGTACGGCCGGATTTAAGTAATTCGCCTCAGGTATTTGGTGCATGAAATACAGGGTATTACTTTGTTGTCCTTTTACATTGCGCATGCCTGAAAAACAAAGTGTTATCAGGATCAGCAGCCATGTATGCGGGAGCTTTGATTTCATCCTCAGGGGTTTATTTCTTTGGTGTTATAGGTTAAGCCTATGCGGGTTGAAAGATCTGTTTCTATACGGTATTCAGGTGTAATACGCAAGGTGGTTGTATCTCTGGTGTCCAATTGAATACTGCCACGAATCAACAGGTCGGTAACATTCTCTATATTCTCAATAACCTGCCGGGATATGTCAATGGCAAATGTGGATGGTGTAGCCGGGATTATGGTCTCTCTGCTTACATCAGCGGCTTCCAGTACACGCGGGCCTTCTGTAAAAAGAGAATCAATAATAATGAGATTCTGCCAGGTAAAATAGGCTTGATAAGTAATTTGGGTAGGGTAGTAGTTTTTCAGTCCGACTAAAAACTGTATGGATTCGATGTAACGATTTTCTGTGGCCATTTCAGCTATTCGAAGATCTATGGAATCTACAAAATGGTAGGTTACATGTAGTTCAGGAATGGGTTCGTCTAAATATAATAAGGTATCATAATGAGGCAATAAATGAACCAATTCCGATAAACTATCCAGATACTCATTCATATCATACGTGAAATGACCAATGGGAAGTGAATAACCGGGTTGTAAATCACTTTCGGCTACACCTGCGGTTTCAAAAACATCCTGGTCAATGCAGGAAGTCAATAACAAAGAAAGAATAAACAGCTTACTTATACATCTCATGCGTTTGATATTTATTTGAGATTTTTCAGCGATCATTATTAATCTCTACCGCAATGGTAACGCATGAAAATCAATTTACACAAAGCGCATCATTCAGCACCACGGTAGCCTTTTTATAATCCTCCCTGCGAATCACGAATTGCATATTCACCTGCATCAGGGATTGGGAAAATGCTTCTACATTGATTTTATTATTCGCCAGGGCAGAGGCCGCTGTAGCCAAAATACCCGGATGCGCAATATTGGTTCCCATGGCGCAAACCAAAGCAGCATCTTTTACCACACGAACCTTTAAATAGTTGGCCTTAAGTTCGTTTAACAGTGGCTCTGTCATGCTCTCCTCCCAGATAACTGTGGTAATGCTGTTGGCATTGGTAGCTTTTAAGATATAACTGACATGGTTACGTTGAAATATTTCCATCACCCCCAGGTCAAAACCTACTTCACCCACCATCATGGGGTCGTGCACTTCAATGGCCACCACTTTATCTGATCCGCTAATGATCTCTACTTTCGATTTCGCATCTACATAATCCTTTGAAATAAGGGTTCCCGGGTGGTCAGGTTCAAAGGTGTTTTTGATACGTATATTAATACCGGCCACTTCCAGTGGTTTGGCCGCTTTCGGGTGGATGGCTTCCATACCCACATCAGCCAGTTGGTCGGCTACATTATAATTGGTAAAACAAACCGGTATGGACTTGTCTACCCCTACAATATTCGGGTCGGCTGATGACAAATGATATTCTTTATGAATAACCGCTTCATCGGCGTTTACTTCAACGGCAATTTTACTAAAGGTAACCTCTGAATACCCGCGGTCGAATTCGCGCATAATACCTTCCGTTCCCTTTGTATATCCGGTAGCAATGGGAATAATCGATGCAAAATCGAGGTTGCCGAAAATTTTGTGTATACGCTGATCAATAGAAAGGTATTCAGCATCATTGAATCCGCATAGATCAGCGAAATAGGCATTGATATCATGGTTTTGCAGGATGTTAACCGAATTGAAGGCCGAATGGGCTTCTCCCAGTGAGGACAAAATCTCACGGGCAGCCAGTAAAATATTTGATTTACTGATATAGCCGGTTGCCAGCACATCATACAGGCTATTCAAATAGTTTTTGGCCTGATGGATGCGGTTGGTTATGAAATCATCGGCTACTTTTATATCCAGTCCGGTATCTTTTAACGCATGGTTTATATCAATGAGTTTAGCAAGAATATCATCGAGTGCCTGGTTGTAATTATCATTGTTCACAAATTTCATGTACACACCCGGTTCTTTGGTTTTTTTATGCTCTAACAGCCAATTGGTTACATTGGCATAAGCAGAGACTACAAAAATGCGGTTATAAATATCCTTTTTGTTCCGGTTTCCTATAATGATATTGTCCAATACTTCATCAAATTTCGACATGGAAGTGCCGCCAATTTTTTCAACTGTTAACATGAAACGCTATTTTAATTTATGCAATCAGACCGCAAAAATATAAATTATTTGGCTTGACACTATTTTAATGTTTTATCGTGTGCCATAGTTTAAACTATATATAATGAGCATAATAACTTTGATGTTATTATTCAAATAGTAAAGTAAGGAGGTTTATACCGTTAATTTCTCAGTAAAGAATTAAGAAAAAAAGCAATACACATTCAAAATTTCAAGTAACAATTTTCAATGTTTATTAATGTATTTTTGAAATTGGTCAAAAACTATGCTATCTATTGCATAATCGGGTGTTGAGCACAATTTTCGACAAGAATATTTGTTTATTTTTACATATCGATGAAATAATAAATAAATATTAAATTTTTTAATTATGACCACCAATTATTCTAATAACAGTTATGATCAAAAAAGACTTATATATAAGTATTTAAATGGAGATTCACCTTCAAAATCCGGAACGAATGAATCAATAAGGGTTATTTCCAAACGAATTCAGACTATATCTTCTTTTTAAACAGAATTTTTTCATGCTGCTTTTCAAAATACGGGATTATTTATAGTGCACGGGAAATTTATTTTGATTTCATATAAATCCGAAAAACAGGTTTATATCCAACCATTACACTATCGGTAGTTAACTTATGATACCCAAACACCAACTCTTTCACCTGTTTTCGTAATTGATAAGTTGTTGTATCCAGGTACCATTGCTCGTAAAACTGTATTTTACCCACTTTGGAACGATCAAACTCCACGGTTTGCTCAAATTCCTTCAGTTCTTCCCGACTCATTTTCTGGTCGGTAAACAAATCGTACGCTTCTATTTCGCCATTATAAACCGCCTGAAAGTATTGGTTGACCAACAACTGACGGCTAAAATTCTTAAGGCTCTCTTCCTGCCATAAATCGTCTTTATTCAGGTTTTCAATGATAACATCATAAACAATCGGGTTCGCAATGATAATTTCATTATTGCCGGTATTGGCAGATAGACTATCCACCTTTTCCGAAACAACCGGCACCTGGTCATTTGATTGTTTGCAAGCCTGAAATGAAATGGCTGTAATGAAAAGAATAAGTATTACCCGTTTAGTCATAATATGTCAAATTTGGGATGACGGTATGGAATATATTTATTATTGCTTTAAAAAACAATACCCAAATCACAAATGTCAAATAAAATCCAAATTTCAATAATACAATTTCAAAATCCCGAATCGATAAGCGTTGGTATGTTCGAAATTTATCCAACACTGGACTTTTCTTGCAAATACTATCTAGTAAAGATGAGCGATTCGGCACTAGCGTTTTCTACAATCGTACCCTGATCATAAACCAATTGCCCATTTACAAATGTTTGATGGACTTTCGACTGAAATGTATAATCCTCGAAAGGAGACCATCCGCATTTATAAAATAATGAATTCGAGGTTACTTTTGTGGATGATTCTAAATCGACCAATACCAGGTCTGCAAAATAACCTTCTTTAATGAACCCTCTGCGATCAATCTGATACAATAATGCAGGGTTGTGGCACATTTTTTCTACAATTTGTTCCAGGGTGATTGTACCTTTTTTGTAAAAATCCATCATTGCAAGCAGGGAGTGTTGTATTAACGGACCGCCGGAGGGTGCTTTGGTATATACGTTGTCTTTTTCATCCAATGTGTGCGGTGCATGGTCGGTTGCAACTACATCAATTTTATTGGCCAACAAGGCCTCCCATATTTTCTCCCTGTCAGCCGTGGTTTTAACAGCCGGGTTCCATTTAATCAGCGTTCCTTTATTATTATAATCAGCATCACTAAACCACAGGTGATGAATGCAAGCCTCGGCGGTGATTTTTTTATCATTAAATGATTTTCTCACATCAAACAACTCCGTTTCACGGGCCGTCGAGATGTGAAGAATATGCAGCCTGGCGCCGTGTTTGGTTGCCAATTCAATGGCTTTTGATGATGATTTGTAACATGCTTCGGCACTTCTAATGGCAGGATGCATGTGAATGGGTATATTATCTCCATATTGTTGGATATACCGGGCTGTGTTTTCCTGTATCGTAGCCTCGTCTTCACAGTGCGTAGCAATCAGAACAGGCGAATACTTAAAAATATTGCTCAGGGCTTCGTCATGATCAACCAGCATATTACCTGTTGAGGAACCCATAAATATTTTTACCCCACAGGTGGTTTTTGGGTCCACCTTTTCAATTTCACCAATATTGTCATTGGTTGCGCCCATGTAAAAAGAATAATTGACCAGTGAATCTTTGGAGGCAATATCAAATTTGTTCTTTAGCGTTTTATGGGTTATGGTCGGCGGAATGGTATTGGGCATTTCCATATAAGAAGTAACACCACCGGCTGCTGCCGCCCGTGATTCTGTAAAAACAGAAGCTTTATGGGTAAGTCCCGGTTCTCTAAAATGCACCTGATCGTCAATCACACCGGGGATAAGAAGTTTACCATTCGCATCAATAACATCATATTTAGAAAGATCAATCTCAGCCTGATTCTTGTCGTGAATTACACGTTCAATCATATTGTCTTCCATCAATACACTGCCTGTGAATTGTTTTCCTTCGTTAATAATCAGTGCATTTACAATCGCTTTTTTCAAGATAATTTATCCTCTTTAATTTTATATCTCCTGAATAAACTGAAAAATTTCATTTTCAGCACTCCCCAAACTGCTTCATTAAAAATACCGCCACTCATTTTAGAATTTCCTTCCTGCCTGTCTGTAAAGATAATAGGTATTTCAACAATAGTAAACCCAAATTTCCAGGCCGTAAATTTCATTTCAATCTGAAAAGCATACCCTTTAAAGCGGATTTTATCCAGATCAATTGTTTCAAGCACTTTACTGCGATAACAAACAAATCCGGCAGTAGCATCATTAATTTTCATACCCGTAACCATCCTTACATACACCGATGCAAAGTACGACATCAATACCCTTCCCATGGGCCAGTTTACCACATTTACGCCCGATTTATATCTGGAACCGATGGCCATATCAGCACCCTGCCTGCATGCATCATATAAGCGATTGAGATCATCCGGGTTGTGCGAGAAATCTGCATCCATTTCAAATATGAACTGATAACTATGTTGTAAGGCCCATTTAAACCCCTCTATATATGCCGTTCCGAGCCCTAATTTACCCGCTCGTTGAATCAGATGTATGCGGTCATCATGAGATTTTTTAAGGTTTATCACAATGTCGGCAGTGCCATCAGGAGAATTATCATCAATTATCAATAAATGAAAACCGTTTGGATACGACAGCACCTTATGAATAATGTTTTCAATATTTTCCTTTTCGTTGTACGTTGGGATTATAACAACCGCTTTCGATTCGTTTTCCATGTATTCTAATTAAAAACTACGAAGATAATAACTTATAATTATTAATATATAAAGGATTTTGGGAGAACTTTAAAAGATAATATAAATAATTTTCATCGCACTACATTCATCAGGTCAGGCGCTTATCAATTTATACGATAAAAAAACGTTAAAATTTAAACAAATTATTTGCAAGAGAAATAAACGTTACTTACTTTTGCATCCGCTTTTGAGGGGAATAGGAATAAAGAAGAGGGAGCAAAAAGCGGGATTTAGATAGTAGGATATAAAAAAAGTTCTTTGAAGATATTGAAAAAGAGAAAAAGCTTGGAAAGGCGCCAAGTTAATTTCAAACAAGGTGAGTTAGGGAATAACTATCTTCGTAGACATTATTAAGATAATAATTACAACGAAGAGTTTGATCCTGGCTCAGGATGAACGCTAGCGGCAGGCCTAACACATGCAAGTCGAGGGGTAACAGGGGACTTCGGTTCCGCTGACGACCGGCGCACGGGTGCGTAACGCGTATGCAACTTACCTTTAACCGGGGAATAGCCCGAAGAAATTCGGATTAATGTCCCATAACATTATTGAATCGCCTGGTTTAATAATTAA
>JAAAOM010000005.1 GCA_009908855.1 Bacteroidota bacterium
TGCGGATAATCAATTTATTCTTTGACAAAACAAGGAATCGTCAATTCAGGTCGAAAAAAGAAACTTTTCCCTGCCTGCGCAGGGAAAGGTAAGTCTAATGTAGGCTGTATCATGCAATCAATTAGTTAACTTATTTGACAATTACCACACTAGTGTCAATTCAAGTATCAAGTTTCGGTTCAATTTTGAACAAATGACCTTAGATTCCCCTCTTGAGAGAGACTGTACCGATTGATCGGGAGGTTTAGGGGTGTGTTAGTAAGAATGCTAACAACGTTCCAAAATGTCTGCACAAAATGGATTATCTTCTTGATACTAATATATGTGTTCACTTTTTACGAGGGAAATTTGGTGTTATTGAAAGACTTGAGGCTGCTTAGTCTGAAAATTGTGCGATTTCCGAGATTACATTAGCAGAACTTGTTTTTGGAGCTGAAAACAGTGAAAACCCGGAAAAAATCACAAATTAATTGAAAGTTTTATCGAAATAGTAACGATTCTTCCCAAGATTAAATTGTAATCATCACCTGCGTTCCCTTATCCGGCTTTGACCGCATAGAGATCACTCCGCCATGCAATTTCAGTATCTGCTTGGCCAGACTTAGTCCAATGCCATTGCCATTATCTTTGGTTGTGAAAAACGGAACAAATACCCGTTCCAGGTCTTCATCTGTCAGCCCTTTGCCATTGTCGGATGTGGTAATAACCGTTTTTCCGTCACTGCCCAGGTTTACTTTAATGGCAATCTTTTTCTCTTCCCGCCCTTCCAGGGCATCTACCGAATTCATAACCAAATTAAGCATCACCTGGTTTAATAATTTTTCATCTCCGTAAATGGTTTTGCAATTATTGTCCATGGTAATCTGTAATTGAATGTCTTTATCCCTGATAATTTCGCCGGTAAAGGTCTTCAAATTTTCCAGCCAGGGCTGCAAATTAATTTTAACCCTGTTGGGTTTGGGAATTTTATTGAGCTGGCGGTAATTTTGTACGAAATTCATCAATCCGTTGCCCATATCATCAATCACCTTTAGCCCGTTTATGGTGTCCTCAATGTTTTTTTCGCTCACTTCCCCCGGCTGTTTTTTATGGCCGTTTTTCTGGTATAAACGGGTAAGCGTATTGGACAAAGATGTGATGGGCGCGATGGAATTCATGATCTCATGCGTGATGACACGGAACAGTTTATGCCACGATTCAATTTCCTGCTCATCCAACTCACGCGATATATCCTGCATCGATATCACTTTAAATTTTTTGTTGTAATATTTGATTTCAGCCGCAGAAATGGAAAGCTGGTAAAACTGATCCTCCCGTTGTACACGATGAATACGATTTTCACCCGGCCCAATGGTTTCAAAGATATGGTATAACCGGGCATCTTCCTGCTTCAGACGCGTAAGGTTGGAGGTGTATTCAACACCCAGGTATCTGCGGGCATGGTGATTAAGAACCTCAAAATCGCCGTTTTCATCAATGGTAATAAAGCCGGTGGATGAATATTCAATGAGTGTTTTGAGCAACTGCTCGTTGTAGCTGCTTTCTATCTTCACCTTCCGGATGAGGTCATTCAGTATCTTCAGGCTGTTGTATAAATCCATTACCGGTTTGTTGCGAATATCACCGGGAAATTGAACCGAAGTATCGTTATTGCGAATGGAATCGATAAAATAGGCCAGGCGCCGGTTGGTTTTGTTCAGGTATCGAATTAAAAGGATGCTTAGGACAAATAAGACCACCAAGCCCAGGACAGCCGGAAAAATATGGTCCATACCGAAATAGCTGTATGCTGATCCGGTTGCAGCAAGCACCATGAGC
This sequence comes from Bacteroidota bacterium, assembly GCA_009908855.1. Taxonomy (GTDB): domain Bacteria; phylum Bacteroidota; class Bacteroidia; order Bacteroidales; family JAAAOM01; genus JAAAOM01. The sequence goes on from JAAAOM010000005.1 coordinate 1,819, forward strand.
ACGACATAGCTGATAATGGAAAAGTAAAGACTTTTAGACATCATATTTTTTGAGTTTGTTGTAGAAGGTCTGCCGCGTAATGCCCAGTTGTCTGGCTGCCACGCTCAGGTTACCATCGTGCCGGTCGCGGGCATCCAGTATAAGTTGCTTTTCGACTTCCTCCAGGGTTTGCGGGGTATTTGATCTGGCGGATGACGTATTTTTAAAAAAGAAATTATCCGGTGTGATGGTATTGGTATCACTCAATATCACCGCTTTTTCGATGGTATGCTCCAATTCACGAACATTGCCCGGCCAGTGGTATTTTTGAAGCTTGTTCAGCGCCTGTGTTCCGATTTTAAGCTGGTGTTTCCTGTATTTGGAAGCATAACGTTTCAGAAAAAAGTTGGACAACACCGCTATATCTTCCTGGCGTTCGCGCAGTGGAGGTATTTCAATATGGATGGTATTTATGCGGTACAGCAGGTCCTCCCGGAAATAATTCTGATCGATCATATCATTTATATCGTTATTGGTGGCGCTGATGAGTCGTATATTCACCGGTATTTGCCGGTTCGCTCCCACGGGTGTTACCATGCGTGTTTGCAGGGCAACCAGTAATTTCGCCTGCAGGGGCAATGGAATATTACCAATTTCGTCCAGAAAAAGCGTCCCGTTATGTGCCAGTTGAAATTTTCCGATCCGGTCTTCGCAGGCATCGGTGAAAGCCCCTTTTTTATGTCCAAACAGCTCGCTTTCCACCAGGGTATCAGGAACCGAGCTTATATCAACCGAAACCAGCAATTCGTTTGCCCGCAACGATTGGTGATGGATCTCCCGCGCAATCACTTCTTTACCCGTTCCATTTTCGCCGGTAATTAAAATATTGGCATCGGTTTTGGCTACTTTGCCAATAATCTGACGAATTTTTAGCATGGCTGTCGAATTGCCGATCAGCAGTTTTTGCTCCCGGTTCATCTCGTCTTTCAACCCACGCTCTTTGCATGCCAGTTCCTCTACTTTTAAATTGGATTTTCGCAGTTTCATGGCCGAATGTAAAGTGGCCAACAGCTTATCGTTGTCCCAGGGTTTGAGCACAAAATCGCAAGCCCCTATTTTAAGGGCTTTCACCGCCAGTTCTACATCGCCATAAGCGGTAAACATAATGATTTCAATATGCTTATCGATTTTTTTTATCTCGTTTAACCAATAAATACCCTCGTTACCCGTGCTTTCACCTGCTTTGAAATTCATATCCAGCAAAACCACGTCGATTTTGTTCGATTGCAATGTAGATACCAGTGTTTTGGGATTATTGATGGTAATTAACCGGTCGAACTCCTCATTTAAAAAGATGCTCAGGGCGCTGAGTACGTTTTTGTTATCATCTACAATTAAAAGATTACCTCCTGTCATGGCTTACAATATTTACTCAAATGTACATCGCGGAATCATAGATTTCCATATAGTGTAAAAATATTTTACACACACCTGTCTAATCCTTTTACATTGTTCATGCGGCTTTATATTATAAATAGCAGGTAGTTAGGGATTTAACAATTTTGGCACAGGCATTGAAATTCATTGGGCAATGATGATAAAAGTTTAAGCATGATACGCCCGATTACCTTTTTTTATACTTTTTTCCACTTAATCTGCCTGCATGCACAAACAAGCATGGATTGGGAGTCGTGCGTGAAATATGCCCTTGACAATAACCTGCAGATAAAGCACCAGGAATTGGTATTGGAGAAGCAGAATCTTCAGGTTCATGGCGCGCGATTTGCCTACTTACCCAATATCAATGCCTCGGGCAATTATACTCAATCGTATGGTCGGTCGGTAGACCCCAGTACAAACGATATTATCAACCAGGAAAATTTTAGTAATAGTTATGGTATCAACGGTTCCATTACCCTTTTCCAGGGTTTTGTTCGCAACAACCAATTGCAATACCAACAATATATACAACAATATGCTGGTCATAACCTGGATGTTCAGACCGACCTGACTACTTTTCAGGTCATGGAATCGTATTTCAACGTGCTTTTTTACGGAGGCATGCGGACAATAGCCCGGGAACAAATAGCTACCACACAAACCCGACTGGAAAAACTAACCCGGATGCATGCCCTGGGCCGCGCCTCAGGCAGCGAGGTAATCGAGGTGGAGGCACGGTTGGCACAGGACAGCGTAACAGCTGTACAACATGATATGGCATGGCAAAATGCCCTGCATAACCTGAAAGAGCGAATGAATTATCCGTTAATGGATACATTAATCCTTCAGGAATCGGAAATGGATTATGAACAAATATCAGGTTTTACAGTAAGCATAGATAACATTCTTTCCCATGCCAAATCGAACATGCCCGATATAAAGGCATTGGAATCCCAGTTAAAGGCTTCACAAAAGCGCCTGACCATGATTAAACGCGGCGCACTGCCTGAATTAAGTTTATATGCCTCCTGGAATTCAGGGTACTACGAAACCAATACCGATTCAGTCGGGAGTATTCTGCCTTTTCAAGATCAGATTGACATAAATGCCCGGCGTAACATCGGTATAAGCCTAAGCATACCGCTTTTCAACCGTTTATATCAGTATAACGCCATCCGGCAGGAGAAAATTAATTACCAGATGGCCCAAAACCAGTATGAAACAGAGATGGTAAACCTGGAATATACCATTTATGAAAATGTGTTGCTGTTACAATCGGCCGTGAGGGAATATCACGCCACCGAGCGCAACGAGGAAAAACAAGCCCTGGCTTTCGAGATAGCCAGTAAAAAACGGGAAAACGGGTTGATCAATATCATTGATTTGTACCAGGTAAAGAACCAGTTGGCCATGGCCCGCGCCGAACATCTGCGTGCCGGCCTGCAACTGTTCTTAAAATATAAAACCGTGCAATATTACTTAACCGGAGAAATTCTATAACAATGGGAATGGACAGAATTATTGAAGACAAGCGTTGGATTAAGCCCAAACACTATAAATATATTGCAGGAGCGATATTGGCCGTGGCCATCATCCTGTTTATAACCTTGTATGACCAAACCAGCACCTTCCGTGCCGAGAAGGAAAAAATAACCATCGAACAAGTGAAGCAGGGCGAGTTTAACGACTATATTACCATTACCGGGCAGGTGGTACCGATCGCTACCATATTCCTGGATGCCATTGAAGGAGGGCGGGTTGAAGAAATATTGATTGAAGAAGGAGCCATGCTTTCAAAGGACGATGTGATCCTGCGACTTCATAATAACGACCTGATCCAGCAGATCATGAACAGCGAATCGAACCTGGCCTATAGCTCCAACGAGCTGCGAAATACCCGTATTCAAATGGAACAGCAAAAAATACAAAACAAAAGGGAGCTGTTGCAGATTGACTATCAATTGATCCGCCTGAAAAGAAATTACCGGCAGAATAAAGCGCTTTACCAGGATGAGCTGATTGCCCGCGAGGAATACCTGCGCTCACAGGAAGAATTTGAAAAAGCAAGAAGTAATCGAGAGCTCGTTTACCAGAAACTGGTACAGGATTCAATTTTCCGCGAGAACCAAAAGGAGCTGATGGATGAAAACCTGAAAAATATGCAGTTGAACCTGCAAATGGTTCGGCAGCGGCTGGGAAACCTCCATGTACAATCACCTGTTAAAGGACAGCTGGGATTATTGAATGTGGAGATTGGCGAATTGATCAGCAAAGGACAACGGATCGGGCAGGTGAACATTTTGGAATCGTTTAAGATCAATGCCGATATCGATGAGCATTATATCGACCGTATCCGATTAGGGCTGCATGGTTATTTCGACAGGCAACAGGATACTTTCGGGTTATTGTTGAAAAAGCAATATCCCGAGGTGCGCGATGGCCGTTTCGAGGTAGACCTGGTATTCCGGGATTCCGTCCCGCGGAACATACGCATAGGTCAAACCTACCACATTAAACTGGAGCTGGGTTTACCTCAACAGGCCGTTTTAATCCCGCGCGGTGGCTTTTTTCAGTCCACCGGCGGACAATGGGTATATGTTTTGCACCCCACGGGTGAATACGCGCTGAAACGTAATATTCGCATTGGCCGGCAAAACCCGCAGTATTACGAAGTGCTGTCGGGTCTCGAACCCGGTGAACAAGTGATTACATCCAATTATGATGTATTTGGGGAGAATGAACGAATTGTGTTTAAATAGCAGAGTGCATAGGGAATGGGGCAGAGAGTTATAAGATCAGGATATTCAAATATAAATAGTGTTGGCAAGAAATCTCCATTTTCCGCGTTACGCTTGTCAGTAAATTCCTCATTTACATCAGTAAACTGCGGATTTCCTGACTTCGCAAGCCTTGAAAATGGAGCTTTCTAATCCAACACTGGACTTTTCTTGCAAAAACTAAATAGAAATAAATGGGTATATTGAGAAAAACCAAAAAATTATGATACGAACAGTAAATCTAAACAAAGTATTCCGTACCGAAGAGGTGGAAACAACCGCACTACAGGATGTAAATATGGACGTTAAACCTGGTGAGTTTATAGCCATCATGGGGCCATCGGGGTGTGGTAAATCAACCCTGCTCAATATTATCGGGTTGTTGGATAATCCGACCAGTGGAGAGTACCATTTCAACGGGATTGAAGTGGCCAAATACCGCGAAAACAAACGTACTGACCTGCGAAAAGGGAATATTGGTTTTGTTTTTCAGAGTTTCAATCTGATTGATGAATTGAATGTATACGAAAATGTTGAGCTGCCGCTCATTTACCTGAAAATGAAAGCCCGGGAGCGCAAAGAAAAGGTAGAAGCGATGCTGGAACGCATGCAGATCGGTCATCGTAAAAAGCATTTTCCGCAGCAGCTATCCGGCGGTCAGCAACAACGTGTGGCAATATGCCGGGCGGTAGTGGCCAATCCCAGGCTGATACTTGCTGATGAGCCCACGGGTAATCTCGACTCCAAGCACGGCCTGGAAGTGATGAACCTGCTCAAAGAGCTGAACAAAGAAGGAACCACCATTATCATGGTTACGCATAACAAGCGCGATGCCGAATTCTCCCACCGCATCATTAACCTGTTCGATGGTCAGATTGTAACTGAGAATATACAGAAGGTGATGGAGACGACGATTTAGTGATATATGGAAATTCTAAAATTTGATACAGCTGAATATGTGAAGGCTCCCGTTATTACGGGACAGGTTATGATTAAAAGAATAAGAGTTGGGCAGAAGGGAGCACATAAATACAGGAAGATTGTGATATCTTCCCTTTCTTACTCACTGCCCCGTATAATAGGCTCCCTGCTAATAAATCAAAGTAGAAGACAACGGACAAAAAAGGTATAGCAACCTCTTAAAATTCTTTAGTATGAGTAATTCAATATCAATCAATAAAAACTTTAGGTGTTATGACAGGTATGCCACGAAACGGATGTAATTCTAACAGGTCTTTATCACCAGAAATGATAAGACATACGGCATTGTCACTTTTGTTTAACTCAACAATTGTCATTCGTATAAATCCTATACTGAAATATAAACTATTTGATAATCTGTTTATTAAACCTCACCATTTTTATGCATATCCAATTAAATACAAGCAGAATTTCAATAGATTATGATGATATCAGAACAAACTAAAATTCCAATACAATAAACGATTAATATGTTCCTCCAAAATCTAAAACAGTACATTATTGAAATCCGTTCGAATAGACTGATTACTGTAATTAATGTGGTCGGGTATTCAATTGGATTGGCAGCCTGTATACTTATCGGTTCATATACAATTCATCAATTATCGTATAATAACTTTCATGAGCATTCAGAGCGCATTTTTCGGTTGAATTATTACCAAAGCCAAAAGAACAATCATAATGCCACTACCAATCACCAATGGGCACAAGTGATTCCTGAAGAAATACCGGAAGTGGATAAAGTAGCTCGTTACGATTGGCCCTGGGAGCGTGATTTAAGTTTTGATAGTAAAGTTGTTAAAGCAAACGGTTGCATGGGCGATGGGGAATTATTTCAGATATTTTCCTTCCCTTTGATTCATGGAAATCAGGAAAGCATTTTTTCCGAAAAACAGGGTATTGCCATTTCGGAGTCCGTTGCCAAGAAACTATTTGGCCACACTGATGTGTTAGGTAAATCGCTCATCCTGGAAGTAGAAGATAAATATACCATAACGGCAGTATTTAAAGATATTCCGGCAAATTCTTCAATCAGGTTTGAGTATCTGATTAATGCTAAAGATCAAATAGCCCAATGGAATAGCAATAGTCAAAATCATTGGCTAATGTGGCGCTGGCGTACCTTTGTAATGCTACATGATCAAGATCAGGTGGAAGCATTTGAGGGCAAAATGCCTGCATTGCAAAAAAAACATATTGGCAATTGGCATGCTGATGTGTTTAATTACAGTTTACAACCCTTGAAGGACATCCACTTAGGAAGTTCCCATATCCGGGGTAGTTTTAATTCAGATAATAAAATTTCAACACTGTATATTTTTGCATCCATTGGGGTGCTTATTTTGTTAATTGCCTGTTTCAATTTTATAAATTTAACTACAACTAGTTTTGAAGATCGGAAAAAAAGTATTTCCATTAAAAAAATGATTGGCGCGAACCGAAAGACGCTTTTCTTTCAATATCTATTCTATTCCATTTTACTCACAATTATTTGTGTGCTCATTGGCATTTTGTTAAGTAAGCAATTTTTACCGGAGTTACAACGTCTAAGTGGCGATAGTATACAGATTCCTTTTAATAATGTGTTTTTCTGGATCGCAATAATTCTGTTTAGTATTATCATAGGCACGCTGGCAGGTATTTACCCGGCATTGTTTATTGCGAGAAAAGTTAGCTTATCCAGGAGTAACGATCTTATTTCAACATTTGGGGTCAGAAATACATTGGTTGTCTTTCAGTTTGCAATTACCATCGGACTCTTGTCATTTATTGGAATTGTTAAAAAACAGCTCAACCTAAGCACAAAGGGTGATCTTGGATATCATTACACTAGTTCTATAAATTTCTGGAATAGTGAGAATACTTTTAATCATTATGATGCTTTCCATCAGGAAATGGCCAAAATTCCGGGAGTAATTTCATCAACATCCTGCAATTTTTCATTGCCGGGTCATTTTGGAAATTTTTGGGGCGTGAAGCCAAAAGGGCTGAAGGAAAATGTTGAGATTTTTCATGCTCAGGCAGCAACTGATTTTTTTGAGGTCATGGAGATTCCGCTTAATAAACAGATAGAACCCCTTATTGCCGATACTACGCAACAAGCAGACCGTTGTGTGATCAATCAACAGGCATATCAACTTTTTGCTATGGAGGATGATATTTTGGGAAATCAATTTAAAATTGGTGAAACGAAAAATACTGTTATTGCCGTTATGAGCGACTTTCACAATAATACATTACATGAAAAAGTTAAACCCTTGTCCTTAAGTCTGCAGGAAAAATGTTGGAATAACCTGGTACAAATTGATCAGAACCGCATAAACGAAACCCTTACAGCTATTAAACAGCTATGGAGCAAGTTTGAAGAAAAATATCCTTTCGATTATCAATTTGTTGACCAGTCGATTGCACGGCGATATGAAAGAGAACAAAAACTCATGAATCTTATCAGCCTCTTTTTCGGACTGGCCATTTTTATCTCTTTATTAGGATTGTATGGATTGATGAGGTATATCGCCCAGTATAGAACCAAAGAGATTGGTATTCGGAAAGTGAACGGAGCAAAATGGGTGCAGATTATTCAATTATTAAATGTCAATATGGTTCGCACCATAATTATTGCCTTTATCATAGGTTGTCCCTTAGCTTATTATTTTATGCATAAATGGCTCGAAAAATTTGCTTATAAAACGGAAATAAGTTGGTGGATTTTTGCCATATCGGGCTTTGTTGCTTTATGCATTGCACTTTTAACCGTAAGCTGGCAATCCTGGCGCGCAGCCAGCCGAAACCCGGTGGAGGCGTTAAGGTATGAATGATTCAATACTGATCAATAAAAACTTTAGG
>JAAAOM010000038.1 GCA_009908855.1 Bacteroidota bacterium
GTTTGATGATTTCGGTGGTTTTTTGCAAATCGAACAAGGTACGGCCGCATCCGGGACATGAGATATAGTCGGTTTTATAGGTTCGTGCCCGGCACGCCTGCAAAATACCAAAGCTGGTAGAAAGGATCAACCCGTCGTTTCCCGATTGTTTGTGGCTTAGCCAGATACCATCGCCCGGTCCGTCGATAAAAAGGGTTCCTAAATCGCAGGCTGCCTGAAGCTGAAATGTTTCCATGTCCTTTTCTTCAAACGCACGTTGCAATACGACAGGATGTGTAAAGCTATGCTCAAACATATAATTGAACATATACCGCAGCTCACCTACTGCATGTATATGTCGGCTGCGAAATACAATAATAACATCCTTTTTTCCAGACAGGATATCTTTCAACACCGGGTTATCGGTAATATCATCCAGTGTTATTTCCAGAAACAGCGGCCCTTCATGTGTACTTGCTTCCTGGTTCTGAAGGGATGCCAAAGGGAACACATTTTCGTGTTTTTTACCGGTTTTCCATTCATTAAAAGGAATCAATATGCCTTTTTGCGTGGGGAATTGCGCGGGTAAATGACTACATACCAAAAAATCGGCTGCCAACTCCGTGTATTCCCATTTATTATCCGCAGCACTCAATTTCCAACCAATTTCCCGGAGGCTTTCCTCATTTAATTCATTGGTTGAACGCAAGTCAGCCATTACTTTGGGTACCATGAAATTGCCGAATGTAAGGACTTCGTGCGATTTACGTTTTTTATATTCGTATGGGTTAACCATATAGTTTTCGATGGGAGGAATGGGATCATGATTTTCCCTGGCTTTGAAATGCTGCACCAGTTTACGGGCAACCGGTATTTCGGCTGCCGGGTCTTCGGTAAGCGAAACCCGTATGGTTTCACCAATGCCATCGGCCAACAAGGCACCAATACCGAGGGCCGATTTAATCCTGCCGTCCTCTCCATTACCGGCTTCGGTTACACCCAGGTGTAACGGGAAATGCATATCCTCCTTTCGCATTTTATGTACCAGCAGGCGGTTGGCCTGCACCATTACAATGGTATTGCTGGCCTTCATGGATATCACCACTTCCTTAAAGTCGTTTTCTTTGCATATCCGCAGAAATTCCAGGGCCGATTCGACCATTCCTTCGGGCGTATCACCATATTTGCTCATAATACGGTCGGACAGAGACCCATGATTAACACCGATGCGCATAGGCGTTTGATATTCCTTGCAAACTTCCAGCAGGGGGGTGAAAACCGTTTTCAACCGATCGATTTCTTCCAGGTAAGCCTCCGTGGAATACTGAATGGGCTGCATGGTTTTTTTATCGGTGTAATTACCGGGGTTGATGCGTATCTTGTCAACTACTTTGGCGGCTTCGTAAGCTGCCTGCGGACTAAAATGGATATCAGCTACAATGGGTACGTTTATGCTGTGCTCCAGCAGTGCTTTTTTAATGGTTTCAAGGTGCTGCACATCTTTGAGCGAAGGGCAGGTAATTCGAATATAATCTACGTCCAGGCCGGCCAGTCGTTTACACTGTTCAATGGTTGCCTGTGTATCGCGGGTTAATGTATCGGTCATGGTTTGTATGCGAACCGGATGCAGGCCACCCATGGGTATATGGGCCACATTTACCTCATGGGTAACACGGCGCACGTAATTGGTTAAACTTTCGCAGTATGGCATAGCCCATTATTTTTGATCCACTACGAAATTATAAAAATGTTAAGATAAACAGTATGTAAAACATTAAAGATAGTTTATGAATCCCTACCCAAAATGATCAGGGTGTGGACCGATGCGTTGATTGCGGTCCAATGAATCAATCGCATGCATGTCTTCCTGGCTCAGTTCAAAATCAAAGATGCGGGTATTGGATTCAATCCTTTCCTTATGGGTTGATTTGGGAATGGTAACCACCCCTTTTTGTAAATTCCAGCGTAAAACAACCTGAACAGCATTTTTATTGTATTTTTCGCCCATTTGTATAAGTTCGGGCACCTTCGTTATTTTTCCCTGCATAAGCGGGCTCCAGGCTTCGTATTGAATTTCGTGTGCCTGGCAGAAATCCAATAAACTTTGTTGAACAAGGTAGGGATGAAACTCCATTTGATTTACCATGGGCACTTCATTGCAGTCCCGCATAAGGTCTTCAAGATGGTGCTGCAGAAAATTGCTTACCCCAATGGCCTTTATTTTGCCCTCATTATATAGCTTTTCCAGGGCTTTCCATGTGTCTTTGTATTTTCCATTTACCGGCCAATGAATCAGGAAAAGGTCCAGGTAATCCATTCCCAGTCGTTCGAGGCTACGGTCAAAGGCTTTTAGGGTGGAATCGTATCCCTGGTTTGAATTCCATACTTTACTGGTAACAAAAATGTTTTCGCGATGATGGCCACTTTCGCGAATGGCTTTGCCAACTCCTTCTTCGTTGTTATATGCTGCCGCTGTGTCAATGTGAATATAGCCGGCTTCCAATGCATCATGCACGGCGCTTTCCACTTCATTGCCAGCACTCATTTGAAATACACCCAAGCCAACATAAGGCATTTCAACATTATTCCGAAGTTGTACAGTTCCTTGTAAATCAGTTATATTCATGATATTTTTATTTATAGGAACAATTTGAGAGGATCAAAGTTTTGAATGATACAAAACAATTTCATAACCACCTTTTCAAATTATGAGGTGCAAAAACAAAAAAGGAATGATCTGAGCTTGCGAATGATAAAGCAATAAAGTTTGGTTGCATTAACCAATTGCAACTATCTTTCACGGTGCGCTTTTAACGCTTTCATATACCAGTCAAATTCATCCAGAAATTTATGTACCTGTTTATCATCAAAGCTATCCTGTGGTTCACCGGCACTGTTAAAATGATTTTCAATCGATGGGAAAGGCAAAAGTGTTGGTATAGTCGGTGTACCCAACGTGGCCAGTACAACCCGGGCATTCACTGCCGCCCTTACCCCGCCAAACTGACCGGCTGAATAGGATGCGATGGCGCTTGGTTTGCGTTGATATTGCTTATGATAATGATCCAGCATATTTTTTAACGCCGGGGGCATGCTGTGATTGTACTCTGCGGTTAATACAAGAAACCCATCGGCATCATCCAATAATTGCGCTACTTTTTCCATGTTTTTCGGGGCTTTACCCTCGGCATACTCAAAATGGCGAAGATTGAGCAGGGGAAATTCATATTCCATCGGATCAATGGGGTGTACCGTGTAATTTCTTTCCTTTAACTTGTTCGTAAGGTATTTGAATACACGCATACCTTTTCTTTTTTCCCTAACAGATCCGAATAGTAAGGCTACTTTTAATTCCATGATTTACGCATTTTATAATTAGAAACATTATAAATTGCATTATGGTTTGCTTAAGGGACTAAAAAAAACGTTAATCAGGACAAATCTGCTTTAAAAAAATCTCTACATTAGACCGTAATAGCTATTCAACAACATTATGTTCCGAAGTATTATTAATTTTTCCGTAAGGCATAAAGCGTTGGTTGGTTTTCTGGTAGCCCTCCTCATTGGATTTGGTATTTATAGTATGTTCCAAATTCCCATTGATGCCGTACCGGATATCACGAATAACCAGGTTCAGGTTGTTACCCAATCGCCTTCCCTCTCTCCACAGGAAGTTGAGCGTTTCATCACCTACCCGCTGGAACTAACCATGGCCAATATTTCGGATGTGGAGGAAATTCGCTCTGTTTCGCGTTATGGATTATCGGTAATCACAGTTGTTTTTGATGAAATGGTACCCATCCTGGATGCCCGGCAATTGGTAAATGAACAACTGCAAATGGCCAGGAATGATATCCCTGAATCGGTTGGAAATCCCGAAATGTTGCCAATTACAACAGGTTTAGGCGAAGTTTATCAATACACACTTGAAGTGGATAATGCTTATAAACATCAATATACCATTACTGATTTAAGGGAGATACAGGACTGGATTGTCAAAAGGCAACTTTCCGGAATCCCGGGAATTGTTGAAATAAGCAGTTTTGGTGGCTACCTGAAACAGTATGAAATTGCTGTATCCCCTGCTTTGCTCGCACCCCTCAACCTAACATTAGCGGATGTGTACCAGGCTATTTACAAGAATAATGAAAATATTGGCGGAAGCTATATTGAAAAAAACGAGAATGCCTGGTATATCCGTGCTGAAGGATTGGTGGAAGATATGCATGATTTGAAAAACACAGTAATCACCACCAATAATGGTATGCCTGTTTTGGTAAAGGATGTCGCGGATGTAAAGATAGGCCATGCTCCCCGTTTTGGTGCGATGACTAAAAACGGTGAAGGTGAGGCTGTTGGTGGTATAACCTTAATGCTGAAAGGAGCCAACTCATCAGTAGTTATTGAGAAAGTAAAAGAACGTATTAAGGAGGTTGAAAAATCATTGCCTGAAGGAATTCAAATTGAATCTTACCTGGACCGTGCCGAATTGGTTAAGAAAACAACCCGTACGGTGGCACAAAATTTAATTGAAGGAGGTTTAATCGTTATTTTCGTACTTGTATTCCTGCTTGGAAATTTCCGTTCGGGCTTAATCGTGGCCTCTGTTATCCCATTATCCCTTTTATTTGGTTTTATTATGATGCGGATATTTGGGATATCAGCCAATTTGATGTCTTTGGGTGCCATCGATTTTGGTATTGTGATTGATGGTGCTGTTATCATTGTTGAGAGCATTTTGTATCACCTGCACACACATTTCAGTGGTAAAAAGCTCAGTAAAACCCAAATGGACCGGGAGGTTTCCAAGTCTGCATCCACCATTTATCATTCGGCTGCCTTCGGGGTATTTATTATACTCATTGTTTTTATTCCCATCATGAGTCTGTCGGGCATAGAAGGCAAAATGTTTAAACCCATGGCACAGACTTTTGCATTCGTCATTTTAGGAGCCTTTTTCCTTTCGATTACCTATGTGCCCATGATGTCGGCATTGGTATTAAAGAAGAACATCGTCAATAAACGAACGATTTCTGATAAGGTCATTCGGTTATTAAAAATCACTTATTATCCCGTATTACGTTTTTCCCTGGCCAACCGGAATATCATCCTGGGTATTACAGGCCTTGTTTTTATTATCGCCATTTGGTCATTCAGTAAATTAGGCGGCGAATTTTTGCCCACTTTGGAAGAAGGAGATCTGGCCATGCAAATGACCGTACCCACCGGAAGTTCATTATCTCAAAGTATCAAAACATCAACGCAGGCCGAAAGAATTTTACTTGATCATTTTCCGGAAGTGGAACAGGTGGTATCGAAAATTGGCACCGCTGAAGTGCCAACAGATCCTATGGCTATTGAAGATGCCGATATTATGATCATCCTGAAGGATAAAAAAGAATGGGTAAGTGCAAAAACACGTGAAGAACTTATTGCCAAGATGAAAGAAAAGCTGGAAGACATTTCATGGGCCAGCTTTGAATTTACACAACCCATTCAGCTTCGGTTTAATGAGCTTATGACCGGGGTAAAAACCGATATTGCCGTTAAAATTTATGGCGAAGACATTGATGAACTCTATGCCAAAGCCAATGAAGCGGCTGCTTATATCAATGATCTGGAAGGAGCATCTGACATACGTGTCGAGCAAATTACCGGATTACCACAACTCATTATTGCATACGACCGTTCGCAAATAGCCCGATACGGTTTAAACATCAAGGAACTGAACCATCATGTAAAAATGGCCTTTGCCGGTGAAAAAGCCGGTGTATTGTTTGAGGGCGAAAGGCAATTTGATATTGTTGTACGACTTGACTCCGCTTATCGAAATACCATGGATATATCTCAAATCATGGTTCAGGTGCCACGCGGCGGTACCATCCCCTTAAGTGAATTGGCCACTGTTGAAGAATATACCGGCCCGGTGCAAATTGCCAGGGACAACACAAAACGACGCGCTATAATTGGCGTTAATGTGCGTAACCGGGATGTTGCCAGTCTGGTTGATGAAATAGACCAAACATTGACTCAAAATCTAACATTAAAGCCCGGTTATTATATCACTTACGGTGGTCAGTTCGAAAACCTTGAAAATGCCCGTGACCGACTTATGGTTGCCGTGCCCATTGCATTGTTACTCATATTGGTATTGTTGTTCTTTACATTCAATTCCATAAAATATGCCCTGCTCATATTCACCGCAGTGCCATTATCAGCCGTTGGTGGTATTGCGGCGCTTTGGATTCGTGGTATGCCTTTCAGCATTTCAGCCGGAGTGGGTTTTATCGCCCTTTTTGGTGTGGCTGTCCTCAACGGAATTGTTCTAATTTCTTATTACAATAGCATGCGCAAAGAAGGTATAACCAATACCAAATACATTATTGTAAAAGGCGCATGTACCCGTTTAAGACCCGTATTAATGACAGCTGTTACCGACATACTGGGATTTCTGCCCATGGCTATCTCAACATCAGCTGGTGGTGAAGTACAACGACCATTGGCCACTGTGGTCATTGGTGGATTAATTACCTCAACCATGTTAACCTTGATCATTTTGCCTATATTGTATTTATTGATTAATAAAAAACAGGATCGACTGAATTTCAAAAACGTATCCAAAGCCGGTATCATTGTCCTGTTATTGGGACTCGGAACAATAGGTAATGCCCAGCAATCTGACTTTTTGAAACTTCAAATTGATGAAGCAGTGTCTATGGCTATGGACAACCATCCCAAACTTAAAAATGCACTATTAGCCAAAGAAGCAGAAATGACCCTTAAAAAAGATGTTTTGCAATTGCCACCGACCGAATTCAATGTTCAATATGGCGAGATTAACTCAGGGATTACTGATTATTCATGGGAAGTAAAACAAAGCATCGGATCCATTCCTGAACACATAGTGCGAAATAAATGGCAACAGCAACAAATACAATTGGCCGAAGCCAATATTAAAAAACAACAAGCCATTTTAACACGTGATGTAAAACAGGCGTACCTAAACCTGGCCTATCACCATGAAATACTTGAAATTTATTATCGACAAAAGGAACTGTACGACGATCTTAAAAGAATCGCCAATTTACGTTATGAGCACGGCGAATATTCACTCCTCGAAAAGATGACGGCAGAAACCCGTCAGGCAGAAATAGAAAATCAATACTTATCACAACAGGATGAAGTAATTACTTATGAAAATAAGCTAAAGGAACTCATATTTGCGAAAAAGGATATCGTCCCGACTACCGATATTACCTACCTGTACGAAATTGCGAAAAAGGACAGTGGTAAATACCAGGGAAAAGCCTTTTTAAAGCCTTTTGAAATAAATAAGGAAAAAACACGATTGAAAAGCAGCGAATTCAAGTCTTCTTTTTTCCCGGAGTTAGCTGTTGGTTATTTTCAACAACAAATTGATGGTGTTACCGGATTTAGCGGTTTTGTGGCAAGTGCAACCTTTCCACTATGGTTTTTAACACCTGGAACACAAATCAAAAAAAGAAATTTTGAACATCAAATGGCCATTAATGAATATAATTATAAAACGCACCAGGTTGAAATAACAACCACCAACCTAATTCTGGAACTGCATAAATATTTCAGGCAGGTTCAGCATTATCACGATTATGCCCTCCAGAATGCAGATGAATTGGTAAAAACGGCAGAATTAAAGTTCAACAAGGAAGAAATAGATTATGTAGATTACATTCAATCACTCAACCTGGCATTTGAAATTCAAAAGAATTACCTGGATGTTATCAAACAATATAATCAAACAGCCATTGAGCTCGAAGTTTATGCACAATAAAATGCAGGCAATCATGAAATACAGTACCCATAAAATATTATTACTTGGCTTTACGGCCATGCTGGTTCTGGGTTGTAATACTGATTCTGAAACAGGATCAACAGAACCACCATCAGACAGCATATTACAAGATACGAATGAAATAATTACCAATAAACGGGTAGACAATATCAAAACTGCACTCATTAAAAAAGGTGTCATCCACGAAATCATTCGGGCCAAAGGAAACATCGAAACACCACCCAATAGCAGAGCCGGTGTAAGTGCACCAATGGGAGGTTTTATAAAAGAAGCGCGTTTTTACACCGGCCGGTATGTACCAAAAGGAACTGTATTGGCAATTCTGGAACATCCATCATACATACAACTTCAACAACAATATTTAAGAGCCAAAAACGAGCTTGAATATTATAAAGCCGATTTTACCCGGCAAGGTCAACTTACCGTTGAAAACGCGGCATCCGTTAAACAAATGCAGGAAGCTGAAGTAAAATACCGTACAACTGAAGTTGACTACTTAGCCCTGAGAGCACAAATGCAATTGCTCGGTTTAAATCCCGATTCTATTCATGAAGACGGTATTTCCGCTACCATTGAACTAAAGGCGCCAATTAGCGGACATATCTCATCCATAAATGCCTCCATCGGCAAATATGCCCCGGATAACGAAGTATTGTATCAGATCATTAACAATAAACATATACAAGTGCACTTACAAGTATATGAGAAAGACATTGTTAAAATACAACCCGGCTACACCATCACATTTAAGCTGATAAACAATGCTGATAATACTTATAAAGCCAGGATTCATACCATATCTCAAAATGTGAATAAAGAAACCGGACGGATAAATGTACATGCTCACCTAATTGAAAATTATCCCGAACTACTGCCCGGTATGTATGTAAATGCCGAAATTGATATACCGTCAGATTCGGTTTATATACTGCCCAAAAATGCAGTTTTTCGGGAGGGCGAAAAATCCTGGGCGTATTTACAATTCAACAATACCTTTAAAAAGATTGAAATTGAAACGGGTAGTACAAACAATGAAAATGTTGCCATCCTCAATTTAGCTGACAGTTTATTACAATATCCATTCGTTGTAGAAGGCACCTATTATATACATGCCTCAAAATCACATGAAAAATAATATTTTGTGAATAATCCCCATTTCTATTCCTTGTAAGTTGTTGTATATTTGGCATCGAAAAAAATAACAGGTCTATGGAAAATACTAACCCATCATCTGATAACAGTGGCCGTGGAAAAACCATTGCCCTCATTGTATTGGTGATCTTATTGGTTTTATCGGTTGGCGCCATCGGTTATTTGTATTATCAGCGAACGCTTGATCTGGAGCAACAACGGGAGTTAAATACACTACTTGAAGATGAAAAACAAGATTTGCAGGGACAATTAGAAGGCATGATCCAACAGTATGATTCGCTCCGTACAAACAACGATAGCATTAATCTGTTGCTGGAAGCCGAGCAGGCCAAAATTAAAAGGCTGTTGTCCATCAATGCCTCCAATGCCGCCAAAATCAAACTCTATAAAAAGGAAATGCAAACCCTGCGCGATATTATGAAAAGTTATATTGTGCAGATCGATTCACTCAACACCAAGAACAAAGCGTTGATGGCCGAAAATGTGGAAGTACGAAAAAAACTTCAACAGGAACAACAAAAAGCCAGCCAGCTCGAAGAACAAAAAGAGAACCTATCCACCAAAGTGGAAAAGGCATCGGCTTTAACC
>JAAAOM010000058.1 GCA_009908855.1 Bacteroidota bacterium
TTTTGAAAATCAATATATCTGGGAATAGGTCGTTCATCCCTGTCCCATAAATAATTGGCATAATTATCGGCAAAAAACGGTCCTCGGTTAGCTCTTGAATGGACGGCCCTGAAATAATGTTTATCATTCAGATTATATGCCGCCACAAACTGATAGGAAAAATACATATCATCATGGGTGTTATAATCTTCTGCACGAAGGGCGGCAATAAGTCTAAGCCTTTCAAACAACGTATAATCCAACCGCAGGCTACCGGCAAAAGAATAAATGTCCTTACTGCCGTTAAAGAATCCATCCTGTCCTGTTTCGCTTAAAAATGGCTCATCGTTGTATATGGCCAATTGGTAGGCAAACCCGGGCCGGATATTCAGGTCTCCTACATGGAAATCGTATTCTGCATTGGCGTTCAGGGTTTTAATATCCATTTTAAAACCTGTATCCTGCTTTACAATGTCCTGCCAGCCATCTAAATAATTTATCTGTGCCTGAAAATCATTGATCTTCAATCTCAGATCACCATATCCGGTTAGTGATTCACGGCCGACTGTGGGAGTAGGATTATCCCCCATCGTACTGGAAATGATATCGGAATATTGTAATCCGGCAGACAGATCGGCGAAACTGTTGTTACTGATATTGTAATTAACATAGGCATTGGCACCCATGTTTTCCCGGGCAAGTCCGGGATCAGGATACATATCGTCAATATCATCATTCGGGTCAAAAATATTGTACTGCGGATTTTTGGGGTCGGGTAATGTGTCTAACACATCTTTGGAAACATACTCATCTGTTTGATGCACATACAGCTTATCCGTATTTCTGTCGGCATGATAAAAATTACCGGTTACCGCCAGGCCCAGTTTTGGTGTAACTTTTTTCTGCAAACGCAGGCTGGCCCTCTGGTTGTTTTGGGTTCCGAGTTCTGCGTTTACGCGGGCTTTTAGTTCAGGTTCAATAATATCTTTGGTTATGATATTCACCACACCCGATGCTGCATTGGGGCCATAAAGTGCATTGGACGGACCACGTACCACTTCTATGCGGTCAATATCTTCCATACCAATGGGCAGTGTTTCCCAGAATGTTCCGCCATGGGCGTAGTTATAAACGGGTCGTCCGTTTATCATGACCAGTGTAATGGAGTTTTCGGAGTATAAAAACATGTGCCTGGGTGGTATGTTATCGTTACCCCGGATATGTACATCGAAATTTCCACTTGTTTTTTCACGCACGATCATACCGGGTACCAACCGCAGCGCTTCTTCGATGTTTCTTGCTCCGGAGGCCACAATTTCATCGTAGGAAATAACCGAGGTTGAAAGGGGGGCCTCAAAACTACTTTCTATTTTTTTGGATGCTGACACTACATCTTTATTCAGTATCAGTTCATACAATTCTTCCAACGATACGCCTACAATATCGGCCAGTTGTAATAAATCCTCAAAAGGAAGCGCAAGCAGTTGGTCATAGCTCAGTGCCATGACATCTTCCTTGGTCATTGATTCAATATCCAGCGTATCGCTTTGTGCATAAGAATGCTGGCTAAATGCCATAAAAACGAAAAATACTATGCTTATTATATACTGTTTTTTCATGGTCTGTGTTGGTTTTAATCCTTGGAAATACCCAGCGATAATAACCCTGAGTTAACTTTTAATCCTTGACTTTCAATGTTGTTTCTGGATACTTCAAAATTCTGTTTTCCATCAACTTTTACATAATTTATACCGGCGCCTGAGGCAATCATGCCGTTTTTATCAGTGATAATAATGGTGCCCATATTTTGATACTTACTGACAGCCTGGTTCACCAATGATGATTTATTTTCGGGTATAAAAAGGATGTTGGGCCCGGAAGTTTCGGTAAGAGATTGGATCCGTTTAACATGGATTGCCTGGGTTCCAACCTTTCGTTTTTGGGCTATGATTTCAAGTTCGGCAATGATGGGTGAATTACCCAGTACTTCAATCACAAAACTGCCATTTTTTTGTGTTGGCGGCCATTCAATGTATTTTGTAAAATTATACATAAATAACGCCTTAAACTTGGCATCCTGCGCATAACCGACAGACAAGCTCAGGGCAACGGCCAATAACAGGGAATAATGTATTTTTTTCATAAAAACATCTGTTACGCGTGTATCCTATTTTTAAGTGAATGTAACAAAAAAGTTTACGATATAACGTTTACATCACTTGATTTTATTAACAAAATACAATTGGAAAGCAGCGGAATGGCTTAATTTATATGGATGTGATTCCTTTTTATTAACAATTTAGAATAAATATGAATTATGTATGCATAAGAATGAGACTATTGGTGGTTATCCCGTAATAAATCATTAATGGTTTTTACCGGATTGAATGTTTCAATGGGTACTTCAACAAAAATAGTATTCCAAAAAGCCATTGATCCGTTCCATAACCCCGGCAATTCAAGGGCTTTCAGCTCTTTTCCGTTTTTTGATTTTTTGGATATAAAACCTGTTTGATCATCCCGGAATTTCATCAGGTCGAATGGTTGGTTGTTCGGGTCTTTCACATAACAAACCAGATCAACAGGATTGAAATGCGTGGATTTTTTAAGGATTTCTTCCTGTGTTTTGTCATTCATATTAATT
Organism: Bacteroidota bacterium; assembly: GCA_009908855.1. GTDB lineage: Bacteria > Bacteroidota > Bacteroidia > Bacteroidales > JAAAOM01 > JAAAOM01. The sequence continues at coordinate 2,624 of JAAAOM010000058.1, forward strand.
TGGGCCTGCTCAACAATTTGTAAGGAGGCGCTGCCATCCTCATTTTTAACCCAAAACGGCCCGCCACCGGGTTCTCCTTCATTCTCAACCATTCCGCATATACGAATGGGTCGGTTTAGTGTATTTTTTAAAAACCGAACCATTTCAGGCTTATTGTCGATGGTAATATGCTGCGGTGGTTTGGTATGTAACTGCTGAATGGTAAAGGCCAATATTTCTTTTAAACGGGTGGGTTCGATATCATCCTGTAATTCGTTGATGTACTTCTTAATGGCATCTTTCAGATAAATGAGTAAACCGCCCAACGCCTTTTTATAATTCACAGTGGTGGGTTTTAACCGGTCCGGAACCACATTATCAATGTTTTTTACAAAAATAACATCCTCATCCCTTTCATTTAAATTCTCTAACAACGCTCCGTGTCCGCCGGGACGAAAGAGCAAAGAGCCATCTTCGTCGCGAAATGGTTCATTGTTCATGTCTACGGCAATGGTATCGGTTTTGGGTTTCTGTTCCGAATAGGTTACTTCGTAAGTAACTCCATATCGGGCTTCATATACGGGTCTCATTTCCTCCACCAGGGCTGTAAAACCAGCTCTGTGTTCAGGGGAAACCGTAAAATGAATGTTTACTTTGTCATTCTTCTGCCTGGCATACATTGCACCTTCTGTAAGGTGTTCTTCCAGTGCAGTTCGGGAAGCACCATCGTACGAATGGAAGAGAATCAAACCTTTGGGAAGATTACCATAATTTAAACCTTTGGCGGTTAAAATATGCTCAATCAACGATTTATATTGTTTTTTAGCCAGTGCATCATTCACATTGATTTGTTTGTTAAGCGCATCATAAAATGCAAAATCCCTGATCCGGTTCACCACCTGTTTGGCATCCTCATTATTTTTATTTTCTTCTCCGTCCTGTGCTTTTTCAATGTAAGAAAAAAGGGATTTAAACATCCGGCTGGCTGCACCTGAAGCCGGAACAAATTTCAGGATTGTCTCATCAGCCTCGTTATATATCTTCATGTAGTTCCGGATATCACTTTGCTCCATTTTTTTAATTCCATCATTCAGCGTTGCTGGTTTTAAAAGAGTAAGATATGGAAACCCTTTCTTAAATTGCTCTATCTGAACAGTAACATCCTTTTCTGTAATGCCTTGTTTTTCAAGCTGCTCTTTATCTTTTGTGCTTAGATTGATCATACATAACGATTTTTATCGAATATAATAATTTAAAATGAGTATCGGATTATTAACCTATATAATTAAAAACTAAAAATGAACACCACAAATTCCCCTCTTCAGAGGGGTTTAGGGGTGTGTTATAATAAAAACCTGTTCATTTTTTAGTTTTTGGGTACAAAATCCGATTTCCATATAATTTAAAATGATTTATGGGTGTATTCCTGGAATCACCTATTTACAGCAAATTCCTGCAAACCCCGTCAACTATATATGGTTGCTACAAAATTACGGCTTCCACCGCGATTTCTGAACTCACCCAGGTAAATACCCTGCCAGGTACCCAGATTCAGTCTGCCATTTGTAATGGGAATGGTTACACTACTCCCGATCAAAGATGATTTTATATGCGCCGGCATATCATCACCACCTTCCAGGGTATGATCGAAATAAGGTTCGTTTTCCGGTACCAATTTATCAACAAATTTATTGAAATCGGACCGAACTGTCGGGTCGGCATTTTCATTCAGCGTTAATCCGGCTGAGGTGTGTTTAATATGCAAATGAAGTAATCCTTTTTGCGGTAAATCGGGCAATTTCCTCACCACATCGTGCGTTATAAGATGAAATCCCCTGGCATGACCCGGTAATGAGAATTCTGTTTGTTCAACCATACTTATTTTCGTTTTTTTATCATTACAAACATTTATACATACACTATGTTTTCTATATAATATAAGATATTTTATTTACATTTGGCGCTTTTGTAAACGCTTGCTTATGAAGCTTTCTTCATTATTCATAATATGTTTTTTATGCTTTTCATCGATAATTTCGGCCCAAAATAATGAAAAAGAAGAATTAATTCAGTTCTCCGGTCGCATTATCAATGAAAAACTTGAGCCCCTGTCTTTTGCCCATGTATTAATCATGAGCAACCTGCGCGGCACCATTACCGATATGGACGGCATGTTTTCGATGGTGGTCGAGCCCAATGATACGGTAATGATGACATGCATAGGTTACAAACCCAAAAGAATTGTTATACCCGATTCGATTGATCAGAATTTTTTAACCCGCGATTTTGTGCTATCAACCGATACCATTGCCATTAAAGAAGTGGTGGTTTATCCCTGGAATTCGTACCAGGAATTTAAGCAGGCATTCCTGAATGTTGAATTACCCGAAGGTGATGTAGAACGTGCCCGCAAGAATATTGCGTTGCTGAAAACACAAATTATACTGGACGATTCGCCTAATTATCGTGAAAATTTTCAATTTGTGCTCGATGAACAATATGAGCAAACATTTAATGAGGGCATGCAACCAACCATTTCGTTAACCAACCCTATAGCCTGGGTACGTTTTTTTGATGCGCTTAAAAGCGGCGATTTGAAATACGATGACCGGTTAAAAGAAAAAAATAAAAATTATAATCGTAAAAACAGGCAATAAACAGGGTGGTTACAAGTTATTGGGTAAGCATGAACAAAGCTGGTAATAAGATACAATCTCTCATTTTTTTGTTACTATTCGTTTCGGTCTTTCCCGCTATGGCACAAACGCAGCAACGTATTCTAAACGGTGTGGTAAAAGACCCGGACGGGGCACCCATATTCCCTGCCAATGTGGTTGTTAATAATAATAAAGGTACAACCACCAATCAGGAAGGGTATTATGAATTATTGTTATCGGCTAATAAAAATCTGCATATACAGGTTTCCTTTATAGGCTATCAGTCTTTTGACACCACCCTGACTGTATCATCCAAAGAATTTACATTGAATATTACCCTGCAGGAATCGATACAAGCAGTTGAAGAAGTAAATGTTATCAGCGATATGAACGAGCGCAATAACCTGATAAGCCTTGATTTAAAAAACATCGAGAATATCCCCCAAACAACCGGTAACATAGAGGATGTGATTAAAACATTACCTGGTGTATCCTCCAATACCGAATTGAGCGCACAGTATTCAGTAAGGGGTGGTAATTACGACGAAAACCTGATTTATGTGAACGACATTGAAATATACCGTCCTTTTTTAGTGCAATCCGGTCAACAGGAAGGGCTTAGTTTTGTCAACCCGGATATGATCTCATCGTTACAATTTTCAGCCGGCGGATTCAATGCAGAGTATGGAGATAAAATGTCATCGGTATTGGATATCAAATACAAACGTCCTTCAGCATTTCAGGGCAAGGTTAGCGCCAGTTTTTTGGGTGCCAATGTGTTGCTGGGAGGCGCATCTAAAAACAATAAATTCACCAATATATCTTCGTTCCGGTATAAAACATCACAGTATCTGCTAAACAGCCTGGAAACATCCGGCGATTATATCCCTAATTTTTATGACCTGCAAACTTTTTTTACCTACGATGTTACGCCCAAACTGGAATTCTCGGTGCTGGGGAATATCTCTTTAAACGATTATAATTTTATACCCAAAACCCGGGATGTTAAATTTGGAACCATACGCAATGCATTCAACCTGAAAATATATTATGAAGGCCAGGAACTGGATCGGTTTTTTACCGGACTGGGTGCCTTTACAGCCAGCTATTCACCATCTGATAAGGTGAATATTAAACTCATTACATCCTATTTTTCAACTGCCGAAGAAATTACTTACGACTTGCTGGGGCAATATAGTATTAGCCTGCTGGATAATACCATTGGTTCGGAATCAGCCGGTGATAGTGTGGCCAACATTGGTGTGGGTTCATTTCTTGAGCATGCCAGAAATTATTTATATGCAGAAGTATACAATGCTGAGTTGCGCACAACCATACACACATCTAATACCGCCAATTGGAAGTTTGGCCTAAAGGTACAGCGCGAATTTATTGATGACCAGATTGAGGAGTGGGAATACATCGATTCCGCCGGATATTCATCACCCTATAGCGATGAAGTGGCACGCCTATACTCATCCGTATATGCCGAAAACACGCTGTCATCAAACCGATTCAACGGGTTTGCACAATATTCAGGTAAAATCCCTGACCTTGCCAATCACAGTGTTTTGTTAACCGCCGGATTGCGAGGAAGCTATTGGGATGTGAACAAGCAATTTACATTAAGTCCGCGTTTAAATATTTTTATAGACCCATTGGGTACTGACCGGGTGAACTACCACCTGGCAACCGGTATTTATTATCAACCCCCTTTTTATAAAGAGTTGCGCGATGTGGACGGTGAATTGCACAAGAACCTGAAAGCCCAGGTATCTTATCAATATGTGGCGGGATTGGATTATTTTTTTGAGCTGTGGGACCGGCCCTTTAAATTTACCACCGAAGCCTACTATAAGTATATGCCCCGCCTTACGGTTTACAAAGTGGATAATGTGAGTATTCAATATTTACCGGAATACAGAGCACAGGGATATACCGTAGGTATTGATTTTAAAGTGAACGGAGAATTTCTTCCCGGTACCGAATCCTGGGCCAGTCTGTCGTTTCTGGAAGCCAGAGAAGATATTTACCAGGACAAGTATATTACATCAGAATTTAAACTGGAAAATCCGGGGTATTACCCGCGCCCGACCGATCAGTTATTTAATTTCTCCATGTATTTTCAGGATTATTTTCCGGCCAACCCCGATTACAAAGTTCACCTAACCATGCATTATGGCGCTAAGTTGCCCACCAATCCGCCCAATTACAACAATCCATCCATTACATTTAAATTGCCCCCATACAGAAGAATTGACATGGGTATTGCCAAAAAGTTAACCAAAAGAAATTCCGGGCAACCATTGATTCGTGGTTTCGAAAATATATGGATAAGTGCAGAAGTTTTTAATCTGTTTGGATTTGAAAACACCATATCGTACCAATGGATCAGGACCATTAAAAACGAAGAAGGTATTTCTAACACCTTTGCAGTACCCAATCATTTAACCAGCCGGAGAATAAATTTTAAGCTACAGGCCACATTTTAAGGAAAATTTAGAATTTATTAATATTCAATACTTCCCGGATGCAGTTATTTATAATATTTTAGTCGCTTTCAATAAATATATAATAATAATATTCCTGTGTCGTTATATATATTATTAAATGATACCATTATGCGCCCATACAAATTAACCATCGGAATTTTGCTTATGACGCTGTTCATGAGCTGTTCAGACACTACAACGATAGAAGATATTGCCGGTAGCTGGGAAGGTAACGTAACGTTTTTTAATAATTCACATGCTGAATATCTGCAACTTCAATTAAACGAGCAATATGAATATCGATTAAATGGCATTAATATGGATAATAACCTTATTAGCACAGGAGAATTCCGCCTGCAAAAGGGTAATATTGTTTTAATCCCTTCCGTGGTTCATGACACAAACCAAATAGCCATGCTGATGTATCTTAATAACCGCCCTGTTAAAGTGCTCAATAAAGATGAAATACAGGGATTACAGATAAAAATGAATAATGTTTGGCATTTCCTCCAAAAAACGAACTAATAAAACATGAACCTTTTAGGCATACATACTTTCCTGCTTACTTTTTTGAGCTATTACCGAATTGAAATTATTACCCAGAACAGCAACACAATACTCATCGAATTTAGTAGCAGGTGCACTGTATTCAATACTCTTGAGTGTTACCAGTAACTCAACCAGCTGCTTGTTGTACAAGGCATTGGAACCGAACATAATTTTTGAAGGGCCTGCTTTTTGAATTACTGCAGACAATATATTAGCCGGCACATTGGATGTATCGGCATATACATGCGGATATTTTTGAAGGATGGATGAAATTTGGTCAACATCAGTGTATTTTGAACCGCTATAAAACAAATGGGCAATAATAAAGGTGTTTTCATATTTTTCAAACAAGGGCGCATTGCCATTTTCATCCACATAACTCGACAACAAGCCAAATTTGTCATCGGCCAGTTCATGATAAACCGGGAATTCCTTTAATTTTTGGTCAATCATAGGTATTTCCGATAAACCGCTGTGAAGCATCACATATAACCCGTTATTTGCAGCAAATTCATACACCTTATGCAATTTTTCGGCTACCAGATCATTATTGTCATTCGGGAAAGGATAAAAGCCCTGTAAGTTCGGGTGTAGTTTTATACCCACTATCGGGTAATTGTCCATTTGCCACGCCAGGTACATTTCAATTTCATATTTATTCATTTGATGCACATCTACCGATGCCAAATAATAGAATTGCCGGGCATGTTTATAATATTTATAAATATCCTTCAGCTTATTGAATGGCTCAACCGAAAGCAATACATCTTTTTTGATGTTGGCCATTTTCATTTCATCAACCAGCCTTTTTATACCGATATAGAGATAGGAATCTGAACATCCCTTGTCTGATAGTCCAAACCAATTTTTCCCATCGAAAAAACGCATCATCTCATTGGCATACCTGTTTAGCTTGAGGCGGTCCATGAGCCGGGTATTACGAAAAATATTCAGGTTGTACTTCTCTCCTTTTACCTGCTTATGTTGGTATAAAAGTTCGTTGAGTTTGTGGTAATGATTAAAATCGGATGTTTCCACAACGTCAAAAGGATGTACATGAACATCAACAATCTCAAGCGCCCTTTGCTGCACCAATTTATTCAGTATGCGCAAATACTTCTTATCCATCATGCAGGTTTATTTTTATGGTGTGAATATAAAAATCTCATTTTACACTATGAAGTAATATTCATTTAATAATTATTAAAATTTTTGTCTATCATAAGACCTGATCATATTTACGCGATTTTTTTAGCAGGGTTACTAATAAATATTTATACAAAATAAGTTAATAAAAATTCAAAAATCTGATATTCGTCATATTTCATTTCTAATTATTCTTTTACTTTTACGCCCATAAATCATAATTATTGTACTATGACATCGCAGGATTTTATAACACGTGAAGACAAATTTGGTGCCCATAATTATCATCCGTTACCTGTAGTGCTTGACAGAGGCGAGGGTGTATATGTCTGGGACGTTGAAGGAAAAAAGTATTTTGATTTTTTATCAGCCTATTCGGCAGTAAATCAGGGACACAGTCATCCGAAAATTGTGAAGGCTTTAACCGATCAGGCCTCCAGACTGGCATTAACATCCAGGGCTTTTCATAATTCTTCATTGGGTGAATTTGAGGAATACATAACCAAATATTTTGGATATGACAAGGTTTTACCTATGAATACCGGGGCTGAAGCTGATGAAACGGCACTCAAACTATGCCGCAAATGGGGATATGAAAAAAAAGGCATACCTGAGAATGAAGCCAAAATTATCTGTTGCTTTAATAATTTTCACGGACGCACCATTACCATCGTATCCATGTCTACCGATCCTGATTCGTACAAAGGATTTGGCCCTTATACACCTGGATTTGTAAAGGTTCCCTACAACGATATTACGGCACTTGAAAAAGAATTGGAAGACCCAAACGTGGCCGGTTTTATAGTAGAGCCTATACAGGGGGAGGCAGGCGTTTATGTGCCCGATGATGGTTATTTGAAAAAGGCTTATGACCTTTGTAAATCCAAAAATGTACTTTTTATGGCTGATGAAGTGCAAACCGGTCTCGCCCGAACAGGCGCCAAACTGGCCTGCGACCATGAAAATGTACGCCCGGATGTGCTCATATTAGGAAAAGCGCTTTCAGGTGGTGTGTACCCGGTTTCAGTGGTTTTGGCCGATGACGAAGTGATGTTATGCATAAAGCCTGGTGAACATGGTTCAACCTACGGTGGTAATCCCATTGCTGCCAAAGTAGGAATAGCAGCCTTAGAGGTTTTAAAGGATGAAAAATTAGCTGAAAATGCTGAAAAGATGGGTGAAGTATTTCGTGAAGGATTACACGGTATCCAATCAGATCGTATTGAGTTGATTCGTGGCAAAGGGCTTCTCAACGCCATTGTAATTAAACCCAAAGAAGGTAAAACTGCCTGGGACGTTTGTGTAGCACTCAAAGAAAACGGGTTGCTGGCCAAACCCACGCATGAGCATATTATTCGTTTTGCTCCGCCGCTGATTATCAATCAGCAACAGATTCAGGAATCACTTGACATCATTAAAAAAACCATTGAGGCACTTGATTGAATAATCCAATTAAACTGAGCAGCCGCAAGTATGAATAACTGAGGTTGCCAATTAGTTTTCATGAACAAATAAGTTATTTAACCGGTTAGATTAATTCTGATCGGTTTTTTGTTTTTATACTTAGCACTATATTTACTTAACTTTATATTTTGCCTCAAAATATTTAGAATTTAGCTATAGTTATCATGAAAAAACGCATTTATTTTAAAAGCATTAAACCGATTGTCGTGTTGTTAACAGCACCGTTATTTTTAATGAATTGTACCAATACTATGAATCAAACGGAAAAAAAGGCCATTGATACCACCAATATGAATTTAACAGTAGAACCGGGCGATAACTTTTATGAATACGCAACCGGCGGATGGCAGGAAAAAAATCCGTTAACAGCAGAATACAGTCGCTACGGATCGTTTGATGTGCTGCAGGAAGAAAATAATAAAAAGGTAAGATCGCTGATTGAAGACCTCGCATCCGGTAAATATCCCGAAAATGAACTGGCACAAAAAATAGGCAATTTGTATGCGCAGGGAATGGATTCCGGTAAAATAGAAAAGCAATTTAACGAACCCATATCACCTATATTAGAACAAATAAATGCCATTACCGGTAAACAAGAAATACTGCATCAGATAATTGATTTTCACAAAAAGGGCGTTTTTCCGCTTTTTTATTTGTCCGGTACACCCGACCGAAAAAACAGTGACTGGGTAATCATAAGTCTTTACCAGGGCGGATTGGGCATGAACGATCGGGATTATTATATTGATGAAGATCAGCGCTCAAAGGAAATTCAGGAAGCCTACAGAAAATATGCGGCTACATTATTTGAATTATCGGGTGATAACCCTGATTCTGCGCAAAAAAATGCACAAATTGTGTATGATTTCGAGAAACAATTGGCCGAAAACTCAATGAACCGCCTGCAACGTCGCGATCCTAAACTCACCTATAACAAAATGGATCTGGCCGGACTTACGTATCTGTCATCTGACTTTAACTGGGCACATTATTTTAATAAGGTTAATGTATCTGCCACTGAACAGATCAATGTTGCTCAGCCTGATTTCTTTAAATATGTTAGCAAAGCCTTTGAAAACCATGACCTGGAAACCTGGAAAACCTATTTAAAGTGGAATCTGTTAAACGATGCAGCTCCTTATTTGGCGGAAGATTATGTAAATGCACGATTTGAATTTTATGGCAAAGTGATGCAGGGCAAAGAACAAATAAGGCCCCGGTGGAAGCGTATGGTTAGCCTGGTTAATAATGGAGTTGGCGAAGCATTGGGCAAGGTTTATGTAGAAAAATACTTTCCACCGGAAGCCAAACAGCGCATGTTGGATTTGGTGGAAAATCTGCGCATTTCATTTGAGAACAGAATACAGGAACTGGATTGGATGTCGGACACCACCAAAACCGAAGCACTGGCTAAACTTGAGCGTATACGGGTAAAAATTGGTTATCCGGATAAATGGCGTGATTTTTCAGCGCTGGAACTCAACTCCGAATATTTGTACCACAATGTACTGGAAGCCAATATCTTCAACACCCGCTATGAATGGGATAAAATTGGCAAACCGGTTGATAAAGACGAATGGTTAATGTTGCCCCACACGGTAAATGCATACTACCATCCCTTGCATAACGAAATAGTGTTTCCGGCAGGCATATTGCAACCACCATTTTTCTATCAAACACAGGACGATGCTGTTAATTATGGCGCCATAGGTGTTGTAATAGGGCATGAAATGACACATGGATTTGATGACAAAGGCCGTCAGTACGACAAAGAAGGAAACCTGAACGACTGGTGGACACAAACCGATGCTGAGCGCTTCGATAACAAATCAAAAGTTCTTGTTGATCAGTACAATCAGTTCACTGTGTTGGATACGATAATGGCCAACGGTGAATTAACATTGGGTGAAAACATTGCTGACCTGGGTGGGCTGCAAATTTCACTGGATGCTTTTGAGATGACCGATCAATATAAAGAAAACACCACCGTGGATGGATTTACACCGGTACAACGTTTCTTTATTTCCTATGCCAATGTATGGGCCCAAAACATACGAGACGAAGAAAAGCTGCGAAGAGTAAAAGAAGACGTGCATTCGTTGGGTGAACATCGTGTAAATGGTCCACTGCCAAATATATCCGAGTTTTATATCGCGTTTGAAGTAGATTCAAATGATTCATTGTATATTGAACCTGAAAAACGGGCAACAATATGGTAAAACATTACGGATATAACGGACAGGATAACCGAAATATGTTCTGCAATTGTAATAGTTATTAAGTTAAGCGCACCAGGTTAATGATAGAAAATTTTGCCAAAATTGGTAATTTTTTTTTGTATATATAATAGTATAACTAACTTAAAACGGTATTTTAAATAGCTGTTATACCATTCCATTTTATTCATTTAATTATAAATTGTTTATTAAAAATGAAAGGAATGCCATATATTTTTTATATTTTTAAAATATCGCTGTAGTTATCTAATTTAGAATACATACATGGCACAGAAGATTTTAATTGTTGATGACATTGATGTAAACGCTGAGCTTATAAAAGAAATACTTCAGGAGGCGGATGAAAAATTCGAGATTCTGATTGTGAAATCAGGTGAAGAAGGAATTAAAGTCGCCCGTTCCCAACAGCCCGACATTATTCTGATGGACTGGAAAATGCCTAATCTTGACGGGCTGGAAGCCATTCGTATTCTCAAAGAAGATACCAATACCCAGGACATTCCGGTATTGATGATTACTGCATACAGCTCACCTGAGAATTTGAGAGACGCTTTTCAGCTCGGTGTATTCGATTATATCGAAAAACCGGTTGATAACCATGAGCTGATCGCCCGGGTACAAAATGCTTTTAAAGTTTCTAACGTACTTAAAGAAGCACGTACAAGAACCAATTTTTACGAACTTAAGCTGGAGGAATTAAGAAATACGGAACTGGTCTCGGATCAAACATCCACCTCCTTTTTAATTATATCACCCGATGGCAATTTAGAATGGGGGAACAATGGATTCGCCAGTCTTCATGGCTATTCATTTAAAAATTATATTGATAAATACGGCAAATCCCTGTACAATCATCCGGAGTTGATTGAAATGGAAGGACACTTTAAAAAATGCCTGCATACAAAATCACCGGTTACATTCATTCATAAATATGTAACAGAAAACGGCAACCAAAAATGGCTGCAAACCAGTATTAGCCCAAAGCTGAAAAAAAACGGGGATATTGAATCCATACTGGTTATGGAAAATGATGTTTCGCTGTTAAAAGAACAGGAAGAAGAGCTGAACCAGCAAAACGAACAAATGGCCACTATTACCGAATATCTGGAAGATGCCAATAATCTGTTGGAGGAACAGAAAAAAGAAATAAGCAAACAAAAACTTCAGATAGAGGTAGAACAAAAAAAATCAGAAGAACTTTTATTAAATATCCTGCCTTTTGAAGTTGCCCGTCAGTTAAAATCCAAAGGCCGCGCCAAGCCCAGATATTATAAAATGGTGTCCGTTCTGTTTGCTGATTTTAAAGGATTTTCAAAATTCAGCAAGGAAATGGAACCGCGTGAACTCATTCAGATTCTGGATAATTATTTCGCCAAATTTGATGAGATCGCTGAAAAACACTTCATGGAAAAAATTAAAACCATGGGTGATGCCTTTATGGCAGCAGGCGGTTTACCACTGCGCAACCGTTCTAACCCGATAAATGCTGTATTGGCCGGTTTGGAAATTCAACATTTTATGAATACCCTAAACGATGAAAAAGTACTGCGCAATGAACCTGTTTGGGAATTACGCCTGGGTATTCACACCGGTCCGTTGGTTGCCGGAGTAGTGGGAAGGCGTAAATTCGCTTATGATATCTGGGGCGACACCGTGAATATAGCCAGCCGTATGGAACATGCAGGTGCTGTAGGCATGATTAACATTTCTGAATCAACATACATTGAGATCAAAGAATATTTTGAATGCGACCATCGCGGTAAAATAGAAGCCAAAGGCCTTGGCAAAATCGATATGTACTTCGCTAATCGTTTGAAAAAACAATACTCCGCCGATGAGCTTGGACTATTCCCGAATGAAGACTTTGAGCTTATTATGAGTAAATTATAGTTTCGAACTATTTATGCCGCGTTACCAGAATATTAATTACATCCTCAATTCTATATCCTTTTTCGGTTAGAAGTACCAACAGATGATACATTAAATCAGCTGCTTCGTTTAAAAACAATTCCCTGTTATTGTCCTTCGATTCAATAACCAGTTCCACCGCTTCTTCTCCAACTTTCTGAGCAATTTTATTCACACCTTTGGAAAATAATTTGGTGGTATATGATCCTTCCGGCATGTCTTTTTTGCGCTTATCAATCAGGTCCTGCAACACCACCAGAAAATCAACACCTTCTTTATTGGATTCTGAAAAGCATGTATCAGCGCCGGTATGACATACAGGCCCTACAGGATCAGCTTTGATAAGCAGTGTATCATTATCGCAATCCGGTAATATCTCCTTTACCATTAAATAATTACCACTCTCCTCTCCTTTTGTCCATAACCTGTTTTTGGTACGGCTGTAAAAAGTTACTTTGCCTGTTTCCTGTGTTTTTGCCAGGGATTCTTCATTCATAAATCCCAGCATTAACACCTTACTTGAATGATTATCCTGAATAATGGCCGGTAAAAGGCCATCCCCTTTATTAAAATCTAACTTCATAATTTTATTCCTGAATTTGTTATTATATATTGGTATCGGATTTTGTACCCATAAACACTGCTTAGGGTGCCTGTTACCCGAGCTATACATTTTCGCACGTTGCTGCCCATTGAGTCAAGGATTGAAATAAATACGCACCAGTAAAAAATCTGTATTTTTTTACCTGGTTGTACAGCAATATAATTATCCTTACCAAGCATCATTTCCTGATAACAACCCCGTTATTAATAAGATAATCCTTTAAATCGGGTACGGTAATCTCATTAAAATGGAAAATACTGGCTGCCAGCCCTGCATCCGCTTTCCCTTTGGTAAAAACATCTACAAAATGATGCATATTTCCTGCTCCGCCGGAGGCAATAACCGGTATTTTTAATTGCTCGGCCAAAGATGACAATGCCTCGCAGGCAAAGCCGTTTTTGGTACCGTCATGATTCATTGATGTAAACAATATTTCGCCTGCGCCCCTGTCCTCTACTTCCCGGGCCCAGGAAAACAGTTCCTTGTCGGTTGCTATTCTGCCACCATTTACAAACACCGTCCACTTATCATCTTTAAACTGTGCGTCAATGGCTACCACTACAAACTGACTACCAAAATGACAGGCCATCTGATCAACAATATCAGGCTTTTTAACCGCTGCAGAGTTGATGGAAATTTTATCCGTGCCGGCAGCTAATAATTTTTCAATATCACCCAATTCGCTAATACCTCCACCTACCGTAAAAGGTATATTGAGATGAGCAGCAATCTGTTTAACCAGGTCAACCAATGTTTTTCTTCGCTCATGAGAGGCGGTAATATCAAGAAAAACCAATTCATCTGCCCCCTGACGGGCATATTCGGCACCCAGCTCAACCGCATTGCCAACTTCTTTTACATTTAAAAAGTTCACCCCCTTAACTACATATTCGTTGCGAATGTCAAGGCAAGGTATAATCCGTTTCGCTAACATAATGTGCCCTCCTGATCAGTTAATTTGACGATGAATTCCATTTTTCCAACTCCTTTAAAGCTATCCGGCCTTCATAAATTGCTTTTCCGATAATTACTGCCGGCACCTTCATATCCTCCAACAGGGCCAATTCATTGATATGGGTAATTCCGCCGCTGGCTATTAAATATATATCAGGAAATTTTGTTTTTATTTTCTTGTAAAGCTCCAGGGATGTTCCTTCCAGCATTCCATCCTTAGATATATCAGTACACAATACTTTTTTTACACCTGCTTGCCGGTTTTTGTCGATAAACGAATCAATTTCCAAATCGGTATTATCCAGCCAGCCTGAAATAGCAATTTTATGATCACGCACATCCGCTCCTAAAATTATTTTCTCAGGGCCATGCCTGGTTACCCATGATTGAAACAATTCAGGTTCCTTAACGGCAACGCTTCCTACAGTTGCCATTTGGGCACCATGCTCAAAAACAATTTGCAAATCGGAATCAGATTTTATTCCGCCACCAAAATCAATGGTTAGCGATGTTTTTCCGGCAATTGTCTCTAATATTTTCCAGTTGATTACCTGTTTTGATTTCGCCCCGTCCAGGTCGACCAGGTGTAATCGCGTAAGCCCATGATCTTCAAATGATTTAGCTACCTCCAGCGGATTTTCGTTATAAATTGTTTGTTGGTTATAATCACCTTTAGACAGCCGCACACATTTTCCGTTTATAATATCTATGGCCGGTATTATTTCAATCATAAAGCAATAAAGTTTTCAAGTATTTGCGCACCTACTGTTCCACTTTTTTCAGGGTGAAACTGGGTAGCATAAAAATTATCTTTTTGCAGGGCAGCACTGAATGGGGTGATATAATCACACACCGCTGCAGTATCGGCTCCTGTTGCTGCATAATAACTGTGTACAAAATAAACAAACTGGCCGGTTTTCAGGTCTTTAAAAAGGTCAGTGCGGTAATTATCGATGCTGTTCCAGCCCATGTGGGGTACTTTGGTAATATATTCCTCACCGGCTTTTGGCGTAAATCTTTTAACCTTCTCCTTAAAAATACCCAGGCAGGGTGTGTTATTTTCTTCAGAATGCGCGCACATAAGCTGTAAGCCCAGACAAATTCCAAGTACCGGTTGTTTTAAGGAAGGTATTAACTGATCGAGACCATGCTCCTTTAAATATTGCATGGTTGTACTCGCTTCACCAACACCCGGAAATATCACTTTATCAGCCGCTCGAATCTCATCGTGATCGGGGGTGATACACGCCTCAATCCCAAAACGCTGAAGGGCATAGTCCACCGACATGATGTTACCGGCATTGTATTTTATAATTGCAATTTTCATAGATTGGCCGGCTAATTAAAAACGATGGTTTTGTTTTTATAAACCAATAACTGGCGTTTTAAATGCAGAAATACCGCTCTGGACAAAACAATTTTTTCCAGGTCTCTGCCCTTGCGTATAAGTATTTTAACATCATCTTTATGATCAATACGCGTAACATCCTGTTCAATAATGGGTCCGCCATCAAGTTCACTGGTAGCATAATGACTGGTAGCACCAATAATTTTCACCCCTCTTTCGCGTGCTGAATGGTAGGGCTTGGCACCCGGAAATGCCGGTAAAAATGAGTGATGGATATTGATTACTTTGTTCGGGAATTCTTTCACAAAATCAGATGACAATACCTGCATGTAGCGGGCCAACACAATGAAATCGACCTGGTGTTTTTTCAAAAGTTCGATTTCGAGTTTTTCCTGCTCCGCCTTATTTTCTTTTTTGATGGGAAATACATGATAAGGTATATCAAACTGCTCGGCTATTGGTCTTAATTCTTCATGGTTACTTATTATTAAGGGTATCTCTACTTTCCATTCCCCGGCAGTGTATCGGGCCAGGATATCATACAAACAATGTGGCATTTTTGAAACGAATATGGCCATGCGCGGTAATTTATCAGAAAAAAATAAATTCCATTGCATATTATAACGATCGGCAATAAGTGTATTAAAATACTCACCAATTTTATCCCTGGGAATGGAGAAATTCTCAAGCTCCCATTCTATACGCATAAAAAACACTTTTTCTTCATGGTCAACGTGCTCATCCAAATCGACAATGTTGCCATTGTTTTTATCCAGAAATTCAGTAACGGCTGCTACAATGCCTTTTTTATCAGGGCAGTGCATGAGCAATATTGCGTTTTTACTGTCAGATTCCGTCATGATCTAAAATTGTTATAAAACACCCTTCGTGGAAGGGAGCTCAAAATTAAAAATATCTCTTTTAATTGCCATTTTTATGGCACGGGCAAATGCTTTAAATATAGCTTCAATTTTATGATGTTCGTTCGGTCCTTCGGCTTTAATATTCAGGTTCGCCATTGCCGTATCAGAAAATGATTTAAAGAAATGCATGAACATCTCGGTAGGCATTTCACCTACTTTTTCACGTTTAAACTCAGTTTCCCATACCAGCCAGGGCCGGCCTCCAAAATCGATCAGCACCTGAGCCATGCAATCATCCATAGGTAATGCAAAACCATAGCGCTCGATGCCTCGTTTGTCGCCAAGTGCATTTTTTATCGCTTCGCCCAGGGCAAGAGCAGTATCTTCAATGGTATGATGTTCATCCACATGTAAATCACCGTTTACTGTAATAATCAAATCTATGCCTGCGTGTTTGGCTATTTGAGTAAGCATGTGATCAAAGAATCCGAGACCTGTATTTATTTCGCTTTTGCCTGTACCATTCAGATCAACCATCACATATATATCGGTCTCTTTGGTGGTACGTTTAATTTCTGCCCTGCGCTCTGTACTCATCAAAAACTCAAATATCTCCCACCACGATTCGGTAATTAATGCACAAACATCTTGCAGTCCTTCTTTTTCAATATCGGTTTGTTTTTCACCGGAATCTATGAATATGGCTCTTGCGCCCAAATTTTTTGCAAGCTGCACATCTGTGATTCGATCGCCTATTACATACGAATTCTCAAGGTCGTAACCTTCGTTCATATAGCCTTTTAACATTTCGATGCCTGGTTTGCGCGAAAGACTGTGATCTTCAGGAAAGGACCGGTCGATGTGTATGGCAGTGAATCGGATACCTTCCGAAGCAAAGGTGTTTAACATCTTTTGTTGGATGGGCCGGAACTGATCTTCAGGAAAAGAGTCGGTACCCAACCCATCCTGGTTGGTAACCATCACCAGTTCAAAATCGAGTTTATCGGCTATGGGGATAAGTCCTTTAAAAACGCCGGGATAAAAATCCAATTTCTCCATGCTGTCAACCTGATAATCATCTGGTGGTTCTTTTATGAGTGTACCATCGCGGTCAATAAATAATATGCGTTTTTTTGTCATTGTATTAGCTGTATGTCAATAAAGATTCAATGAGTTTTTCATTTTCTTTTTCTGTTCCAATGGTAATGCGCAAACAATCGTCGCATAAATGTACATTGGAACGATCGCGAACGATTATTTTTTCATCCGTTAAATACTGATAAACAGCCCGGGCATTTTTCATTTTCACCAGTAGAAAATTGGTATCGGTCGGATATATCTTCAGGGTTAATGGCAATTCCAGCAATTTATTTTTAACCACTTCACGCTGTTGTAGTATTTCAGTTACCATTTTTTCTTTGGATAATACATCAGGTAACTTTTCCAGGGCCAATTGCTGGGCAAGCACATTGAGGTTATAGGGATATTTAACCTTATTGAAAAACTGAATGATTTTTTCATGGGCAAATGCCATTCCTAAGCGCACTCCTGCTAATCCCCAAGCCTTTGAAAAAGTATGCAACAACACCAGACTCTGATGATTTTTGAGTTCGGAACGAAATCCCTCATGACTGGCAAAATCAATATAAGCCTCATCAATCACAACAATACCCTGGAATTCATTTATAATTCTCAATATATCAGCCTTGTCGAATGAATTACCGGTAGGATTATTGGGGTTGCAGATAAATAGTAATTTACTGTTCTCATCTGCTGCGGAAAGCATGCCTTCAACATCTAATCTATAATCATTTAGCAACGACACTTTTTTTATCTCCACGTCCTGAATATCTGCACATACCTGGTACATACCGTAAGTGGGGTTATGCAGGATGGCATTATCCCGGCCCGGCTCACAAAAAATTCGAAATAACAGGTCAATGGCCTCATCACTGCCATTTCCCAAAAAAATTTGTTCAGCAGGCAGTCTTTTCAGCTTGCTTACCATTTCTTTCAGTTCTTTTTGTAAGGGGTCAGGGTAACGATTGTATGGTGTAGGGAATGGATTTTCGTTTGCATCCAGAAATACTGAAGCATCGCCCGAATACTCTTCCCTGGCCGATGAATAGGGTTTCAATTGCAATATATTTGTTCTTATGAGTTGCTCAGGATTTTGCATAATCAGTTATTCTTGTTGTTTAATTTATCCAGGCGAATTGAAACCGCCCTGCTGTGAGCCTGCAGTTGCTCAGCCCCGGCCATAGTTTGAATTACCAGCCCTAAATGAGTCAGTCCCTGCGATGATATTTTTTGATAGGTTATTTTTTTCCTGAATGTATCGAGGTTTACACCGCTGAATGAACGTGCATAGCCATTGGTAGGGAGGGTATGATTGGTTCCCGAAGCATAATCCCCGGCGCTCTCAGGCGTATAATGGCCAATAAATACTGACCCTGCATTTTGGATTTGCTCGGCAACCCAATCGGCATTCTCCGTTGAAATGATTAAATGCTCCGGGGCATAAATATTGGTTATGCGTATCATTTCATCTACATTATTAATTAGGATCATTTTGCTATTTGCAATGGCTTGTTCGGCTATCTCACTTCGGGGAAGCGCCTGTAGCTGTATTTTTAGTTCCTCCTGCACGTTGTTGCATAGCTCTTCGGATGAAGATATCAGCATAACCTGACTGTCTTTGCCATGCTCAGCCTGAGAAAGCAGGTCGGCAGCAACAAAAGCCGGATCAGCAGATGAATCGGCCATTACAGCTACTTCTGACGGACCGGCTGGCATATCAATGGATATACCTTCGCTCATTACCATTTGCTTGGCCATGGTAACATACTGATTTCCGGGACCTGCGATCTTATAAACATTCGGTATTGACTCTGTGCCATAAGCCATGGCAGCAATGGCCTGTGCCCCGCCCACCTTGTATATTTTGGTTAAGCCTATGCGTGATGCCGTATATAAAATGGCCGGATGAATCTGCCCCTGACTGTCGGGCGGTGAACAAAGTACTATTTCTCGGCATCCGGCAATAATAGCAGGTATACCTAACATTAACACTGATGAGAACAACGGTGCCGTTCCGCCCGGAATGTATAGTCCTACTTTTTCAATAGGCATGGCTTTTTGCCAACACATAACACCCGGGGTAGTTTCTACTTTTAAATTTTCTCCCCGCTGGGCAAGGTGAAATTTTTCGATATTCTCCCGGGCTATGTCTATTGCATCTTTTAATTCGTCGGAAACCTGCATATCCGACATAGCTATTTCTTTCTCTGAGACCTGTAATGTTTCAGTTTCAACACCATCAAACTTTTGTGTATACTGTCGCAGGGCATCATCTCCGTTTCTTTTCACAGCCTGCAATATCGGTCTTACCCTGTCCTCAATTTCATTTAATGTGAATAATGGCCTTTCAAGTAATGAGCCATATTCTTCCGGCATTGGATATTTAATGAATCTCATACACTTTTAAATTTTAATCGATTCACCCATTTTTTATTAATAATTAATAAGTTACCTGTTACTACCAATAATATTCCCAGGATGGCTGATTGTCGCCATTGATAGTCTTCAAAAATAGTTGATATAACCATCGCAATAATGGGTATGAGTAATATGGTATAAGCCGCACGATCGGGTCCAATTTTACCCAAAAGGCTAAGATAACTACTAAATGCTACAATAGATCCAAAAATGGCAAGATAGATAAGCGATAACACATAACTGCCACTTGGATCAAAAGTCAGTTCTATCCTCAAAAACAAGGAAATAACTACCAATATCAGGGCACCGTAAGTCATGCCAAAAGCATTGGTTTGCAAAACAGGTAATTTATTTTTCTGGTTACGGGCAGATATAATATTGCCAAAAGAGGCCAGCGTCATCGACCCCAGACATATAATAACCGCGAAAGCGTAGTTTTCGGTAGTGCTCATTTGCATTAATTCCTGCTTAAATACAAAAAAAGTACCTGTAATACCCAAGATTCCTCCCACCAATGCTTCTTTTCGTAATGGGGCTTTCAAAATTATTGAATTCAATGCGATGTTCATGAACATAATCAATGAAAACATAACCGCTATTAACCCACTGGTTAAGTAATTCTCTGCAATATATACCATCCAGTAATTAACACTATAAAGACATAAACCCTGTAAAGCGATAAACAGGTGTTGTTTCAGGTTATATTTCAGATTCTGACGAAAAAGCAAACAACCTAGCAGTAATAAAACCCCTGCTATACCTGAGCGGTATGCAACAGACAAAACGGGATGAACAACACCCAGTTGGAATTTAATCACAAACCAGGTGGAGCCCCATATTAATGAAGGGATCAGAAATAATATAACCTGTTTGCTCTTGTCCACTTATAAGATCATTTTTTCAATGGGTATTACCAGTATTCCTTCGGCACCATATTCTTTTAACTTGCCGATCACTTCCCAGAATTCGTTTTCGTTTACTACCGAATGTAATGAGCTCCATCCTTCGGTTGCCAGCGGCATCACGGTAGGACTTTTCATTCCCGGTAATAAGGCCGTAATTTTTCCAATATTTTCGTTGGGCGCATTTAATAAAATATATTTATTGGCATGTGAGCGTTGCACAGCGTGTATTCTGAAAATTAACTCTTCCAGGATTTGCTGCTTTTCACCTTCAAGGTCCTGTTTTTTAATAATTACTGCTTCTGAATTCAATACAATTTCAACCTCTTTCAAACGATTGCTTACCAATGTACCACCGGAACTTACAATATCAAATATTGCATCGGCCAGACCAATACTCGGCGCAATTTCAACTGATCCGCTAATTTCTTCAATGGCGGCATCAATGTTGTTTTCTTTTAAATATCGGCCCAATATACCTGCATAGCTGGTTGCGATGCGCTTGCCATTGAAATAGTCCGAGCCCGGATAATCAACATCCTGCGGTATGGCCAATGACAGTCTGCATTTGGCAAATCCCAGCCTTTCTGCAATCTTCACATGCTTATTCTTTTCCAGTACTTCATTTTCGCCTACAATACCAATGTCGGCCACTCCGTCCTGCACATACTGGGGTATATCATCATCCCTGAGATAGAGTATTTCTACCGGAAAATTACTGGCTACCGATATTAGTTTTCGTTTACCCTGTATTAACTTAACACCTGCTTCCTGAATTAATTCAAGTGATTTTTCACTGAGTCTGCCTGATTTTTGAATAGCAATTTTTAGGTTCATGGTCATTTTTAATTATTTAAATCAACAAAAAAAGGCTTGCAATGTATGCAAACCTTTTCCTTTATTTTTTGGTGTAACACATCACTTCCCTTTATGGTAAAACCATATGATGATTGTGATGATGTGTTGTGCAATTATTCATTTTTGGTTATCAAAATTCTCTGCAAGTATACATATAAATAAAAAAATAACCAAACAGCAATGACCAAATAATAACTAAATTAGATTTGCCAATAAAGTTCAACTTTATCGCGCAAACCCATCATTTTATGGACAGGCAATAATTATATGGAAACATACCAACATAAATATTAAACTATACACTATGCAAACTAAATATCTTTAAGTTTCAATTTTTTCTCTTCTTTTAGCACATTGGTGTAATGATTCATATAATCATTTATTTGTGCCATTATTTCAGAGTTATTTAAAATAATATGGTCTTTTCCATAAGATTCAATTTTTTCCAGTATAAATCCGGCTGTTAGCTGATCAATGTCAATGGCAGGCACAAAAGCCCCTTCTTTGGAATCATCTGTTCGTGTTTCCAGAATAATCCCGGCATCAACCAATACCTGCAATAGCTGATTCATTAATCGAATAGGTATTTCCAGTTGCCTGGACAATTCAATGGCAATTAACGGGGTATTACCATGTTTAAAACGATCAATGATTTTATGCGCGGTTAATAATAAAAATCCTTTTTTCCGATGCGCGCTGATGTTGAGGGCATCCGATTCGAATTCATAATTCTGCACATTCTGGATGGCATACGAAATTTCAGCACCAAACAATACAATCAGCCAACTAATACGCAGCCAAATTAAAAAAAGCGGTAATGCCGCAAAACTTCCGTAAATCTCGTTATATCCGGTTAACCATGACTGTGATTGTATGTAAGCCCATTGAAAAAGCTGGTACGCCGTACCGGCAATAACCCCGGCTATTACACCGGATTTAAATTCAACTTTCGTATTGGGCATAATAATGTAAATAAGTGTCAATACAAGCCATATCAAGGTATACGGAAGAATATTCACCACCATTGTGATGACGGGGCCAAAATAACTAAGGATGCCGTTTTCATCGCCAATGGCTGTGAATTTGGTTATGGTAGCCCCGCTGGATAAAAAAAGTAAAATAGGTGCAATTACAATCAGCGATAGGTAATCACTGAATTTTCTGACAAAAACCCGGGAACGTTTAATTTGCCATATATCGTTAAAGGAACTTTCGATATTACTGAGCACCTTAATGACCGACCATAAAACAAACGCAAATCCAATTACTGCTATTAATCCGCCACTGGTACGTTCCAGCATATTCTCGGCAAAAGTCACCAGATTCTCCATAATTTCCTGCTGGGCTTTGAATAGCTTCTGAAGCTCCTTTATCAGCCAGTCTTTAAATCCAAATCCGGTTGCAATTCCAAAAGCCATCGCCAATACCGGAACAATGGAAAGCAATGTATAAAAAGTCAGCGCTGAGGCACGCAGTTTTATTTTATCTTCCGTAAATCCTCTTATGGCTATCAAAAAAACCTGCAAACTGCGTATGAGCGTAGCTCTGTATTGGTTCTTATTCTTAAAAGATATGCGCCATATCTCGTGTTTTATAAATTCTCTGAGTTTTTTCCGGTTTTTTATCATATATCAAATACTATCATTGTTAATAAAAATAGAAATTATTATGCAAAGCAGGCTTCAAAAATTGCAAGAATTAACATAAATTATTTTACATTTATAATAACCAATATTAACTGCCAGTGAATTTCACAAAATTAAAGGGAAAAAAGATTCTGTTGGTCGAAGATGACAGACTAACTTTTTTATTTATTAAACAGGTATTTAAATTCTCTGATACCGATATAGACCATGTTTCTACAGGAAAAGAAGCCTTTGCGAAAATCAGTGAACGAACTTATGACCTTATTTTAATGGATATACAGCTACCTGACCAACGCGGAACAGACCTGGCCATAAGTATAAGGAAACTGAATCATTCCATTCCGATTATTGCACAGACGGCCTCACGAAATCCTGATGAAAAGGAAAATGCAATTGATGCAGGATGCACCGATTTTATTTTAAAACCTTATAAGCCAACTGAGCTTTATGCTATTATTGAAAAATATTTGTAGAAATATAACTTTTTTTCAATGGTCAACGTTTATATCTTAACAGCCTGACTACGAAAATTATGTTGAATTTTACAAGTATCTGTTATACATTTGAAAGTTGAATAACATACCACAAATATCACAGTTGCATGAAAAGAGTAATTTTTCTTTCTTTCGTATTGTTGCAAAGCATAATCGTTGCGTTTGCAAGTGAACCACAATTCCTCCTCTCTTTATCCGGCGTCAATATGGCACGGGTAGGATTTATTAACAATATTGATGAATCAACAGTCCTTCTGCTTACCAACGAAAAAGGCAAGGCGGTTTATGAAGAAAAAATTGAAAGCGGAAAACATTTTTTTAAGTTCCTGAATCTTTCATCATTACCCGATGGCAATTATTATTTCAGACTGAAGGAAGCTGACGAACCATTACCCAAAGCATTGATCATCAAAAATTCACAGGCGCAAATTGTTAATTTGGGTACAGAGAAGCCTGATGTTACGTTAGATAACAATCAGGTAATGATTAACTATTACAATCAATCACAGGATGTCATTAAAGTGATGGTCATTCAGGACAATGATATTTTATTCGAAAAATATTTCGAGCAAACTTTAGTACATCATAAGTTGAACATGGCTGATTTCCCGTCGGGAAATTGCTCGGTATTGGTTAAGTCTGATATTGAAACATATAAATATCCATTGTGTCAATACTAATAGTATATTTACCTGTTGAAAACAAATGATTATGAACCAATATATCACAAGGCATGCACGTGTATTCATCATAATAGTTGCTGTTTGTACCTGCTTTACTGTTTCGGCCAAAGACAAAAAATTTTCAGCAGAATACACAGCAGCATTGGAAAAATATAATGCGCATGCTTATGAAAAAGCATTGGCACATATTAACGAAGCCATTTCAGATGAAAAGGTATTTGCCGAATATTTTATACTGAGATCTGAAATATACATCGCTATGGAGAAGTATGAAAAGGCAGTGCCCGATTGTTACAAGGCCAAAGAATTAGGTGGGAATGATGCCAAAATTAATTATCTGAGAGCAAAAATAAGTTTTGTATCAGGGAATTACGGAATCGCGCAAATGTTTCTGAACAAAGCCCTGAATAAAGTCAGCAACAAAACCCTGAAACAACAAATTCTTGTTGAAAGAGGAAAAGTAGGATTGTACATGCAGGATTTCCAAAATGCCATTGGTGATCTGAATCTTGCACTTGCTATCGATTCTACCCAGCATGCATTGCTGAACCTGGCGCATGGATATACATTAATGGACGAAAATGAAAAAGCCAAACAGATTTATAAACTGGTGTTAACCGATGATACATCCTGTTTTAAAGCCCACATGGCATTGACGGAACTACACATTAAGGATGAAAATTTCGTTAAAGCCCTTGAATATGCCAAAAATGCCTGTCAGATTGACGAACAATCGGCCGTGGTAAATAATTACATTGGTTACATCTACTACAATATCGGAAATTATCCGGATGCACTAACGCATATTAATAAATCATTAAAAACGGATCCGGAAAATTTTAATGCATTTAAAAACCGAGCATTGGTTTTTTTCAAATTAAATGCTGTTTCAAAAGCCTGTGATGATTTGTTCAGGTCCATGCAGTTCGGTTATCTCGAAACTAAACAGTATGATGTACTTGATATGTACAAGGAAGAATGTGAGTTATAACAATTTTTATTATTGCATTGACACCAATAACACACGGCTAGTAAGGCTGTAATGTATGTTTGAATACGATTAATTATCGTTACGGAAGTGGGTTTACGTTAAGAAAATCAATTTACATTCTCCGAATCTCCCTGAAAAATATAATCAAACCAATTATACAGCAAGGTATGTAATTGCGGATAATCTATGGATTTCATTTTCATAGCTTCTTCGCTCATTATGTAAGGCCCGTGTTCGGAAAGCTCTTCTCTGCAGTTCTCAATTAGTTGATTGATATTTTCATGATTTAACTCAATATGAAATTGAATACCTAAGATTCTTTTTTCGTATAAAAAAAGTTGGTTAGGTGTAGATTTTGATGATGCCAGTAATTTACAATCACCGGGTAAATCAAATGTTTCACCATGCCAATGAAAAACATCCGTTTGGTGATCTACAGGCTGCATTTTATCGGGGAACCGGCTGATATTAAAAGTTATCGGAAACCAGCCAATTTCTTTTTCTTTCGCTTTATATACCTTCGCATTCATTGCTTTGGCCAAAAATTGAGCGCCCAGGCATATACCTACAACCGGAACATTTTGTTTTATACATTCTTTTATGAACCCAATTTCATCGGAAATCCATGGAAATATTGCGTGATCGTTCACACTCATCGGACCGCCCATTACCACTAGCCCTGAAATATCCGATACATCCGGGAAACGTTCGTTCGCATATACTTTATGAATATTGTAAAGGTAATTTCTCTCCGCAGCCCATTTTTCAATTGCTCCCGGCCCTTCAAATGGTACATGTTGAATAATTAACAGTTTTTTCATTCATTTCATTATTCATACAAAAAAAAGCAGGATTAAAAACCCTGCTTCCGTTTTTTTACTGTTTAAACACTTTCTTTATTCAGCAGCTTCTTCAACAGCTTCATCATCGATCATGGTTGTATCCATTTCAGCTTCTTCAACCGCAGCCGTATCAACAGCTTCTTCAACAGCTTCCATTTCGTCAGAACCGGCGTCATCAGCCTGTTCAGTGGTACCTTTACAAGCATTGAATGCTGCTAAACAAAATAAAGAAAGTGATACTAAAAATAAACCTAATTTTTTCATGTTACCAGTTTTTTAATATTAACTACAATTTCAGGATTTACAACAAATATAATAAATATATCATTTTAACAATTTTTTTGTCAAAGAAATTCAGGGTTTTAAGTACACAGAATATTATTTATTCAAAAAAACAATCAAAAACACAATAATATTTATCCTTTACATTTCTTATCAAACATACATTCAATCGGTCAAATGCATAATATCCAAAAGTTTATCTTACCATTAAAAATATTTTAATAAAAAGCCGATGCATGCCGATAAATAATTAGCTTCTGAAAAAACAAGCCCTATATTTGCCGGGGTAAAATCAAAAAAATGAAATTAAATTATGAATCAAATGAATGAATTGAATCATACACGGGTTTGTTTTAAAAAATGGTCCCGAAAATCGTATGCAGTGTTTAATTCTTTAAAAAAAGAAATTAAAATCGGCGCCTTATTGGCCAGTTACAGTCTTCTTAGCCCATTGGGTAATGCACAGGAACAGGCGGATACGTTTTATATGCCGCGTGAGTACGACCTGGATGAAGTGGTGATCAGCGCAGATCTTGTTCCACAGACTTTTGATGAGCAGTCAAAAATTGTGACCTCGATCACCGCACAACAAATATCTGCCAGTCCTGCCCCCGGAATACCCTCCCTGCTTGAAAACCACAGCAGCATTGATGTTCGGCAACGCGGTGTTCATGGTGTTCAATCCGACCTAAGCATTCGCGGGGGTGATCATAACCAGTCCCTGATCCTTCTCAACAGCAACCCAATCAACAATCCACAAACCGGCCACCACAATCTCAATTTACCACTCGACTTTTTAAGCTTAACAAAAATTGAAATTCTGCAAGGTCCCGGTGGTCGAATATGGGGGGCAGGTGCGTTTACAGGCGCAGTTAATTTTATATCACGCCCGAATGCAGAAAACCGGATAGAAGCCATTGCCGAATATGGCCAACATAATTTGCTTAAATCCGGATTAAACATCAATAAAGTTTTTAACAACTCAGCCCACAACCTCGGATTCTCCTATTCCCAATCGGATGGCTACATTTCCAACACCGATTTCCAGGCCGCGAATTTATTATACACGGGCTTATATACCTTTGAATCAAGCTCGGTATTGGTAACCTTGGGCTATCATAAAAAAGATTTTGGGGCGCAAAGTTTTTATTCCACCAGTTATCCGGAACAACATGAAATCACGGAAGGAATAAATGCCAGTGTGAACTATGAGACCGGCAAAACGATTAAATTTTCGTCCAACACCTACTTCAACCTGCACAAAGATCGGTTTGAACTCTTCCGGGAAGGTGATGGCTATTATAAAAGAAAAAATGGTTTTTTTGTAAAAGGGAACGACACGGCCACCTTCTCCCCTTCGCAACCATCGTTATTCCCTTACACCGGTCATAATTACCATTTAACCAATTCCTTTGGCAACCGATCAAAACTGATTATTCCCACACCAATCGGAAAATTTATTGCCGGTGCCGGACATAAAATTGACAAAGTTTTTAGCAATGTATTGGGGCAACCTTCAGACAGTATTAAAGTTAAAAACGCGGTGGATGCATATTACGATAAAGCACAGACCCGGGCCACACAAAATACATTTCTCAATTATCTGAATACATTTGGAAGATTTACTATATCTGCCGGTGTACTCACCCACTGGAATTCGGACGAAAATTTGAAATTAAGCTGGTATCCGGGTATTGATCTGAGTTTTAACATTGTACCTGCTTTTAAAATTTTTACCTCGGTCAACCAATCGTTACGGCATCCTACATATACCGAACTGTATTACTACGATGGGGTAAGTCAGGGAAATACAGACCTGAAACCTGAAAAAGCTAACAGTTATGAAATTGGACTGACCTATCAGAATGAATTTCTGACATTAAGTCAGGTCGGATTTTTCCAACAGGAAAGCAATTCCATAGAATTTTTGAGTGAAGATGATACCAACACCACCGTACAATATGTGGCGCGCAATATATCGCAATTTGAACGATTGGGCATTGCTTTCGACGGTGTTCTTAAAACACCTTTCCTGCCCGTTTTAGAATCATTTCAGGTTGGTTACAGCTACATGGAAATTACCCATAACACAGCACAATATGATGCACGATACTCGCTCGACCATTTAAAACATAAATTGAATGTCTTACTCAGCCATAAAATCATTGCCCCGGTTACCGTCCAATGGCACATTCAGTACCAGGACCGTTTGGGGCGTTATATGGAAGTGCTTGAAGACGGGAGCAGCCGGGAATCAGCCTATCCTGCCTTTTTGCTAACAAATGTTTATGCTTATTATCAATTTAAACGGGCGAAACTATTTTTAAAGGTAAATAATCTATTCGATGTTGATTACATTGATTTCGGGAACATCCGACAACCCGGAAGATGGATCAGTGGCGGCATTAAGCTAGATATTTATTATTGATATTGCAGCAAGCAGGAGTAAAAAGTAACCAGTGAGCAGTGATCAATTTTCACTGCTCACTGTTCACTTCTTATACTGCATACTATATAACGTACCAGTTTTTATTAAATCAATAGTTTATCTTGCAATAAAATGCGGATTCAATAAATTTTCTTTACCATACTGCAGTTCGGCTTCCGTATCCTTTTCATACATATTTCCGCCGGCGCCTTTTAATATAGCATGTCCGGCGGCTGTATCCCATTCCATAGTAGGCGCAAAACGCGGGTATACATCAGCCACACCCTCAGCAACCATACAAATTTTTAATGAGCTCCCTTTGGAAACCAATTGTAAATGCGGGAAATCAGCCCGTATATCTTCAATAAAGGCTTCTGTTTCAGGGGATGAATGTGATCGGCTGGCCACAACCGTATAATCACGATCCCCTGCTTTCAACGGCAAATACTTGCCCTGACTCACCAAATGATCGAAATTTATATGCATATTTTCATCCACCTCAAAAATTACATGGCTTCCTTTGCCTTCCCCCCCAAAATAGAGGGTTTTGGTATAAGGTACATATATCACCCCCAGCGTTACCCGGTTGTTTTCCACAAGCGCTATGTTCACCGTAAATTCACCATTCCGTTTTATAAATTCTTTGGTGCCATCCAACGGATCAACCAACCAGAATTGTTTCCGGTTTTTGCGATCAGCATAAGCTATATCCTTCCCTTCCTCACTTAAAACAGGGATGCCCGTATCTTTTAAGTGGCTCATTATTTTTTCATGCGAGCGGGTATCAGCTTCTGTTAGCGGCGATTTATCTGCTTTGATACGTACATCAAAATCTTCGCTGTTATAAACATTCAATATTTCTGTTCCTGCATCCAGAGAGGCATGCACAGCTATTTCGATAAGTTGTTGATAGTCCAGGTTCATATTAAAAATAAATTAATGACAGAATTAAAATGGTTACTAACATATAGATGAGGGTAAGCGGTGTACCTACCCTGAAAAAGTCTTTAAAAGAATATCCACCCGGTCCGTACACCATTAAATTGGTCTGATAACCTATAGGTGTCATAAAATTGGCTGCAGAAGAATATGCCACTGTTAGCACAAATGGAAAAGGATTGATATCCAGGTTAGATGCAATGGTAAGGGCAATGGGAAAAATAATACCTACAGCAGCCTTATTGGTAATATAGGCGGCCAGGAGCGTAGTGATCAAATAGATACCAAAGAGCAATCCGACCCGCCCCATGGGCATAAACACCGAGATGAGAAAATTGGCAATTAACTGTGCAGCACCTGATTTAATCATGGCCGTTCCCAGGGCCAGCGACATAACAATTATTATAGCCAGGTTGTAATCTATACTCTTGGGTAATTCCTTGGCATGGATGATATTCAAAACCAAGGAGATTAAAATTAGTGTAATCAGCCCCATGAACAGAGAAATAACATGAAGTGCTGAGAGCAGAATGGCCATGATGGTCCCGCCTACCAATATCACCAGTTTGTAGGTCTCAAATTTGGTAAAATCCTTTATTTTGGAAATAAAATAAAAATCCATCGTGTTGGTGGTACGGTTCACAAAATCTTTACCGGCATAAACCAGTAGCACATCCCCGGCTTTTAGGGTGATGTTGCCAATTTTACCGGATAATCGTTCACCATTCCTGTGCACGGCATCATATTTACCACGAAAATTAATTTCTTTAACCGTTTTATGAATCAGGGTGGAATTTTGCGACACCACAATCTCAACTACCTCGGTTTGTTTGCGCTTCGACAACATGCCCACTTCAGGCAATGAGATACCGGGATGGGAACTTAACAAATCGGCAATTCGTTCTGTATCGCCGGCAAAGACAAGGATATCGTCCTGATCAAGGATCATATCCGGTGATATAGGTGAAATTTTAAACGACCGACGTTGTATTTCCACCAAAAAAAGGCCTTTAAGGTTACGCAATCCCGCTTCCTCAACTGTTTTACCAATTAATTTTGAATTGTTGCGTATTCTGGCTTCAATTAAGTATTCTCGTGTGTTCAGATCATAATTATCGGTAAGGGCTTTTTTAATGGGGAGCAGTTTTTCACCGAAAAAATAGAAATAAAAAAATCCGATGACCATCATGGGAATGCCCACGTAAACAAAATCAAAAATCTGTAGTGGTTTTAAATCAGGTATAATGGTCTGGTCAACCACCAGTCCGTTTACAATTAAATTGGTTGAAGTACCTATGAGTGTTGTGCTTCCACCCAAAATAGCCGCAAAAGAAAGCGGCATTAAAAACTTTGACGGTGATATGCGGTTGCGTTTGCACCAACTGTGTACATAAGGCATCATAATAGCTACCAGCGGGGTATTATTGAGAAATGCTGAGAAGGTGGAAACGATGATCATCATCCGACTTAAAAAACCTTTGTAGCTTTTGGCTTTGGAAAACATTCGATCGAACAGGTCCTCGATAACATTGGTATGCCTGAATATTTCACCCAACAGCAGCAACATAATGATAACAGCAATTTGCTCATTGGCAAATCCGCTAAGAATTTCCCTGGGGGTAAGTATACCAAAAATACCAAGGGCTACCACAGCCACCACGAAGGTAAGTGATGGTCCCAGTATTTCCTTATACAGTGATACCAGAATGAATATAAGGACAATGAATACAACAACCAGGTCGAAGGTCAGCATACCGTTTTCGAAATATTAAGCCCCGAATATAATTAAATATGCCAATGAATCCCTCACCATTTCGGAAATTATTTTATAGGTGGTTTCAATAAGTTATTCGTGCTTTATAAGGATTTAGGGTATACATTTCGTGTATTTATTCTAAAACAATGATGGCAGTATAAAAAAATAAGCATGTTGGTGCCGTAATTATTGAAGTCTCTCAATCTGTTCTTTGGTCAATCCGGTAAATTTGATAATCTTATCGATTGGCTCATTTTCCTGTAACATTTCCAACGCGACTTCTATTTTACCTTCAACTTTTGCTGTATCCAACGAATTTTTCAAGGCACGGTAATACTTCAG
>JAAAOM010000039.1 GCA_009908855.1 Bacteroidota bacterium
AATGCATCAAATAACCATCTGTCCTACATACTCTCGGAGGCATTTTTAAACCAGGGCATTATTGTCGGGGCACCAACTTATAATGGTGAAATTTTTCCCTGGGTCGATTTTGCCCTGCAAATGTTTGTGCGTTTCGATATCAGGAATCGGTACACAGGCATGTTCGGTTCCAAAACATGGTCGAGCGGCATCACACAAAAAATGGTTGACCGTATAGGCTCGCTCAATTGGGAATTGGTGCACGACCCTTTCGAAAATTTATGTGCACCCACAGAGACTGAATTTCAACTGGCCTCCTCCATGGCCGATAAAATGGCGCAGATATTAAAAACTGACAATAAAAGTATACCTGATTGAAAAAAATAATTTCCATCATTGTATTTGTTTGTTTTTCATTATGGGGAAGCACACAATGTTTTACGGAAAACACAACCTTTAAACCCGGAGAAAAGATAAGCTATGAAGTGTATTATAACTGGGGGGTTATTTGGTTAAACGCCGGATGGGTTACCTTTGAGGTTGGTGAAAAAATGTTTGACGAGAAACGGGCTTATTTCTTCAATGCGGCCGGTGAATCGCATAAAAACTACGACTGGATTTTCAAGGTAAGGGATTACTACCAGGCTTACCTGGACCAGGCAACACGGCAACCGCTTTATTTTAACCGTAAAAATTACGAAGGCGGATATCGTGTTCACAATATCTATAAGTTCGATCATTATGATGAAAAAATTTATTCTTTTACCGAAAATTCCGATGAGCCCTACCAGGAAGATACCCTGGAATTGCCTCCCTGTACTTTCGATTTGTTAAACCTGGTATACTATACCCGCAATATTGATTTTTCCGGCATGACGGTGAATGATACCATTCCTTTACATACCATTATCGACAATGAATTTTACGATTTGTATGTACGTTACCTGGGAAAAGAAACGATTACCTTACGCACCGGCGAAACCTACACATGCAATAAATTCTCAGCACTTTTGGTTGAGGGTACTATTTTTAAAGGCGGTGAAGATATGTTTGTCTGGGTTACAGACGATAAAAACAATATACCAGTACTTGTTGAAGCCAAGATTTTGGTGGGATCGGTTAAGGCCGTGTTGGTGGATACGAAGGGGTTGAGGCATGAGATGGAGGCGAAGATATCTGATTAGCAATTGTGATTAAATAACTTACCATTAAAAAGCAATCCATTATTTCTTGCGATAAAGTAACTTTTAAGTTACATTTGTGTTATGAAGAAAGTAAGAGAGGTAATAGCGTATAAAGACTATTTTGAAAGATTCTTACTTGAACAAGACCAAAAAGTCCAGGATAAAATCTTTAAGATCATTGAAATTATTGAGACTTATGAAAGAGTCCCATGTAAATATTTAAAAGCAATAGTAGGGACTAAAGGACTTTTCGAAGCAAGAATTAAGCTAGCTTCCAATATTTGGAGAGTATTTTGCTTTTTTGATGAAGGAAAACTGGTGATTTTATTAAATGGATTTGCCAAGAAAAGTCAGAAAACACCTAAAAAGGAAATTCAAAAAGCGACTAGATTAATGTATATGTATTACGAAGAAAAACAAAAAAGGGATGGAGACTAAAAGCTGGAAAGATATTAAGGACAAGGTATACGGAGAAAAAGGTACGGAACGCAGAGACCAATTGGAAAGAGACATGGAATCCATTAAAATCGGTATTCTGTTGCGCAAGGCCAGAGAAGATAGAAACTTAACGCAGGAACAGCTGGCAGAGATCATCAATAAAAAAAGGACATATATATCCCGTGTTGAGAATAATGGTAGCAATTTAACCTTAAAAACCCTCTATGATATTGTAGAAAAAGGACTTGGAGGGAAAGTTAATATATCTATAGAAATTTAGACCTTATTAATTATTTTGCGTTATCCTTTTTAAACTTCTATTTTTAGGTAAACAACAATTAAAACATGAAACTAAAGCTCCTATTCTCACTCACTCTGGCTACAATCAATGCATTCAGCCAACAAGACGAAGATTATCTCCTTTTCGAAATCAAATCCCATAAAGAGGTTGTCAATACCGTTTCATTTAACAACAACGGCAATCTTTTGGCCAGCGGTGGCGAGGACAAAGCCATATTTGTACATAATATTAAAACACAGGATGAAATCGCTGAAATCGAAGACAATTATTTTCCTGTTAAGGAACTTCAGTTTTTGAAAGATGATAACATCATTTTCACCTCGGGCAATGCCCTCAAAATCATCGATCAGCAAAACAACCTGATTCATACCTATCCGCAGACCAATACCCATATCATGGATTTTACCATTAGCGCTAATGCCAAATACATGTCCGCCGGGACCTACTACAAAAAGGTAAATGTATGGGATTTTGTGACCGGAGAGGAAGTGTATCAACTGGAGGGCCACGAAAAAAGCGTGCCTGCGGTAGGATTGAGTGCCAAAGGCAAATACCTGGCTACCGGCTCGTTAGATAAAACCATCAAAGTATGGGGTTTAGATAGTGGCAACATGGTACATTCCATGCCGGGCCATGCCGATAATATTTTTGCCATAGCCTTTCATCCGGAGAATCAGGACTTATTTGTATCTGCCTCGGGCGATAATTATTTACGATTGTGGAGTATCGATTCCGGGCGAACCATCGAAGTATATAGCGGGCATGACAGGGCTGTTGTGGATGCCAAATTTACACCGGATGGTCATTTCATCATCAGTGCTGGTTACGATAATACGGTGCGTGTTTGGGAAACAGCATCAGGTGAAGAGATATATACTTTTGCTACGCATAAAGACGCCGTAACGGATGTGGCGGTCAGTAAAGATGGTAAATACCTGGCATCGGCCTCCAAAGATGAAACCGTGATGGTGTGGAAATTCCTGCCTTACATTGTTGTGGACAGCAGAATGCCCAATGAGATATTCGAAAGCTTGCAGAAGGAACCTTTATTTGACCCGCGTCGCGATAATGAAAGCCGGCAGGATTATCAGTCGAGAATGGAAAAAGCCACAGCCAAAAAGGAAGAAATATATTGGAAGCTTTACAATGAGTATATCACTACTTTGGATAATCAGGGCGAATAGTAAATTCCAAAAATGAATACCGTAATTATTTAATGTATGATTGCCGATCATCAAATACTAAATTAACACCTTGTTTTATACAGCAAAATATTAAGGCTGTACTGATTTTTCTTTAATTCATATCGAAACATTTTTTGCTTAAAATTTTCATTTTCACTAATAAATCGGTAACTTATCGTGTATTTGACCTAACCATTTGAATATGCAAGGTACCGGTGATAAGGAAATATCAATCTTTTGCTGCAAAGTAGCTGGTCAATTATATGCTTTTCAGGTTACGGATATTACCAACGTGCTGGAGTCGGACCACCTGACGGATGCTGAAGTCGATTCCTCACTGGTTATGGATCTTGCATGGATGAACGAAAAACAAATACCCGTGGTTGATCTGGGCAAGAATCTTCATGATGCCGGGTCATCACAGTCTTTTGGAGCAAGTATAATCGTTGTAAAAAACTGGTATCAGGAATATGTATTCGAAATCGGACTTTATATCGATTCGGTGGTTGGTGTGTACGATGCAATGTTATCATCTGAAGGTGCCATAAAGTCTTTGGAAAATGAAGAACGCGAAAGGAAATTTGGGGAAATGAAATTATTGGACCCTCAACTATTATTTTCTTATGCAGAAAAGGGGTTGCTGTTTAATCATTATAAATCAACAGAGAAAAAGAAAACAAAGAAAGATGACACCGTAAAATATAAATCATAAAATTTTGTTAAAATTTCAGATAATCAGCTAAATAGCCCATATTATATTATAACTTCTTTACATTTACATAAACTCACTATTTCATTATGCATAAAATTGTTCTGTTATTGCTTGTACTGTCATGGATTTTTTCAAAATGCACGTATGACAATGAAGAAGACTATTATGTGTGCGATACAGTGGATGTGAACTATACAACCGTTGTACGCCCCCTAATAGAGGATAATGGTTGCATAAGCTGTCATAACAGTACTTTTAGTAATGGAGATATAATTCTTGACAGTTATGACAACCTGGTGCAACATAGTGATGCCGTACTGGGTGCAATACAACATCTGCCCGGATTTGAACCGATGCCCCAGGGCAACCCCATGATGGATGAATGTGCAATTAATAAAATAAAAGCCTGGAAAAATGATGGATTTCCTGAAAACTAACAAACAAGCATTATTAATTAGCCTGGCTTTGTTATGGGTTATTGGGTTGCATGCCCAAAGCGACCTGGATATGTTAAGTGAAATGGTTGAACCCGAAACGCAGTATGCACAAGCAACATTTAAATCCACGCGAATTTTAAACGGCCATTCCATTGAACAAACCCATGAAGGCGAATTGTCTTTCCGTATATCCCATCGTTTTGGTCCGGTAAACCAGGGGGTATACGAGTTGTTCGGAATTGATCAGGCCATAATACATTTCAGCCTCGAGTATGGCATTGCGCCCTGGCTTATGGTTGGTGTCGGGCGAAGCAGTTTTGACAAAACCTATGACGGATTTGTAAAAGCCCGGATTTTCAGACAAGCCAAAGGAGAAAATAGTTTTCCGGTAAGTGTGAATTATATGGGAGCCTCTGAAATAAAAACAGTACGTTCCAATTTCGATAATTATTTAACAAGACATCGATTGGCATATATCCATCAGCTTTTAATTGCCCGAAAATTTAATAATGCGTTGAGTATGCAGGTTTCCCCCACCTATTTACACCGGAATATAGTGCCAAACGAATCCTTTGATAACGATTTATGGTCACTTGGCGTTGGCGGGCGGTTAAAAATAACACCGATGGTCACCCTGAATGCCGAGGTGTTTCTCGTTGACCAGACTAAGGTAGAGGCACAGGAAAATTATTACATACCGGTTGCCTTCGGGGTAGATATTGAAACGGGTGGACATGTATTCCAGCTAATGGTTACCAATGCACAATCCATGCGTGAAGGTGGATTTATTGGACAGACAACGGGCAACTGGCTGGAAGGTGATTTGCATTTTGGATTTAACATTTCGCGTGTTTTTAATATTGTCGATCAATAATAACCAATACTTAATTTACAATAACCCATGAAAACATTATTATTTATTACAACCTTTACAATCGGACTAACCATAGCTGTTTTTGGTCAGGATCAGGATAAATACTACACCAAAAATGGTCACATAGAGTTTTTCTCCACAACACCGGTTGAAGATATTTTAGCCACCAACGATCAGGTAGCCGCCTTGATCAATACAAAAACCGGTGAGGTATCCTTTGTTGTCCTTATGCGTTCATTTCAGTTTGAAAAAGCATTGATGCAGGAACATTTCAATGAAAAATTTGTTGAGTCGCATAAATACCCCAAATCAACTTTCGAAGGTAAAATTTTAAACTGGAAGCCTGAAGAACTTACTAAGGATAAGGAGCTGAAAGTTGAGGTGCAGGGAGACCTTACATTGCACGGCGTAACCCGGTCCATCACTGAATCGGGAACGATAAAACTGTTGCCCGGTAATAAAATACATGCTACCTCTGAGTTCATAGCCAAACCGGAAGATTATGATATTAAAATACCCAGTGTGGTCAGAGACAACATTGCCAAAGAAATTGAGGTTACCGTAGATGTTGAGCTTGAACCATACAATTAAGAATCAATAACTTAATATACCATGAAAACCAAAAGGCTCATTTTAATTGTTGTAATTACGGGAGCGGTTGCTGCAGCCGGTATTGGCTATTTAATGTATAATAAACCCCATACGGATATTGCAGCTACCGAACCGGCCTATACAATTGATGCCAAATCACTGGTAATGGATTTTAATATTTCCAACCATAAGGCCAATGAAAAATATGTCAATCAGGTAATTCAGGTCAATGGTACAATAGTTAATATTCGTCAAACCCAAACAAGCCTGTGGGCAATATCGCTTTATGATGAATTTCAGGGCGTTACTTGTGTTATGGACAGTGTATATGCGACTGAAAATACGGATATATTATCAAATCTGGAGGAGGGAGAAGATATTGTGGTAAAAGGGATGTGCGACGGAGCGCTTACCGATGTGAAATTATCTCGTTGTGTACTTCCAAACAAAACATACTAATTGATAAACCCAAAAAAACATGAACCATGAAAACAACCAAATTATTTTTATTAATAGTGCTGGCAGCAATTTTTTCTTTTGTTGCCTGTGAAGATGAAGAAGAGGACAATACGATTAACATTACCCAGGAAGATTTAAATCAAGCAACCATTTCTGTTGTCGATGTAACCGGAAACCCGGATAGTAGCGATGCCGTCGTGGCACATAACGGATCTGATTTACCACCAGACTCAACATACCGCGAAATTTTTGCAAATGTTAGTGATTTGACCGGAGATATCGAACCAGGTACCATTGTTACCAAAAAAGTTTTTGCGGCGACCCCTGCCGGTGAAAAAGATGCTGACAGGTTGTATGTTTCATTTGCGATGGTAAAACGTGAAGCCGGTTATGATGCTGAAAATGCTGACTGGGAATATATAACCATGCCAAACGACGCTGATAACGATTTCACCGCACAACCCAACGGCGATATTGATGCTGCAAGTGTCGGCAGAGGGAAATTATCGAATTGTATCGAATGTCATACCAAAGCAGGCGGGGGCGATTATCTGTTTGTGAATGATTAGAGATTGATTTATACTATTACCTAAAATCCGCAGTTTCTTCCTTTCACTGTTCTGGGTTTCGATTCGCACACTCCGCAAGTTTTCCTGAGTCGGGTCGAAGTGTGTCGTACCATGAAACCAAACGGTTGAACCTGTGGTTTTTAGCCAGTATGGGAGGCATCAGGATTTTCTATGTTGCAAATAGTAGAGAAACATGTACGAATGAACCCTTAAACCCCATCTACCCATATTGCCAAATCGTACAGATCACTCATACATATATCTCTTATCATATTATTGAATTCTGGCAATAGCCTTTTTCATGCGGGACATTGCTTCATCCAGGTTTTTGTCGGAGGTCGCGAATGAAATACGAATTCCGTGCGGGTCTCCGAATGCATCGCCGGGAACGGTGGCTATTAACGCATCTTCCAATAAATACATACATAAGTCGGTAGAGGTATTAATTTGTTGGCCATTCACCGATTTACCAAAATAAGCGCTCACATCCGGGAATACATAAAATGCTCCTTGTGGATTGTTGCCTTTAATACCGGGAATTTCTTTCAATCTGTCTACCACCAGGTTCTTACGACGTTCAAAGGCCACTTTCATTTCCTGCACGCAATGCTGATCGCCGGTTAATGCTGCATAAGCTGCCTTTTGGGCAATGGTAGTGGCGCCTGTAGTGGTCTGGCCCTGTAGTTTGATGCACGCATTGGTGATCCATTGTGGAGCACCAATATAACCAATTCGCCACCCCGTCATGGCATAGGCTTTTGATACACCGTTTACAACAACCGTGCGGTCTTTCAGGTAATCGAAATTGGCAATGCTTACGTGTTCACCAATAAAATTAATGTGCTCATAAATCTCATCGGAAATTATATAAACATGTTCATGCTTTTTTAGCACCTGGGCGATTGCTTCCATTTCGGGTTTGGTGTATACTGCACCGGTGGGATTGGAGGGCGAACAGAGCAATATCGCCTTTGTTTTTGGCGTAATGGCAGCGTCTATTTGGTCCGGAGTTACCTTGTAATTGTTATCAAAAGCCCCTGAAATAATTACATTTTTCCCTTCGGCAATTTTTACCTGGTCGGCATAACTTACCCAGTATGGAGCCGGAATAATTACTTCGTCCCCCTTATCAACCAACGATAAGATTACATTGGCTATCGAATGCTTGGCACCGGTTGAAACAATGGTCTGATCGGGTTTATAGTCCAGGTTATTTTCACGCCTGAATTTTTCACATATCGCCTCCTTAAGCTCAGGATAACCGGCTACCGGCGGGTAGAAAGAAAAATTATTATCAATGGCATCCTTGGCGGCTTGTTTAATATGATCGGGTGTATTAAAATCGGGCTCGCCTACACTTAAGTTGATAACATCCTTACCTTGCGCTTTTAAATCACGACTTTTCTGGTTCATTGCGATGGTTGCTGATGGCGCTAAGCTGGCTAACCTGGTTGAGACTTTTTCCATTATATGTGTAAAATTTTAATGTTAACTAATTTTAATCGCTTAAAAAACGAAGTAAAAATAATGTTTTCGTTATAATTTAGTTAATATTGTTAAATGTTATTTGCCATTTTTTAGCCATGAACGAAATACTTGAGATAGTAAAGTATACCCTTCCATCATTGATCGTTTTTTTAACTACTATTTACATGCTAAGGTATTTTTTACGGTCGGAACAGCGTAATCAGCAGCATGAATTAAAGAAGGTTAACCGTGAGACAACACTTCCTTTGCGATTGCAGGCATACGAGCGATTTATATTGTTGTTGGAGCGTATTTCGCTGGAATCGTTATTAATGCGGATTGCCAAACAAAATATGACCGCCAGACAGTTACAACAGGAAATCCTGAAAAATATTCGTACCGAATTCGATCATAACCTGTCTCAACAATTATACATATCAAACGATGCATGGCAAAAAATCCTATCGGCAAAATCAACCATTACAAAGTTTGTGAATTTGCAAACGCAAAAAGTAGGAGAGAAGGAATCAGCCATGAAATTAAGTCAACAAATATTCAACGAAATCATGGAAAACAAAAAGGACCCGGCCCGTGATGCGATAGAATATCTGAAAAGAGAGATACGTAAGGAAATGTAAGAACAGTTGAATCTAAATTATTTTCAATTAATGTACTGTATTACATACTGACATTTAATTGTTTACCTGTTAGTAATTAAATCATCATATAAGCAATACGAATTAAAGAAAATTGAAATAACCTATTTTAGTTTGAATTTATGGTATATTTTACTTACACATAAACGTGTAAAGTATGCAATACACATGGATTTTTTTGAGTCTTTTTTTTTTCAAAGTTAATAACAGATAAATATTGTACTACTAAAAAATCGCGTATTATGAATCAAATGACAGATGAAAATTAAATATTTCTGTCCGCTTTGGGGTTGGGAAAACCACGATTTTAAGGACTTTTGTCAGCGGGTAACAGACGCAGGTTATGATGGTGTGGAAATGAGTTTTCCTCTGGATGACAGAGAACGGGAACAAAAAGTCAGCATACTGCAGTCCAATGGTCTTGAATTTATCGCGCAGCATCATGAAACATCTGATAAAGATGTGGATATGTACAAGAAGAATTTCCGGGAACGGCTTATAAATCTGGCAAAAACATCGCCTCTGTTTATCAATAGCCAAACCGGGAAAGATTTCTTTAGTTTTGAGCAAAACAAAGAAATAATTCAGTTGGCAGATGCGGTATCTGCAGATAAAGGAGTTAAAATTCTCCATGAAACACACAGGGGCAAATTTAGTTTTGCCTGCCATATTGCCCGTCAGTTTCTGCAGGCATTACCTGATTTAAGAATTACGCTTGATGCCTCGCATTGGTGTAATGTAGCCGAGAGCATGCTTGAGGATCAGAAAGAATCTCTGGAAATGGCCATTTCACGCGCTGATTATATTCATGCACGTATAGGTTTTCCGGAAGGACCGCAGATTCCTGACCCACGCGCTCCGGAATGGCACGAAACAGTGGAGATTTATATTAACTGGTGGCAAAAGGTTATTGACAGGGCTATGGCGGAGGGAAAATCCGAATTTATTATTTTACCCGAATTTGGTCCTGTTCCTTATATGACCATTCAGCCTTTTACGCAAATGACCATTACCAACCAATGGGATGTTAATGCATATATGAAAGATATGTTAAAAGACCGGTTGAAGAGCTGATTATAAATTGTCGGGGGTGTTCATAAAATCCAGTATTCTGTAATCCCGGTATTGTAAAAAAACAATGCTGAGCTGATGATTTGCAGGTATGGAGTTATGCGCTCCCCCGATTGATTTATTAATATACATGTTGCATAAGTATATTCAATTCCGACCTGTACATAACAGATTAGGCATTTTTATTACCGGCTTCCTCTGCCTTTTTGGTAAATAGTAATTGCTTATGATAAGTCAGATGCAACCTTAACAGGGCAAAAGGAAGATTAAATATATCAGCAGGTTTAATGCTGCTCTTGCCATCATCTACCCATTCACTCAAAGGATATTCCAGGATCATTTTTTTTGAAGACTGGTAGCCCGTTTCAATAATGCTTCTTGCTATTAATTCAACATCGAAAAGCCATTTACTGATGAATTTTCTGTGAAATATTTTTTTTGCGATCTCTGTTTTAAATAGTTTGGCTCCGCATTGTGTGTCGTAAACCGGTATGGTGAGAGTAATTGAAGCAAAGGTTGCAAATATTCTCCCAATGAAATGCCTTCGTGGTTTTCGTTTTATGTTGGCTCCGAGTCTTCTTATCCTCGACCCCATTATTATTGTACATACATTATACGGGGATTTCAGAATTTCTTCAAATTTCTTTGCAAAGGATAATGGCGTAGAAAAATCAGCATCAAAATAGCCTACATATTGCACTTTTTTTTCTATCAGATGCAAAATTCCCAGTCTTACCGCTTCTGCTTTGCCATGTTTTTTCGACAGGTAATAACATGCAACGGATGAATACTGTTGTTCTAATTCGTTTAACAGCAACCTGGTATTGTCTTTGCTGCCATCATCCACAAACAATATCAAAACATCAGGTGTTGATGATACAAATTCCCTGATCTTGTTAATATCTAATCGATGATACTCGTTATAACAGGGAATTACTATTCCTGTTTGGAAAATACTGCCATGCATGATAATCCGGGTAGTTTAAGGCCGGCCTTCGCAATAAAACCGCCAATGTGGTAATCCAATATGAGTGTGTTTTTAAATAAAAAGTCAAACAACACTTTTTTCTTGTAGTTGCCTATACCACTTATTTTGTCAATATCAGGCTTAGTAATATACTTCTCAATAATTTTTTGAACTGACCTTGCAAGGAAAAGGGTAAAGAAGAAATATTTAAGATCAACCGTTTTTAAATTTAAATCATTGGCCAGATTTTTAAGCATACCCAGGTTATACCTTCTAAAATGTCCCAGCCATTTATCTCTTACTACAAACAGGTTTTTAAACGCCGGTACGGTTATAATTATTTTGGTATTTGGCCCGATATATCCGGATGCTAACAATTCGTTTAAAAAGCTTTTATCCTTTTCAATGTGTTCAATCACATCCAACAATAATATTATATCAGCCTCTGCAGGGGGTACGTCCGTTAAGTTCTTAAATAACTGTATGGACGTGCTACCGGATGAAAACTGATCTATCATTGCATCCGTTAATTCAATATCCAC
The DNA here is from genome assembly GCA_009908855.1 of Bacteroidota bacterium. GTDB lineage: Bacteria > Bacteroidota > Bacteroidia > Bacteroidales > JAAAOM01 > JAAAOM01. Next base: position 11,432 of record JAAAOM010000039.1, read on the forward strand.
ACCGTATAAGGTGCTATTTTCCATTTTTTTCGATAACTGATGCAGAAAAAATGCATCTCCACAGCCAACATCAATTATTAGCGGATTTTCCTTATCGGTAAGCGATTTAATTTTGGAGTAAACTACCTCTAACCTTGCATACTCCCATGGATGATGGTGTGCTCCCTGATGGCTGTCAGCCTTGTATTCTTTTATATCCATTGTCGGGCCAAATTAGTATCTTTTTTATAATTACAGGGCATTTTTTTGGCAAAATATTAAATTTACATTCCCTTTTTACAAACTGATATTTTTGCAGCCCGATACCGGGAGGCACGAAATACGTAACCCGGCTAACAAAAAATAAAGTAGTTTTGGCGTGATTACACGAACATATTCATATTGCAAAATATATAATTTCGGACTATCGGTTAATGGTCATTGACATTGGTTTATTATAATATATGGTAACAATTAAAGTGCTTTCATCGGATCAGGAAAGGATCATCACAAGTAATTCACATGAGTCTTTATTAGAATCATTAAGACAAAACGGAATAAGTATTTATGCACCATGCGGGGGGAAAGGTGATTGCGGAAAATGTCTGGTAAACATTAAGAACAGTGGGCGGGTATTGTCTTGTCAATATTTCCCTGAACGGGATATTGAAGTGATTCTTCCGGGAAAAGATGAAACAAGAATACTCGTTAACCAGACGAGTTTCCTTGAAAACTATGAAATAGATATTGATAATACTGAAATAGCTACTTACAATACTTATGGTGTGGCAATTGATCTGGGTACTACAACTGTTGTTTTATATTTTGTGAATTTACATACCGGTGAAATCGAAAATATCACCTCTTTCTTAAATCCGCAAAAGGCTTTTGGTGGTGATGTTATATCCCGCATAAATTATTGCCAGGAGAATAGCCTGGGCTTAAATCGATTACAAAATGCGATTGTGACAGGTATTAATGAACGGTTTGAGGAATTTTGTAACCAACGGGAAATAGAAACAGACAGGTTGTTAAAAATGGCTGTTTCAGGTAATACAACCATGTTGCATCTTTTACTGGGTGCAGACCCTGTACCAATTGCCCTGTATCCTTTCACACCACAGTTTACCGATAAGCAATGCAAAAAAGGGGATCAAACACCATTTAAAATTAACGGCAAGGCTGATTTTATTACATTACCATGTATCAATGCCTATATCGGAGCTGATATTGTTGCCGGCTTAGCAGCTCTGAAACCGAAATATGATCAATATTTATTTATTGATATCGGAACTAACGGAGAAATGGCACTATTGGCCGATGGCAAAATATATGTTTGTGCCACAGCGGCAGGTCCTGCATTTGAAGGAGCAAATATTCAATGTGGTATGGGTGCTTTACGGGGGGCGATATCAACCTATACGAATCCAGATGACTATAGTGTTATCGGTAATATTCTACCGGTAGGTATTTGTGGTTCAGGTATAATTGATATTGTTGCTTACATGCTAAAAAACCATATTATTGATGAAACCGGCCTGATGGATAAAAATTTTGTGGTGCATAAAGAAAACGATATTTATATCGCTCAGGATGATATCCGTCAGATTCAGCTGGCAAAATCGGCCATTTATTCAGGGCTTAAACTTCTTTTAAAGTATGCGGGACTGAATTACCAGAGCATTAACCAATTATTCCTGGCAGGCGGCTTTGGCAATTATATCAATATTGATTCTGCCATAACGATTGGACTGCTTCCGGCTGAAATGAAAGGAAAAATTCATCCTATTGGCAATAGTGCGGGCATTGGCTCCCTTCAGTATCTAAAATCTAAGATTTTTATGCAAAAGGCTGACAGTATTATTCAACATTCAATACCTGTTGAACTATCTGAAGACGAAGATTTTGCTCCGGAATTTGCCTTAAACATGAATTTCAGTTTATAACTTTTTCTTTTTTGATTAGAAGTCAAACGAACAAAATGTCCTGATTTAACGACTGAATGGTATGTTTTACACAATTTATTAATTATTTATACTGTTTTTGTTTGCCTTAATATTTGATCTGTTAATAGCTTGCGTAAATTAAAAAGCTTCATGCTATGGCTCCCGATCTTGCGTATAAATTAAAAGAAATCGAACCAAAGGTGTCAGTTTCGCTATGGCCAGGATTTGAACATTACAAGGGTTATGGTGTGATGTCATTGCCGTTTTCATCCGGTTATGTATTGGGATTACGTGTTTTTCCTGAGAATGATTTTGCACCATATAGTTCGGTTTGGATACAGAATCCTGATGGCGAATGGTCGATATTCAATGATGGTCCTTCCTTAAAAACATCTTGCCCGAGATTATGGGGGCCATCTCTAAGGCATACCGATTTAACATCAATGAGCATTAATTGGCTGGACAAAAATATAATTGAGATTGAGATGGAAAAACCACGACTTGTTTGGTCTATGACGATCCGGTCAACACCATTATTAAAAGTCCTGAACGCCATGAATTCTGGTCTGCCCCTGTGGACATGGAGCAATAATACCATGCGCCGGGTACGTGAAAAAATGGCATGCAGTTTACTTAAAATGGGCAAAATACGATTTGCTTTTGAAACACCAAATCATCAAATCGTCTATATTATGCCTGAAGAAACATTTTTTATTTCGTCATCAAAAGCGTTGCTGGAAGGGGTTGACCTGGGAACGCCCATACAATTAAAACACAACCCAATGATCGGAGGGGTATCCTTACCCAGGCGACCCAACTTAATTATTGGTCAGGCACATGCATCAATTAATGATCCGGATGAGTATCAGCAAACCAAAGAATACATCAAAAAACAATAACATCTGTTGGTTGTCAACTTTAACCATAATACTTGTTACCTGTATATTATGATGGCATAGATGAGCGGATGTGAAGTTTTCAAAATTATCCGGATGAATTTTCAATAATTTTTACTTTTCAGATATCCGTATGCATTTTTTGAAGAAGACTTAGTATATATTGTGGCTACTATGGGCGAATGCAGGCCAATATACCAAATTGGTTGTACATATCGAATAAAAAAACGCCTCATCCTACCAGATGGGGCGTTTTTGTAATTACTTTTGATTTTTGTATAATTTACACGGTATTATTGATTTTCCAATGCTTCGATTCGTTCCTTCAGCGCTTCGTTCTCAGCTTTTAATTCCTTTAATGCATTAATCACGGCAACATTCAATGCATGCATGTTGAAGTTCAAATAGCCGTCTTCGCCTTCTTCAACGGCTTCCGGAAAAACTTTTTGCACTTCTTGCGCTGAAAAACCTATGTATTCCTCATCAGTGGGAAGGCCGCGGGCATTGTCTTTTTTATAGCTATATTCAATTGGTTCCAGTTGTTCTATCTCTTCAATTCCTTTCTTATAATCGCCATGTACATTTTTCAGGCGGATATCCGAACTGTTACTCCAGGAGCCTCCGCCGGGCTTTCCGGCTGTACCATTTACCTCCAACTTGTAAGAGGGTGTTCCCAATAGGTCTATACCTACTGATCCACCGACCGGTTGCAGTATCAGGTCATTATTCCCCGCGTAAGTACCAATCTCAAAAGTAGCGTCGGTTGGCGTACCGTTGTACTCCCATTTCACAAATCCTTTGTAGTCGGTGTCTTGTCCTACATAGAGATAACTGCGGGCTGAACCATTACTGATGGAAATATCAGTCGCCTGGTCAAATCCTATATCCTGGTCACCTATAATTAGTTCGGTACGGTCTGCAGACCCTTCAATATGCAGAGATGATTCGGGATTCGAATTGCCAATGCCAACCAAGCCATCGGAAGTAATTCGCATTTTTTCATCATAACCATTATTGCCGAAGGTAATATCTCCTTCTTCCCGATTTACCAACTGTAAATCAGGATTAGCTCCGTCGGTAAGGCCTATTTGAGCGCCATCCGACGAACTTGAATCTGAATCGGCAGTTATAAAGAATATTGATGACCCTCTGCCTGAAATGGGTTGGTATAATGCTGCACGATACCATGTATTACTTAAATTATCGATGCCTAAATGTAATTTGCCATCAATACGTGTATTCCCATCAACATGCAAGGGTTGTTGCGGTGTATTGGTGCCAATGCCAACATTTCCGCCTTCGTAATAGGTATGGCTTTCATTGGCGCTCCATACGACATTTTCGGCGGTAGAGGAATGCAAAGCGTAGGGAACAGATAAGAGTTGAGAGGTGCCAATATGGGTGTAATCACTACCACCATCGGCATCCATTTCAATTTTCATAAAGTAGGTATTACTGCCCCAGCTTATGGCCGTGAAGTCGTCGCTTGTGGTGCCATCGCCAATTTGCAGGGATACATGCCCCTGGCTGTTGGTGGTGGCTGTGTGCATTTCGGAATATACGGGTGTGCCCGTTTCCGAACCTTCTAATATACTTATTTGAAATGCAACCGAACCGCTTGCTATGGGTTCTCCGCTATTATCGCGTACGACTGCCTGGTATTTAAAGCTTTGTGGTGCTTGTGCCAGTATTGATGCAGTCATCAATACGGAAACTATTAGTGTAAATATTGTTCTCATTTTTAGTTATTTTAATTGGTTTTGAATCTGTTATTCTTTAATGATTTTGGTGGACTGAATTAACCGGTTGTTTTGGTTGTACATTTTTAGAATGTAAATAGCCGGTGGTAAATGCTTCAGGTTCATTTTAAAGGTTTCTTGCTGATAGGAGCGCTGAAGTACTTTTTCACCTTCGGTATTAAACAGAACTGCCTGTAATTCAACTGATTTTGGTGAAACATAATCAACCTGAATATAATCGCTTGCGGGAACCGGATATACCCGTATCGATTCCTTTGACGTTAATTGGGTGTTCACCGGTTCCACTTCATAACGGTGTTGATTAAACCCCTGACTTAAAGTAAGGTCATCATTTGAATAGGCTTCCGTCATTACCTCACCGAGTGTCCAGCTAATTTGTGCAGCTGCATTTTCATGAGCAGCGCCGGCATTGGAGACGACAGTGGGTGATAAGGTTTGCATAAATGCCACCTGACCAATAGCCATTATGACAAGAAAAAGAAATGTTTTTTTCATAATTGTGGTGTTTATTGGTTCGTTAATAAAACTGGTGTACCGACAATGTAATGGGGGAATTGTTAAATTGTTTTGAGCTTGCTTTGACGAATGGAGGTTATGGATTGATGAAAGTTTATTAAGACCTTACGAAGCAGCATCGGATTTTTATAAGGAGTATACCGGGATAATTGTTGTATAACAATATCCTATTGAACAATTTGAGTTAAGTAGTTTTTGCATTAAAACATCCGGAAACAAGCTTTTGAAAAAGTAGATATTAGGTTATTAAATAAAAAAGCGGATTTACAACCATGTTGTAAATCCGCTTTGGGTTAAAGATAAAGGGTAGTAGAAAAAATCCTACATAAGGTCTACACTGCGTTTAATAAATTTATTTAATTCTTCTCCTTTTAGCATGTTATTGGATAACAGGGCGAGGTCAATCAGCTGTTTTACCAATGGTGTTTCATTACCGAATTTGGTAAGTGCTTCATTCTTTTTGTTTTCAATGTCGGATATTTGCTTGCTTAGCTCTTCCAGCTTATCCTTGTCCTCCTGCGATATTTCTTCGTCCTTTTTATTCTCACGGGCTTTTTCCAATTCGGCTTTTGAATCTTGCAGCGGCTTTAATTCATCCTTAATAGCCGATACATCTTTACCCACTTTTTCTTCTTTTTCTTTACAAATGCGCTGAACCAATTCGTGGTTGGCATTTACCACCAGGTTGTATGAATCGGGCAGCTCGCCATAAAAGCCCATACCTCCGCCACCTGATTCGGCCATTTCTTTCATCCGTCGCATAAACTCACTTTGCGTAATGATAACAGGATGTGTATTTTCCTGCATGGCCTCGAAGGTTACTTCGTAGTGCGCCTGGCCCGGAAGCTGACTTTTGAATACCGGTTTCAGGTCTTCCTGCTCTTCTTCGGATAATTTCGATTCTATTTTTTCATCTTTCTGAATTAGTTTTTCGACCACATCCGAGTCAACACGTACAAAGCGGGAGTCCTTAAATTTCTGTTCCAGGGTATTTACAAAATGCGAATCCAATTGACCGTCTAACATCAATACATCATAACCTTTGCCTTTGGCAGCTTCAATAAATGTGTACTGCTTGTCTTTATCGTTGGTGTACAGATAGATAAGCTGTTTATTTTTATCCGTCTGATTTTCTTTGATATGATTTTGGTATTCCTCGAAAGTGAAATAGTTGCCATCGGTATTTTTGAACAGGGCAAATTTTTCAGCTCTTTCGTAAAATTTCTCTTCTGTAAGCATACCGTAGGTAATAAATAATCGCAGGTGATCCCATTTTTGCTCGTATTGTTCCCGTTCGTTTTTAAATATTTCTTGCAAACGGTCGGCTACTTTTTTGGTAATATGATTGGATATCTTTTTTACATTTGAGTCACTTTGTAAATAACTCCTTGATACATTTAAGGGTATATCCGGACTGTCTAACACACCATGTAACAGGGTTAGGAACTCCGGAACGATACCTTCAACCGAGTCGGTTACAAATACCTGGTTGCAGAACAGTTGAATTTTATTCTTCTGTATCTCAATATTGTTTTTAATTCGCGGGAAGTACAGAATACCGGTTAAATTGAACGGATAATCCACGTTCAGGTGGATGTGGAACAATGGGTCTTCTGCATGCGGATATAATTCCTTGTAAAAATGCTGGTAATCTTCTTCTTTTAAATCAGCTGGTTTTTGCGTCCATATCGGATTTGGGTTGTTGATGATTTTGTCCTTGTCAGTATCAACATATTTATCTTCTTTCCATTCCTGTTCTTTTCCAAAGGCAATTGGGACGGGAAGAAATTTACAGTATTTATTAAGTAATTCATTGATACGGCTTTCATTGGCAAATTCTTCCGATTCTTTGTCTAAATGCAATATAATTTCGGTTCCACGGTCTTTCTTATCCAGCTCGTTCAGTGTGAATTCGGGTGTCCCTTTACAATTCCAGTGCACTCCTTTGGCATCTTCCTGATACGACTTGGTAATCAGGTCTACCTCTTTTGCAACCATAAAGGCCGAGTAAAAACCCAGTCCGAAATGCCCGATTATTCCGCTGGCCTGGTCTTTATATTTATCCAGAAAATCATTTACACTTGAAAAGGCAATTTCATTGATGTATTTGTTCACCTCATCGGCTGTCATTCCTATTCCCCGATCGGTAATTTTAATTGTTTTCTTTTTTTCATCCACTTCAACTTTAATGGTCAGATCACCGGTTTCACCCTTAAAATCACCCACCCGGGCCATGGTATTTAATTTTTGGGTCGCATCAACGGCGTTGGAAATAAGTTCACGCAAGAATATCTCATGATCGGAGTAAAGAAATTTTTTAATGATCGGGAAAATGTTATCTGTGGTAACACCTATCTTACCTGTTTGCATAATTTTATATTTTTAATTTAACATTTTAAGCCATGCCATTGGTTATCAAACCCAATGCCAGCATATTAAATTATGTCATTTAGACAGGTATGCACCATGTATGGGTAAATAATGTCAGTTTTAGCGATTGCGGGCATCTACATCCGATCGATGCATCCAAAGATTGTCTTCAAATTCAAAGCCATCATAAGAAGAATCGGGTCCGTAAAACTGGTAATTACCTTCCATACCAGGTTCAAAGGGAGCCAGATGATCAAAAGTGATCATTTTCAGGTTATCGTTGTATGTAAGGGCCATAGACACGCGGGATGAATATTCGAACAATACCCGGTATTGTTTTTTGTTTTTATATACAAACATGGGCGCTCCGATTATTGGTTGATTATCCAAAAAAATTAGAATATCAATAATTTTATAGGACGATAGAATATCATTGAAATCATAACCGAGCAGGGTATATATTTTTTCGCCTTTTATTTTTTCTTCTACTATTTCGTAATACAAGGCTCCATACCAATTGCCGGGTGTATATTCTTTAAACAGGCGGGGCTTGCCTGATATTTCCTGGTCCTGTAGTTGATACAGGTAAGTGGTGTCTTCTTTTTTATCATACCGTTGTATGTATCCGAAGTATTTATGTTCACCAAATCTCAGGGGTACATTCCATGTATAAATTTTTAATAATTCATCATTTGATAGTAGTCGGCCAACATTCTTCAGGGTGTCAAACGGATAATGAAAGGAGGCATGATGATTTAGTGCCTGGTCGAATATTGTCAGAATTTGCTTGTTGAGGTTTAATCGAGTATCAGCGTTTTCAACTGATTTAAGGGAATCAAAGTAATGCAGCAGTTTTATTTCATGCTTTTGCAGGATTGCTAAATCAGCACTGTCAATATCCTGGGCAAATATACCTGTAGCACACATAATGCATATGCCGGCTAAAATGAATTTCCTGATCATAACGCCATGTAGACTTGATGGGATGTTGGAACTGAATTATTTTATCATCAAATTGATATCGCCCATTAATTTATCCTTGTATGATTTACCAATGGGGATGGTTTTGTTTCCTTCTTTTGTTTTGATGATTACCGAATTGTCTTCAATGACATTTATACTGCTGGTATTTACAATGTAAGACCTGTGTACCCTTGAGAATTTAGTATTGGGCAGTTTGTTTTCTATGGCCTTCATGGTAAAATGGATGGTATATTTATCATCATACGTATTAAAAATAACATAATTTTCCAAGGCTTCAACCCACAAAATGTCCTGGTATTTTAAGCGGACCAGTGCGGAGTTTTTCTTAATGAATATCTCATCGCCTTTCGTGTTAACCTTGTTTTTTTGAAATCTTTCAGTTGCCTTGGTGATGGCTTTATAAAACCGGCTATAAGATATTGGTTTTAGTAAATAATCGGTTACATCATAATTAAATGCATCCAGTGCATACTTTCCTTTCGATGAGATAATGATAATTTGCGGAGGATTTTTAAGCGAATCCAAAAAATCTATCCCACTCATTTCAGGCATTTCAATATCCAGGAATATCAGGTCTATATCGTCTTCTTTTTCGAAAATATTGATGGCGTCAACAGCATTTTCGAAGGAGTATAATAGGTTCAGGGTATCCGTTCGCTTCACGAACTCTTCCACAATCCTGCGGGAAAGTTTGTCATCATCAATGATAATACAGTTCATACGCTATTTAGTCAATCAGATAAGTAGGTTTATCCATTAATTTATATACTTTGTCAAATGTATTAAAAAAATCATAAAAATTATAATGCATCCAGAATTTACTCATTATTTGATTTTTCATGCGCAGCATTGAATTTGTCAATAATGAGGGATGCGTTTTTAATGGTGCTTTTTAGCCAGGCTAATTTTATTTGTTGCTTTTCAGCCAATGTTAATTCCCGGTTGATATTTTTTTCAGTTAGTTTAAACGTAAGGAATTGAAGAATGATAGCTGCTGATACCGATATATTTAAACTTTCTGTAAATCCATACATGGGAATTTTCAGAAATTCATCGGCGTGTTGAAGTGCATCGTTTGATAATCCGTTTAATTCGTTTCCGAACAACAGGGCAGTTTTACCTTTGCTTATATCAAATTCGCTTAACAGGCAGGTCTGTTTGTGCGGGGAGGTGGCAACTATTCGGTACCCTTTTTCTTTAAGGTTATTCAGTGCAGCCAGGGTATTATTCTGTTGGGTATTATATTGGGTCAGGCTTATCCATTTATCTGATCCCAGTGTAACATCCGGATTGAGCCTGTATTCGTTTTTATTTTCAACAATATGTATGTCCTGAATACCGAAACAGTCGCAGCTTCGTATTACTGCACTGGCGTTCTGAGGTTGATAGATATCCTCGAGCACCACGGTAATATAGCGGGTACGAAAGGCCAGTATTTCATCGAAAAGTTGTTTGCGCCCGGGAGTAATAAAAGATTCAAGGTATGTTATTAATTGGTCCATTGGACTGAATTACGCAGGTTAAGAGCAAAAAAAAGGGAGCAAAATTGCTCCCTGCTTGTTCATAATATTTACAAAATTTTATTGAACAGCATCTGCCAATTCGCTACCTGCTTTAAACTTAACTACTTTTTTAGCCGGAATAGTGATTTCTTTTCCTGTTTGTGGGTTACGGCCAGTTCTCTGGCTTCTCTTAGAAACAGCAAACGAACCAAATCCAACAAGCGCAACACGATCTCCTTTTTTCAAAGATTTAGTTGTAGCAGAAATAAAGGCGTCTAATGCCTTTTTAGCATCAGCTTTAGTTAGGCCAGCGTCGGCAGCAATTGCATCAATTAATTGAGCTTTGTTCATAATAAAAATTTTTTGGGTTAGTAAAATATTTCCAATACGTCAAATCATATACAAATATAGATTAATTCTGAAGTTTAGCAAATTTAACCAGCTAAAATTGGGCGTAACAGAAGGAAAATGCAATTAAAATTGTTAACAACTCCTATTATAATCAGGAAATCATTATTTATTTCAAAATCAGATGTATAACTATAACAAACAGATAATCAAATAGATACGCAATTAAACTTGTTTATTGCTTTAAGTCAGTATTTTAAATACGAATTGCTTTTGAAATTTCTGAAATTTGTTAATATTTTTTTCTGAAACTTACATTTTCTCTAACATTTCATGATTTTGGAGGGATGGATTTCTAAAATCAAAAATAATTTATACTTTTGCCGCCGGAGGAATGGCAGAGTGGTCGAATGCGGCGGTCTTGAAAACCGTTGACCGTTCCGCGGTCCGGGGGTTCGAATCCCTCTTCCTCCGCATAAAAAACCCGCAGGTTTTACTTGCGGGTTTTTTGTTTATATTAATTTTTACTTACAACATGGCGACGTATCAGGTATTTTATATCCTTCAATACATATAGAATTTTTTGTTTCATCGATTTTTCGCGATAAGCCCGTGGTAATAAACGTTGTATACGATGCCCCAACAGTCTTATCCAGGTTCGGCTGGTTTTGCCATCAATGGGATCAATAATAGAGCCAATATCCAATAGTTGAACTTCTTTGTTTTCATACCACAGTCTTTTGGCGATTACATTGCTGGATACGCCGGCTGATACAATTACCATTTCACAATTGTCAATTTGTGCCATAACCTCGGGCCACCATAGTTCAATATTTTCATAAGCGTTTTTTAATGGGGTTTGAACATAATAATCAATGTTGCCATATAGCTTCTCAGCAATGTGTTGTTGTGTACCGCCAATGAACATTTTTTTCCGGGGCCGGATATGTTTTTCAAAGAATTCATAGGTTTGTTGGGTGTGAAAAAGAGCCATGTAGGTGAAACAGGTCTGGCTTTCGAATACTTTTTTGTGCTTAATCAAATCATTATCCATTAAATAATGCAGCATTTCATCATTCTGCGGATACTGTGAACATACGCCTTTTGAGCTTTTGCGTTCGACAGGCATATTTACCGATAATCCAATTAAATAATTAGGGTCGTCAATCTGAAATGACTCAGTGAGTTCACGACTGAGCATTTTATTGGCTTGGTGATTACGATAGGAAATACCTTTCATAATCTCTATTTCACCATCACCAAAACGTATGAAGTAAAGTTTTTTCTCCGTCGATAATTTTCGGGCAAGCAGATCGAAGGTTTCTTTGGCTGATTTTGAGCGTATGTTGTTATATTCCATGGTGTTACTCAGCTAAAATTCTGCAGGTCATAAAAACTTTTGTATTTACCGTTTTTGTTAATCAGTACTTCATGCTTACCATGCTCCACAATATATCCGTTGTCCATTACGTATATTTCATCGGCATGGGTAATGGTTGATAACCGATGTGCTATTACAATGGAAGTTCTGTTTTTCATCAGGTTTACCAATGCATCCTGAACGAGTTTTTCCGATTCGGTATCCAGTGCTGAGGTTGCTTCATCCAGGATTAGGATGGGGGGGTTTTTAAGTACAGCCCTGGCTATGCTTATTCGCTGTCGCTGGCCACCTGACATTTTTCCGCCCCGATCACCAATATTGGTATGGTATCCTTGCTCGGTCTGAATTATAAATTCATGCGCATGTGCCACTTTGGCTGCATTCATTACAGCTTCTTCACTTATGTTATCCACACCAAAAGCAATATTATTATAAAAAGTATCATTAAATAATATAGGTTCCTGGTTAACCACGCCCATCAAATTTCTTAAGTCCGATATTTTTAAGTGACGTATATCTTGTCCGTCAATAAAAATTTGTCCTTCAAGCACATCATAAAATCGCGGGATCATATCAACCAGTGTTGACTTACCGGAACCCGACATGCCCACCAATGCAATGGTTTTGCCCTTGGGTATAGTCAGATTAATATTACTTAATACATGTTCTTTCTGGTATTTAAAATATACATTCCTGAATTCAATTTTCTCCCTGAAATCGGATACGGGAAGCGGGGCGGTGATCTCTGTAATAGATGATTCGGCTGACAGAATTTTATCGATCCTTTCCATGGATGCCATGCCTTTTTGTATGGTATACATGGCTTGTGAAAAGGCTTTGGCCGGATTGATGACATTATAAAATATACCCAGGTAACCGATGAATGCTTCGGGGCGTAAGGTGCTTTTTTCATTTAATATCAAACTACCGCCATACCAAAGTAAGCCCACCATTACCAATGTACCCAATAATTCACTTACCGGATGAGCCAGGAATCTTCTCCACATAATGCGGTTCATGATATGCCTGAACTCTTCGTTTTGTTTTGAAAACCGATTGTATTGCGTGTTTTCGGCATTGAATGCCTTGATAATCCGGAGTCCGGATAAGGTTTCCTCAATGGTTGAAAGAATTTCTCCCATTTTGTTCTGCCCGGCACGTGATCGTCGTTTTAAACTTTTACCAATGCGACCTATTATATAACCGGCTATCGGAAAAAGTATAAAAACAAACAGGGTAAGCTGCCAGCTCATTATAATCATAGTAACCACTGACACAAGAATGATAATGGGATTTTTAAAAAACATGTCCAGCGAATTCATGATGGAGATTTCTACCTCATTCACATCGCCGGTCATCCGCGCTATGATGTCTCCTTTCTTTTCTTCGGAATAAAACCCCAGGGGTAATCCAATTGATTTTTTGTATATCTGGTTTCTTATGTCCCGTACAACCCCATTTCTGATATAAACCATGAAAAAACTGCCCAGATAGGAAAAACTGGTTTTGAAAATTACAATTCCGACCATGAATATCCCCACGTAAATAAGAGCCGCCGATGCACCATTCTCAATGGTAATTCGGGCAATGAGGCTGTTGAGGTTATTCATCAGCGCTTCTTTTAGGTCACCCATATTTTTCAAAGAAAAGGGTATATCTACATATTCACTTACCTCTTTGGGCGGGTTAAATAGAATCCGTAATACTGGTATTAAAGTAATAAACTGGAATATCCCAAATAACGCTCCCAGAAAATTGAATAATACATTGAGTACAACAGTTGTTTTATAAGGGGGTAGGTATCTTTTTAATATTTTGAAAAAATCACGCATAAATCTTTCTTCGTTGGATGCAAATCGGTGCCTTTATTCTTAATACATTGCTCTACATGGCAATTATTCATTAATTATTTCTTTAATTTTATAGGTCTTCTTTTTTTGCGATTCGTAATAGGTTCGCATTTGTACTTCAGAAAAAATACCAATGGTAATAAACTGAATACCACCGAGGGTTAATAGCAATGCGAGTACCAGCAGTGGTTTTCCCCAAATATCATGACCTGCCATTTTTAATCCCAGTAAATATAAATTAATCACCACACCCAGAAAAAAAATGGCAATACCTACTCCGCCAAACAGATGCATAGGTCGTTGAAGGTATTTTCGCATAAATATCATTAACAACAAATCACTTGCCACGCGCAAAGTTCGGTTTAATCCGTATTTCGATTTGCCAAATTGACGGGAATGATGTTTAACCGGTACCTGGCTTATCCTGGCGCCTTGTAATCTGGCCAATACGGGAATAAACCGGTGTAACTCACCATACAGACCGAGGTCTTTGGCTATATCGCTTCTGAATATCTTTAGTGTACAACCATAATCCCTTAACCGGACTCCTGTTAACCAGCGAATTAAAAAATTAGCCACTTTACTGGGTAATTTCCTGGCCAATGCTTTGTCCTGCCTGTTTAATCGTTCTCCTGCAATCACATCGTTTTCACCTTCTTCAATAAGTTTCAGGAGCATTGGAATATCTTCCGGGTCGTTTTGTAAATCGCCATCCATGGTCACAATATATTCTCCTGAAGCATAATCAATGCCTGCCATCATGGCGGTACTTTGTCCGAAATTCCCGTAAAAATTAATGGCTTTTACCTGCTTGTTGGATATGGCATATTGTTTTAACTCTAACCACGTATTATCCGTACTTCCATCGTTTACCAGTATAATTTCGTAGGGTATCGATTTGTTTTTTAGGGTAGAATCGATCCATGACAAAAGTTTGGGAACATTTTCTTCTTCATTATAAACCGGAATAACGATGGATAATTTAATGGCCATTGCAGGTTGTTCGTATTTGTTTTTTTGGCGCATAAAGATAGAAAAATTAAATATGGTAGCGTTTACTAAATGTAAACAACCTTTTTTTGGATATATTTATAGTAACATTTATGCCAATCAGACCCCTGAGAATAATATTGCTAATAAATACCGACCGTGGTTTTGAAAGAGGTATCATGCGGGGTATAACCCGGTATGCACATATTCAGGGCACATGGGAGTTTTATCGTTATTCACCCTTCTATCGACGACCTTGGGAAGGGGAAAATATTCTCGTTCGAATAAAAAGGTGGAGAGCTGATGGGATTATTATGCGTGAAAATAAATTAATGAAGGAAATTCTTAAACTCGGTATTCCTGCTATTGTTTCTCCTTATTTATCCCTGGATATGGATGCACCCGTTGTGATGGCTAATGATGAACAAATAGGTATAAAAGGGGCCGAATATTTTCTGAACACACCCATCGAAAACCTTGTTGCCATGATTAATGCAATTCATAAGTTTAACGGGACGTAGTTCAAACAGATGTTCTTAAACATCTGAATGTGAATATGGCAGATTTGGATAAAAAATGGAATAGTTTTAATTTTGAGAAAATTAATAGATAACATATGCAGGTAATTACTAATGCTATAAAAAACGGTAATGTTTTGGTTTCCGACGGAGCCTGGGGTACATCGCTTCACCAAAAAGGACTTTCAGGTGATGAATGTCCTGAGTTATGGAACCTGGAACACGAAGATAAGGTATATGAAACAGCCAAAAGTTTTGTCGATGCCGGTTCAAAACTGATACTTACAAACAGTTTCGGTGCCAATCCGGCCAAACTTAAAGGGTATAACCTTCAGGACAAGACTTATGAAATAAATTACCAGGCAGCTAAGATTTCCCGTCGCGCTGCCGGTGATAATGTATTTGTCCTGGGTTCAATAGGTCCAACCGGTAAGATGCTGATGATGGAAGAAATTACGGAAGAGGAAATGTATGAAGGGTTTAAAACCCAGGCCAAAGGATTGGTTGATGGTGGTGCAAATGCCATCCTTATTGAGACCATGTCGGATCTGGAAGAAGCAAAAATTGCGTTAAATGCGGCCAAACAAAACACATCGGTTGAAGTTATTGTTACCATGACATTTGAAAAATCAGTGGATGATAATTATCATACCATGATGGGCATTACCCCCACAGATGCCACCCATACTCTTATGAATGAGGGTGTGGATATTATCGGTGCCAATTGCGGCAATGGTATTGAAGGGATGATTGGTATTGTAAAAGAAATCAGGTCTGTAGCAAAGGATATCCCTGTACTTATACATGCAAATGCCGGAATTCCGGAATACCGCGATGGCCGGACCGTGTTTCCTGAATCCCCCGAAGAAATGGCAGGATATGTTACCAGGTTAGTGGATGCCGGTGCAAATATTGTTGGTGGATGCTGTGGAACCACTCCTGAGCACATTCGTCATATTGCCGATAAATTACAGTGAATCATTGAGCCGGATTCTTCCGGTCTCATAAATATATGATTTATCTCAATCCAAACCAGCATAATGCTTAATACATTCGATTACAATATTACCGATCTTTCTATAAATATGCGCGACATAGCCATAGGTATGGCTTACGAAGGCAATGAACCGGAAGAACCGTATATTTCTATCGCACATGAAATGATTGAAAAGATAAAATCGGAATGTGATATCCGGGGTGGGTATGTTGTGCATGAGAAAGTTCAGTTTAATAAAGAAGATTTAACCCTGGAAACAGAAGTTGGGCGTTTTAATGTCGGAAAAATTGTTTTTCATCAGATGAAGAAATCTGAACAGATTGCCTTTTTTGCCTGCACTGCGGGTAAAGGCATTGATGTACTATCCAGGAAAATGATGAACCAGGGAGATATAATAGAAGGTTATATGATTGATATCATCGGTACTATTATTGTTGAAAAGGCAATGGACAGGGTGCAGCAAGTTCTACAGGAGCAGATGAAGGATAATCAATTGAAAATAACGAATCGTTATAGTCCTGGTTACTGCAATTGGGATGTAGCTGAACAACACAAACTTTTTTCAATGTTTCCTCAGGATTTTTGTGGCATTTCGCTAACTGATAGTGCGTTAATGAATCCTGTTAAATCGGTGAGTGGCATTATTGGAATTGGCAAAGATGTAAATTACAACCCATACACCTGCAATTTTTGCGACCGTACATCTTGTATTTACCGCAATAAAAAGGTTAAATCACGGGCTTAATACAAAAGATTTTATAAACCAGTATAATTAAACGGAGATATTTGCTTTAGTTCCTCTTTAATATTTTCGGCAATATTTAAATGATCAATGAAACGGATAAATTTCTCCTGATTCATTTTTTCGTTGGTGCGGGTAAGCTCTTTTAATAGTTCATACGGGTTTGCAATACCTTCACGTCGTAATATTGTTTGAATACCTTCGGCCACCACTACCCAGTTGTTTTCAAGATCGTCTGCAATGGCCTGTTTGTTCACGATTAGTTTGTTAAGTCCCTTGTTTAAAGAGTCAAACGCCAACAGTGTATGTGCTATGGGAACGCCGATGTTACGCAGTACGGTTGAATCGGTCAGGTCTCTTTGCAATCGCGACACCGGGAGTTTGGCTGACAGATGTTCAAACAGGGCATTGGCCAGCCCCAAATTGCCCTCAGCATTTTCAAAATCTATAGGATTTACTTTATGGGGCATGGTGGACGAACCAATTTCTCCATCTTTTAGTTTTTGTTTAAAATAATCCATTGATATGTAACTCCAGATATCCCTGGATAGGTCTGTCAGGATTGTATTGATCCGCTTTAATGCATCGAATGATGAGGCCAGGTTATCGTAATGTTCTATTTGTGTAGTGGTTTGGGATCGTTTTAAATGCAATTTCCTGCTCACAAATGCATCTCCAAACTGTGCCCAGTTAACCGTAGGATAGGCCACCAAATGGGCATTGAAATTGCCGGTAGCGCCTCCAAACTTTGCGTTAAACGGTATTTTTGATAATTGACGTTTTTGCTCGTACAACCGCTCAACAAAAACATACAATTCTTTTCCCAATCGGGTAGGAGATGCCGGTTGTCCATGTGTTCGGGCAAGCATGGGGATTTCTTTCCAAAGCTGAACTTTTTCATTTAGTAATTCCAGCAAATTGTCCAGCACAGGAAAATAATCGTTGTACAAGGCATCTTTATAAGATAGCGGTATGGCTGTATTATTAATATCCTGTGAGGTCAGGCCAAAATGCACAAATTCTTTAATTTTCCCGAAATTCAGGCCGTCCAGTTTTTCTTTAATATAGTATTCAACAGCTTTTACATCGTGATTGGTTGTTTTTTCGATTTCCTTTACTTTTTCAGCGTCCTGATGGGTGAATGTATTATAAACTGACCGCAATGCTTCTGCATCAACAAATTGATATTCCATTAACTGTGGTAGTGGCAGTTCGCACAGCGCTATTAAATATTCAATTTCCACCATTATCCTGTACTTTATCAGTGCACTCTCGGAAAAATAGTTGCTGAGATTTTCAACCTTCGAACGGTACCGTCCATCTATTGGTGATATGGCTGTTAATGCCGATAATTTCATTGTATGTTACTTTAATTCTTAAATAAATCACAAAAGTAAAAATTTATCTAATTCTGTTTTATCCTAATTTCCACAACGGATTAATAAATAACAATTCAAACTGTTGCGGTAAATAGATAAGAAATGAATATTTTAGTGTTTTTAAAATTTACAGGATGTATAAAGACTATAATCAGCAAAATAAATTGGGTAAAATACTGATATTGACGTTAATATCTTTATGGTTTATATCGGCAGATACGCTGGATAATACCGAAACCCAAACCGAAATTGAGAATGATAAAACCATTGTGTATACATTTCCCATTAAACAAGATATTGTTCCTTCAGCGTTGCGTTTTACCCAACGGGCATTTGAAGAAGCGCAACAGCTAAAGGCTGATTATATTATCATCCACATGAATACCTATGGTGGTATGGTAAACATTGCTGATTCCATTCGTACAAAAATTCTTAATAGTACCATACCGATATTTGTTTTTATCGATAACAATGCTGCTTCAGCCGGAGCACTGATATCCATTGCATGCGATAGTATTTATATACGCAGTGGCGGCAATATTGGTGCAGCCACGGTTGTTAATCAAACCGGTGAAGAGATGCCTGATAAATATCAGTCCTATATGCGTTCTACCATGCGCAGCACAGCCGAATCGCACGGGGCAGATACAATTATTCAGGGCAACGACACGATCATAAAATGGCATCGTGATCCGAAAATAGCCGAGGCAATGGTAGACGCATCAGTTGAAATACCGGGTATCAGTGAAAAAGGTAAGGTGCTTACATTTACAGCCCGTGAAGCCCTTGAAAATGGTTATGCCGAGGGAATTGCTGAAAATATTTCTGAAGTGCTTGATCTGGCGCAGATTGAGGATTACGAATTAAAAAAATATGAGGTATCCGGTCTGGATAGGGTTATTGCCTTCCTTATGAGCCCTGTTTTACAAGGTGTATTGATTATGATAATTTTAGGTGGTATTTATTTTGAACTGCAATCACCGGGTATTGGATTTCCCATTGGCGCGGCGGCTCTTGCTGCTGTTCTTTACTTTGCACCGCTCTATCTTGAAGGGCTGGCCGAGAATTGGGAACTGTTACTGTTCTTTGCCGGAATTGTTCTGCTGGTCGTCGAAATTTTTGTGATTCCCGGATTTGGGGTGGCCGGAATTGCAGGTGTGTTTTTTATGATTGCCGGATTAACCATGGCCATGATCGATAATATTGTTTTTGAGTTGGACTTGGGACTGGCAATAAATATGCTTATCCGGTCGTTGTTGATTGTGGTTGGATCATTATTTACATCCATACTGCTGGCCATTGTTTTTAGTAAACAGGCCTTTCGGTTTTCTGGTTTAAATATGGTGTTAAACAGTACACAGGAAAAAGAAGAAGGATATACAACCTCCGATAATACATACAAACAATTATTGGGAAAAACTGGTGTCGCTTATACCGTCCTTCGTCCGTCAGGTAAAGTTGAAATTGAGGATGATATTTATTATGCAACTGCCGAAATAGGATATATTGACAAAGGCGATAAAGTGAAAGTAACCCGTTATTCCACTTCACAGATATTTGTGATAAAACAGAGCGAATAGAAGAGTAGATTGATGAAATTAAATTTCTCCTTTAATAACACCGTTAAAATTGTAGGCGCCTTTATTGTGATAACCTTAGTCGTATTTGCAATAAAAGGTGTTGGTATTTACAACAAGGCTTTTCGTCCGAATATAGAAATGGAAGAACGGGAAAGTCTACTTTTCTATATTCACTCGGGTGATTCGTTTGACATCGTGATGAATAGACTGGATAGCCTGGACATAGTAGTTGAACACGATGATTTGTTATGGGTAGCCAACAAGAAAAATTACCCTGCTTCCATAAAACCGGGCCGGTACCGTATTGAGCACGGAATGACGAACAATGAACTCATTAACATGCTTCGTTCGGGTGCGCAGGAGACTGTGAAAGTTGTGGTTGCCGGTAAAATAAGAAGCATTGATCAACTGGCCAATCGTGTGGCCCATTACCTTGAGTTTGAACCACAAGATATATCAACCTTGCTTTACAACGAAGCGTTTATTGATTCACTCGGATTCAATAAATTTACAATATTGGGTATGTTTATACCGAACACCTATTATTTTTACTGGAATACACCACCCGAAGAATTCATTTATCGCATGAAAAAGGAATATGACAAATTTTGGAATTCCAACCGTGTAACCCGTGCCAGGAAGATTAATTTTGAACCCAACGAAGTAATAACAATGGCATCCATAGTTGTGGAAGAAACGACACACCAGCATGAAATGAACCGAATTGCAGGTGTTTACATAAATCGGCTTGAAAAAGGAATGAAATTAAGGGCCGACCCGACAGTTAAATTTGCACATCAGAATTTTGGCATGCGCAGGATTTGGAAAAAACATTTAACCATTGATTCGCCTTACAATACTTATAAAAATTATGGTTTACCACCGGGTCCGATCGCAATTCCTTCTATATTTGCCATAGAAGCGGTACTGGATTATGAACATCATGAATATTTATATTTTTGTGCCCGAGAGGACTTTAGCGGATATCATAATTTTGCCAAAACCCATGTCCGGCATATTGCCAATGCACAAAAATATCGCAGGGCGTTAAACGAAAGAAAAATTTATAAATGATGGTAAATCATATAAGCATACCATAAAACGGGTGTTAAGCAATTAATAATGTGCTGCATAAATGAATTATTGTAGTTTTTTGATTCGATAATAAAAATACATGATGTGCCTCTTAATAAAATTTCATTATTTTGAAAGCAGGCTTACTGTTATTTGATCAGAGTGTAGGACGTTAAACAAATGATATATGTATAAGATAAAATTCAATGTTGAGGGTTGGAGAGGAATTATTGCAAAGGATTTTACTGTTGAAAGCGTAGCACGAATTGCGTCTGCCGTTGCAACCTGGTTAACGCGTAAGCATAAATCGCCAACGGCTGTTCTCGGACATGATACACGGTTTGGCGGCGAGATGTTTATGGAAATTGTTGCCAAAATATTGGCAGCCAAGGGAGTGAAAGTTTTTGTACCTGAGGATTTTGTAACCTCACCTATGGTATCCCTCGGCACCGTTAAACTATCAGCCCAATGTGGCTTATTAATATCTGCCAGTCATTACCCGGCTGAATATAACGGTATAAAAATTAAAAACACATTTGGTGCACCACTTGCAGCGGCTGAATTAAAAGATATAGAAACCTTAATGCCCAACGAGCCCG
>JAAAOM010000019.1 GCA_009908855.1 Bacteroidota bacterium
AATTTCATATTTATATAAATTCCATTTCCCTCCTCCCCAGGATTCGATCATTGAAGATGCAACAGAAAGTGGATTTCTCCAAAGAAAAATATATTTAGCTTCATCATTGAATAAATCAATAATTTTATCACTTATTAGACTATATCTTGGCGTTTTATCTATAAAATATACGGCTTGATTGTCAGAAGAGTCTTTATAGTTTTTAAGAATAAAATCTTTTAAATGATCATTATAATACTTTAAGTCTTTCCTGAAATCCTCGAAGCCATTTCTAAATTTTGAATAACCATATTCCGCTAAAACCCCCTCATCTTTTGTCATATACAAAAGAGGCAATAGAAACCATGTTTCAGGTTTCGTTGATATTTGAGCATGCGAAGATAAAATCCTTTGAAGTAACGTTGAACCTGATCGAGGAATAGAAAAAATATAAAGTGGTGTGATTTTATTATTCATGGATATTTAAAATCGAATCTTTTTAAAATAATATAATAATGAAAAAACAGAGGGATCAACATCTAAATGTATTATACTCCAACGGACCAAAAGAATATTCCATATAAGAAAAGATATTATAGTTGAAATGGCTGCTCCATTTATACCATAAACAGGTATTAAAACTAGATTAAAAATAATGTTGACAATTGTAGACAATGTTAATCCTTTAAATACTAATTTCTCATACTTAGTCATATTCAGCAACAATCCAACTGATCCAGCGGCTACATTAATCATTTGGCCAATTGTAAGTAATTTTAATGAATTATAACCCATTAAGAAATCTTTACCATAAAAATGTAGCAGAATTTGTTCTCCAAAAATAATTAATATAAATACTATTGGTAAAGCAACTATCATACTGCCAAGTATGCCAAGCCGTGCAATATGTTGAATCTTTTTCATCTTATTCTCAGTATAAAATTTAGAAAAGTATGGACCTAAAACAGCGTTGGCTGCAAGCAGGCTAAATGCTACTAACGTTGAACCTTTAACGGCGATTTCATAAATCCCTACATCTTCCGGTGTTGTCATCCAACCCAACATCAAAATTGAAAGTCTATTATTTAGGACAAGCATGCCACCTGTTAATAAAAATGGTATTGCTACAGATATCCATCTTCTAGTTTCGTATTCAGACCTAGCTTTAATTGTTTCTCTAGGTATTTTTTTAAATAAGAAAAAACTTCCAACAATAAATGCAAGGAAAGCAGAAATTAAATGTAGCATCATCGCTTGCTTTGATTCAAATTCGACAGAAATAAATGAACAGAATAGCACAACAAATATCAAAAAAAACAATTGTCTTAAAATCATATCAGGGAGTTTACCCAAAACCACATAACGCAATCCTCTTAACGACGCACCTCTTAATGCCCCCAAAGCTAAAACCGGAATTAATAGTAACCCCCATCTTAAAGTCGCCATTCTTTCTACACTAATTGTCTTCTTATAGTTCATTATTAAAAATACAGCTACTATCAAAAGTAATGATAACGTTGCAACAATTAAATTAGACCACTTTAATATTCCTTTAATTTTTCCAAATTCACCTTTTGACTGATATTGGGCAATGAATCGAACCAATAAATTAGGCAGTCCTAATTGTATTGGTATCGCAAGCACACTGATTAATGCGAAAACATATGTATAGTTACCATATTCATAAGCTCCAAGATTTCTAGCCAACACAATACTCAAGACAAAGCCGAAAATTGCATTCCCGAATTGAATAAATACACTACCCAAAGATTTATACAGGTGTTTTAAGCTAAAATTATTGAAAATGGACATTATCTATTAAGAATTGAGTGCAGTGGATATTTTTATAGAGGCTTCCCCATCCCCATAAGGATTATGCGCTTTTGACATTTTATTGAAATATGCTAAATTATTAATTAATTCAATTGTTTCATTCACTATCTTTTGCTTATCTGTACCTACCAATACAACAGTCCCAGCCTCAACAGCTTCAGGCCTTTCTGTGGTATCCCTCATCACCAAAACAGGTTTTCCCAGACTTGGAGCTTCCTCTTGAATCCCACCCGAATCAGTTATTATCAAATAGGATTTTGACATCAAGTAAACAAAAGGCAAATACTCAAGTGGTTCAATCAAGTAAACATTGGAAATATCTTTAAGAATATCTCTTACAGGTGTTTGGACATTGGGATTTAAATGTACCGGATAAACCACATCAAAATCAGGATTTTTTAGAGCAATCTCTTTTAAGGCTTCGCATATATTCACAAATCCCTGTCCGAAATTTTCTCTTCTATGACCGGTTATCAGAATGATTTTTCGAGAAGCATTTATTGCATATCCCTTCGATTGAATAAACTCCAATTGTTCATTTTCCAGTTGGGTATTATTTTCAATTTTGTCCAGTACAATATGTAATGCATCGATAACTGTATTTCCAGTTACAGTAATTTTTTCTTCTGCTATGTTTTCCTTCAATAAATTTTGTTTGGCCATCTCCGTTGGAGCAAAATGATAAGTAGTAATCCTTCCTGTAATTTGCCGATTCATCTCCTCAGGCCAAGGTGAATAAATATTATTTGTTCTTAACCCCGCTTCCACATGAGCAACAGGAATTTGCTGATAAAAAGCTGTTAATGCAGTTGCAGATGATGTAGTGGTATCTCCGTGAACGAAAACAACATCGGGTTTAATTTCACTCATCACATCACGCATGCCCAATAATACACGACTTGTAATATCATATAAATCCTGTCCGGGTTTCATTAAATTTAAATCATAATCCGGAACAATTTCAAAAATGCGCAATACCTGATCCAACATTTCGCGATGTTGAGCAGTCACACAAACAATAGTCTTAAACTTATCAGGATATTTTTGAAATTCCCTTACAACAGGAGCCATTTTAATCGCTTCAGGACGGGTTCCAAAAACGATGAGTATCTTTTTTTTCATGAATTAGTTTTTCTTATAAATCCCACAAAAATCGAGATTTTTTTTCTCAGAATTATAATCCAATCCCGCAAATTCTTTATGATTCACTAAAAAGGCAACGATATCCGCTCTTTTATATGCTTCCTGATAGTTCGTAAGCTTAAATACTTTATGGTCTTCAATATTGGGTTCAACTACCAAAATTTCCTCATCATTTTGGGATTGCATAACCTTTTGGGTAATGTACTTGGCTGGCGATTCGCGTAAATCATCAATATTGGGTTTAAAAGCTAAGCCCATACAAGCCACAACCGGCGCTTTTCCATGCGTCAACCTGAAATTCAAAATTTCATTGGTTATTTTTTCGGCTACCCAAAATGCTTTATAATTATTGATTTCACGGGCTTTGGTAATTAATTGTGATTCTAACGGAAATTCTGAAGCGATAAAATAAGGATCTACCGCAATGCAATGCCCGCCTACACCAGCACCGGGTTGTAAAATATTTACCCGTGGATGTTTATTGGCTAAATTAATTAATTCCCAAACATTGATACCCGCTTTATCACAAATCAATGAAAGCTCATTGGCAAATGCAATTTGAACATCACGGGAAGCATTTTCAGTAAGTTTGCACATTTCAGCTGTCCGTGCGTTTGTTTTATGTAGTTTACCTTCAACAAAGGTGCTGTAAAAATCTATTGCTTTTTGGGTTGATTTTTCATTTATTCCCCCAATAACCCGATCATTGTGTACCAATTCATGCATAATATTTCCCGGTAATACCCTTTCAGGACAATAAGCAATATTCAATGCATCTTTGAGTTCCGGCCTATGGGTATAAACTATATCGGCAATTTTCTCAGTTGTACCTACAGGTGAAGTGGATTCTATAATGAGGAGGTCATCTTGTTTTAAAAAAGTAAGAATATTTTTCGTAGCCGATTCAACAAATGAAATATCCGGTTCATGATTCCCTTTAAAGGGGGTAGGAACAACAATTAGGTAAACATTACCCTCAGAAACGTTGGTGGAGGCTTCAAAATTTCCTAACGATAAAACCTTTTCAAATTCTTCTTGTAAATCCGGCTCTACAACATGTACCTGGCCGTTGTTTAATTGATTAACCACATCCTGGTTAATATCTACTCCTATAACTGATATTCCTCTTGAAGCAATAAGTACAGATGTTGGAAGTCCTATATAGCCTAAGCCGATGGTAATAACTTGCAGATCACTTTTCTTCATAATTTGTAAAATTCACCTTCACATTATTGTAAATCATTAAGACAGTAATTAAAAATAATCCAATAAAAAGTCCCAAAAATAATGTAATAATCATCACAAGCGATTTTTTTGGTTTAGATTTTTCAATCGGCACCTTCACCTTATTCACCACCTTAAAAACCGGCGTTTTCTCCTGCACCTCAATTTTCTTTTGTTCCAATTGCTGTGCCAGTCCATTATATACATTAAACGATAGCTGGTACTCATTTTGCAGGCGTTGTTCTTCGGTTTGGAAATAGGCCGAGGTTACATTGCGGTTTTCATCGCGGAAACGGGCCAGGTTTTTTTGGGCCTGGATATAGTTTTTGCGGGCTTCTTCGTAACGTTCCTGAATGAATTGGTAGTCTTCCTGGGCTTTTTCAATTTTATAGTTGATGAGGTAATTCATTAAGTCGTTATAAACGAGTCGGGCCAGCTGGGCAGCAGCCAACGGATCGGGAAGCTCTGCCGAAAGGTTGATTATGCCGGTCTCATCATCGAGGTTGAGTTGGATTCTCTCCTGGAGGTTTTCAATGGTTTTTTCCTCGGCTTTGGTGAGTTTTAAAATGTCAGGGTCTGCTTGTTTCCGGTCCGGTTCTGCTTCAACCTGGTACTCTTCTCCTTTTACCCATTTTAACAGGGTGCCGGGCAGGCCGATGGTAAATTTTTTCATGTATCCCACCAGTGAAGGTTTTTCCAACTCATTCAAATAATGAAAAATGGTTGTGGTGGTGTCAAATTTTTCAATCTTAATCTCCGAATACAAAACCTCCAGCATAAAGGGTGTGCTTTTTACCACGTTGCTGAATAATTGCGGACTAATAATCCCTTCCGCATCCCCTGGATTTACATTAATGCCGGCCAGGCCGCCAAACTGGCTCAGCAGGCCCGACATACGGCTGCCGCCGCTCTGGTCTTCCAGGATAAAGGAGGTATCGGATTTGTATTCTTTTTTACTCCCAAAGGCCACGATCAACCCCAGCACAAAGAAAACGGCTACTGTTTTATATATGATCCGGCGGTCAGCCCATATTTTTAAAGCGAGTTCGATGAGGTCGATCTCGTCGTTGGATTTGTGTTGGTTTTCGTAATTGGTATTTTGTTGTTCTTCTGTCATTTTAAATGGTTAGCCATTGATATTATCATTATTCACATAATCGAATGCAATTTTAAACACTTTCTTTCAATCCTATTGGGATTTCAATCCCTTCTCGTTTTACTATCTCGATGATGGGTGATATATCATCATTTCTAAACTTTTGTTTACCAACTAGATAAGGCTCAATCCTTTCATGAAATTTTTTTGCTATCACCCATATTTTTCCGACGTTATCATAATAATTACTATCGAACAACGATGAAATTAACATAATATCAATATCACTTTCACTATGTGATTTATTTTTTGCATAACTCCCATATAAAAAAGCCTGATCAATATGAATCTGTTTGTTGTTTAATTCATTTAGAAATCGCTGAAGTATGTTTATAATTTTTTCCTGATCCATTCCTGCAAGGTTTTGGTTTGTGAAAATATTGAATTGACCATTTCTACGGACGGAATTCGAGGATTATAATCCGGGTATCTGCCCTCAAGTTGAAATGGCATTAATAATCCAAGAAATTCAATCTGTTGTTCAGGTAATTGAAGATCGGATTTTTTTAATAAATACAAAAGATCATGTGATCGTGGTGGAATTTCCTTGGTATATTTAACTACATGTGCTTTAATAGCTTTCTCAATACTTAAATGACACCAGAAAAGTCCGTGTAAATATTTTCCATTATCCAACAGTATCTTCGCAGATTCCAGATCACTCACGGAACTATCTATCCAATACTTAATTTGCTTGTCAATGTTCATTTACATCAAATAATTTTTCATTAACAAATTCGCCAAATCCGGTTTCCACCATGGTTATTCTCAAGAATAAAAGAAGTCTCAGCTTTACATTCTTTTTTACTTCCAAAAGCCACCAACAATCCCAAAACAAAGAAAACAGCTATTGCTTTAAATTAACTTTGCGCTCGGCCCATATTATTTAAGGCGAGTTCGATGAGGTCGATTTCGTCGTTCGATTTGTTTTGGTTATCGTAATGGGTATTTTGTTGTTCTTCTGTCATTTTAAATGCTTAACCATTGATACTATCGTTATTCACATAATCGAATGCAATTTTAAACAATTATGATCATGTCTTAGCCTATAGGTCAGTTCTCCAAAATCTTTATCTTCGGTTACCAAGAGGCAATTATAATTATTGGCGATTTCTAATACATCGGGATCATTAATCCCGGAATGGTTCTCTGTTATTGAATAAACGTCAAATCCTTTGCTGCGAAATCCTGCAATAATCCCAAAATCAACACTTTCATCCGCAACTATTTGCATTTTAAGAAGCCCTTGAGTATATAATTTCGTTCTTTATAGCATCCGAAGCAAATATAAGGCAGGCATAAATATCATTATTTGACAATTTTGGAAATGCTTCTAAAAGATCTTCCATGGAGTCTCCATTTGCTAATTTTTCCAATATTATATCTACAGGAATCCTGGTTCCTTTTATTACAGGCTTTCCGTACAATTTATCAGGATTTGATTCAATATGTAAATTCCAGTCAACCATAGTATTTTTAATTTAAAATTAATGTTTTAGATGTAAAAATTCAGCAGATATATAAAAATATGGTCCGTACGAAATACAAATTATTCTATGTTTTGAAAGTCTCCTATGTCAAAATAAAAAGCAGCCTTGATATGTTTTTCAGTCAGACCAGAGTAATCATCAAGTATTTCTTCCTCCGTCATACCCGAAGATAACCATTGTAGTATATCTACCACTGCAATTCTGGTACCTTTTATACATGGTTTACCAAACCAGATGTCAGGATTAATATCTATTAGTTCAAGTGGTTTCTCTATATTCGTAGCAATTATTCTTCATTATGTAAAGATATAAATCTTATTTTGTCGATTTTTGTCATTTTAAATAATTAGCCATTGATTTTATCGTTATTCACATAATCGAATGCAATTTTAATCAATTTATGTGTGAAATCATGCATCATGGCAACTTCTTCTGTTGGTGAAAATTCGTATGCAAACCAGGATAACGATTTTCTGCATAATAGTCGTTAGCAACAATCAGAAGTTCCATTTCATCATCCGTAAACACTATTAATCCACTTAAGCTATTGCTTAGCCTCACTAAATCATTCACCCATCAATTTTACAAGGTATCAATAATCCGCACAATAATCAATCCCAATGTTGATACAGCCGTTGTAATGCTCAATGCTTCCTGGGTGGATATTTCGTCTTTCTCGGGTTTTTCGGGAACTACGATTTCCGCCCCCGGTTCTATGCCGGGATAAAATTTAATACCCAATAAATGATGGGTGCGTTTTACCGATCCGTTGGCATAAATAACATATACCTTGCTCTTTTTGGCATTGGGAGCAAATCCGCCACTACTGTTGATGTAATAACGGGTTGATTTGTTTTGCCGGTACCTCATTTTTACCGGATAAAGCAGTGCTCCGCTGGCCTGTACGGTCTGCAATTCCTTGGGTATATTTAAGCGGTCTCCTTCCTGTAAAATCAGATCATAATCGGAATGCGGATTTTCCAATATTTTTTGCAGGTCGATACCGATAGGCAGGTCCTTTTCCTTAGCCAACTGTTCGGTTTGAATGGTATCCTCATCGGTTTGTTGCTGAATGGCCTCCAAAGCTCTTAATCTTTCTTCATCCTGTACTGTTTTTCGTACCAAACGGGTTCCGGGGATATAGGCATCGGTTGTTAACCCACCGGCCCGACTGATGATATCGGATATCCGTTCATTTTTATGTCGCAGTGCATATTTGCCGGGAAAAGCCACCTCCCCTTGAATGGAGATATATTTTTGTTCCTCGTAACCCGGTGATTTGCGGATAAAAACCACATCATAGGGTTTTAGAATAAATGTTGAATCGGTATCCTGAATTCTTAAGTTTTCATCAATACCGAAATTAAATACCTCGGCGATTTCACTACGCGGTGCCATGGCATCTTTATCCACCACACGTCGGGCTATTTCAACCCTTGAGAAGGAGGATGACTCCTTCAGTCCGCCAGCCTCCACAATCAGTTCCTGAATGGTTATGTTTTTATGATAAGGGTACGTGCCGGGTTGTTGAACCTCTCCCTCAATGCTCACCTTATAATCCTCTTCAATATCAAAAATGGAAGGTATTTTAAGCATATCCTCACGTTTAAGGGTGATATTGTCTTCACCATTGATGATCTTTGATAATGATATGGGCATAATGGAAATATGATTTTCTTCATCCAACCGATACAATGATGCATAAGGTAAATAAGCATCTTCGCGCAGTCCGCCAGCTTTGTCAATCAGTTCTGATACAGACAGGTTTTTAGTTAATTCATAATAACCAGGCCGAAACACAGCTCCTTCAACCTGCACCCTGTTTTCAAAACGGTTTAGAATCGATTCAACCACCAGTTTATCCCCGTTTTGCATAGTAAACGCATTGTATCGATCCGAACTGACATCAAAAAACGACTTTTGCGTACCAGTGTTGCGTTCAACCTTCACCATTTCCCTGTATGCTTTTTCTGAAAATCCACCTGTAAATTCCAATAATTCACCCAGCGTTTCCTCATCCTGCAATTCGTAAACGGCTTCGCGCTTTACTTTTCCATCGGTCTCAATGCGATTCACATAAGGTTCGACCAATATAATATCATTGTCCTGCAGGGATTTATTCACACTACTGTTTCCGCGGATTAAATAATCATATACATCAATAATGGCAAATACCTCTCCGTCGCGTATAAGTTTGATATTCCGAAGCGTACCATTTTTATTGGGGCCTCCTGCAAGGTATAAAGCATTGAATGCAGATGACAGCGAAGGGAGTGTATATGATCCGGGAAGGGTTACTTCGCCAATAACATTCACTTTTATACTTCTGATTTTACCAATGGTTACCTGTGCAAAGGTATTGGGATTGTCGCCACTTAAACCCGAGTATATTGAAGTAAGTCTTTTTTTGAGCAATGCAGAGGCTTTTTCGATGCTATGTCCACTCACATAAACGGGTCCCAGATTATCAATAAAAATATAGCCATCCGGTGTTACTTCCAACTGATAATTGGCTTCGGATGCACCCCATATATCAATGACCACTTCATCCCCCGGCCCCAACATATAATTTTTAGGTGTGGGAATGTTTAAAGATGGTTCAAATGTGAGCTGATCGGACTGAAATAACTCCCGCCCGAAAATTTTCTTCCCTTCTTTGTCGGAAATAGTGTCGGTTTTTTCAGCCAGCAGATCACCGAACAATTCTTTGCGGGTAGAAATTTCAAGCCCCTCTCTTAGCCTTGTTTCCGAGGTCATTTTGGTTTTACCGGCAGACCGTATATCCTGTATGCGACTCCTAAGTTTTTGCAATTCAGCAGGTGGCAATCCACGGGCCAAAGCGGCAGATTCCATTTGTTGTTGGGTCATCCCGCTTTCTTCAGCACGTTTTATAAGTTTTTGAACCTGATCATCCGACAATTCCTCAACTTTTACATTACTGAGATCAGAAGGTATATCCTGAGAAAATGCGGTGATGTCCGGTAAAATTAGACATACCATTGCGAGTAATAATTGACGTACCATTGTTTTGCTTATTGGTGCTGGCATAATTAGATTTCAAGATAAAAGTTCAAATATACTTTAATTTTTCCGGGTATATTGTAAATACCAGTTCACAAAGTTTTGCACCCCTTTTTTGATTGGCGTATCGGGTTTATAACCCAGATCATCCATAAGGTCCCGTGCATCGGCCCAGGTTTTGTAGACATCACCGGGTTGTATGGGCATGAGATTTTTTTCGGCTTTCCTGCCCAGGCACTCCTCGATGGTCGCGATAAAATCCATGAGTTTAACCGGTGAATTGTTGCCAATATTATACAGTTTGTATGGCGCAACTGAACCCGATGGATCGGGATTTATACCCGTCCAGTTATTTGTTGGCTGTGCCGGATTTTTGATAACCCTGTATACCCCTTCTACAATGTCGTCGATATAGGTAAAATCACGTTCCATCTTCCCGTTATTAAATACGTTTATGGGTTTATTTTCAATCATGGCTTTGGTGAAAAGGTACAGTGCCATATCGGGTCGTCCCCAGGGCCCGTAAACAGTAAAAAAACGTAATCCTGTAGTTGGCAAACTATAAAGTTGACTGTAAGTATGCGCCATTAACTCATTGCTTTTTTTGCTGGCTGCATACAAACTCACCGGATGATCCACATTGTGATGCACCGAAAATGGCATGGATTCATTCAGACCGTATACACTCGAACTACTGGCGTATACCAAATGTTTCACCTGGTTGTGCCGACAGGCCTCCAGAATATTCAGAAAGCCCTGTATGTTACTTTCCAGGTAGGCATAGGGGTTGGTAATACTATATCGCACACCTGCCTGGGCGGCTAAATTGCAAACATAATCAAACTGCTCCTTTTTAAATAAGGCATCCAGATTCTCTTTATCTTCCAGCTTGAGTTTAACAAATCGATATTTTTTATGGAGACTGCTTGTAACCGGTTTGTTTTCTACAATGTTTGTTTTATCAATACCTGATTCGGCCAATCGGTCATATTTCAGCTGCACATCATAATAATCGTTGATACTATCCAGTCCTACGATTTCCCAATCGGTATCAATAACCAGTTTGTTTACCAGGTGAAACCCAATAAATCCGGCTGTTCCGGTAATAAGAATCTTCATTTAACGGTTTTTCTTTAAAAAATTGAAGACTAAAAATAGTATTATCAGAAATACCTACGAAAAAAACCGAAATAAATTGTCAACAGCGAGTTCATTTCCTGACATTAATTCAATGAGAAGCCAGGAAATTAAATATCAGCCTTCTCATCGTCCACCGGTGTAATAATCCTCCTGCGCACTCACCATCGAAGGCACTGTTACAAGATGAATGATGACGTTAGTTCTGCTTGCAGGTTATTAAGCCAAGCTGCATGCGTTTCTCTGCCTTCGCCGGAAAAGTGAATACATGAAAATGTAAAATGGATTAATTGCAGAAAAATTAGAAAATTCAGCTCCCACAGAGACAAGGGGAGCGTTTATAAAGGGTATTAAAAAATTACTCACTTAAAAATTTATCAACGTTTTCGGCGCATTTACGTCCTGCAGCAATGGCCCTTACCACAAGACTGGCTCCTGACACAGAATCGCCGGCAGCAAAAACCTTCTTAGAGCTGGTCAATCCATTTTTATCAATTTTAATATTGCCACGCATGTCATAATCCAATCCAAGCTCGTCAGCCAATCCTTCATGTACGCAATGGACAAAGCCCATAGATAAAAGCACCAATTCGGCATCAATAATTTTCCTGGTTTTCTCCTTTTCAATCATTTTAAATTTGCCGTTCTCTTTCACCCATTCAACATCCACCACTTCAATCTGCTTGAGTTTACCATTCTCATCCCCGATAAAGCGTTTGGTGGCTTTACTCCATTGGCGTTCACAGCCCTCTTCATGCGAGCTGGAGGTACGAATGGTATTGGCCCAATATGGCCATGGATTATTGATTTGCCGCTCATCAGGCGGTTTAGGCATAATTTCAATCTGGGTAATGCTTTTGGCTTTTTGGCGTGCCGAGGTGCCTACACAGTCAGACCCTGTATCACCACCACCTATCACAACTACATTTTTGTCTGTGGCAAGTATTCTTTCCTCATCCGGAAATTTTTGTCCTCCCACCACTTTATTCTGTTGCGTAAGAAAATCCATGGCAAAATGCACCCCGTCCAGATCGCGCCCTTCAATGGGCAGGTCTCTGGGTTGCATGGCCCCGATGGCTAATACAATGGAATCAAATTCTTTCATCAAATCCTTGCCGGTAATATCCACCCCTACACCGGTATTGGTTTTAATGTTCATGCCTTCGTCAATCAATATTTCCAACCGGCGGTCGATGAGTTTTTTATTGAGCTTGAAATCCGGAATACCATATCTCAACAGGCCACCTACCGCATCATCTTTTTCAAAAACGGTAACGGTATGTCCCCATTTATTAAGCAGGTCGGCACAAGCCAATCCGGCAGGCCCCGAACCAATCACCGCTACTTTCTTTCCGGTTCTGGTTTTGGGCGGGTTTGGTTTGATATAACCCAATTCAAACCCTTTTTCGGCAACTGACGATTCATTTTCACGAATCGTAACTGATTCCTGATGTATATTTAAAACACATGCATGTTCGCAGGGCGCAGGGCACACTTTTCCGGTAAATTCCGGAAAGTTATTGGTTTCGTGTAAATTTTCACTGGCTAGTTTCCAGTCTCCTTTATATATTGCATCCTGCCACTCCGGCATGTTATTTATAACCGGGCATCCCCATTGACAAAAGGGAATACCGCAATCCATACACCTTGAAGCCTGTAACTTTCTATCATTCTCGTTTAATGTCTTTTCTACCTCACTAAAGTCGTTTATACGCTCATTGGTTGGCCGATATCCTCCCTGCTGACGTACAACTTCCATGAATCCTTTCGGGTTACCCATATCATTCTCGTTTTATCAAATTAAAACTTAGTGTTCTTTTACATATTGTTTAGTAATGGAAGTGAGGCTCATCCTCGGTATGCTTAATTTTGTTTTTAATATTCTCCAGCTTCATTTCTTCCAGTACTTTCTTATACTCAAATGGTATTACCTTAATGAACCGGGGCAAATATTCTTCCCAACTGGTGAGAATTCGCTCTGCCAATTCACTACCTGTATAATTATAATGACTGCTGATAAGATACTGCAATTCGTTAATATCATCGCGATCACCCACCGGGCCAAGCTCCACAAGGCCCTGATTGCAGTAATAGTCGAAATTTCCTTCCATATCAAGCACATAAGCAATACCACCGCTCATACCTGCCGCAAAGTTACGTCCGGTCTGTCCCAGTACAACTGTTCTGCCACCGGTCATATATTCACAGCAGTGGTCTCCCACACCTTCAATAACCGCTACCGCTCCGCTGTTTCTCACACAAAACCGTTCTCCGGCTACACCGCGTACATAAAGTTCCCCTCCTGTGGCTCCGTATAAAACGGTGTTGCCAATAATGATATTTTCTTCCGGAACATAAGCCGCATCTTTGGGTGGTGAAACAATGATTCTGCCACCTGACAATCCTTTACCCAGGTAATCGTTTGATTCGCCAATCAATGTAAAGGTAACGCCACGTACCAGAAATGCCCCAAAACTTTGTCCGGCTGATCCGGTGAACTTACAATTGATCGTATTTTCAGGAAGGCCTTCTTCGGCATACACCTTGGCAATTTCACCCGACAGCGTGGCTCCCACAGTACGATCAACGTTGGTAATATTTTTGGATATCCATACCTTTTCCTTGTTCTTAATAGCCCTGTTCGATAGTTTAATAAGCTCATGATCCATTACATCACTGATCTTATGCTTTTGCAGGCATACACAGTGGATCGGATTTTTGGTTGCTTCTTTCGGTACATAAGTCAGGTTTGACAAGTCCACCAATTTGGCTTTCCAGTGGTCAACATCTTTACGTGTTTCAAGCAGATCAGCCCGGCCAATAATGTCATCAAATTTTTTATAACCCAATTCAGCCAGATGTTCCCTGATTTCCTCTGCTACAAAACGGAAATAATTAATTACATATTCATGTTTTCCTGTAAAACGCTTACGAAGTTCGGTATTTTGAGTAGCTACCCCCACCGGACAGGTATTTAGATGACATTTACGCATCATAATACAACCCAGGGTAATAAGCGCTGCTGTTGCAAAGCCGAATTCTTCAGCGCCCAGCATACCCGCAACCACAACATCGCGACCGGTTTTCATCTGACCGTCGGTTTGTAACACCACCCGATCGCGAAGGTTATTCATCACCAATGTTTGCTGTGTCTCGGCGATACCCAGCTCCATGGGTAAACCAGCATGTTTAATAGAGCTGGCCGGACTAGCGCCGGTACCTCCTTCGGTACCCGCAATGGTAATACTGTCAGCATAAGCCTTAGCAACACCAGCGGCAATTGTACCCACCCCTTTGGCGGCTACCAACTTAACATTAATCTTGGCTTTCGGATTTGAGCATTTCAAATCAAAAATAAGTTGTGCCAGGTCCTCAATTGAATAAATATCATGGTGAGGTGGCGGGGAAATTAATGTAATACCAGGTGTTGAATTTCGTATTTTGGCAATAATTTTATCTACTTTATGGCCGGGAAGCTGTCCTCCTTCACCAGGTTTAGCGCCTTGTGCCACTTTAATCTGTATTTCATCGGCATTCACCAGGTAATTGGTGGTTACACCAAATCGTCCTGATGCAACCTGTTTAATGGCGCTACGTGCCAATGTTCCGTCGGCTCGCATTTTAAATCGTTCCGGGTCTTCTCCGCCTTCACCGGTATTACTTTTCCCACCGATGGTATTCATGGCAATAGCCAGCGATTCATGTGCTTCTTTACTAATAGAGCCAAATGACATGGCACCTGTTACAAAGCGCTTCATGATATTTTCAGCGGGTTCAACTTCTTCAATAGGAATGGATTTTCCGTTCTTAAAATTCAGGCATCCCCGTAAATAAATAGGAGTTTTCACATAGCCGTCAGAAATGGCGGCAAACTCCTTGTATTTAGCATAATCGTTGGCACGTGTTGCCCATTGAAGTAATCCCACTGTTTCAGGATTCCAGGCATGTGTTTCACCATCCTTACGGTAGTGATAAAAACCGGTGGTTTTAAGGTTTTTTTGTGCTTTATTGGAATCGTCGTAAGCAATTTTATGAGGTATAGCCGCTTCTTTGGCTATCTCTTCAAGACCGATGCCCCCTATTCGTGAATCTGTACCTGTAAAATATTTATCCACCACAGACGGATTTATTCCTAAACACTCAAATATTTGTGCACCGTGGTAACTACGAAGGGTTGATATACCATACTTGGAAAGTATTTTTAACAGTCCTTTATTGACGGATTTGATAAAATTTTGACGTGCATCACCATACTCCAATTGTATTTCACCGCTTTTGCACAGGTCATCAATAACCGCAAAAGCCATGTATGGATTTACTACCGATGCACCAAAGCCTATCAGCAATGCAAAATGGGTTACTTCCCGTGCATCGGCTGTTTCAACGATAAGTCCCACCTGCATACGCTTTTTGGCCTTAATAAGGTGGTGATGAATGGCAGCCGTTGCCAGCAATGACGGAATAGGAGCCATGTCTTTAGAGATATTCCTGTCGGATAATATGATGTAGTTCACATTATTATCAACAGCTTTTTCGGCCTGTTCACTAATTTGTTCCAATGCCATTTCAAGGCTTTTGCCCCCTCCGGCAGGATCGAATACCATTTGAATGGTTTCGTGGGTAAAAAAATCCGGTTTGAAATCTTTGATCTTCTGAAGGTCGGTATTGGTTACAACCGGGCTTTTAAACTTAATAAGCTTACAGTGATCGGATGATTCAACCAATATATTTTTTGACACTGAACCAATATAATTGGTAAGTGCCATAACCAGTCCTTCACGAATGGGATCAATGGCCGGGTTGGTAACCTGTGCAAACAACTGCTTGAAGTAGTTAAATAACCGTTGTGGTTTGCCCGACATTACAGCCAACGGTGTATCGTTACCCATTGATGAAACAGGCTCCTGCCCGTCGATGGCCATGGGCTTGATAAGCATTTCAAGGTCTTCTTTGGCATACCCGAATACCTTCAGGAATTTATCGTAATCCTCACCCAATGAAGAAGGAACGCGTTCTTTTACCACAATATCATCGAGGTCGACCCGGTTTTCCTTCAACCAGTTGAAATAGGGTTGCCGGTTGGTTAATTGCTGTTTAACATCGTAATCGGGAACAATAATACCCAATTTGGTATCCACCAATAATATTTTACCCGGTCGGAGTCGTCCTTTTTCTTTGATATTTTTTCCTTCAAATGATTGCACGCCCACTTCAGAGCCCATCACAATCATATCATCGTTGGTAACGATATAACGAGATGGTCGTAGTCCGTTCCGATCGAGTGTACCACCGATAAAGCGGCCATCGCTAAAAACTATAGAAGCCGGACCGTCCCAGGGCTCCATAAAAGTACTGTGGTATTCATAGAATGCTTTCAGACTTTGTGGTATGGGATTTTTGTCGTTCCATGATTCGGGAATAAGCATACTTAAAGCATGAGGCAAAGATCTTCCGGTCATTACCAAAAACTCCAGTGCATTATCTAATGAAGCCGAATCGGATTTATCCGGCTCAATAACCGGGAATAATTTCTGCAGGTCATCGCCAAAAAGTTCTGATTTCATAAGACCTTCGCGTGCATGCATCCAGTTGCGGTTTCCTTTCACGGTATTGATCTCACCGTTGTGGGCCAACATACGGAATGGCTGTGCCAAATCCCAGGTAGGAAATGTGTTGGTTGAAAACCTTGAATGCACCAATGCTATGGCGCTGGTAAGCTTTTCGCTGCGTAAATCAACAAAATACTGGCCTACCTGCTCGGGTGTAAGCATACCTTTGTAAATCATCACTTTGGATGAAAGACTGGGGATGTAAAAGGCTTCCCTGGATTTTATTTTGGATAGTCGAACCTTTTGTTCAGACATCTTCCGCACCATGTAGAGTTTACGTTCCAGAAACTGTTGCTCCATGGGCTGATTGGACGTAACATATATTTGTTTTACATAAGGTTCGGTTTCTCTTGATATGTCACCCAACACATGATTATCGACAGTAACATCGTGGAATTCAATCACATCCAATCCTTCTCCTACGATTGTATCAATCAATATTTTTTCACACGCCTTACGGTCTTTCTCGTTTTGCGGGAGAAAAATGAGTCCTGTTCCGTATTTACCCGGATTAGGTACATTAACACCCTTTGAAAGAATATAATCATGCGGAACCTGGATTAAAATACCTGCACCATCACCAGATACATTATCAGCACTTTCAGCTCCCCTGTGGGTCATGTTAACTAATACTTCAAGACCTTTTTGTACGATATCATGAGATTTAACCCCCTTAATTTGAGTAACAAACCCTATCCCGCAATTGTCATGTTCGTTCTCGGGGTTGTAAAGCCCTTGTTTTTTTGGTAAACCATTTCCCATAATTTCTCTTTTAACTATATTTTAAATATCACATTACCCATTTACCCAATATCTGCATTCCAAATCAAATTCTATTCCGGGATTTTACTCCCTGGCGCTGCCTACCGTGTCTTCCTATGACGAGGCACTGAGCCTTACAGTTATCCGGAGCGGTGTCGAATTATGACAGACTAAGGATTACTGCGATTGGAGTTGCGGATTTCAGGTTTTAAGAAAAAAACCATTCTTTGGTTGGAGAATGGTTCTGATTTTATTTGACGCTCTATACCTCTCCATGCTTATGTTGAACAATAATATCTGTTTTTAAACCTTATAGAGCTTTCTGTACACATTACTTACCAGCGACTTTGGCTCCAAAGATACAATAAAATCAATTATTTGAAAAAGATATTGTTATCAATTAACATTCATGTAACTATGTAATTATGTTCATTTATATATTTTTATTCTACCGTTCATTTAACGGTTTATAGTCAATTCGTCCATACACATTTTTATATGCCGGACGTATAATGCGGCGCGAAGGAAAAGTAACCTCTTCCAACCGATGTGCGCACCATCCGGCAATACGTGCAATGGCAAAAATGGGGGTGAAAATTTCCACCGGAATATTCAGGCAATTGTATACAAATCCGGAATAAAAATCGACATTCGGACTTATGATTTTGGTTGTGCCTCCTTTGTATTTGGCAAATACTTCAGGTGTAAGCGCTTCGATGTTTTCATACAGTAAAAATTCATCCATTTTACCCTTCTCTTCGGCCAGTTCACGGGCCTTTTCTTTAAGCAATACAGCACGCGGATCAGACAATGTATAAATGGCATGGCCAATACCGTATATTTTACCGCTGCCATCGTGTGCCTTTCCGCGGAGAATTTTGAGCAGGTATTCCGATATCTCGCTTTTATCCTTCCAGTTTTTGACATTGCTTTTTATGTCGGCCATCATCTCAATTACCTTCAGATTAGCACCTCCGTGTAATCTTCCTTTTAATGATCCCAGGGCGGCAGATATGGCCGAATAGGTATCAGTCATGGACGAACTTACTACCCTTGTTGTGAATGATGAGTTGTTCCCACCGCCATGTTCTGCATGGATAACCAGGCTTAAATCAAGCAAATCGGCTTCCAGTTTGGTATATTTTTCACCTTTCAGCATGTACAGGAAGTTCTCGGCCGTGCTTAAGCCGGGTTCAGGATGTCGTATGATCAGTGATTTGCGTCTGAATGAATGACGATAACCGTAATACGCATAAGCTGTAACAACCGGGAATTTTGCGATCAGATTAAGCGACTGATCAACCAGGTTATGCAATGAATAATCCTCTGCTTTCTCATCCAGGGTGTATAAAACCAATACGCTTCGTGCCAGCATATTCATGATATCACGTCCGCGTAATGATAAGATCATGTTTTTGGTGAAGTATTGAGGCAGATCACGTAAATCGGTTAAATAATCCTCAAATTCCTTCAGTTCGTTTTTATCAGGTAGCTGGCCAGATAGCAGCAGATATACTGTTTCATCAAATCCATGACGATTGTCGGACTGAAAACCCCTGGCCAAATCATACACATTCACACCCCGATAGAACAGCTGACCATGGCAGGGTTTGATCTGTTCGTTTTCCCGTTCATAACCCACCACATCTCCAATGTTCGTGAGCCCAACAAGAACACCCGAACCATCCTGATTGCGCAAACCCCTTTTAACATTATATTCGTTAAATAGTTCTTTGTTGATTTGGGCAACGTTGTGGGTTAATTTTTCAATTTTTTCGAGAATGCTGTTCATAGTATAAGGTTTTATTCGGCATGTATCCCATGTTGTACGTGCATGATAATTTGCATAAAAATAAATTTTCAATGCAAATTTATACAATATTATGATTTATCCAATACCTTTGCTCAACGTTCCACTAAAGATTTGTTGTTGCAAAAGAAAGTTCCTACCTCATCACCTTTTAAAATTTTGAAAATTATCTCAGGATCCTCACCATTTGTGATAATAGCATCAATATATTCTTCGGCACAAATTTTGGCAGCCGCAATTTTTGTGGCCATACCGCCTGTGCCAAAAGATGATCCCGATCCTGAGGCAATTTCTTCAATTTCGGGTGTGATATGGGAAACGGTGGATATAATTTTTGCATCTTTATGAATTCTTGGATCTGCCGAATACAATCCGTCAATATCCGATAGCATGATGAGGAGATCGGCACTTACCAGGCGGGCCACATAGGCCGAAAGGGTATCGTTATCACCAAACTCAATTTCATCGGTTGCAATGGTATCGTTTTCATTGATAATGGGGATGATTCCCATTTCCATGAGTTTTTCGAGTGTATTGCAGGCATTTTCATTTCGGTTCGGAATGGTCATCACGTCTTTGGTAAGTAATACCTGGGCTACCATTTGGTTATAGGCTTCGAAGAATTTCTGATATATTTTAATGAGCTCAGCTTGTCCCAATGCCGCCATGGCCTGTTTCTGACTTAATTCAGCAGGCCGTTTGCCCCAGCCCAATCGTCCGGCGCCTACACCAATGGCCCCTGATGATACCAACAGCACATCTTTGCCATTGGACTTAATAGCGCTTAACACATAAGCCAGCTTTTCTATCCTTCTGAAATTTAACCGTCCATTTGGATACGATAAGGTTGAAGTTCCTATCTTCACCACAATTTTTCTTTTCTCCGTGAGGGACTTTCTCTGATTCATCCACCTTGCAATTAAATTAATTCAGGTATTGACAAAGGGAATCCGGCATCATCGGGTATATCCGATACTGCCTGATTACAAATTGTTTCCAATTCCTCAAACAATTCTTCTTCACTATTTATTAATTGTGCTTTTTCCTTTCCTTTTTCCACCACCAGGTATTTTTCAATCTCTGCCGTTTTTATCAGAATAACATTGGCCCCTGCCAATGAAGCCACATTTAACGCCAATGGATAATTATCGTCCAGCTCAATATCATGCGTTGATACCACATCATTTTCGTTTATAATTGGAATAATTCCCATCCCCAACAAAGTATTGAAAGTGTTTTTGGCATTGTTCATCCGAACCGGATTATCCATAACCCGATTGGTAATTAAAACCTGGGCCACGGTTTGGTGATACTCATCAAAATATTTCTGATATACCTTTATTAATTCGGCCTGACCAATGGCAGCCGCTGCCTGCATAAGCGACATTGAATTGTTTTGCACGGGAATTCCCAGTTTTTCTGACCCCAATGCAATGGCTCCCGATGAAACCAGGAGAATTTCTTTACCTCCGTTATGAAGGTTTGAAAGGATCATGGCAAGTCGGTCCATTTTGGTATGGCTCAACCTGCCCTGTTCGTCAAAAAGGGTCTCAATTTCAATACGTACAACTATGCGGTTATTGCGATTCAGTACCATAAATATGCAACTTAGTATAGAAGCAGTTTCTCAATGCTTTTCTCAACTTTTTGTATGTTGAAAGAAGCTACAATATTAGCCATTTTTTCAGCTATTTCCTTATTACAAAGATTGCCTATACTGCCTTCATGGGTATGGTTTATTTCTTTTTCGGTTTTAAAGTGCCCCTTTTGAATATTTTCGCCTACTTTTTTATAGGCATCGCGAAATGCAACGCCGTTGAGCACTTCATTATTTACTTCTTCAACGCTGAACAAATAATCGTATTTCGGGTCATTTAAAATATCTTTATTTACTTCCATTTCTTTTACTGCGTGTGTCATAATTTTAAAGCAACTTTCCAATTCAACGAATACAGGCAGAAAAGATTCTTTTAAAACCTGCATATCCCTGAAATATCCGGAAGTGAGGTTAGCAGTGAGATAACCTATTTCGTTGGGCAGATTTTGTATTTTATTACATTTGGCACGGATTAGTTCAAAAACATCCGGATTTTTTTTATGGGGCATAATGCTTGATCCGGTGGTAAGTTCGTCCGGTAAGCTGATAAAATTAAAATTCTGACTCATATACATGCAGGCATCGGCAGCCAGCTTGCCCACGGTTGCCGCCATCGATGCCAGTGCAAAGGCCACTGTTTTTTCCATTTTGCCTCTTCCCATTTGGGCATATACCACATTGTAATTCAGGTTATCAAACCCCAGCAATTCCGTGGTCATTGTGCGGTTTAACGGAAATGAAGAGCCATATCCCGCTGCTGAACCCAGTGGGTTTTGATTGGTAATTTTATAGGCCGAAAGCGCCAGTTGCAGATCGTCGGTCAGACTTTCGGCATAAGCACCAAACCACAATCCGAACGAAGATGGCATGGCCACCTGCAGATGGGTGTAACCGGGCATTAATACATTCTTATGCTGCTCGCTTTGTTTTTGCAAGACGCTGAACAGTTCCTCCGCCCTTGCTACCATATTTAACAGCTGATGACGGGTGAATAGTTTAAGGTCCAGCAGCACCTGGTCGTTTCGGGAACGGCCACTGTGAATTTTTTTACCTGTATCACCCAACGTATTGGTTAACAAAAGCTCTACCTGAGAGTGCACATCCTCCACGCCCTCTTCGATAATAAACCGGCCCTGTTTGATTTGGGAATAAATGTTTTTCAGTTCAGCAATGATTTGCTTCAATTCCGCTTTAGATAGCAACTTAATCGACTCAAGCATAATTCCATGGGCAATGGATCCCAGCACATCGTATTCGGCCAACAGCAAATCCAGTTCACGGTCTTTGCCAACGGTAAATTTTTCAATTTCTTTATTTACATCAACACCTTTATCCCACAGTTTCATAAAAACAGGTTTAAAGTGTTACGATTGCTTTTGATTCAAAATGGCATGGTGTGCCATTAATCGAATGGCATTTATTTTTATGAATCCTTCACTGTCTTTCTGATCAAAGCCACCTTCAATATCCA
The DNA here is from genome assembly GCA_009908855.1 of Bacteroidota bacterium. Classification (GTDB taxonomy): domain Bacteria; phylum Bacteroidota; class Bacteroidia; order Bacteroidales; family JAAAOM01; genus JAAAOM01. Next base: position 22,233 of record JAAAOM010000019.1, read on the forward strand.
TACTGGATAGGTCCTGATTGTAGAGTGAACTGGGCGATTCACGGCCATCAATAATTATATTGCCTTTATAGAGGGTAATATAAACCACTCCATCAATAAGCTCCTGACTTTTTTCAATGGATGCTCTTAAAAAGTCCATCTCCGGACTAAACCAGAAGCCATTGTATACAATTTCAGCAAACATGGGCGATAACATATTACGCATACGCATTACTTCACGGTCCATGGCAATGCCTTCAATATCCATGTGAGCTTTCAGCAATATTTCGCCGGCGGGTGTTTCGTATACCCCTCTTGATTTTATGCCCACATATCGGTTTTCTACCATATCCAACAATCCGATACCGTTTTTACCACCAATTTCATTCAGGTAATTAAACAGTTCGAGCGGTTTGGTGTATGTCGTATTGTCATCCCGGTTAACCACTTTAACCGGATTGCCATCTTTGAAGTGGATTTCAATATGTGTTTCCTGGTCAGGTGCATCCTGGGGCATAACCATTTTGGTAAGGATGTCTTTTTCGCATTTATATTTGGGGTCTTCAAGAATACCCGCTTCATGACTGATATGCATCAGGTTATCATCTTCGCTGTATGGTTTTTTCAGGGAAGCTTTAACAGGAATTTTTTTGTCTTCGGCATATTTTAACATATCCGTCCGTCCCTTGAACTGATCCAAAAATTCCTGCATTTTCCAGGGTGCCAGAATTTTAATATTCGGATTCAACGCATAAAAGGCCAGCTCAAAACGAACCTGGTCGTTGCCTTTACCGGTTGCGCCATGTGATACATATTGTGCATTTTCCTTGTTGGCGATATCAATATGTCTTTTGGCAATAATCGGTCTGGCCAGCGCTGTTCCCAATAAATATCTCCCTTCATACAACGCATTGGCCTTGATGGCCGGAAAAATATAATCGCTCACAAATTCTGCCTGCAAGTTCTCCACATAAACCCTGGATGCACCAATTTGCAAGGCCTTTTTCTTTACTTCGTCAAAATCTTCTTCCTGGCCTACATCAGCAACATAAGCAATTACTTCATAATCCTTATCAATTAACCATTTCAGAATGACCGATGTGTCCAATCCTCCGCTATACGCTAATACTACCTTTTGTTTTGCCATATATCAAATTACATTTTTAAATAAAAAAAAGTGGTTAGCTGGACATTGATTTATTACCTATAACTTATACCTATGAAAAGCACATTTACATGCGTGTAAGCAGCTAACCACTATGTTAATTGTTCTTTTAATTCGGGGATGATTAATACCAGTGCATTTCTCACATCCTGCTCCGTAACATTGTCATGCGGGATAATCAGAATGGTGTCATCTCCGGCAATGGACCCGATAATCTCAAACGGACTGGCCCGATCAATAATGGATGCAATGCTACTGGCATATCCCGGAAGGGTTTTTATGACGCCCAATTTATTGGAAAACTGCAATGACAAAAACCCCTGCGCCGAATAAGCCCCGTTGGCTATTGGCCTGTTTTGTTCACCAATGCTGTCCGGCAGCTTATAGATGTATCCTTTTTGGGCATCCGCAATTTTATTCACCTTAAGAAATTTTAAATCACGCGACAGGGTGGCCTGGGTAAAATTTAAACCCCGCCTTTCGAGCAAATGCAACAACTCTTCCTGGCTGGCAATTTTATTACCGGATATAATTTCCTTTATGGCCAATAGCCTTTCAGTACGATTACCCATATATTGAATAATTATTCAATTTGTATGCAAAATTATACAAAATTTTGATTTATAGATCAAAAATGAAAAATAATTTCGTATTTTTGGCCCAATTTATAAAAACGTGAAATCCCCATTAATTGTACTGTAAACATGGAGCATGGTATTCAAAAAGCGATTATTTTAGGATCAGGCGCATTAAAAATTGGTGAGGCAGGTGAATTCGATTATAGCGGCTCACAAGCATTAAAGGCCTTGAAGGAAGAAGGTGTTGAAACCGTATTAATCAATCCCAACATTGCCACGGTTCAAACCTCCGAGGGTATTGCCGATAAAATTTACTTTTTGCCGGTAACCCCGTATTTTGTTGAAAAAGTGATAGAAAAAGAAAAGCCACAGGGAATATTGCTGGCTTTTGGTGGCCAGACAGCGCTGAATTGCGGTACGCAATTGCATAGAAGCGGTGTTTTGGAGAAGAACAATGTTGAAGTACTGGGTACCCCTGTTGAGGCTATAATGAACACGGAAGACAGGGATTTATTTGTACAACGACTCAATGAGATTAATGTTAATACCATTGAAAGTGTTGCAGTAGAAAATACCGAGGATGCTTTAAAAGCGGCTAAAAAGATCGGATATCCCATTATTATTCGTGCTGCCTATACCTTGGGTGGCCAGGGCAGTAATTTTTGCGATAATGAAGAAGAACTAAAACTGGCCTCGAGTCATGCTTTCTCATACTCCCCGCAAATTTTGGTCGAAAAATCTTTAAAAGGCTGGAAAGAAATTGAGTATGAGGTAGTACGCGATAAATACAACAATTGTATTACCGTTTGTAACATGGAAAATTTTGATCCACTGGGTATACATACAGGTGAATCGATTGTAATAGCCCCCTCACAAACACTAACCAATGCCGAATACCATAAACTGCGAAATCTATCGATTCGCATTATACAACACATTGGCGTAATTGGCGAATGCAATGTCCAAATTGCCCTTGATCCGTTTTCGGAAGACTATCGCATAATTGAGGTCAATGCACGGCTTTCGCGTTCCTCAGCACTGGCATCTAAAGCAACGGGTTATCCGTTGGCATTTGTGGCGGCCAAGTTGGGCCTCGGTTATGGGTTGCATGAATTGCGCAATTCGATTACCCGGGATACATCTGCATTCTTTGAACCCGCACTTGATTATGTCGTTTGTAAAATCCCGCGCTGGGATTTGGGTAAGTTCATTGGAGTGTCCAAGCAAATTGGCAGCAGCATGAAAAGTGTGGGGGAGGTAATGGCCATTGGCCGTACATTTGAGGAATCTATCCAGAAAGGGTTACGCATGATCGGCCAGGGAATGCACGGTTTTGTGGGTAACCGCGATGTAACTTTCGATGACATTGAAAAAGGCCTTACCGAACCAACCGACATGCGGATTTATGTAATTGCAAATGCCTTTGAAAAAGGATATACCATCGACCAGGTGCATGACCTGACCAAGATTGATAAATGGTTCCTCCAAAAACTCATGAACATCTTCAAAACCAAAAATGAACTTGAAAAAATCAATGAAGTCCGGAATATCCCTCATGAGTTGCTGAAAAAATCGAAAATACAAGGGTTTTCGGATTTTCAGATTGCCCGCTATGTACTTAAATCGGTTGATGAAAACATAGAAGAAGGCCTGATTGATGTCCGCAAATACCGAAAAGAAAAGGGTATCCTGCCGATTGTTAAACAAATTGATACCCTGGCTGCCGAGTATCCGGCACAAACCAATTACCTGTATTTAACCTATAGCGGTACCCATCATGACATTGACTTTTATCATGATGACCAATCCGTTGTGGTGCTCGGCTCAGGTGCCTACCGAATCGGTAGTTCTGTTGAATTTGACTGGTGTAGTGTAAATGCCTTAAATACGGTTAACAAAGAAGGATTCCGGTCGGTGATGATCAATTACAATCCCGAAACGGTAAGTACGGACTATGATGTTTGCGACCGTCTGTATTTCGATGAATTGTCGTTTGAACGGGTGCTGGACATCATTGAATATGAATCGCCCAAAGGTGTGATTATCTCAACAGGAGGCCAGATACCCAACAACCTGGCGATGCGGCTTCACAACCAACAGGTACCTATACTTGGCACATCGCCGCTAAGTATCGACCGGGCAGAAAACCGGCATAAATTCTCCTCCATGCTTGATGAACTTAAAATAGACCAGCCACGGTGGAAAGAATTAACCAATATCGATGATATTTACGGCTTTGCTGATGAAGTAGGATTTCCGTTGCTTATCAGGCCATCGTATGTATTGTCCGGTGCAGCCATGAATGTGGTATCCAACGCAGATGAGCTTGAACATTATCTGGGCTTGGCAGCCAAAGTATCGAAACAGTATCCCGTGGTTGTTTCCGAATTTATTGAACAGGCCAAAGAAATTGAGATTGATGCGGTTGCCCGCGAAGGTGAGCTCATGGCTTATGCCATTTCAGAACACGTAGAATTTGCCGGTGTTCATTCCGGCGATGCTACTATGGTATTCCCTCCGCAAAAAATATATTTTGAGACCATACGCCGGATTAAAAAGATTTCACGCATGATTGCCAAGGAATTACACATCAGTGGCCCTTTCAACATGCAGTTCCTGGCAAAAGACAATGACATAAAGGTTATTGAGTGTAATTTAAGGGCCTCCCGCAGTTTGCCGTTTGTTTCCAAAGTGCTGAAAGTGAACCTGGTTGAAATTGCCACCAAAGTTATGTTAAACGTACATGTTGAAAAACCGAATAAATCCATTTTTGATCTCGACTATATCGGTGTAAAAGCGCCACAGTTCTCATTCTCCCGACTTGCGAAGGCTGATCCTGTACTTGGTGTTGATATGGCTTCGACTGGTGAAGTAGGCTGTATCGGCGATAATTATTACGAAGCCATTCTTAAATCCATGTTATCTGTGGGATATTCCATACCCAAGAAAAATATACTATTGTCAACCGGGCCTATGCGGTCGAAAGTAGAGTTGATCAATCCCTGTCGCATGCTGCTTGACAAAGGTTATCAACTGTTTGCCACGCCCGGAACACATAAATTTCTGGAAATGAACGGCATTGAATCAACTATGGTTTACTGGCCCGATGAAGAAAAACATCCCAATTCATTGGAATACATTAAGAACAAAGGCATTGACCTGGTGGTAAACATACCCAAAGACCTGTCGAAAAGCGAATTGAGCAATGATTACCTGATCCGCAGAAATGCAGTTGATTTTAATACACCGCTGATTACCAATGCCCGTTTGGCAAGTGCTTTTCTAACGGCGATATGCACCGTTGATTTGGGTGAAATAGCCATTAAAAGCTGGAATGAATATAAATAAAGATTTCTATAAACCCCAAAGCCAAAGCCACCATGAATTGGTTAGAACTGGCCCGGCGATTACAACTAATTGCCCAGTCCGGAAGAACATACTCAGAAGGCGAACATGACCAGGCAAGGTATAAAGAGCTGTTGGAAATTGTAGATGATATCTATGCCAGCCACATTGATTCGTACACCCCAAAAATAAAGGAATGGCTGTTTGATGAGAAGGGGTATTTAACACCCAAGGTAGATGTTCGGGCTGTGGTGGTGCGAAAAAACGCTGTTCTGCTGGTACGGGAAAAAATAGATGATTGTTGGGCGCTGCCCGGTGGTTGGGCCGATACAGGACTCACCCCATTTGAAAACGCCGTTAAAGAGACCCGGGAAGAAGCCGGATTAGAGGTTGAACCGGTTCGGTTACTGGCCGTGCTGGACAAAAAAATGCATCCCCATCCCCCCGAACCATTCTATACCTATAAACTTTTTATCCATTGCCGCCAAAAAGACGATGGTGCATTTGAAGATAATATTGAAACCAGCGACGCCCGGTTTTTTATGTTCGATGATTTACCGGCTTTATCGGAGCCCAGGAATACGAAGGGGCAAATAATAAAAGCTTTGGAAGTATTAAAAAAAAATAGTGATACCGTTTGTGATTAATTACTACGGCATCACCGAAATGCAAATTTTACTGTAAAATTATCTTTCTACTAGCCTTAATATTTAATAAATCGTCAATAAATTGTATAAAATATAAACCAGAATCTCCAAATTCATCCATATTAATACTATGAGTTTCTTGATTTACTTTTGATACATATACCAGTTCCCCAGTTGAACTTAGGATTTTAATTGTATAATCGTTTAACTCAATGTAATCTAATCCACAGTCAATAAATAGAGTATTTTTAGTTGGATTGGGATAAACCTTTATTAAGTTACTATTTAATGCCACATTATCAGAAAGTTCAACTTCCAATATTAATATATCAGTGACTGAAATACTATCAATTATTTTTATAAAATAATGACGAAAAACAAATTCTCATATATGAATAAGGAGTAGTTGTTCGGATAACTTAATTCATACAAAAGTTTTTGAAAATTCGAAATTCCATTACTTTTGTTACTCTAATGTAGCCTTTCAAATTTCAATGGGACAAGAAGATATATTAAAAAAATTAATCGCACATTGTAAAGAATACGGTTTTATATTTCCGTCAAGCGAATTATATGACGGATTAAGTGCGGTATACGACTATGGCCAGCATGGCGCAGAGTTAAAAAACAATATCAAAAAATATTGGTGGGAAGCCATGACCCTGATGCATGAAAACATTGTGGGCCTAGATTCGGCGATATTTATGCACCCTAAAATCTGGGAAGCCTCCGGGCATGTGGGTGCCTTCAACGACCCGTTAATCGATAACAAAGACTCCAAAAAACGCTACCGGGCCGATGTACTTATTGAAGAATACCTTCAAAAGCTGGAAGATAAAATCAAAAAGGAAATTGAAAAAGCCCGAAAAAAAATTGGCGATGCATTTGATGAAAAACAATTCCGCGAAACCAACCAACGCGTATTAAGCAACCAATCGAAAATTAGCGATACCAAAAAACGGTTTGTATCCGCGCTGGAAAACGACAACCTGACGGAAATAAAAAATATTATCGAAGATGCAGCAATTGCCTGTCCTGTTTCCGGATCAAAAAACTGGACGGATGTGCGGCAATTTAACCTCATGTTTGAAACCAAACTGGGATCGGTGAGCGATGATGCATCTAAAATTTACCTCAGGCCCGAAACCGCGCAGGGCATTTTTGTAAACTTTTTGAATGTGCAAAAAACCGGACGGATGAAAATCCCATTCGGTATTGCCCAAATCGGTAAAGCCTTTAGGAATGAAATTGTGGCCCGACAGTTTATTTTCCGCATGCGCGAATTCGAACAAATGGAAATGCAGTTTTTTGTAAAACCGGGAACCGAAATGGAATGGTATAACCATTGGAAGGAATTCCGGTTAAAATGGCATAAAACCATGGGCATGGGTGAGGATAACTATCGCTTCCACGATCACGATAAACTGGCCCATTACGCCAATGCCGCGGCGGATATCGAGTTCAAATTCCCCATGGGATTCAAAGAGCTGGAAGGTATCCATTCCCGTACTGATTTTGACCTGAGCCGCCACCAGGAGTTCTCCGGCAAAAAAATACAATATTTTGATCCTGAAACCAATGAAAGTTACGTGCCTTATGTGGTAGAGACATCCATAGGCCTGGACCGCATGTTTTTGGCCATCATATCCAATTCGTATACCGAAGAAACAGTTACCGGTACCGGGGAAGAAAGAACTGTTATGAAAATACCATCAGCCCTGGCCCCGGTAAAACTAGCCGTGTTACCCCTAACCAAAAAAAATGATTTACCTGAAAAAGCCCGGGCAATCATAGATCAATTGAAATTTGATTTCGCCTGTCATTACGAAGAAAAAGACTCCATTGGTAAACGATATCGACGAATGGACGCTATTGGCACACCGTATTGTGTTACTGTTGATCATCAATCGTTGGAGGATAATACCGTAACCATACGTTATCGGGATACGATGGAACAGGAACGGGTGAGCATTGATCAATTGCCTGCGATAATGGGCGAAAAAGTAAACATGAAAACATTATTACAACAACTATAACCTTATCCCACCATGAAAATGAATCCAAAATTACTTCTGCAACATTTGGGCATCATTGTTTTCTTTATTGTTATATCGTTTATTTATTTCTACCCGGTATTGGAGGGAAAGGGATTAAGACAAGGAGATATAACACAGGCCAAAGGAATGCAGCGAGAAATTGTTGATCAGTATGAAAAGACAGGTAAACGGCCTTTGTGGACTAATTCAATGTTTTCGGGAATGCCAACCTATCAGATATCCACAGCCCGATCAGCAAAATTTAATATTTTCCAGAAGTTCAATAAATTTATTCGACTGAATCTTCCCAGTCAAACCGTTGATGCTTTTTTCCTTTATTTAATATGTTTTTATATCATGCTATTGGTGTTTGGTGTCAATCGATGGCTAAGTATTATCGGTGCTTTGGCATTTGCGTTATCATCATACAACATTATCATTATCGGGGCAGGCCATATCAATAAAGCTTATGCATTGGGCGTAATACCACTTATACTGGCCGGTATGTATGCCTTGTATGACAAACGCTATTTACTTGGCAGTGTATTGGTACTTATTGGTGTAGGAATAGAACTTTCGTTCAACCATGTTCAAATGACTTATTATGCCTATTTGCTCATTGGAATATATATTCTAACAGAGGTTTATCATGCTATTAACAGTCGACAATACCGGCATTTCATGTTTGCCTCCCTTATTTTTATCGGTACTACATTATTAGCTGTATTACCAAATATAACCAATCTTTGGGCAACTTATGAATATAGCAAAGACACTATACGAGGTGGTTCGGAATTGGTGGAAGAAGAACAGGGAAAGGAAGGAGGATTAGATAAAGACTATGCATTGGCATGGAGTTATGGTAAAGCCGAATCATTATCATTGCTCATACCAAATATACATGGAGGCGCTTCACATGGAGGTTTAACAACCGAATCCAATCTTTACAAAACATTGATAGAGCAAGGTGTTCCCAGTCAACAGGCTAAAAACATAACTGAAAATATTGGTACATATTGGGGTGACCAAAGTTTTACGGAAGGACCGGTTTATTTTGGAGCAATTATCGTTTTCCTTTTTGTTCTGGGACTTTTTATTGTAAAAAATAATTTGAAATGGTGGCTCTTCGTTGGTTCTCTATTTTCCATTTTCCTGGCCATGGGTGAAAATTTTCAGTTTTTAACTAATTTTTTCTTCAATCATTTTCCGCTTTATAATAAATTCCGATCGGTCTCTTCCATACTTACCGTAGCCAGCTTTGCCTTTCCTTTAATGGCATTGCTTGCTTTACAAAAAATATACCAACGTGAGATTAGCAAGGAAGAATTTAAAAAAGGTCTCAAGTATGCCCTAGCTATTACCGGTGGATTGATAATATTCATTCTTGTATTTGGTAAGGGGATGTTTTCCTTCCAGGGCCCAATGGATCAGCAATACCTGAAAAGTGGTTATCCGCAGTGGATTATTGATGCATTGAGAGAGGATCGTATTGCCTTATTGCGCAAAGATAGCTTTCGTTCGCTGGTATTTATACTTGTTGCAGCTGGGTTTATCTATTTTTATTTCAATAAAAAGCTAAAAGCCAATTACTTTATAATCGGCCTTGGTTTTTTTACGATTATCGACTTATGGGGGGTTGATCGTCGCTATGTACATCCTGACGAGTTTGTAGAAAAAAAACAAGCGAAAGAGATACAACCCAATAGAGCAAATTTGCAAATAATGCAGGATTCCGATCCTCATTTCAGGGTTTTTAATTTAACAGCCAATCCATTCACAGAAACACGTACTTCCTATTTTCATAATTCATTGGGTGGTTATCACGGAGCTAAATTATCGCGCTACCAAGACTTAATAGAACACCATTTAAGCAAGCAAAACATGGATGTGATAAACATGCTGAATACAAAATACCTGATCGTGCCTGGTGACAATAATCAGCCTTTAGCCCGTCAAAACCAGCAGGCTTTAGGAAATGCATGGTTAGTAAATAATTATAAAATTGTAGACGGTGCCCGTGAAGAAATTGAAGCACTCAATGACTTTAACCCTGGAAATACAGCCATTATAGATAGGCGTTTTATCAGCCATCTTCAGGAATATAATGAGTCCATTACTGATTCATTGCGTCCCGGAGAACAAATAAAGTTGACCGAATATAACCCTGATTCACTGACATACGAATCACATAGCAATGGCCCAAGGATAGCTGTATTCTCAGAGGTTTATTATAATGACGAAAAAGGGTGGAAAGCCTATATTAATGGTAAGCATACTCCACATTTCAGGGTTAACTATGTTTTACGTGGGTTGGTAATACCTGAAGGTGAACACACAGTAAAATTTAAATTTGAACCTCAAACCTTTTTTACAGGCCAAAAAATTGCGGGTATTGGGTCAATTATAACGCTTATTCTTATTATTTCAGCGATCTTTACGTTTATCCGAATGAGTTTAAAAGAGCAAAACAATAAATAAACCTGTGTTTATGGGGCTTGCAATCAAAAATAAACTTAGGATTATATACGACCAAAATGAACGTGAAGAAGAGCGAAAAATTAATGAGCTAATCCAAGAAAATAAGCTCAAATATCGAATTTATCATATACACATTCGTAAAACAGCAGGCACTACTATAAATCATGCTTTCCTATCAACAGTGACAGATGATGCGGACAAATTATACAGATCCATGGGCCGGAAATCTAACCATCGGATTATTAAAAATAATACGGTTTTTGTGGGATGGAACAGGCATTTAATCAATCGAGGTCGTTATTTTTTTGGATTCTCCCATGAACCACTTCACAAATTAGATCTTTCTTCTAAAATTGCTAAAATAACATGTTTAAGAGATCCGGTAAAACGTGTTATATCTCATTACAATATGTTGCAATATTTTAAATTAAACAATATCAGGCATACCTGTATGAAAACGGAAGGGAAATGGTTGGGAAAAACATTTCATGACTTTTTGGATAATATACCCAAAAAGCATCTGCATAATCAATTGTATATGTTCTCCAAAAGTTTTTCTGTTGAAGAAGCTGCGAAAAACATACTGGATTGTTATTTCTATATGTTTACCGAAGAACTTGATGATCATATCCAACAATTGGAACAGAAACTTAATCTTGAACTGCCAATTGCCCATGAAAAAAAATTTGGGCATTATGAAGAAATTCCGCAAAGCGGTAAAGACAGGCTTCGCGAAATGATGCAGGAGGAATATGACATGATTGAATTGATCAATACGACTAATTAAAATCGCTTGTGCCTGAAATAAAACCATAAAAAACGTGGTACCATAGCAATATGTACGAGTATAGGAGCCACTATACCATAGTTTTTAAACATTATGACAAGCCGTTCTTTTAAAGACGGGATAATGGTTTTTTTAGACCTTCCCCCCTCAAGAAATCGACAAAGTATTAAGCCCGTATTTCTAATATACGCTGACTTTTTTAAAATTTTTATTTGCCAATCTGTATCGGCTGAATATTTATATTTGGGGGCAAACAAGGGTGCGATAGATAATTTAGCTATAAATGCCTGATGACTTACCAGTTGCCCCCATATAAAACTTTTCCAGGTTAATGATTTTTGTGGTTTTAACCGTCTTAAACCGATTTCGTTTCCGGCTTCATCAATAATCATAGTATGCCCGAAATAAACATCTACGCAATTTTCTACATGCTCAAATATGTTGGATAGAGTGTTTTCATTATAAATTTCGTCCCCTGCATTAATAAACCATATATAATCGCCCTTGGCCTTTGTTATTCCTTTATTCATGGCATCATACAATCCATTATCTGGTTCGCTGATCCATTGACTAATTATATCATTGTTTTCCTTGATAATATTAATTGTATCATCGGTTGATTGTCCATCAATTATAATATACTCAATATTTTTATAGGTTTGTTTTCGAATACTTTCAATGGTATTTTGCAAATATTTGTCAGCATTGAAAGTTACGGTTACAACTGATATTACTGGTTTTCTATTCAATGTTTATTAGGTTATTATATAGTTCGATGTATTGACTTGCAACAATTTTTTCAGCATAGTTTTCCACCACCTTTTTCCTTGCATTTTCAGTAAGCCTCTCATATTCGGTATTATTAATAATCCAGCTAATACCGTTTAGCAGATCTTCATCAGACTTATAATCTGAAACATACCCATTGGTTTTATGATCAATCATTTCAGGTATACCGCCTGCATTAAATCCCACACAAGGTATACCGCACGACATAGCTTCCATGAGGGTATTTGGTAAATTATCTTCCAGTGAGGGTAACACAAAAACATCAGAAGCGTTATAAGCTTCCTCCGGATTACTGATCGATCCCAACGAAATTAACTGAAAGGGTAATAAACGGCTAAGCTCTTTATCAGTGGCGCCAAAAACCAGCAAAGCAATTTTATCAACAATTTCGGGCTGCTGACTTGCTAACCTTTTAAGTGCATGAAGCAAATATTTAAATCCTTTTCTACCCTCGTTTAATTTGGCAGCCCCAAAAAGAATTATTTTTTTATTGATGGGTATTCCAAGTTCCTTTCGCACCTTAGATTTATTTTCTGGTTTAAATTTTTCGGTATCAATCGGATTAGGAATATTTGTTATCGGCATATCGGCGAGCAAAGCACTTTCCTTTGCCTTATTGGCCAACCATTTACTACAAGTAACTATGTTAATATTTGCTTTTTTATAAATCTGTGCTTTTTTTGAGTGAATGCTATAAGATAGATCATTATTATGTGGCTTTTTAAGATAAGGACAATGCCCACATTCATTTGTGAAGCGATTGCATCTTCCTGCATAATGACAACCTCCGGTAAAAGCCCACATATCGTGTAACGTCCAAACAACGGGTTTTTGAAGTTGAATTAATTGATTGAAATCATTTAATGATAGCAAACCCTGATGAAACCAATGTAAATGTATTATATCCGCCGTTTTAATGACGGGCAAACGGGATACATTAAATCCGGTGCGGTTGGTTGAAAATTGAAAACGGATCTCAGGAGATTTTTCATGGAAATAGAACATTCCCTTTTCAATGGCCAGCTTTATCCATGCCATGGATTTACCGATCCGATTATTAGCATAAGCATATACGTTTTCCTGTTTTTGTATACCTGGGTAAACAACCACATTATGCACAGGTTGATCATTAATTTCCAATGCATTAGCCAATCTTTTTCCGGCAATCCCGGCTCCTCCGCTGGATTCGAAGGTGTTTAAAAATGTAATGTTCATTCGCCAATAATAATACATATATTTGCGCCAAAAATAAAGTTTTCATTAAAATTTATGGGCTATCAATGGTCAGGCATTCGACGTATTTTTAAATATTGTTTTCCGTTAATCTATGTTTTTGAATTGTTTTATCTTCTAAAATACGGAAAAAGCGAAAGCCAATTTCCTACTGTATATATAATTGGTCCGCCAAGAACGGGCTCAACCATTATATATCAATTAATTACCAGTTATCTGGATGTCTTATACATTGACAACTTAACAGAGTTATCGCGAAATAACTTGTTTTTTGGCATTTGGTTAAGCCAAAAATTGTACAAGGAGAAAGCTCATAAAAATTTTTCCTCAAATATTGGACGCACACATAACGCGGGTTTACATGCACCAAATGAAGGCCTTTTTTGGTATAGGTTTTTGCCAAGAGGGAAACATTATGTTAATTCAAATGATGTTTCTTCAAAAAATAAAAAGTGGTTAATACGATACCATAATGCGGTTAAAAATAAATTTCAAAAACCATTTGTTATTAAAAATCTGTCATTTAGTATGAGATTGGATCTTATTAAGGAAATTGAACCCAATGCCAAATTCATACATGTTACCAGAGATCCTTTTTTTACGGCACAATCTATCTATCTTGCACGTAAAAAAGAAAGTTGGCCTAATGATAAATTGTGGAGTATTCAGCCTAAACATGCCAAAGAAATTGAAAAACTCCCTATTTTCGAGCAAATAACAAAACAGATAGATAGTATAAATCAACAAATAGAAGGCGATCTCACAGATTTCAAAAATGGTTATATGAAAGTAAAATATGAAGATGTTTGCCATCAAACCAGCCATGTAATTAAGAAAATTATGAATTTTATTGCTTCCAATCACAATCCAAAATCAGGTTTACCTCCTGATCACTTGGATATACAAAACACTGTTAAGCTCAATAGCCACGAAGAAACGCAATTAAAACAAGTACTGCATAAATAGTTTAAATGCATGCCAAAATATTACTTCAAAGAACTACATTCAGAGGAATACAAACATTGGAACGAATTTGTGAATGAATGTGAACAAAGTACAGTTTTTCATTTAACTCATGTACTGGAGCCTTTAGCACAATATTTAAAAAGTTCGTTCAGAATACTTGCACTGTATAATAAAGACAACAAAATCATAGCCGGCTTTCCATTTTTATACCGCAAAAAATTTAATTATTTCCATATCGTTTATTATCCCCCCTTGATTCCATTTTATGGTATTATCTTAAAGGAGAAGGTAACTGATTACCCTTCTAGGAATTTGAAGTATAAACACGAGATTTTTAATAATTTTATTGAATATTTCTCCACTCATTTTAGTTATATCAAAATTAATTTTCCTATTTCGGAGAGCGATATCAGACCTTTCCAGTGGTCTGGTTTCAATATAAAATTGCACTACACATTCACCCAAGAATTAAGAGATAGCAAAAAAATATTTGCAGGCTTTGATGCTGACGTTAAACGAAGGGTGAAAAAAGCACTTGAAAAACCATTTATAGTTGAAAACAGTTTAAATCGATCAAAAATTGAGAACCATTTCGAACTACAGGAAGAGACATTTAAACGTCAAAAAATACAGTCGCCATTAAATAAAAAATCATTTGTAGAGTACATACAAAATCTTAGCCTTAACGGTCTTGTGGATGCTTACACGCTTCAATTAGAAAGTAAACCGGTTGCCTCCTTCATTTATCTTATTCATAAAACCAATGCCTACTATTGGCTGGCTGCATCCGATCCTACTTTCTATAAGGAAGGAGTTAATCAGTTACTATTCTGGAAGTCATTAGAAGGGGTGATGACAAAAGGTATTACCCATTTTGATTTTGTTGGAGCTGCAACTCCCTCGGTTGCCGAATATAAAGCTACATATAATTTTAATCTTACCCCCTATTATGGTATTGAGAAATCGTTCGACCGCTTAACGCGGTTAATGATTGCTTTCAAAAAATAAATGAATATTTGAACCAAACATATCTTATGGAGACAAAAACCCAAAAATATAACTATTCTTCAGAATGGATTAAAAAAATAGAATCTCCTGACCATTGGAGATTATATTGGTCACAAGCTAATTTGACACTTAAATATACCAAACCTGGCGATCGTATCTTAGAAATTGGTGTAGGTTCTGGCTTTTTAGCCAACTATTTAAAATCCTGGGGATACAATGTTACTACAATTGATATTGATAAAGACAAAAGCCCTGATATAACTGCAAACATTGTTGAATATGATTTTAATGAATCTTATGATTTCGTATTAGCCTTTGAGGTATTTGAGCATATTCCGTTTGAAGAATTTGAAAAAATTGCTAAAAAACTGAAAAAATTCTGTAAAAAAGGAATTATTGTTAGCGTACCACGAAATGAAAAGCCTTGGCTAGAAATAACCGTTCAAACAATATTATCACCCCGGAAATATCCTGTCCGTTTGACCTCGGTGCGCAATAAACTTACCACTGATCATCATTTTTGGGAAATCGATTATAAAAAACACAGCAAAAAAAAATTTGAGAATGTGTTTAGTAAAAATGGATTCAAGAAACTTCATCATGAAAGTTACCGCGCTACTCAATTTTATATGTTTGAAAATCAATCATATTAAGATCTTCATAACATTCTTTTGAAGTACTGATAAAAATCGTTCAATTTGCTATTAATATCATCTGATAGGTTTAAAACGATAATGAATGTACCATAAATCAAAGTAATAAAAACACCATTAATCATTGCATCAATAATTCCGTTATTTGTCTTTGGCAATACTAGACAGCCAAAAAAAGTAAATGTAGCGATAAGCAAAATAATAAGAAATTTATAATTATATGGTTGCATTTTAAATTTAATGTAAAACAATCCATACCTAATTATATTGGTTAAAAGCAACGTTATTGCCGATCCTAAAGCGGCGCCAGATATACCATAAAGAGGAATGAAAATAAGATTTGTGATTACCAAAGCAACGAGCAAAATTCCGGTTAAATAGGTATGAAATCTGTAATATTTTGAGGTTATTAGCATTACACTGTTTATCCCGGTTGCCATATTAAAAAGTTGTGCTACGCTCAGAAATAAAATAACATACCGACCTTTACTATATTCTTCGGGTAAATACTCGAACAAATAATCAATATTCAACCATATTAATAAAAAAAGGTATAAACCTACTATTAGCTGGTTTAGACAAGATTTATGATAAATCGCTTTAATTATACCTAATTCATTATTTTTCCATGCATCAGCTATAATACCATAAGAACTTTTGCTTAATGCACTTGCAGGTATTTTTAACACCGTACCAAACAAAAAGGCTATTGAATAAATACCCGTATCTGCCAACCCCAATAATTTATTGATCATGATCTTATCGATACTCGCGGTGGCAATTGATCCAAAACCACCAATTAAAGCATAAATGGATATATTTGCCATGGATCTAACCAAGTTACGGTTTAAATAGGAGAATTCAGGTTTCAGATTTAATTCATTCCTTCGATAAAATACAACAATCAATGCCATTGATGGCATGGCATATAACAGCATATAAAAGGTCATAAACCATTTAAAAGGGAAAGTAAAAATGGCAAATGCACCAATTAGTATTAGAACAAACACCCTAAATAAAAACTCTTTATAAAACGCAGATACAACCGGATCATACAAACTTCGGCTATAGGCATCAAATATATTATAAACCAAAACCGCAAAAGAAGCCGGAATCAATAAATAATAATATTGATATAAAAGAATTGAATCTTCAACGTTTTGCCGTATAACCAAATCCTTAAAAAGGATTATCAGAAGGAATGCAACAAAAGCCCCGGCTAGAATAACTAAAAACATTAGGAAAGGAAATCCGTGGTGTTTGTTATTTTTATCACGGAAATAGGTAAACTTCATGTTAATTACGTTGGTAAAGCCAAACGTACCTAATTGCCCAAAAATGAGTGATAAGGCAATTATTATATTAATAAGCCCAATTTGGGAAGGCGTAAGCAATTTGGGATATAAAATCCCTACTGACAAAAAGCCTATGCCAGTACCTAAATATGAAAAGAAAACCGTCCTGGTAGATTGTTTACCAATTATACCCAAATCTTTAAATTTTATTCGTATTTATGAAAAAACTTAATCGGTCAAAATTAGAATATATTTTTTACCATCTGAATCTAAATCAAACAATTGATTTTACTTCTGCCATTAACTCCAGACTTGAATATGACGGAACAACTGATGATAGCGAAGGGAAAATTATATTTTCCGCCTCCAATAAACCATTGGACTATAAAGAAATTATTTATATCGATGATCTTCCTGTACTTTTTCCGGTATCTCAGTGTGATAAATGGTACACGATCGACGAAAAAAACAATTTAATCTTTCATCATGATATTCTTAAATCAGCGTTTTATCTCCTTTCAGGTTATCAGGAATATAAAAATCCTCATTTTTATGATAATCTGGGCAGGTTTAGGTACGACAAATCCATTCAACATAAATTGGGTATAATTCATAAACCAGTTGTTAATGACTATTTCGAGGTGATTATGCAAGGCATTGAAGAATTTAGCTCCATACACAACCTAACTTTTGAGCGTAAAAAATATTTCAATCCAATTGCCTTTTTTTTAAGCCATGATATAGACCGGGTTGATCAATATCACTTTTGGGAAGTGTTGCTTAAAATAATGCAATGGGCAGGTTTAAAACCAACCTTGTTAAATAGAAAAGATGCTGCCAGGTTAGCTAAGGATAGTCTGTTTTCTTTCCTGAAATTAAAACCGGTTAGCAATGATTTTTGGAATTTTGACTGGCTGCTGGAGCAAGAAGTCAAACATGATATTAAAGCTACCTACTACTTCCTTGATAAAGAAGGGTTGCATGACAATTCACGCTATCGATTTTCAGAGCAAAGAATTAAGAAATTAATGTCAACAATAACCGATCTAGGTCATGAAGTAGGTTTGCATGGTACAGTTCAATCAGCTCGGGATTTGAATTATATGAAAAAATGTTACAACCGGCTTATGGAGAATTACGACCGTTCAATTGTCGGTATACGACAGCACTACTTACGATTTTTTACACCTCTTACAGCAAAAATTCAAAGCAATACCGGTTTGAAATATGATACTACCCTGGCTTTTCCGGGGCATGAAGGATTCAGGAATAATTATTGTTTACCTTTTAAATTTTTTGATTTTGAGGAAGATAAAATGTTAGATCATTGGGAAATACCGCTGTTGGTTATGGATGGTACTTTATTTTATTATCGAAAATTGAATTACCGGGAAATGTTTGATACAACCCATACACTCATACAAAATATAATAAAACATAACGGAGTTTTTTCTTTGTTATGGCACAACAGCCATTTTGATGAGGCAGAATTTCCAGGTATAACCCATTTCTATGACGAATATTTGAAAACAATAATGGAATACAAACCTGAAGCATTAACCGGAAATCAAATCATAAGTCGGTTTGAATAAAATGACAAACATTATATACAATTTAAAAAAATTCAGGGTGGTTATCAATTTATCTTAATTCCTGATGAAAGAATACTCTTCACCAAGTCTTGAAATATCCAGTATTCCATAACCGGCATTCTTAATTTTATGTACTGCCTCCCGGGTATGATTTAAATGATATCCAAACATACGGTGGTGAAATTCTATTAAAATTTGGTTGATAGTGATGGGTGCCACTAATATATCATCCAAAACCTGATATTCAGCTCCTTCAATATCCATTTTCAAAACATCAATTTTAGTATGACGTAATTCACTTACAATTGTAAAAAAGGATTTCACGGGCACCGAAATCTTATCTTTT
Organism: Bacteroidota bacterium; assembly: GCA_009908855.1. Lineage (GTDB taxonomy): Bacteria > Bacteroidota > Bacteroidia > Bacteroidales > JAAAOM01 > JAAAOM01. Next base: position 41,130 of record JAAAOM010000019.1, read on the forward strand.
AATAGATTCTCATCTGTCAATATAGAACCGGATACATGATTATTGTTTTTTGGCAAATAGAAAGATATGTTACCATCCTTTTGTCCCAGCCCATAATTATATAGCTTAAAAGCATCGGGAATTTGTTGGGTTTCCAGCCATTCTAAGGATTTAGGAGATGGGTCAAATGCATGTACCTGGCATTTATAATTTTGAATCATCTTCAAGTCCCAGGAAATATCAGTCCCGATGCCAAAAGAATACACTGTTGGACTTTGAGGTAGTTTAGTAGGATCAACTGTCCAACGGGCACCTTTGTTTCCGAGTCTTATACCAGCGCACCGCTTATTCTCAAAAGTGGCAATATCTCTACCTCTAACCATTCGTTGTAATCTGAATAGTGTCTTAATCATGTTATTTGTCATGTTCAAACAATTTATACAATCTATCTTCCATTTGGGCAATTATTTTGCGATAGTCATAATACTTTTTAACATATTGCAATCCTCTTTCGCCCAATTCAATTCTGAATCTATCATCATTAAGCAATTCGACAATTTTAAGTCCTAACTGCCTGAGGTTATCCCTATCATAAACCAGTCCGCCATGTTTGGCCCGCTCACGATTGGTCATATCATTTTCCAAAATAACCGGTCGTTTGCATGCCTGTGCATCCAATGCACTTAAGGTATTTTCCTTGGGAAAAACAACAAAATCACTCATGGAATAATATGCATACAATTCGAAACTTGGTACAACCCCAAAATAATGAAAATGAATTTTTGAATTTTTGAACGTTGGGTTCATATGGGTATCAAAATATTTTTCATCCCTGGCGCCGAGAAAAACAAGATGTAAGGTATCTGTAACTTCATGTTCAACCTTTTTCATTGCTTCAAGTATCAGGTGTGGAGCTTTTAGATGGTTATGTTTACCCGCATACAACAATACTGTGCTGTTTTCATTGAAATGGAATTTCTTACGAAAAGAAATACGATCATTTTCACTGAAATAATATTGTTGCAGATCTGTGCCAATTAAACAGCTATGAATAAGATCTGATTTGATATGGTATTGATTCAGTAATATATCTTTATTTTCTTCGGCTGTATAAAAAACAGGTATGTTGAATTTGTTGATTTTGCGATAAACCAACAATCGTTGTAGGAAATCAAATAGCTTGAATTTTATTGATCGATGAATTTGGTTGTACAAAAAATGCGTGTCAGTAACCAGGTTGTATTTAGTGATCAATTTTCGGTCTGATAATATTCTCAGAGCAGTAATTGATTCCATAGCATGTACATAAATTACATCCGGATTCAGCTCATATATTTTTCTTTTTAATGCTTTTATCCATATATTGTACTTAGTTCCTTTTGCGCGCCTAGCATGCAATCTTACAATCTTGCAGCTATTTTTTTCTTCGAAATGTTTGTCACTCTTCTTAAAAAATTCTTGTTCATTTTGTACTTTCCAAAGGGACAAAGAGTCAGAGGTTAGAATAATAAAATCGTTTTCAGGGTTATGGAATTTGGCCATAATGTTAATTTGATATCCCATTTCAGGATGAAAACGATCTTCAATATGCAGAATTCGCATGCGCGTATTGGTTTCTTATATTATTAAATATTTGTTCAAAATATGGTCATAGTACTGGTTCGTACACGTTTAAGCTACTAATGATTTGTTCAACTACATATTTATCCAAACTCCTCACCAATCTCCCCCGTTTCTCTTCAAAACCGGGCACGCCGGCAAAATAATTCACCAAATGCCGCCGCATCTCATAAATGCCGCGGGGTTCGCCTTTGTATTTTATTGATTCCTGAAAATGAAGCAGCGCCAATTCTGTTTTTTCTTCGAGATTTAGTGCTGGCATGGTATTGCCATGCGAAAGATAATACTTTATTTCCTTAAAAATCCAGGGTCGGCCAATAGCCCCACGACCAATCATTATGCCATCCACCCCATATTGATGGAATGCCTGATAGGCCTTTTCACCGGTGGTTATATCCCCATTGCCTATAACGGGAATTTTCATGCGCGGGTTGTTCTTAACCGCAGCAATAAAATTCCAGTCGGCTTCACCCCTGTACATTTGTGCCCGGGTACGGCCATGGATGGTCAATGCCTGAATGCCCACATCCTGCAATTGTTCGGCCACCTCAACAATATTTTTGGTGCATTCGTCATACCCAATGCGCGTTTTTACGGTAACCGGCAATTTAGTTGATTTCACAATGGCTTCGGTGATTTGCACCATTAGCGGAACATTGGCCAGCATCCCTGATCCGGCGCCACGCGCTGCAATTTTTTTGGCCGGACAACCAAAATTAATATCAATTAAATCGGGCTGTGCCTGTTCAACCAGTTGGACCGCCGCTACCATATTAGCAAGGTCATGCCCGTATATCTGAATGCCGATAGGACGCTCGTTTTCGTATATATCAAGCTTCTTTAATGCCTTACGGCCGTTTTTTATTAGTTCGTCCGACGACACAAACTCGGTGTACACCATATCAGCGCCATATTTTTTGCATACCGCCCGGAACGATGGGTCGGTTACATTCTCCATGGGCGCCAAAAACAATGGATATTCTCCCAAATCTATTGAACCTATTTTCAAAACCGTATTGATTTAAAATTCATTCTAATTTACGGCATCATGCCGATAATCCGCCACAGAACCTTGCTTTCCCAGGGATAGTTTTTTAATGCGCGTCGTACTTCCCGAATAAATGAAGCCATTACTTGTCAAATCAGATTTCGTATATTAGCCGGCAAAATTAGTAAATACCATTAATTTCTATAACCACTATGATGAAAAGACTTATCAGCCCCTCATCACCATTTATTCATTTATTAGTGTTGCTGCTTCTAATTGCGCTTATGACGCTGATTTCTTCCATCGTAATGATGCTTATTGCAAACCTGTTTGGCATTTCCATGGGCCAATTGCCACAAGTAATTAATAACCCGGATGAGTCGGATATATTGTTTCTGAAAATATTACAGGCCGTACAAACCATCTTCATGTTCCTGGTGCCCGCCTTGCTATTTCCTTTTGTTATTAAACATAATTTCACCCGATACCTGCAGGTTGAGATCACCCGGCAACGCATTCTTTGGGTACTGACACCATTATTTATTATTTCAATGATTCCCGTAATTAATTGGCTGGCTGCGTTGAACAGTCAGATGGACCTGCCTGCCTCCCTTGATGGAATAGAAAAATGGATGGCCGATAAAGAAAAATATGCCACCAATCTGTTGGATAAATTATTGCGTACTGATAACACCGCTCAACTGGTTGGAAATATACTGCTAATTGCCGTACTTCCGGCCATTGCCGAGGAATTTCTTTTTCGTGGTGCCCTGCAACGCGTATTTATCCGGTTAACCAACAATATCCATGCAGGCATTATTGTAACAGCCATTGTATTCAGCGCCATCCACATGCAATTTTTTGGTTTCGTACCACGGTTTTTATTAGGACTGGTTTTTGGCTATTTTATGATTTGGACCGGCAGTATCTGGTTACCTGTTTTGGCCCACTTCACCAATAATTTTTTAGGTGTGCTCTATTACCATTTCTACCAGGGCGAGATACACGAAGGGTATTTTGATACAATAGGCGCAACAAACGAAACAATACCCATACTCATCCTGAGTTTTCTTGTGTCGGGATTCATTATGTACGTAATTTATCAAAAAAGCGAACCTTTCAGGGTCCGGTAGAGATTTCATCCTGATCGTGGTTCGGTTCTTTTAATTCACTTTTGCGGAAAACATAAATAAGCCCGTAATCTTCGGCCTTAGTCCGCTTTTCCTCCTCATGTAAATCACTAAAATATGCTTCCACTTCATTCCATACATTCTGTATAATACCATCAGCCACTGTTCGCATCTCAACCAGTTTATGCTGGGCACGTTGTTGATTTTGCTGCAATATCTTTTGAAACTTATGTGAATCCAGGAAGTTTTCGTATCGCACTTTCACCACCGCAATAGTCGGGTTGGTGATGGGCGCCAGTCCCTGTGCAAGTCGTTCCTGTTCACCTTTTATAATTTTTTCGCCCCATTCAATCATTTCCTTTTCTGAACTCAGGGTAGGTATTTTTTTGTCATTTTCAGCGAGTCTATAATATGTGCGGGTATATGTGTTCATTTCTCCCCGCATAATGGCCATATTCATAACCTGAATAAAATGGGAGATATACAAACGCGCTTTTTTTTGCGCATTCATATGTTCCTTGTTATTATCAATTTGTTTATTATAAGCCTGCTTATATTCTGAAATGGCTTTTTCATAGCCGGTTAAAAACGATTGAATTTTTTGCAAACTGGATTGGCTGTAGGCCAGTTTAAAGGGTGGAATTTCTTTTCCTTTGTTATAAGCCTTTTTCAGCGCTTTTAGGCGTGCATTGTCAGTATTCGGCAGGCGACGGTATGGCATGATGTAAGAATTTGGATTTGAACGTGTTCTTATACGAATATACTTATATAAAGTTATAATTTTGACCCATTCGCAGATCACATTGTTTTATAAAACATTAATTTTAACAAACCAATCGCAAGACCTATGTTCGCATCCGATGTTTATTACACACGAAGAAAAATACTGAAATCCGGGATGCATTCCGGTAAAATCCTATTGTTTGCCAATCAGACAATGCCCAGGAATGAGCCTGGTACACCCTATCGATTTCGTCAGGATAGTCATTTTTTGTATTATGTGGGCATTGATAAACCCGGGTTGGTAGTCATGCTGGATGTTGATAAGGATGAAGATATTTTGTTCGGCACCAATCCAACAGACAAGGAATTGGTATGGACAGGAGCCGTTGAAACCATTGAACAATTAGCCGAAAAAACAGGAATTACCAAAACCAATGGCCTCGATTATCTGCCCTATTTAATCGCTAATCACCCAAACGACCAATGGCATATTTTGCCGCCCTATACAGAAGAACGCAGGCAATTTATCAGGGATATGGTAAAAGGGCATATCACCGACTGGACAAGTATGATATCGAAGGAATTGATTCGTAACGTGGTAGAAATGCGACTGACCAAAGAACCAATTGAATTGTCCGAAATAGAGAATACCCTGAACAATGTAACCAGCAAAATGTATAAGGTATTTATGCACCGTAACCTCGAAGGAAAAACCGAACAGGAGATTGTAGGTGAGATTGAAGGACTGGCCTGGCAACATGGATGCCAGGTAGCATATTCGTCTATTGTATCACGTAATGGTCAGATTTTACATAATGAAGCCTATCACAACACACTGAAATCCGGTGATTTATTACTGGTAGATGCCGGAGCTGAAGCACCATCCGGTTATGCAACAGATATTACCAGAACCATTCCGGTGAGTGGAAAATTTACCGATGTGCAAAAAGATATTTATAACCTCGTATTAAAAATGCAGGCGGAAAGCATGTCTGTTATCAAGCCCGGAATAGCCTATTCTCAGGTACACAAGCACGCCTGCCTGACGTTGATTGATGGACTGAAATCCCTCGGGCTTATGAAAGGCCATACACAGGCCGCATTCGAAAACCGGGCACATGAATTGTTTTTTCCTCACGGACTAGGCCATGCCATGGGTCTGGATGTGCACGATATGGGCGATTTAGGTAAAGTACATGTAAGTTACGATGAACCCAAATCTTCCAATAATAAAGACGAAATAACCAATTTGAGATTTGCGCGTACGCTTAGGGAGCATTATGTACTTACTGTTGAGCCCGGTATATATTTTATACCATTGCTTATCGATAAATGGCAACAGGAAGGCAAATTCAGGGAATTTATTAACTATTCAGAAGTGGTAAAACTCAAGAACCTCGGAGGCATACGTATTGAAGATGATATAGTAGTTACCCAAAACGGATACCGCTTATTAGGCCATCCAATACCTAAAATGATTGCAGAAATCGAAACAACCCGGTAATCCTTTCATATCATAATGAACTAATATTCACCGATAATTATTGATTACCCGCCGAATAAATTCATATTTTTACAGTACTATGTATTGCATATTACTATATTTTTATGTTATCTTTGTCATACACAATAGTTATAAAATTGAACACGTTATGAAAAAAACCACGACAATCAATCTGAACAACATGGTTTTTCATATTGATGAAGATGCCTTTATCAAACTGAAGAAGTATTTACAGTCAGTTGAGCGCAAAATCAATAATTCCGGTGATGCCCGGGAAATTATTGAAGACGTTGAAGCGCGGATATCCGAATTGTTAAGCCAAAAGATCAACGACCACAAACAGGTCGTTAACATAAAGGATATCGAAGAAATCATATCCATACTGGGCGATGCCAACGATTTTGACGAAAGCGGGAATGAACAATCTACACAATCCACTTACACTTTTAGCAAAGTATCCAAACGTATGTATCGTGATCCCGACAACCGGATACTGGGAGGTGTTTGCGGTGGTATGGCCGCCTATTTCAATACCGATCCAATATGGTTCAGGCTGCTTTTCGTGGTTTTATTCCTGGTTGGAGGTAGCGGCATATTAATTTACCTAATTCTATGGATTATCTTACCCGAAGCCAAAACCACCGCCCAGAAGCTGGAGATGCGTGGCGAAGCCGTGACTATTGAAAATATTAAACGCGCTGTACGGGAAGAATTTGAGAATGTAAAACACAAAATGAAGTTTTAATGACATTGCTTATGGACGAGCGACTTGAAAATGCAAAAGCACAGATGCGTAAAGGAGTGCTGGAATTTTGTATCCTGGCCATTCTCGAAAACCAGGACCTCTATGCATCCGACATTATAAAAAGATTAAAGGAAGCCCGGTTAATCGTAGTTGAAGGAACCTTATATCCATTGTTAACCCGTCAAAAAAACGCAGGGCTATTAACTTACCGCTGGGAAGAATCATCGCAGGGGCCACCAAGAAAATATTATACACTTACTGATAACGGAAAAGAATTTCTCAAAGAATTACGCCATTCATGGCAATCACTTATTCAGGCCGTAGCAACATTCGATAACAACACAAACAACTCATAAAAATGAAGGAAGTAATACAAATCAATATTAAAGGTATCGTTTTCCATTTAGATGACGATGCGCATATATTGCTCAGAACTTATCTGCAGGAAGTGCAGCAACACTTCCGGAATGTTGAGTATGGCCAGGAAATTATCGATGATTTTGAAATGCGCGTGGTAGAACTGCTTAAAGCAAAACTCACCAAAAACAAGGAAGTTATAAACATACAGGATGTAGAAGAAATATTAAACACCCTGGGTAAAATAAGTGATATCGAAGATCAGCATTCAGAAAATACCCGGGAGCGCGTTAAACGAAAACTATATCGTGATCCTGAAAATTCCACCCTTGGTGGTGTAGCCTCGGGGGTTGCAGCCTATCTGGGAGTAGATGTTGTATGGATCAGGCTGGCATTTATACTGGCCATTTTTTTAAACGGACTGGGCATAATTGCCTATCTGATCATGTGGATTATCGTTCCGAACGCACGCACAGTAACCCAACGAATGGAAATGCGGGGCGAACCCGTTCGATTCGAGACTATTGAAGAAAACATCAGAAATGAATATGAAAACGTAAAAAACAATTTCTCCCATATTTCTGGCTCAAAAACCTACCAGGATTCCAAAAATGCATTGGCTGAAATCATACGTGTTGTTGGCAATTTAATATTGTTGATTATAAAAGCCCTGGCAGCAATCATCGGTTTAAGCCTCATCATCGCCGGTTCATTCCTTATAATTGCCCTGCTATTCAGTTGGGTTCCGTTTCACTTTGATGTGCCGTGGGAAAGCTGGAATTACATGCCCGATGTATCGGATTTACTCCAACGATTTATTCCATCCGGAATGGTAATGCCTTTCCTGCTATCCGTCTGGATTATTGTGCTGATACCTATTTTGGCCCTGATATACGGAGGAATTAAGTTATTGTTCAGGTTACACATGAAAGATACCGCCGCAGGAGCATTTTTATTTGCTGCATGGATATTGGCACTCCTTTTTGCAGGATCGGTAGTTTTTATGCAATATCCGAACTATCAGGAAGAACGGACAGAAATTAGTACTATTGATTTAAATAATTGGACCGGAGATACACTGTATGTGGCATCACCCTACAGTAATCAGTACAACCATGACATTTCATACATTCATTTTGGTGACCAATATGAATTAATTATAAGTCCTGAACAAACCGATTTAACAGGAAACATAGAAATTGATATTTATCCGGCCAAAACAGATTATGCTCAGTTAAAATTGATTAAACAGGCCATGGGAGAAAATTATTATGAAGCAGGGGAAAATATCAATCACATAATTTATACTTGGAACATAGACGGTCCAACCTTACAGGTAAGCCCCCATTTTTTCCTGAAACCAGCATCCTATTTCAGGGCGCAGGAAATGGAAATTGAATTATTCATTCCACCCGGAACACTCATCTATTTTGATGACTCAATGTATCCGATCATTGACTATGCCCGGATGGACAGCGGTAATTATCGCCATTTAACCAAACGTTATTGGCGTATGACCAATTATGGATTACAACCTGCTGATCAAATTCAACAGTAAAAAGTTTGATGGGAAAATAAAATTAGTAAATTTGCACTCTCATTTTCAAAACTGTCCGATGGTGTAATGGCAGCACTACTGGTTTTGGTCCAGTCAGTCTAGGTTCGAATCCTGGTCGGACAGCTTACATGGAGGTTTTCACAGACCTCCATTTTTTTATGCCCTCCGATGATACATAATCTTTTTAAATGTCGCTTTTGTAAAAGATTATCTATAATTTAAAATATTTGTACCCTGCTAATCGGAATAATATAACCTGTAAAGCACAATTATCAATAATGTTGATAAATGTAACCGGCTGAACAGAGATTTACAGCCAGCGAGTTCGTATTAGTTATAAATAAAGGATTCCAAAAAAGAAAAAGCGTCAATCCTTGCGGATCGACGCTCAAAACCCAACCCTAATCACTCATGGTGAGAGTGTAATGAACTACAAATATAAATAATTTCTAACTTTTGCAAAAACATTTGGTGAAAAAAAAATGTATTATTATATTACGATGCGTTACCTAAGTATTATACGTCTTATTTATTGCTAACATCCGTATTATACCCTTTTTCTGCGGGTTAATTTTTTGATTTTCCCAAGCGAATGGCTATCATGTAATAATTTCAACTATTGATTTATAATATACTTTAAATCTGATGAATACAAATGATTGTTCTAAATGATTTAATTATACAGTTAATCAAACCATTTATACAATTCACATAGTTCTATGAACTATTAATATCCAATTAACATCCGTTGGTCAAAACATAATAATTATGTAGCTATCAGTTAAACATGTTACTCAGAAAACAATACCTTTGAATCTCTTGCAAACCCTAACATTCTATTCTATGAAATTGGCTATTAAACGAAAAATTAACAACAACTATTTAAATCGCAAAAGTTCTATTTATGAAAGAGTTAAACTTAATTTAACAAACTTAACGCAACTTTAATTGGCGATATTACGTCTAAATACAAAAAATAGTTAATTTAATTTTTAATATTCAATTGCTTATTTCATGATTTCACCTAACCACCTTGTTCACTTGGCAATTGCCATGTTTTCAGCGGGATTTATAGTTTATATCGCCATTCCGGTTGTGCTTAAAATTTCGCGTGAAAAGAAACTCTACGATGAGCCAAACGAACGTTCGGCCGCCACCACCATAGTTCCCACCCTCGGTGGTATTGCAATTTTTATAGGACTTCTGTTAAGCATCATTTTGGCCTCTAACGAGCTTATTTTTCCCGAACTTAGGTTTATAATTGCCAGTATGGTGATCCTGTTTTTTATAGGATTGAAGGATGATATACTCGTGATTTCTCCCCGTAAAAAATTAATTGCCCAGTTGTTGGCAAGTTTTATTCTCATTTATTATGCAAATATCCGCATTACCCATCTGCACGGTTTGTTTGGCATCCATGAATTAACTACCCTATCAAGTTATTTTATATCTGTTTTTGTGATGGTTGTGATTATTAATGCCTTCAATTTAATTGATGGTATCGACGGATTGGCATCAGGTGTAGCCATTATATGCGGACTTGCATTTGGAGCCTGGTTTGCCGTTACCGGGTATATCCCGTTCAGTATTCTGTCCTTTGGTCTTGTTGGCGCATTGGGTGTATTTTTCTATTACAATGTCTTTAGCAAAGGCAACAAAATATTTATGGGAGATACCGGCTCGCTCATTATCGGTTCGGTATTTGCCATTTTAGTTATTAAATTTAACGAATTGAATGTGGGGGGAACCATTCCTTACGCGGTAAAATCAGCACCGGCTGTTTCTTTCGGTATACTTATTGTTCCATTGTTTGATACAATCAGGGTATTTTCATTGCGCCTGAGTTCAGGTAAATCCCCTTTTTCCCCCGATAAAAATCATGTACATCACCGATTACTGGAAATTGGTTATAGTCATTTCCAGGCAAGTCTGCGCATTATTTTGGTAAATGTGTTTTTCATAGCAATTAATATATTACTTCAAAATATTGGTTTATTTAACCTTTTAATGTTAAATGTTTCATTAGGTATTATTTTTAGCTTCATACCAGCCTATATATTATTTACAAAAACAGGTGAAAAGCGTACGTTCAATAAATACCTTGTTTTTCAGATAAATTTAAACAACGGTGTTAAACCAATTTCTGAACCAGTTGAAAAACGTATTGTTATAAATAAGCCGAAAATTACAACCAGCAAAAAACGACTTGAACAGGTCGACCATTAACACAAGTAAATAAATATAAAGCAATCATCTTGCGCTTTTTGCCCCAAATAAAAATTATTCGGATAAATGCGAAATGGTTGATTTTTTTAATCGACATTGCATTTGCCGTACTTTCATTTTTAATATCAAACTATATTTTAAATGAATTTTATCTGAGCTCGGCAACCATCCGCTTTATTGCTGAAAACATCCCATATATCATATTTTGCAGGGCCATTGCTTTTTTAATTTTTGAAACACATGCTTCTGATATTCGATACACCTCTATTCGGGATTTATTAGGGATTTTTGTGGCAACTGGTTTCGGAAGTGTTCTCATTTTTGTGGCCAATCTTATACATATTTATTCTTTTAATGCCATTTTACACTTATCAGTGTCGCTCCTGGCTACTGATTTGATTACTGTATTCTTTATACTAACATCCTACCGATTGTTGATTAAAAGCCTGTATGTACTGTTTCTTAAAAAAAATGTAAGCATCAAAAATGCCGTAATTTTTGGAATTGATGAAAAAGGATTATTGGTTAAAAAATACATTGATAAACATATCCATCGATTAAAAATTGTAGCGTTTTTGGATGAGAATATCAAAAACAGAGGAAAAGTTATTGAGAACACGCCCATATATATTGTTGATGAGCTTGAATTATTAATTAATAAATATCATGTAACCCATTTGTTAATTCCCAAAACAATGGTGTCGCAGTTTAATAAAATTATGAATGCCTCTAATCTGATCGAAATTAAACTCATCGAATTTCCAAACATCAGTTTACAGGCAATTAACCCTGACGAAGGTAAAACGATCAGTAGTAATCCCCAAAAACGAAATATTGAATTGCTCAGGGGATACGCCAAAGGAAGCGACTCAGCAGGCAATAATTATTATTTGAATTAATCAGTGCTCCCGAAGGGTAAAAGCATAGTTATAACTTACCCCTAAACCAACATTGTCTCCGTACATATCTCCTTCATCAAAAGCCAAATTAAGAACCAACCGATGTTTTAACTGAAATATATACGTGAGTTTAATAAAAGTGCTCAATTGATTTTTGACAGGATTAAAATTACGGCTATGTGTGCCCTTATTTTGGGAGAATGCTGTACGCCATTCATAATCAACCGGACCAGTCGACCCGGTAATTCCTAAATAATAAACAATTACACGCGTATTCTCAAATTTGATATTCTCATCGCCAAAGTAAAATGGAGAAGTAATAAACGGACTGCCAATGGTATATCGGTAATACGACCAACCATTGCGGTATAATGAGTTATTAAAATAGTTGTCATTCCCGGGTTGTTCTCCTCTTACATGTTTACTACCCGACTGATAGGTTGTTTTAATGTACTCCAAAACAACTTTACGAACGGTATTGATATTTTTGAACCGTACGGATAAACCCCATAACCCATCCTTGTTCAATTTACGCCGATAACCCGATTTGTCTTCAAATATGGATTGATAATAACCGGCAACATGCATTGGTCTGATATCAGCTTCAAGGCGCCAGTTCCAGGAACCCAAATGATTACCAACCCGGTTATATCGCTCATTATCCGGCAGTGATGTATCACTGCTATCGGCATTACCTGCCATCAATATTTCGAAAAAGGTATCAAAATCTGACGGAAACCGACCAAGATCAGGATTTGAAGATATACCTCCCCATTGGGTATAGTGATCCAGGCCACCCGAAATATTCACCGGTAAATCACCTCCCAGCTTCACATAAAAGTTTTTATGATGCAGCCATACCCTTTCAACATATCTGTTACGTTCAAACCAACCATGTTCAATAATGCCTTTTAACTGTATATACCCACGTGAAAAAGGCAGGTCAGTCCATCCGGCGCTACCCAAACCAATTCGGGGTATATGCCTGGTGTTATTAGCATACAACAAATACCCGGAGCTCAGGGTTGAATCACCATTTCCCACATATTGATCATACCTTCCGGCTAATAATTCAATCATGTATAACCTGGTTTTAATATACGCCTTTTGCAGCCAGATATTATTATAGTCATCATGGGTTCCCATATTCAATTCCAGGCCATAATTCACTTTAAATAGGGCGCTATCTGATTTTTCAGGACTTTGTAGAGATAATGCGGTCAAAAAATTATGCTGATTATTCTCATACCGACCGTTCTGGCCATTGATAAAAAAAAAGGGCGCCTGTTCACCCGTTGAGCTATATCCGCCCGTTTCGATTTGTAAACGCGGATTCCATTGAGCATAGACATCCAATGCATAAAATATCAACAACAAAAGGCAACAATGCCTTACAGGTAAAATATGCGCTAATCTCTTTAATTGATACACCAGGTAAAATTATAATTTGTTTGAAGATAGGTGGTGAGTGCCATTGTGGGTATTAAATCAAATATGTTCAAGTCTTTTTAACTGTTTCAATATATTGTTTTCTTCCCTTCTTTGATAAAAAAGCAACATTTTTAGCGTTAAAATAAAGGATTTAAGCACATTATAAGAAGTATAGGTTTTCGTTTTTAATATTTTCATAAAAGCATTCATTACCGACCATCCAATGATCTGAAAAAGAATTATGAAATTTGTAAATGCAACAAAATCAATCAGCCATACCGAGTTCGGAAAAAGATTGACCCGGTATTGTTGAAGATGCCATAAATTAACACCCAAAATCAACAAGCTCGATATCAATGAAAACAAAAATACCTTGAAAATATCAGTGCTGTTCAATGATTTAACAGGGTGTGTATAGCGTAATGTAAGCATATAAGATGGAATTTTTAGTACCAGAAAAACAATACCGATGATTAACCAATCGGAACGGTAAACTTCAGGAATTTGAAACCCAAATCGAACCAAAAAAGAAAAAACCAGTGTTAACAGGCTTGCGACCATAAATACGGTGTACAACGATAACTTTTTTAGAACAGAAATATAATTCATTGATTTATTTCTCATAGTCCGTAATTGGTTTTTGCATAACAAACATACTATTATAGTAACACCCTAAACTGTCAAGACCCTAACAGTAATTTAAAATATTTTTTTACCATACACTACGGCTGTTTAACCTATCTGTAAAAATTGAGGTACTGAATTAAAATTACATAAAATTTTGATTAATAACTACTAACGTCCATAAATGTATCAACAAAATTTACGTTGATACAAAAAAAAAGTTATAAAAAAACCATCTTTTGAATTCAAAGATGGTTTGGCTCCCCCTCCAGGACTTGAACCTGGGACCCTCTGATTAACAGTCAGATGCTCTAACCAACTGAGCTAAGGAGGAATGTGTTTTTTTAATGTGCCGGCAAAAATAATAGGTTTTCTTTAATTAACCAATATCTTTGCACAAAAAGATAACAGACGAACCAAAAACAATTAATTTATTATGAGTTCAAAAAAGGTATTAGGAATAGGAAACGCATTAGTTGATATCTTAACACCCATTAAATCAGATGATTTATTACAGGATTTTTCACTACCCAAAGGCAGTATGCAATTGGTTGAAGACGATACAAAAGCCAATATACTTCAACAAACATCTTCACTGCCATCAGAAAAAGCATCAGGTGGATCAGCAGCCAATACGATTCATGGCCTGGCAAAACTAAAAGTGGATACATCCTTTATCGGTAAGGTAGGACAAGATGATTTAGGCCAATTATACAAAAACGATATGGTTGAGGCAGGTATTCATCCATTGCTTAAAACCAGTGATGTTACTTCAACAGGTACGGCCATAGCATTTGTATCCGAAGACTCTGAGCGAACATTTGCCACTTATCTGGGAGCGGCCATAGAAGTATCATCGCATGACCTTACACCCGATCAGTTTATTGGATATGATTATTTCTACATTGAAGGATATTTGGTACAAAACCACGACTTGATTGAAACAGCCGTTAAAATGGCCAAAGAAAACGGATTGCAGGTGGTTTTGGATTTAGCAAGTTTTAATGTGGTTGAAGGTAATCTTGATTTCCTGCAATACATTGTAAAAGAATATGTAAATATCATTTTCGCCAACGAAGAGGAAGCCAAAAGTTTTACCGGCAAGGAACCGAAAGAAGCACTGAATGCACTGGCAGAAATTGTGGATATTGCGGTTGTAAAAATAGGCAGCCAGGGTTCACTTATCAAATCCGGTAGCCAGCAATACGAAGTGGTCACCATTAAGGTTAATGCTGTTGATACAACCGGTGCAGGTGACCAATATGCAGCCGGTTTTTTATATGGGTTAATCAATGATCAGTCGTTAGAAGTATGCGGAAAAATTGGTGCATTGATGGCCGGTACCGTGATTGAATCGATCGGCGGCCGTATTAAGCCTGAAGTGTGGGATGGATTATATCCGAACATCCAAAAACTAATGAATTAGGCAATAGCCCACGTTAAGCCGCCCGGACGCAAACAAGAATATATTTTCAAGACATTGCGTCCAGGTGTCTTTTTACATTAAATATTTATGGTCAACCTTCATGAGAGGTACGGTACTGATTATTTTTGTTCTGTTACGCTTACCTCCATACCTTTTGTACGACTGTAAATCGTATTGTTATACATTTCTTCACATAATACTGCCGGCAAATAGTATTGACCGCGATATGCAGCATTTAAATATACTGCAAATGATTTGGACTGTCCTGCATTTAAACCGAAGTATTGATAAACGCGGTCGTCACGTATATCCGTATAATCCGGTGAGCTATAGCGATCGGAGCTTCCGACCTGATCCATGCGTGTGTTATGAATTTCCCATCCGGAAGGAAAAATTTGCGTCAATGCCATATCCTGGTATTTTTCTAAGGAGGGATTATTAACCGTTACCACAACCTTAAAATTGGTTCCCTGTTCCAACGAAACAGGGTTAACGGGATTATCGTTCATATCCAAATAACGTACCTGCATATTCAGATTCTTTGATTTTGCTTCTTCCGTTTTTCTGGCAGGCACTCCGGTATTCACTATACGTGCAAATAACAACTTATTACCGTTGTTTTTAAGGTATACCGAACTATGAATGTTTTTTTCCATAGGAATATCTATTTGCACAAAAGGCTTATTGGTACGTGCTTTTTTAACCTTTTCGGTATTCAGCTTATAATCGAAATTCAAACTTTCTTCCCCTTTTTTGGTAACGGCAAATTTCGACATGACCATTAAACAATAAGCAGTGGTTTGTGTACTCATCCAACGTGAAGAATTGAGTTCATTGGCAATGCGTTGTGATAAGGATGCGATTCGTTCCTGATCATTCAGTAACAGTAGTGTTTCCAACATCATAGCCATATCGCGTGTAGCCGAGCCATAGGTATACCGGGAAACCGATTGAACCGGAACATCCGTGCTCATATTTGCTGTCAATGAACGGGCAATTTTTTCCTGGCCCGCCAGGGCATAAGCCGATGCCAGAATCCATTTGGTCTGAACTGATAGGTTATTGCTTTGACGCAACCGGTTCATAGCGCCCATCTGATATTCACCGGCCAGGGCTAATGTATATAACCGATAAGCCTGTGTTTGTCCATGTCCGTTGTACAAGGCTGACCATTTACGCGCCTGTCTTTTTTGATACTGTACCCATTGGTTTTTCATACCTGAAGGCAATTCATATCCCTTTTTTTCCGCTTCAATCATAAAATGGCCAATGTAAGAGGAAGCCCAGTCGTTGGCATTGGCATGCCCGGGCCAATAAGCAAATCCCCCATCGCGAGTGATAAAGCTTTTTAAGCGGTTTATACCGGCTTGAACATTTTTATTGGCCCGCAACAAAACACCGGCTTCATCTTCCAGTATATCCTCCAGGTAAATTTGCGGGAAAACCGCTGATGCAACTTGCTCGGCACAGCCATGCGGGTAGCGCAACAAATATTTTAACCGCCGATCCAGATCAATTGGCGGAATGCTTGAAATTTCCAATACCCCGGTGTTTGTTCCCTTTACACCCACCAATGCAAACTCTTTGCTCCAGGATTCAGCCGGTTCAACGGTTTCACTAATCACTTCAGTAACCGGTGGATTGGGATTGCGCACCTGCAACTCGATGTTATAGCGTGATATATACTTTCCGCTTTTGGCAATTACCTCGGCTGTGGCTATACCCACCCGGGGAGGTACTGTAAAATGAAAATTAACAACGCGTTCTCCCGGTTTTAAAAAGGAAACCGATTTTTTACCAGGCCCTGAATGCACAAGCAGACTGTTTGTGTTAACCTGCACTTCAACCGATTCGATACCTTCTTCCATCGCAAAAACAGTTACCGGAAGCTCCACTTTTTCCTCAGGCCCCAATACCCGTGGCAAAGTTGCCAATACCATCACCGGCTTTTTTACCGGTGTTACCTTATCAGCCGTTCCATAAGCACCATGATTGCCGGCAATTACCATTGTTTTTACTGATCCCACGTAATTGGGCATGGTGAATGAATGGTTGTTAGACTTATTGGCATTTAAGGCAAACGGCCCTTTAAACAGAACAACAGGTTTGAAACGATTGGCTCGTTTTCCGGCTTCAGGCATTTCTTCATCCAATCCGCCGCCAATACTAAATATTCCGTCAATTCGGCCTCCGTAAGCACCCAATACATAATCATAAATATCCCAGGTTTTAACACCCAGGGCTTCGTGAGCATAAAAATGCTTCCACGGATCGGGTGTTTGAAAACGGGTTATGTCCAGTAATCCTTCATCTACAATGGCAATGGTATATGTCATTTTCTGACCTGATTTTTCTGAAATATTGACAGTAAACGGCTTTTCAGGCTCCAGTTTTTGGGGCATTTTAATTACCGGTTTCAGAATTGTATTGGGATCGATAACTGTAAGCGGAATGACGCCATAAGTACGAATGGGTAGATCATTTTTTGTTTGTGCATGCGGTTGAATCATGGTAACATGTACATAGAAATTAGGCGCCATTTCCGGGATAATGTCAATACCCACAAGTGTGTCGGTTTGAATGTTTTCAACCCAAAATGCCTTTAACACATTTGATCCGTTTTCGAGACTCACGAGCGCCCTTGCACCATCAGAAGCCGGCAGGTTGATGTAAGCACGCTCCCCTACATTGTATTTTTCCTTATCAGCATTAAACACCAACATGGATGCTGCACCGGGTTGGTCATCACGATTCCTGGACCTCCGGCCCGGCCAGTCGACATAAAACACCTTTCCTGTGGCATGCCCTGTAGCAGGATCGTAAATTCTTAAAAAATACCGACCCCAGTCGGCTTTATTAACGTTGAACCGAAAAACCCCCTTCCCGTTGCCATCGGTACTAACAACCTTTTCTGCCATTAGCTCGGTATATTCATTTCCTTCATAGGAAGCCAGGTTATCGGATGTTGCATTCCACCACCAACGCCATTGAATACGATACAGGGATGCTTTTAAATTATTTTTGGCTACCGGCCGGCCTTTCTCGGTAAGGGTTATAATATCAGCACTATGTTGCTTATCAGTAACAAGGGCATAACTGTTAGTTGGTTGCGGTAATTTAAGCCCCACGTAACCCGAATAAGGAGAATACGGAATTGAAAAGCGATCCACACTAAACGCACCGCTTTTCTCATACACACGGGTAGAAAAAAATGCATTGAGCATACCGGGAGCTGTTCTATCGGGATCAATGGTCCCTCTTACAAACACGGTTCCATCCTGATTGGTAGTACCCTTAAAAAAAGCTTTTTCCTCCGGATGAAATTCCCTGGATGGATCGGTAAAATTGTAATTCTTATACTCCTTAAATGATGTTGAATGACTGCTGAGTGTGTAATTCACTTCTACATCAAGGTCTCTGGCAGCAGCACCGTGAAGCCAGTTGACCTGCATTTTTGAATTTATGCCGGCATCGGATGAATACAATTTATCTTTTCCCAAGTCAAGTTCTATTTTCAGTCGATTGGGTTTCACCGTTTCAATGCGCAGCGATTTGGTAAATTCTATTCCGCCCAGTTGTACGCGTGCATGATAATAACCGGTAATTGCATCCGGTTCGGTATGGGTTTGAAAATGGTAAAACCCGTTCATACCCTCAAATAATACTTTGCGGTCAACGCGTTTGCCCCTGGGGTCAATTAATTCAAAAGAAAGTGGTTGCTTTTTGGGCAGTCGGTTTTGTTTATCTTCAATAATGCATGTTAAAAACAATGTGTCACCCGGGCGCCATACACCGCGATCGCCATAAATAAAACCTTTAACCCCTTGTTGCACTACATCACCTGAAACATCAAATTTACTGAGTGAAAGTGAGGAACCATCATCGAGTCGTAAATAACCACGCTGCTTATCTTTTTTGGCAATCAACAAAAAAGGAGCGGAATTAAATTGATCGATATAGGCCATTCCATTTTCACCGGTTTCGGCATCGGTAATTTTCTGTTGCTGGTAATTAAGAATTTCGATTTTTACATTTTGGATGGGCCTGGTTGATTTCAGGTCGGTAATCACAACCTGCATGGAACCATTATTGGCTTTTTTGGTAATAATCCCCAGGTTGGAAGCCAGCACATTCTGCGCCACAAAATTATGCTTACGGTAATATGAATGTGAACAGGGATCATCGCGGTCACGCCAATTGTAATTGTATTGATAATCGTTATAATAATAACTGTTCCAGGCATCCCAATAGGAAGTTTGTTCCATTTTCATTTCTTCCTTAATTTGGGAATCGGTAATTTCTTCTTCATTGTCGGTATCACCATCGCAACCAAACAGTGAATAGGCTTTACGAAATCCGATTTCTACCCGGTAAATGGCACCGGGATCCGGTTTTATGATATTGGCCAGATCCAATGAAAAGGTATTCCATGCACCCAGGTCAACCGGATTTTGCGAAACCAGGTCAATTTTTTCTTTAGCAATCAGTCGTCCCACACGTTTTAACTGGCGATTGCCGCGCATCTCATTTATCTGCAGAAATTGTGCAATGTTTTTTTCATAGAGCTGAACTATTTTTACATCCACCGCTTTCAGGTTAACAGCCTCAAAGGGTAATAATAATTGTTCTGATTGTGGCATGATAACCCCGTTTGAAACCAGTTTCACCGCTGGTTTTAACGCCTCGAAATTAATAAGTAATTCCTGTGATTCAGGAAAGGGATAATCCAGCACATTCCGAATACCTTTTTCCACATGCAGGGTATATTCACCCGATTGCCGTACCGATGGATAAATCCGAATTAAGTTGTTATCAACTTCAAAACTTAAATCGGTCTGATTAGACAGCCAAATAAGTCCTTCAAGATTTTGTTCCTTTATCGGGTCAGAAAACCTTAAATTAAGGTACTGGGTAGGTTGATGAACAATTTGTATATCCAAAATCTCAAAATCGCTCAGTGATGGAATGTGTACAGATTTATTCCCTTTGATATCCAGGTTAATCGGATTCCCGTTCCATTCAATCACAACCTCACTTTTTTCCTCCCGGCGCTTTACACTGTCAATAATGAAATGAAAAGTTGTTGGGTTTTCACCCTGAAACCATTGAATGGGTAAAGATTTATTTTTCTGCCGGGCCTGCATCACCTTTTTTAACCTGTTGATGTCCATCACATCCGCTGTTCGTACAATTCCATTTATTTTGTTATGCACAAGATCGGTAATACGGTATGTACTATATCCTTCAACCTCAACCATAAATGATTGCTGCAACGTGCTGAAAGAAAATTCAAATTGCCTGTATGGTTTATCTACCTTAAAAATCTTATCTAAATGAAAAGTAACCTGATATACCTCACCGGAAGCCATTTTTTCGTTAGGGCGAAACTCAACCGTATGCTTATCAACCCAATAAGCCGAGCCACTGATTTTTGGCTGTATGTCGAAATATTTCTCATTCACGGCCACCGCCGGGTCAACATCAAAGGGCACTTCATTTACCAGGCTAACCCGTATATCGGATTCGGCCGATACCACTCCCGAAGTGAAGGCAGATATATAATTCATGAAGGCAGGATCGGGTTCAATGTGTTTTTCATTCCTGAACCATTTACAACCGGTTACAAGGAAGGAAAATATGACAAGATACAATACATATTTGCTCATTGACAGTTATTTAAATATTTAATATACCAGCACAATAATATTTTCAAGATAAGAAATTCGGTTTATTGTTATCATAAAATTAAGGTAAAGTTTATGGTTGAGGATGTAAGGAGAGGCTGAAAAGCCATTCCGCATGGAATACATTGAAATATTCCCGATGCATTACTGCTATTTATTACAATGGTATCATTCACAATACATGCCTTTTTGTCATTACAGCAATAAAAATACTGTCTTTTTGTCTTGTTTTGGCAATCCAAAACTGACAAATTTTACAGTCTAACCCTTTGGCATTGAAGTTGAAAGAGGTAAAATGAAAGTAAATAAAAAAATGTTAAACTAAAAATTATAGGAGGGTTTAGCCATGTTACTAGCACGTAGAAATTCAGACTGGATGCCAGGCATTTTCGACGAATTTTTTGGAAATACCTGGGATAATTTCTTAACTCCCGCCAATCGTACACAAACAAGTGTGCCGGCAGTGAATGTGAAGGAGGATAATGACAAATTTCATGTTGAAGTAGCTGCACCAGGCATGAACAAAGATGATTTTAAAGTACATCTTGAAAACAATGTGTTAACCATCTCATCCGAAAAGGAAATACGGGACGAAGACAAGGATGAGCAAGGAAATTACACACGTCGTGAGTTCAGCTATACATCGTTTAAGCGTTCTTTTACATTGCCCGAAAATCAGATTGATGTAGACAACATCAAAGCCAATTACAAAGACGGTGTATTATCCCTGGCCCTTCCCAAAAAAGAGGAAGCTAAGGTGAAGCCTGTTAAAGAAATCAGTATTTCATAATTGGCTGGCAATGTATAAGGTGACCCTGAATAAAAAATAATGAAATTTCCCGGCACAAACCGGGAAATTTTTAAATCATTCGTAAAAGAAAGGAGGGATTATAATGACAACTTTATTAACCAATAACCATCATACGCAACCAGGATATCGCGAAGGAATCGTAGAAAGATTATTTAATGATGTATTCGACAGTTTTTGGACACCTGAAAAATCACATAATGTCTCCGGTAATATTTATGACAATGGCCATGAATATTTGATTGAAGAAGCTGTACCCGGTATGAATAAAAAAGACCTGAAATTAACAATTGATCACAACAGGCGATTGGTTTTACAAGGGAAAAAAGAAATTTCCAAAAACAACAGGAAAACACATTACCAGTTTTCATCCGGTATTCAACAAACTTATGTATTACCGGATAATGCCGATACAGACCATATCAGAGCGAATGTAAAAGACGGATTGTTACGTATTTCTATTGGCAAACAAAAAAATACCGGTTATGCGAAAAATATCTCAATAAGCGGTGGAACGAATAACACAAAATCAATAGAAGATGCGACCATTACAAACAATCTATGGAGTAAAATAAAAGGATGGTTTAAATAATTTTTTTGGAGTATCGGACGTTGAATCCAAAAACTAAAAAATGAACAGGTTTTTATTATAACACACCCCTGACCCTACCGCTTAAGACGGTACAGGCTCTCTGAAGAGTGGAATTTGTGGTGTTCATTTTTAGTTTTTAATTATATAGGTTAATAGTCCGATACTCATTAAAAATTATCTTGTCTGGTTATGGTCTGACCAATAATGATGCTTGTATTTTTTTCCCAAACCAATCATACATAGTGATTACCACATATTTTTGATCTGTTTCAACCATTTGGATAGGTATGGCAGACTATTGGTTCGTGGTCTTCCAACCTCCATTCCAATTCCGGCACATCCCCATTCCACGGCCATACCCCTTACACTGGCCACGCCCTCTGCGAGCATCAAAATATACTTTTTGATCATCTGTTAAGAGATTACGTACCTGCTGACGATGCGTACTTCGTTCTTTTGCCATTTGTGTTTTTACCTGATACAGCTTATCAATTTTGGCATTTACGGCTTTATCATCCCGATTATCAGTGGTTTCAAGCTGTGCCAGTTCAGCACGTTTCAGGGCCACTTCATTACGAAGTGTATTCATTTTCTTAAAATGACCCACCCGTAGTGTTTCAATTTGGTTCAGTTGTTCATCGGTAATACCGGGCAGGTTTGCACAAAATTGTTGCCCCTGCATAACCGGGCAATTGCTTCCTGTTCCCATACCTTTTCCATAGCCCCTGCACGGTTGTGCAAAACCGGATGTAACACTTAATAACATTATTATGCTACCCATGAGCATAGTTTTTTGAATGGCAATCGTTTTCATAATTCATATTATTTTTTGGTTCATACTATTTAAATTGGTGTCGCGGACGATGCCGGCGTAAACCCATATCACTGTCGGCTGATTGCAACAGTAAACTGTCCAGTATTTCTACCTGTTCAGGGGTACATATTTCACGCATTTGCACATAATACGTGTAAGATTGATATTTTAAAGCCTGGTGGATGTTTCCGATCTCTTTTGTCAGGTTGTGAATGACTGATGTATCAGGTAACGATGAAGTCATTTCATCCAGCAGCTGCCGGTTTAGCACCGATAACTGTTGCTGTAACTTATACCCCTGTTGATGAAAATGTTGCCTGATCTCTCTCAATGTATGGTGCTGTTCCTGCGAGAGGCCCAGGGTTTGGCGAAAAAAACGGCCCATGCGGGGAGGTGGTTCAGGATTGGCCATGGCAGGTTTTTCCATGGTTTCAATCCTTGACCTCATTTGTTTTTGCTGGTACAAAAATGTACCTAACATAGAGGCATTCAAAACCAGTAAGAAAATGATCAGTATAATAAGCCAGTTATTTTTCATGATTTAGGAATTATTGATTCAATAAAAATGCCTCGAAAGCGCCTATATCACTTCCCAGGTTAAATTCATCGGTTACCGATGTTGAAAATGAATGGTCTGTAGTATACACCATATTACCCAGTAACCATCCTGATGCCAGCCCAATAGCAACCAATAACAGGGCAGCTATTTTCTGTAAACGGGTCAATTGCAAGTTGATGCTTTGTTTGGCTGCATGTGTTGGCAGTGATGCTAAAATACGATTGGCAAGAAAATCAGGACTTCGTTGCTGCTTTTCATACGCCATGTACTGATCGGTTTTTGTAAGCATAGCATATAACCATTGACATTTATTACATGTCTGCAAATGTTCCTCAATCTTATGTTTTTCAACCGGATTGAGCATTCCATCCTGTAGAGCTATAAATTTATTTTGAACTTCAGCACATTTCATAAAGCATGCGATTTACTATTTTGACACGTATTGAATAAAATACTTGTGTTATTTATAATTTTTTTCGTAAAAATTTTTAAGGTATTTCTGCAAATTGCGTCTTGCCCGATATAAAAGGGACTCTACAGCTGAAACCGAGATATTTTCCACCGCTGCAATTTCGTGATAGGACATGTCATTATACCTGCTCAATACAAATACACTTTGCTGCCGTTTGGGTAATTTTGCCAGGGCTTGTGATAAGGCATTTTTTATTTGTTCGTTTTCCAGCTCTTTGTCGTAATTCGTATCATTGGCAGCCGGAATATCAATGTCCTTAATTTCCAGGCTATATTTTCTCTTGCGTTCGTTACGCACCATATTAAGACTTACATTGACCGTAATCCGGTATAGCCAGGTCGAGATTTTGGCATCACCCCGAAATGAATCGAGGGATTCGAAGAACTTAATGAATACTTCCTGGGTGATATCAGCCGCATCATGGCTATTATGCACAAATCCCATAGATGTAGTATAAACCAATTGCTGGTAGGCGTTAACCAACTCACGATTGGCCGGCGGGTCGTTTTGTCTGATCCGTTTAAGCAGCTCTTTATCGGTCATACAACTGTTACATCGGTTTGTTTATCAACACAGGACACCGCGTGTAAGAAAAACTTGCGTTTATAGGGCAATTAATAATCCCGTTTAACCATTTGATGAGCCAAATCAAGCAATTCCGTTTTATCGTTCTTACTAACTTCGAGGGATTCGAACGCCGCGACGGCTTCGTTAAAAAACAGCATAATTTTTTGCTGCGTGATTTCTTTAATGCCCAGATCGTCAAAAATGTTTTTTACCTGTTCAATCTTTTCTTGTTCATCGTCATTACTATTTAAGAGATGAAGCAGTTGGTTTTTTTTATTTTTGTCGGCCTTTTCCAACGCACTCAGTAATAAAAAAGTTTTTTTATTGGCCACAATATCGCCGCCTATTCGCTTGCCAAACTTATGCGGATCGGAATATGTATCCAGCAAATCATCCTGCAGTTGGAAAGACATACCAAGTTTTCTTCCGAACTCGTATAGCTTATGGGAATCATTTGTACCGGCACCACCAATGATACCGCCTATTTTCATGGCACAGGCCAATAACACCGATGTTTTTAATTCAATCATTCGCAGGTATTCCTGAATGGTAACATCCGTTCGGCTTTCAAAATTCATATCCAATTGTTGGCCTTCACAAATTTGGGTGGCGGTTTCATTAAAAACTTTCAGTATTTCGGGCAACACTTTTTCGTCGGTTTCCAACAGCAGATCGTATGCCTTGATCATCATCACATCACCCGAAAGGATTGCCACATTTTCATTCCATTTTTTATGGATGGTTGGCTTACCGCGTCGTATATCAGCTTTGTCCATTACATCGTCGTGCAGCAATGTGAAATTATGAAACACTTCAATTGCCAGGGCTGCCGGTAAAGCCATATCCACCTGATCACTGAATATATTGCACGATAGCAACGTTAAGGCAGGACGCAGGCGCTTACCTCCATTCTGAAATGTATAGTGCAATGGTTCATATAATTCCTTTGGTTGTAATGAGTCAAATGGGAATTGTTCCATTTTTTGCCGGATGATTTCCTGGCATTGCAAAAGGGTATATTTCATAAAAAACTGATTTTACTAATATGGAATAACAAATCTAAACACAATTTTGTCATAATCAGCATTCATTGTATTTACCTATGCGGAAATCAGTTTATCAATAATTAACAATATCATAATATAATAGCTTGAAATATTTAAAACTTATATTTGTTTCTTTGCACACTTTTTAATCATTGACCGATGCAACAAAACCTTGTAGTGCAAATATTATCGCTGTTGGGCAGCATAAGCCTTTTCCTTTTCGGAATGAAGCTCATGAGCGAAGGCCTGCAAAAGGTTGCAGCTGTGCGTTTGCGACGCATTCTTTCTGTTTTTACATCCACCAAGCTTAAAAGTATAACAACCGGATTTTTAATTACTTCCCTTATCCAGTCTTCCTCAGCAACCACAGTAATGATTGTAAGTTTTGTAAATGCCGGTCTTATTGCACTTACCGAGTCTATTGCAGTAATTCTGGGCGCTAATATAGGCACTACCATTACCGCCTGGCTCATTTTTATTTTCGGGTTTAAATTCAATACCGGCACCATTGCCCTCCCGTTAATAGGGTTGGCATTTCCCATAATATTTTCAAAAAACAACAACCGGCAACAGTGGGGTAAATTTCTGGTTGGTTTTTCGTTTATTTTTTTAAGCCTGGATTTTTTAAAATCCATCATTCCGGATATCAGTGCGAATAGCGAGTTCATAAATTTCTTTGCAAATTTCTCGGACATGGGCTTTATATCTGTGCTTACCTTCTTTTTAATTGGTGCATTGTTTACATCGCTCATCCAGTCGTCAAGTGCTGCTATGGCATTAACGCTGGTACTGGTGGATAAGGGATGGTTTAACCTTGAACTGGCATCGGCCATGATACTGGGAGAAAACCTCGGAACCACCATTACAGCAAATATTGCTGCCATATTTGCCAATACATCAGCCAAAAAAGCAGCACGATCTCATTTCATTATCAACTTAATGGGTATTTTGTGGGCCATGTTGCTTTTCAATCCAATTATTAATTTCATTAATTACATCACCGAACAATTCAGTGGCATATCACCGCTTGAAAATAACAATGCCATACCCTTGGCACTGGCGCTTTTCCATTCCTTTTTTAACGTTGTGAATACACTCATTTTTGCACCCACCATTCCATTAATCATTAAATTATCGAGCCGATTGGTAAAACAGTCGGAACCGGCAGATGAAACATTTACCCTGAAGTATTTTAACACAGGTATATTATCGACCTCTGAGTTGTCGATATTGCAAGCCCGAAAAAAACTGGCTATTTATGCCAAAGAAACCATGCGCATGTTTAAAATGGTGCGCGGGTTATTTCAGGAAATCAACAATCAGCGATTTGAAGAAATCTATTATCATATCCGCGATTATGAAAAGCTGAGCGACAAGTATGAAATAGAAATAGCGAATTACCTGACCCATTTATCGGAAGGCGAATTAAGTAATCCCGGTTCCAGAAAGATACGTATGATGCTAAAAATTGTGGATGAAATTGAAAGCATCGGCGATGCCTGTAATAATATAGCCAAAGCCTTGTATCGTAAAAAAAAGGAAAAAGTTTGGTTTACACAGGAATTACGCAATAACATCAATGAAATGTTCGATCTGGTGGAGAATGCCATACAGGAAATGTACAATAACCTGAACAAGGAATACCAAACCATTGATGCCGCTGAATCAAAAAAACTTGAGAAAAAAATCAATAAATTCCGCAAAAAACTCCGTGATGAGCATATAAAAAACCTGGAGGCCCAGACCTATAAATACCAGGCCGGGATTATTTATGCCGATCTTTTTTCACTTTGCGAACAAATGGGCGATTATGCCATGAATGTTACCGAAACCATTGAGGAATCGAACCGCGAATAATCCAAAATATCTGCTTAAAGACATCTTGTAGACTTATAATACGAAAACATCCTTTCCGTTTAAGCATTATTAACTTTTAAATATTTGCCGAAATAGCTAATTTTACGCCCGATAAAATTCGAACTTTTTTATATGTTGCATAAAATTACTATTTCATCCTTCATCCTTACCTTTTTCTTCACGCTCACGGCGTTCACACAAGGATATGAAATCAATATCCAAATAAAAGGAATTTCAGACGATGAAATTATCCTGGGCCATCATTATACCGATAAACTATATCCTGATGATACCATCCGTGTTAATAAAAAAGGGGAAGGTGTGTTCAAAGGGAAGGAACCGTTAAAAGGCGGCATGTTTATCATTTTAACACCCAATCACGGATATTTTGATTTTTTATTGGGCGACGATCAGCATTTCAGCATATCAACAGATACAGCTGATCTGGTTGGTAATATGAAAATAGAAGGCGCTGAAAACAATGAGTTGTTTTTGGATTATCAACAGTTTATGATTGAAAAAAGAAACGAATCCCAACAACTTTCAGCCCAAAAACAGCAAGCCGGTGAAAAGGAGAAAGCTGAAATCGACGAAAAAATACAGGAAATCAGTGAAGAAGTAATGGCATATCGGGATAATATCATTGAAAAACATCCCGATTTATTTGTTTCCACCTTTCTGAAAGCCACCAAAGAAATCGACGTTCCTGATCCCCCCAGAGATGCCGAAGGAAACATAACCGACTCGGCATACCAATATAATTATTACAAAAAACATTATTTCGATCATTTCGACCCTGGTGATCCGCGATTATTACGCACACCCCTTTATGAAAAGAAAATAATGACCTACCTGCAAAAGGTAATACCTCAGGCCCCCGATTCAATTATCAATGCCGTTGACATGCTCATTGAAAAAGCCCGGGGAGATGAAGAATTATTTCGATATATGCTTATAACCCTTTTCAACCATTACGCCCAAAGTGAAATAATGGGAATGGACAAGGTCTACCTGCATATTGCCGATGAATATTATATTGAAGAAGCCACCTGGAGTGATGAAGCGTTTATTAAAAAATTAAAAGAGACCGTTGATAAAAACAAACATTTGGTAATTGGTGCAAAAGCACCGAATTCAAAACTCTTTCAGGTACCGTTTCAACATTTTATTGAGGCAGCAGAAGATACATCCCTGGCCGGAAATCCGCACATTGGTATGTTTAAACATGTGCATGAATTTAATGCATCCTACCTGGTATTGATTTTCTGGGAATCAGATTGCGGGCACTGTAAAAAAGTAATTCCTAAACTTCATAAAATCTATCTTGACACATTGCAGCAAAATAATGTTGAAATATTAGCCGTGCATACCCTCGGAGGAGTGGAAGGTAAAGAAAAATGGATTGACTTTGTGAATAAACACGAATTATATGAATGGGTGAATTGCTGGAATCCATACAGTTATGAATATAAAATACAATACAATGTAGAAACCACACCCATTATTTACTTACTTGATAAGAATAAAAAAATCATTGCTAAGCGAATAAGTCCGGAGCAAATTATAGACATCATTAATGCTCATAACAAAATGTCACAAAAATAAAACAAGAAATATGGCAAATTACAAGACTGTAAAACTAATATTGGAAGACGGAACCGAGTTTCAGGGATATTCATTTGGTGCACAAAAATCCATTTCAGGTGAGGTAGTATTTAATACGGCGATGACCGGTTATCCTGAGAGCTTAACGGACCCATCCTATAAAGGACAGATATTGACATTAACCTATCCGCTTATCGGGAATTATGGTGTCCCGGGGAAAGAGGAGGATTTTAACCTGTCCCGGTTTTTTGAATCCTATGCCCTTCATATCTCAGGATTAATTATTTCCGACTATTCGTTTGAATACAGTCATTGGAATGCCAAACAAAGCCTTTCCGAATGGTTGCAGGAATATGAAGTTCCCGGCATTTTTGGCATTGATACACGTGCATTAACCAAAATTTTACGGGAAAAAGGAACCATGCTCGGTAAAATTATTATTGATAACCAACAGGTAGACTGGTATGATCCGGCACAGGAAAATCTTGTGGCCCAGGTGAGCATTAAAGAAAAAAAGGTATTTGGCACTGGTAAATACAAAGTAACGCTGATTGATTGCGGGGCCAAATACAATATCATTCGTCATCTCATTCAACGTGATACAACGGTTACCCTTGTACCCTGGGACTATGATTTTACCAATGACGATTACGACGGACTGTTTATTTCCAACGGACCCGGTGACCCGGTTAAATGTGATAAAACCGTTGAACATTTAAGCACAGCGTTAAAGGACAAAAGGCCCATTATGGGTATATGCCTGGGCAATCAGTTGCTGGCACTGGCAGCGGGCGCCAAGTCCTATAAACTAAAATACGGCCATCGCAGCCATAATCAACCTGTACTGCAAAACGGCACCAAAAAATCTTTTATCACCTCACAAAATCATGGTTATGCCATCGACAATGAAACATTACCCGATGATTGGGAACCTTTGTTCATAAACCTCAACGATAATACAAACGAAGGTATGCGTCATAAATCCAAGCCATTCCTTTCATCGCAATTTCATCCGGAGGCTTCCGGCGGACCAACGGACACCGAGTTTTTATTTGATGATTTTATTCAGATGTTGGAGCGCAAAGAGCCGGTTCCTTTTGCATAACTTTATTAAACAATGCTTAAATGTAAATAATCTTGTTGATTAGTATGGCCAGTAGTAATCCGGCAAAGAAATCGCAATTCGAAAAAACCTTGTTTTTTACACCAGATTAGACAAATCAATACCCCTGAGATCATATTTCCCATAAAGCATACCAATTTTTTGCTTAATGGCTTCTTTTGAAAAATCATTCGTTCGTAAATACGCATATATCAAATCATTTTCCGGCTCATTCCATCGGTTGATTATTGTTTCGGGAGACATTTCGGCATAAAATTTCAATGCCACCCTGTCAACATCTTCGTTTATATTTTTGTCCGGTTCAATGAAATAAGAGGTACCGTACATAAACAATGAATTTTTATTTCAAAAAAGTATTTTAAAGTTTCATTTCTCATTTTTAAGACATTAATTATCCACAACTTCTCCCTTCATGATTAAAATTTCTTCCGATAATCAATCCGAATTATCTTTTACTAAGATGATCTTTGAACACTCAAATTTTTACATAAGCCATTTTCTTTGTTGACTGTTTTATAAGCTAATTTTTCCATAACTTGAGCATATCATTAATATATTCATACAATCTATATATCTATAAATATTATCAATAAAAATTATATATTAAATATTGTAAATTAGACCACATAAAACACTAAAAAAAGGATTTATTATGGAACAAACCGGCGAAAGCAAATGCCCATTTCATGGCGGTGCTTCAAGCGAAGGAACCAAAAATAGGGACTGGTGGCCTAACCAGTTAAACCTGGATATACTACGACTTCATTCATCCCTATCCGATCCGATGGACCCGGATTTTAATTACGCCGAAGAATTTAAAAAACTTGACCTGAAAGCCGTCAAACAGGATCTGTATGACCTGATGACTGATTCGCAGGACTGGTGGCCTGCTGACTGGGGTCATTATGGAGGATTATTTATACGCATGGCCTGGCACAGTGCCGGCACCTATCGCGTAGCCGATGGCCGCGGGGGTGGCGGAACCGGCAATCAGCGGTTTGCCCCTGTAAACAGCTGGCCTGATAATGTAAGCCTCGACAAAGCCCGTCGCTTACTTTGGCCCATCAAACAGAAATATGGTAAAAAACTATCCTGGGCCGATCTGTTGATCCTGGCCGGTAATTGTGCACTGGAATCAATGGGTTTTAAAACCTTTGGTTTTGGCGGCGGTCGTGAAGATATTTGGGAACCTGAAAAAGACATTAACTGGGGCCCTGAACACGAATGGCTGGCTGATGAACGCCATGATGACGATGGTAATCTGGCAGGTCGCCTGGCTGCTGATCACATGGGACTTATTTATGTAAATCCGGAAGGCCCCAATGGTGAGCCTGATCCGGCTAAATCAGCGCATTATATTCGTCAATCGTTTAAGCGTATGGCCATGAACGACTACGAAACCGTAGCACTCATTGCCGGGGGGCATACCTTCGGTAAGGTTCATGGAGCAGCACCTGAAAGCCACAATGGCCCTGATCCTGAAGCTGCACCCCTGGAAATGCAGGGACTGGGCTGGGCAAATAACTATGGCAGCGGTAAAGGCCCCGATACCATTACCAGTGGGCTGGAAGGCGCCTGGACAACAAAACCAACCGAATGGGACATGGGTTTTTTCGAAAATCTGTTTAACTATGAATGGGAATTAACCAAAAGTCCGGCCGGAAAATACCAATGGACACCAAAAGGAGGTTCCGGAGATGGCACTGTACCCGATGCACATGATCCCTCTAAGAAAAACGCGCCCATAATGCTTACAACGGACCTTGCTTTGAAAGTGGATCCTGCGTACGAAAAAATATCGAAACATTTTTATGAAAATCCTGAAGAATTTGCCGATGCGTTTGCCCGTGCGTGGTTTAAACTTGTGCATCGCGATATGGGCCCGAAAGTACGTTATCTGGGACCGGAAGTACCAGAGGAAGACCTGATATGGCAGGATCCCATACCACCCGTTAACCACAAGCTCATTGATGAGAAAGATATCACTTCCTTAAAAGGAAAAATCCTTGCTTCCGGACTGTCCGTTCCCCAATTGGTAAGAACAGCCTGGGCCTCCGCATCCACATTCCGCGGATCAGATAAGCGCGGAGGTGCCAATGGAGCACGCATTCGATTGGAACCTCAGAAAAACTGGGAGGTAAACAATCCGACTGAGCTAGCCGACGCACTTGAAAAACTAGAGGCTGTTCAGACGGAATTTAATAATTCACTAACCGGTGGCAAAAAGGTTTCACTGGCCGATGTAATAGTGCTGGGTGGGTGTGCAGCCGTTGAAAAAGCAGCCCGAGATGCCGGTTATAATGTTACCGTGCCTTTTACTCCCGGACGTACCGATGCTTCACAAGACCAAACCGATGTGGAACAATTCTCATACCTCGAGCTCCATGCAGATGGTTTTCGTAACTATTTTAAACCTTTGCGCGAGGTTACACCCGAGGAAATGTTAATTGACCGCGCTCAATTACTAACTCTTACAGCTCCCGAAATGACTGTGTTAGTTGGCGGCATGCGTGCGCTCAATGCAAATCATAAACAGTCAGTACATGGGGTGTTCACCAACCAACCCGGCACGCTTACCAACGACTTTTTTGTAAACCTGCTGGATATGAGTGTACAGTGGAAGCCAACCCAGGGTGGTGAACATGTTTATGAAGGCAGAGATGCAAAAACGGGACAGGTGAAATGGACCGGAACACGGGTAGACCTTGTTTTCGGTTCCAATTCTGAACTTCGCTCTTATGCCGAAGTATATGCCTGTTCAGACGCACAGGAAAAGTTTGTGAAAGACTTTATTGCTGCATGGGACAAGGTAATGAACCTGGACCGATTTGAGTTAACCGTTTAAGAAAGCAACCTATAAAAATAAAAAAGGCAGCCCCGATCGGAGCTGCCTTTTTTTAAAAATTCCCTTTCAATCTTACAAATCCAAAAAATGTATCTACCCTTTCATCAGGTGTATTTAACGAAAAAACCTGGCCAATCAGCGAAAGTTGTATGTTGTTGGTTAATGAAAAATCAAACGAGGGGCCTGCATAATATCCTTTTTCAGCAGGATAGGTCAGCAAAGCCAGCGAAGCATTAAAAATAGGTGTAATGGGATAGGAGGCTTGTAGCAATATTGTATGTTCGTATATGGACAAGCGACTGGCGGATAGCTCTTCCTGATAAACTGAGAAAATATTACCGGATTGATTGTTTACAGGAAGTTCGTTATATAGATATTCGAATTGCAGGAATAATGAATTGGGAAAAGAATAATCAAACCCTGCCGAACCTACCAGAATATTATGGCCAATTACCACGGGCGTAAAATAAGAAATTTCACCCCGGAACCCGGCATTCAGAATAAATCCGGCCCAACCCAGGCCGGCAACATAATCATCCTCATCCACCACACCGCCTAAAAACTGGAAATCATAACCCAGGGTATTAACTTTCAGCATTATTCCGGCTGTTATGTCGTTTTTATCATTGAGCTTTACAGCTCCTTCAATTTTGGAAGCCATACCCAGGTAATAGGTTGTTCGCAAAGCATCGCTCCCGGGTTTTTCGGGATAATCCACATCAAAAAAGGAATAGGTATTAAATATGTCGTTGGGATTAAAAGCAAAGGTTTGTGCCCAGGTAATCCGTTGCCTTCCGATGCGTGCTTCGAAGTTCTGATAGGTATATTCAAGCCACAAACGGTCTATTTCCGACTGAAACAAATAATTAATGCCATCGGTTGCCGCCAGTTTTAGTTCACGATCGAGCCAGTTGAACCGGTTTTTATCGATATCTTGGCTCCCAATAATACCATATAATACCTGGTCGCCCCAATTGAAACGGCTGCGGATCTGTACCGAAGCATTAAATCCCTGGTTGCCATACCAGAAAAAATTGAGACGATTGTGAATCTGATTATCCTTTATCCAGGGTAATTCATCAAATGGCAGGGATGAATTATCAGCGACACCACCAAAATATAGTTTTGTAAGTTCTTTCTGAAGCGATTCAGAGACGATTACTGATTGAAGTCCTGATACATATCCGGTAAAATCAAACTGATCCCTCCGGTCTGTGTTTTTTTCGCCCGGTTGCGCATATAAAGACAGGCTCAACAATGAGAGCAAAATTAGATGATTGGTTTTATACATAAATTTGTTTTTTGGTCTCAACGCCACCAAAGCATCATAATAAATTTTTTATGGATATCGGATTTTGTACCCAAAAACTAAAAATGAACAGGTTTTTATTATAACACACCCCTAAACCCCATTGCTGTAAACTTAAGAGATAACAAACAGGTTTTCAGCAAGAAAAAGGCAGGCGTAAAACGAACAGGTTTTTATTATAACACACCCCTAAACCCCTCTGAAGAGGGGAATTTGTGGTGTTCATTTTTAGTTTTTTAATACTTAGGTTAATAATCCGATACTCATTAAATTTTTATGCTTTATCGCATTTATACGGCTTCGTTGCAAATTCCATTTATTTACCATTTTTTCGCTCATCACTCATGACTTTGCCGTCTTCGATGGTGACAACACGATGCGCCTTTTGCACGACACGGTTATCGTGGGTAGAAAAAATAAAGGTGATCTTCTCTTCCTCATTCAGGCGTTCCATTATATCCAACAAGTTAGACGTTGATACCGAATCGAGATTGGCTGTTGGCTCATCAGCCAGTACAAATTTGGGTCTGGAGGCCAAAGCCCTGGCAACGGCCACTCGCTGTTGTTGACCGCCTGATAATCGGGAGGGCCGACTGTCTAATCGATCTCCCAGTCCAACCGCATTGAGCAGGTCAATGGCTCGCTTTTCACGCTCTTTTTTTGACCGGCCCTGCAATTGCATAATAAATTCAACGTTTTCCTTAGCCGTTAAAACCGGAATCAGGTTATATGCCTGGAAAACAAACCCGATATTATGCAGCCGGAAATCAATAAGTTTTGAAGGTGTAAGTGATAAAATATCGGTACCTGCCAAATGAATCTCACCCTTTGTTGGGGTATCAAGTCCGCCCAACATATTCAAAAAAGTAGTTTTCCCACTTCCTGAAGGGCCTACAATGGCCGCAAACTCCCCTTCGTGAAAGGTAAGATCAATACCACGAACGGCATATACTTTTACTTCCGAATCGTTGTATGTTTTTTCAACTTGTTTAACATCAATGATATTCATGACTTGAAATTTAATTAAAACAAAAATTTACATATCTGTCCGGGTGGCCTCAGCCGGATTAAGTTTTAATGCACGAATGGCCGGATAAATAGCCCCGATAATACCCGTAATTATCACCATAATAGTAACCTGTCCCACAATAGGTAAGGTAATTTCAGGATAAACCATGGTATCAAAACCCATCTGTCCGTAACCTTCGGCAAACTGAGACAGATTAATACCTGTGCGGCCAAAGTAGAATGAAATGAGGGCAGCCAATGCTATGCCCACAGCACCACCGGTCATGCTCAGAAAAACTGTTTCAAACATAATCATCCTGAATATCCGCCATTTGTTCATACCAACGGCCATGAGCATACCCAGCTCTTTCACACGTTCAAGTACCGCCATGAGCATGGTGTTAATAATACCAAAACATAAGGCGATGAGTATGATAATTAAAATTATATACATGCTCACATCCATTGTTTCTTCTATCAGATTTACTTCAGGCATAATTTCCCGCCACGATTTCACATCCATGTCAGGAAATGCATTTTCCAATATTGTATACACTTGATCAAGATATGCATTGTTTTTCAGCAATATGGCCATTTCATGTACTACCCCGTCATCATATCCCATGGTTGACCACATATCGGCTTGCCTAACAAATACATTTGTTTCATCATACATACCATTGGCCGTGTTAAATATTCCGGCAATCCGGAACTGCGCACGGGTAATTTCACCATCTGCCCGCTGTAGGGTGATAACTATTTTCGAACGTACATCAACGTTTAATTTCTCGGCCAGGTCGTCGCCTATCACCGCCGGATTACGGCTGTTTCCCTGAAAATAATTGCCGGTATCTATTTTAGCAAACAGATCGGTAACCTGTTTCTCCTGCACCGGATCAATGCCAATAAGCTGAATACCGGTTCCGGTTTCGGCCGACATAACCATAGCACTGGAAATAATACGGGTACTTACAGCCGCTATGCCACTCATAGTATCCGTTACCGATTTGATATGATCAACATGGTTGAAATGATAATCGATATCCGGGTCATTTAAATATTGGGCATGATGTATCTGAATATGAGATGCCTCTGTTTTGATGGCACTATTGATACGCTGATTAGCCATTCCTTTGTAAAAGGCCCATGTAAATACACCGGCAAATATACCCAATGCAACGGCTATTAGAATAACTGCGCTTCTGAGTTTACTACGCCAAACATTTCGCCATGAAATTGCTATTATCATGATTACTTATTATTTATGATCGTAATGCTTTTATCAAATTAAAATATTGCACCCTTAAAATGGGATACAAGGCTATGATAACCGTGATGATAAATACCGTTAATACCTGGTTAATAAAAACTGTTGGAGTAAGACTGAAGTACATAACCGGTTCCAGTCCATACGCTTCATAAGCTGCTGCGGCTTCACCAGGTAACGGAACCGGATTATGCAAAAAGTAAATCATGATTGGCAGACTTAAAACAAAACCAGCCAAAACACCCAAAAAACCGATGTAAAATGTTTCCAGGAACAGCATCAGTTCAACTTTTGCCTTTTGCATACCTACGGCAATAGTAATGGCAATTTC
Organism: Bacteroidota bacterium; assembly: GCA_009908855.1. GTDB lineage: Bacteria > Bacteroidota > Bacteroidia > Bacteroidales > JAAAOM01 > JAAAOM01. The sequence continues at coordinate 78,227 of JAAAOM010000019.1, forward strand.
TTTCATCCTTTCGTTCATCATCATAATCACTGTACCGAAAATACCAAAACCGACCAGTACATATAATATGGCTTTCATAATAACACCCCCTGCCCGATCGCCTTCAATAAGCTGTACCAGTTCCGGTTGCATTTCTTCCCAGGTCATGGCTTCATACTTATTATCCAAATCGGCATTAAGTTGTTCCTTAATTGGTTTTACTTCTTCATAATCGTCTACCATTATCACCATAGCACTAATCATTCCGGGAGCCGCATAAAACCACTGAGCCTGTTGCAGGCTCACATAAGCGGCCATATTGTTCAGATCGGGCGAGGGAAATTCCAGGATACCACGAACCGGAAACAAACCTGCAGCTGTGGCACCACGATAACCCTGACTAAACAATACCATTGTATCACCCAATTCAGCCTTTAAGTTTTTGGCCAAGTTAATCGGCAGCAATACGCCATCATCGGCAGGTGTAAGGAATTCACCTTTTTTCACCCATTTCGACAATTCCGTTATCTGGTCTTCCTTGTGCGGGTCGATACCGATCAATGCCGAACCTTTGGTTTGTTCTCCCGTGGAGATCAGGGTAAACGATTCCAGCCGGGGCGTGAAATTGGTAATCCCTTCAACCGATGCAATGGTACTGTACATGTTCGTATCAGGGGTATACAAATCGTTCACTGACCTGGATTCCCAGTAGTTGCTGTCATGAACCTGGATATAACCCGAATAAAACTGTACCACATTGTCAATCATACTTGAATAGGTTCCTTCCTGCATTGAGCTCATAAAAGTTGACAGGAATACAGCCATTACAACGGCAGCCAGCGTAATAAAAGTTCGTTTTTTATTTCGCCATAAATTCCGCCATGCCATTATATATGTTTTCATTAACCATTGATTTTATTGATCATCATCTCACTTTTTTCATATTTTGTTGTGTGAAAAAGCTATCAGATATAGGTTTGTTAAAGGTAATCTCATCTATTTCAATCACCGTTTTATGTCCTTCTTCATCCGCCGGTATCAGCTCAAATCGTGTGGGAATCAAACGTCCGTCCATACTTTGCACATTATAGGCTTTTTCACTTTTAACCAGGTAATTGTCTTCATCATAATACGCAGCTTTCATTTGCAGATATTCATTTTTCGATATCCACAGCATTACTTTTCCCCAAACAACCGGTGCATTTTCTTTGGGAATGGATTCAATCTTATGGCATTCATGCCCATTTACTGTTTCGGTACCAAGCAATGAATGATAATAATCCGTAACGATGGAAGACTCATTCAACAGATCGTCGTTTGTAAAATCAGATCCCATCCAGCCTTGCGATAACATTGAGGGCGGGAGCTTGAAGATTCGGTTGATAGTCGGATTCCAGCTCCACATTTCGCGGTTACGTCGTAAATAAGCCTGGCCTTTCTCCTTAGCCGGTGCCGTTACCAGGGCCAGGGATAAATTATTCCCTTTGCTCCACGTTTTAAAGGAAATGTTCCTTTCCCAGTCGGGTCGAACTATGGTCATGGTCATTTCAGAATAACCGGATTGTTCGCCCTTCATTTTATCATCTGCTTTTTTTACAATTTCAGCAGCCTTTTGAGCATGCATGTTGATGATACAACCAAAAAACAAGCTAATAATAACGGATGCTTTTTTCATTTTTTCAACTTTTTATTGGTATAACGCAATCAGTTTTTCTACACATTCTTCCAGGGGAAAATTATCCGGATCGGTGATGTAATGCATTCCGATGCCATCACCTACAGCCGATAAAAAGCGTGCTTCAAGATACGGATTTTCCTTACCCTCCTTTTTAAAATAGTCGACCAATAATTTTAAATAGGGCAGTGCATATTGATATACTTCCTTTTCAACCATTTTCATTACCTGTGGCTGAAGCATAATTCCAAAATATAATTTCCATACGCTCATTTTTTCTTTTAGCAGCTTAAACATTTCTCTTAACAGGTAATGCAACTCTTCCTTTTCGATCACCCCGTCGCGGTTTGGATCAAAAAATTGTGCAAATTCATCAAATCCGCTAAATATGAGCGATTGCAACAACTGCTCCTTGCTGGTAAAATAATTATAAATAAGGCCTTTGGATATACCTGCCGTCCTGGCAATCTGATCGATTGAGGTATTATGGTATCCTTCATTGGCAAATAATTGCAGGGCCGTATCCATAATCAGCTTTTTCTTTTCTTCTCGTATTTCTTCGTATTGTTGCTCGGTACGCGGAGACATAAATGTAATTTTTTTGACTGAACGGTTGGTCAAATATAAAATAAAAAAATAAACAGGCCATCATTTTTTAAATTTTTTTTTTAAAAAGATGACCTGTTTAGCTTATTTCTTCAGACGCTTATAAGCATTGATTCATTAGAAACCAAGACCCGTTCTGAAAGAAATGGACCTGTTAATAAACTGCTTATTGGAAAGATTATATGCATCGATATTTAATGTGTGATTGGAATCTTCCGTCCATCCATCATCGGTACCAATGGTAGCACGTTGGTTATTATCAAACCAATCCACATTTAATGTATATGAACTTAATCCTGCCGACACATTAAAAGGATTGCCCATGGCCGTATCCACCGGTTGTGTAAAGGTGACTTCAATCATTTCATCCAGACCAAAATCGTCTACACCTTCTCCCATTTCATTTAATACATTCACATTGGCAATTCCAAAATTGCCTTCCGGTGCATATTCATTCACAATAAATTCGGTTTGATCGGAAAAAAAGCTGATTTTTTCCTTATACCGGATACCTTGCGATGAAAAGTCAAATTTGGCCAACATTGAATAATCTTTAGGCAAACTATCAATTTCAAAATAACCGTACTGATCGGTTACCACCTCAATGGGGTCGTTGTATTCACCCAGATAAACGGTAAATGGCACATTGGCAGCAGCCGTTGGCGATCCCTCTCCGTATTGCTTGTAAACATTGGCTATAACGGTTTCTGTCAATGGATGCATCCAGTATTTATCAAAATAACTTAGATCGTACAGGTTTTCATTCTCATATTCGTCGTCGAATTCAAACCACTCATCCTGATGGATATGTATACGCTGGTTCAGATAACCCGGTTTGTGCATCACCAAATCATACGTACCAACATATTGGCTTCCAAACGAAAAAAATCCGTCTTCATTGGATGTGGTGCTAACTACACCCTGTGCTCGTTGCAGGCGTAAATCAACATCTTCCAGGGGTTCGTTGGTGCAATCGTCAAAAATGACACCTCCAAAAAGCAGTTGAAGTTCAAGAACTTCCTGCTTTGTGCAGCCTGTAAACATAATTGCCGATAACAGCAATGCTAAAAAAATTTTGTTTCTCATTGGTTCATTGTTTTTAAGTTTATTCCCCAAATGTAATTTATATTGATTTTAAATAAAAATTTACTGTAACTTGTGATCACTTCATTCGTCTTAGCCCAAAGTCAAATGTAAAGGCATGACAACAGCCGAATATAACCTATGTGTTGAGGAGTACGCTGACCGTTTGTATAGCTTTATACTTAAAAACTTAAAAAATGCGGACTCATCAAGCGATATTGTGCAGGAAACTTTTACCCGATTGTGGATTAAAGTGGATCATGTACAATTTCAAAAAGTGAAATCATATTTGTTCACCACAGCCTACCATACCATGATCGATCATATTAGAAAATCAAAACGCATAGCTGATTTTGAAGAAGCGGGAGCCATTGATCCGGCGCATGATGATCAATATTCCGATTTAAAGGAAGTACTGGATAATGTGCTGGACACCCTGCCGGCCTCACAACGCTCTGTTATACTTCTACGCGATTATGAAGGATATTCATACCAAGAGATCGCTGAAATTACAGGACTCAGTGAATCGCAGGTAAAAGTTTACATTTATAGAGGAAGAATGGCACTAAAAAAGGCCATTGGCAGTGTGGAAACGTTAATTTAAAAGAGATGGAAATTACAAGAGCCAATTACGAAATATATTTTATCGATTATTACGAAGGCCTGTTAACCGATGACCAGCAACAACGCTTATACCGCTTTTTAGAAAAAAATCCGGATCTGAAAACCGAATTTGAAAATTATAGCAGTGAACGGCAGACCTTCACTACGTTGAATTATCCCCATAAGTCATGGTTGCAACACAGCCTCAAGGAAAAGTCAATCAACAAAAAAACCATTGATGAGTACTGCATTGCCTATCTGGAAAACGACCTGGATAATGAAAGTCGTTTGTTATTTGAAAATTATATTTCCCTGCACAAGGCCGAAAATAAAATGTTGGAAAGCTATAAAAAAACCAGGTTAAGCCGGGAATTACAACTATACGCACATAAAAAAACATTGCTCAGGCCAATAAAACAATCCGCACCTTACAAGCGGATGATACCTTACCTCGCCGCGGCAGCAGGCGTTTTATTTGTACTCATGATGTTTCTGTTGAATCAACCAACTGAACCCACCGACATGACAGCAGAAGACCCTCGTTTCATACCAGAAATGGAAAAACTACCTCCCAAAGCCATGAAGCCTATACAAAACCAGATGGTGTACAACCACGATACCTACAACCCGGTTGATTATACAGCCCGGCAAACATCAATAAACAAACCATCCGTGAAGCCAACATCCGAAAGCGTTCTCCTTGCACAAATTGATAAATTGCCCACTGTGCCAATTGAAAACAACTGGATCGTAAAAGATATAGCCATTGAGCCACGTAATTTAAGGCCCGCCTACCGGTCGCAGAAAGTCCGCAATCAATTATCCGTTGAATCCATTAAAAAACGCTTCCTGGAAGAAACCGAAGGGCAATTACCGGATGTCTGGCGATTGGCTGATGCCGGATTAAAGGGTTTGGGAGTCATTTCAGAAAGTGAGTTCGGACTAAGTCATACACGTAATCAGGAAGGAAAAATTGAATCCATCACTTTATCAACCGATAATTTTAAGATTAAAGCTCCCTTAAAATCAAAATCCGCTGTAACAAATTAAACCGTTTGTCGTCCCAGTATTAATGAAACATTTCAGGACTTAAAATTTAGCATGATGAAAAAGATAATAATACTATTGTTTATACTCACCGCTGCCCTGAACCTGTTCGGGCAACAAAACGATACCACCGAAATACGAATTAGTGAGCGGGACCTTTTAAAGGTGGTGGAAACAAACGATGGTACCAAAATTTATTTACGAGGCAAAGAGATATTTAATGTAACCGACATAAATGACAGTACCACCGTTGCTATAGGCCATAAAAAACTTATCATATCCGAAACCAGTGACAAAACCCTTATTGAAGTGGTGGATGAACGTTCCAATAAACGCAATATCATTTATGACGAAAGAAATGAATATGCAGACCAGGAATATTACTCACCCAACGATACCACAGCCCGCAATGATGCAAATGCTGCCCCGGATACCACTGAACAACCCGATCACGATTATGAAAAAGACGAATACGCCAAAGACCCACCCCGACGATGGAGCGACTTTGAAGAATTTGACGATCAATGGAAACATAAATCTGATAAATCGAACGAATTCAAAGGTCATTGGTTCTCATTCGACTGGGGCTTCAATAATTATTTAAACCCCGATGGTTCCATATCACGAAACGCGTCAAACCAATACATGGACTTAAATACCGGCAGGTCCTGGAATTTTAATATCAACTTTTCGCAATACAGCATTGGTATCATTAAAGACCGGGCAGGATTTGTAACCGGACTGGGAATTGAAATTAATAATTATCATTTTGATGGTGAAAACAATATCACCAAGCAGGACGGAAAAATTGTACCCGATTACCGATTTGCAACCGCCAATATCGAAATTAAAAAGAACCGGTTTGCAACTACTTATATTACCGTACCTCTACTATTTGAAACGCAGCTAACCGGTGGTGATCCCGATGATCGTCTTTATGTTTCGTTTGGTGTAATTGGCGGTATACGCATTGGAAATAACATTAAAGTGAAATATTTTGAAGACGGACGCAAAAAGAAATACAAAGAAAGAGGCGATGATTTTAATATTAACACATTCCGATACGGAGTAACGGCCAAGGCAGGATACAAATCATTCAGCGTTTTTTCCCGCTACTACCTCACACCCCTTTTTGAAAAAAACAACGGGCCGGAATTATATCCCCTGTCTGCTGGCTTAACCCTTAATTTGTAATTATATTTCAATGTCGTTTAACCAAATTTGCCCACGCACACCCTTTTCTTCCCTAAAGGGATCAGCGCGCTGGCCTTCCCCTTCAGGGGATTCAGGGGTGCGCGAGGGAAGGCCAATTATAATATAACCCTTAACTCACATATAACTTCACCACTGTCGTTTGCACAAAGCTATCCCTCTTGAAAATTATTTCAATTACCGCAGCCTCCTATATTTTCATTATTATTAGCTAAACGACATTAATTATATTTCACAATAAATATATTGATTTGTGCACAACGTCCGGAAAACTGGTAAAACCATGGGGCAATAATTTGTGGTTCCTGTAACACCAATATTTAGTTAAGGTTGGCGCCTTTAAAGTTCCGGCCACTTGTATTTGATCGTTACAACGCTTACCAATACGCTCATACAAACTAAATCAAAAAACCTCCGACACTTACCAAAATATACTAACAAATATCATACGATTTTCATATTTTTATATCCTGTTATCTTGTATAAACTTAGTCTAAGTTTTTTATACATGCTAAATAACAGGGATTCAAAAATTAATATATTTACTTCAAATTTTTCAAGATGGGTAAAAATAAAATTCTAACCGAACAGGAAAAGCGAATTTTCAGTCATCAGATTGCCTTTCCACACATAGGTTTACCCGGGCAGGAGAAGTTAAAAAAAAGCAAAGTACTGGTTATAGGGGCCGGTGGTAAAGGAACTGCGGTATTGCAACAATTGGCCAAAGCCGGTGTAGGTGAAATTGGTATTTCAGATAATTATTTAATTGAGGAAGTTGAACTTCCGCGCCAAATGCTTTATGGCACCAGTGAATTGGGTAAACTCAAAGCCATTGCCATAAAAGAAAAACTGATTGAAGCCAATAATTTCACACAATTTAACCTGCATAACATTTGTTTATCCAAAGACAATATTAAACCCATTATTGAAAACTATGATGTGTTGGTTGATACCACCGATAATTTCCCGGCTCGTTACCTGATTAACGATGCCGCCATACTGCTAAACAAACCCTGGGTGTTTGGTTCGGTTGTTAATTCACTGGGAATGGTTTCGGTATTTAATTACCAGAATGGCCCGTCCCTCAGGTGCCATTATCCCACTGTTCCAAAACATAAAAATAAACCCCCTGCCAAAGGGATTAACAGTTGGGGCATCATACTCAATATTGTCGGATGCATCATAGCCAACGAAGTTATCAACATTGTGCAGGACAAGCCCACTGATTTATCTGGTAATATATTAAATTTCAACATGTTAGAATATAAAATAAGTTATGAACAGGTTGTTAAAAACCCCCAAAACTTTACAATTACTGACATAATAGAATAAGGTTTTTACGAACACATCATTTTTGTTGATAACTACCATCCGGTAAAATATATGAAAAAGTTATATTTGAGGTATCGGACTCATTGTTGAATTAACAATTTTGTATCCTTTGCCCCTGAATGAAAAACTCCTTACGATACAAGCTGCTGGGATGGTTTTTGTTATTTGCCTTTTTAATAATTCTGTTTGTTGTTCCTTTTAATTGGTTTTACCGACAACAGCAACAAAATCTTGGACTTATTAAAGATGGCTTTCAGCAATTACAGGTATGTGTATACGGAGATTTACAGGCCTCCGGTGCATTTTTATCGCCTGGTGTACCCGATGCCCGTTTCTACCGGACGGGTGAAAACAAATTTCTCCAACGCCATCAAAAATACGGATATCAGGCCGACAGTATCATTCGCTTTATTCAGTCAACCGATGCGATCTCAAAAATCAACCTTTCAGATGAGCTAACTACCTTACAAATTGCCCTGGATACCTACAGGCAAACAGTTGACAGCATTGCCCAAATAACCCGTCTGAAAGGATCCGGTGAATACGGGCTGGAAGGTGAACTGCATGCAATCAGGAAAACAATAGAAGGAACCCCCGTAAGTACAGCTGATTTATTGCATTTACAGGCGCTTGAAAACAATTATTTGCTGCATCGTCGTATAAAAGATGTACAGCAATTCAATGCATTCATGAACCAATTGGTGGCCAAATATGATAAACCCGGCATTCCTGTCAATTTAAAAGAAATTTCTATATTACGTGATTACCAGGCCACTATTAACCATCTGGCCGATAATGACCAGGTATTAGGAACCGGCGACTTTATGGGCCTTCAGGATCAATTGTTGGTGCAAAGTGAAATGTTAAGCAGTCAGCTTCAGAAAATGTCGCACCAAACCCGACAATCATATCAATCAAGATTAATGGGTTTAAACAGTTTTTACTTACTGTTTGTCGGCACACTCATTTTACTGAGTTTTGTAATCAGTTTTCTGGTATCAAAAAGATTATCACATCCGCTACAGTTATTAACATCGTATATTCAGCAACTGGCCCAAAATAATTTTCATTATCCGGCCGATAAGGCTTTTCATAGATCAACCCGCGAAATCACCCTGATTTATAAAGAATTCCGAAATCTGGTCACACAACTTTACATTCGTGAAAATCAAAGAGATGCAGCCCGAAAAAAATCCGGTGAAAGCGAGCTGAAATATCGTGAGCTGGCCGAAATGTTACCACAATGCATTTTTGAGACTGATCATCTGGGCAATTATACATTCGTTAACAAAGAATGGTACAACACCTTTGGATACAATGCCAATGAGATTCAGGAGGGATTAAACCTCATCGAAACACTGATTTCCGAAAAAGGCGAACGTGTAATGGATGATGTAACACTTGAAAATTCGGATTTTGTTGCCATACGAAAAAATAAAAGCCAATTTCCGGCTGCCGTGTATACCAATAATATTCTGAAGGACGGGAAAATTGTTGGTAAACGAGGCATTATTATTGATGTCACTGAGCGCAATAAATTTATTCGTGAACTCAAAAAAGAACGCAACAAGGCGCTTACCTCCGATCAGTTAAAATCATATTTCCTGGCCAACATGAGCCATGAAATCAGAACACCAATGAATTCCATCATTGGATTTTCTGAATTATTAAATTCACCGGAATTATCCGATTCACAGAAAAACGATTTTATCGATCACATCAAATCAAGCGGTGAGCTTTTGCTTAATCTGATTGACGACATTATTGATATTGCCAAAATCGAAGCCGGAGAAATAAAAATTATTCAGCGCGACTGCAATCTGAATAAATTATTTATCGAGCTCAGAGACATTTTCAATGATTATAAACGCCGCGAAAACAAATCGGAGCTCGAACTACAATTAACCATCCCCCAAAAGGAATATGTGGTAAAAACCGATCCCTTCAGGCTTAAACAAATTCTGCACAACCTCATTAGCAATGCCATTAAATTTACCCATGAAGGCAATGTTGAATTCGGGTTTCATATCAATAACCATAATCAATTGGAGTTTACCGTAAAAGATACAGGAATCGGGTTAACCAGGGATAAACTTGATTTTATTTTTCAACGCTTTAAACAGCTCGAATCAAGTGGAAAAAATTACAGGGGAGCCGGATTGGGACTTGCTATTACCAAAAACCTGGTTGAGCTTTTAGGCGGAGAATTAAAAGTGGAATCGGAGCCCGGCGTTGGAACCACATTTGGTTTTACCCATCCATTTGTGCTGTTACAGGAAATTAACCCGGCTGAAATACCCGCCGAGATACAGGAAGTTGTTTACGACTGGTCAAATCTGACTTTTCTAATTGCAGAGGACAATGAACATAACTATACATTTTTACAGGAAGCATTAAAAACAACCGGCGCCTCCATCCTTCGTGCCTCTGATGGAGAACAGGCAGTACAATTAGCCCTTAAAAATCCGATTGACCTGGTTTTGATGGACATTATGCTACCCGCTATGGATGGTTACGAAGCAACCAAAATGATCAAACAAAAAAAGCCCAAACTACCTGTAATTGCACAAACCGCGCATGCCATGGCCAACGAAAAGGAAAAAAGTATCATGGCCGGATGTGATGATTATATGTCTAAACCCATACGTATGAATTTACTGTTACCAAAAATAGCCCAGTTTGTGGCTGTGCCACAAAAAGCATCCACCTCGGTTAAAGCGGCAACCAAATCGTCATCCGATAAATCAAATTAGTTATTTATCATAATATTGCAGGTATTTCGTAGTTTTAATCACAACGTTGAATTAAACTGATTAATTGGAATGCGCCGAATACTGAACATTTTCCTGCTGCTTGCATTATTGGTGCTGATGCTGTTTACCGGTCTTTTTTTTATGGTAGAACTGAAAGAGGATAAGATCATAGCACTTTTCAGTAATCAGGTAGAAGAAAAATTACGAACACAAATTGAACTGGACCATATTGATATAAACCTGATCCGCCAATTTCCCCACGCATCAATTGAACTGGAAAATGTAGTTGTGCACACGGTTGACGATATACATACCGCCCATTTTACCCGCCCTGTTTCAGACACGCTTTGTTATCTGAATAAGGTATACCTTGAATTTAGCCTGCCGGCACTACTTGCCAACCGGTATGAAATTACATCCATATCCCTTTATAACGGGAAAATTAATGTTTTAATCGATAGAAATGGTTCTGACAATTTTACCATTGTCAGGCCGGATTCCGTTGATAATAACACTTCCAAAACACTCGATTTTGACATTAAAAACATTGCTTATAACAAAATTGAAGTTGATTATCAAAATTTAGTACGCCAAATCGAAACCCGTCTTTCACTGGATAAGGGTAAAATCAAAACCATCCGGAAAAACCAAACACTTGACCTGGAAATAAAATCCAATCTCGCTTCCCAATACTTCAGGCGCGGGGAAAAAAATTGGTTTGCCGGTGTACCCATGAAATTGCAGGGTTCCCTTATCAAAACCGACCAAAAGTGGAAATTCAATCAACTGAATATTACCTTTTTTAAACGCAATACATTTAATGTGAACGGTTTTATCGGAACCAACCGGCAAAAAAATGTAGATTTATCATTCAGTACCCAATCAGCGAATGCTGATGAAATATTACAAGTCATACCCATTACATTAAACACCCATAAATGGCATTTCTCAGGTGGTTCAATAAATGCCAACGGTACCATAAAGGGCCGCATGGGAGAATCATCGAGTCCACGGGTAGATATTTTATTTACCATAGCAAACACCCGGATAACAGACAAAAATAGAGACCTGGAATGGAAACTTGACAACGCAGCCGGCACCTTCAGTAACGGTTCGGCACATCATAAAAACACCGCTTACCTGGGAATTGACAAGGCAGATATCACCTTGGGCAAAAATAATCGCATCCATTTGAACGGATCCATCCATAATTTTTCCAGGCAAGTTGTATCTATAAATACCAATTTGAGGCTCAATCACGAAATACTAAATGCCTACATTAAAAAATCCGATTATGAACTGACCACAGGTGTTATTGACGGAAATCTGTCGTACTCAGGTACGTTGGCCGAATACGATACCCTACAGTTTAGTCATATTGTTTCCGGAATCCGGGAAGGAAATCTGCATGTTAAGGATGTTGAAATTAACGGACGGAACAATCGAATTAAAGCAGGCGGTAATCTGCAACTGCAAAAAAATTGGCGAATTGACTCCGCCTACATCGCTGCCGGCGGAAATACCATAAACTTTCAGGGAAGTATATCGGAACCTGTATGGCTGTTTCAGTCCAGGCCATTCTTAAATGCCAATGTATCGGCCCACACCGGAACTTTTGATCTCAGGGAATTCATCACATTTGTTATGAATGAAAATACAAGCGCTGCCCAAAATAACCGGCATTTAAAATACAATGTAAAGGCCAATGCCGCTATCGAAAGGCTTATTTACAATAAAGTGGAAGCAGAACAGGTGAAAGTATCGGCTACCCTGAAAAACAACAGTACACATTTTCACCGTTTTGAATCGGAAATTTGTGAAGGGCAGCTTAATTCAAGCGGAACGCTGTTGAAACAAAGCAATGGCTGGTATTCATTAAAATCACAAAGCGACCTTAAGAATATTGATATCCATAAATTATTTGACCAATTCAACAATTTCAGGCAGGATTTTCTGGTAGATGAGAATATATTCGGAACCATTTCAGGAACCGTTGACTATTATTCAAAATTTGACACCAATTTTGCCTTTCAGGCATCCGGGCTCATGGCCAATGCCGATATTTCGATTAATAACGGTGAACTCGTGAATTTCGATCCGTTATATGCCTTATCCCGATTTGTTGACATTGAAGAACTGAAACATGTGAAATTTGCCAACATGGAAAACAATATCCTCATTAAAGAGCAGACCGTATTTATTCCGCAAATGACCATCAATTCTTCGGCCCTTGACCTGGCAGTATGGGGCAAACATTATTTCGACAATACGTTTGATTATTATGTGCAGGTTAAACTTGCAGAGATACTGGCCCATAAACTCACCAACCGCAAAAAGAAATTTGAAGATGTGGGTTATATTGTTCAGGAAGAAGGCAAAGAATTGGGCATTCCGCTTCGTATTTCCGGTAATCCGGATAATTACCAGGTCAGATACAACCGGCAACAAGCCGGAAAATCCATAAAACAATCCGTTCAGGAAGAAAAAAAGGAATTTAAAAACCTTTTTAAAAAAGAAAATTCTGAAAAAAACGTTATTGATAACAATCCGGCTGACCAGGAAACTGTAAAAGCAGTATGGCCGGAAGATGAAAAAGTGAAAACAACAGAAAAAGAAACCAAAAAGAAAAACCCATCCTTTCAGATTGAATGGGATGATTAATATTATACAAATTACTCAAAATTGGATATTTATTATAAAAAATCGAGGTGGAAAATATTTTTATTCCTGACGGCGGTAATCATCGGTTCAGGATCACTTTGGTATACCAATCAGTTGGTTAAGCAACTGGCCAACGAAGAACGTAAAAAAGTTGAGCTATGGGCCGAGGCCACCAAAAGAATTATTGAAGACGAAGCCACCAGTGCAGGATATGAATTTTTGCTTTCCGTTATCAAGAATAACGAAACCGTACCGGTAATAGTTACCGATCAAAACGATAAAATGATGTATTCCCGCAACCTGGATTCGGTAAAAATAACCCAGGAAAAATATTATAAGCGCAGGCTCGATGAAATGAAAGAATATGCCGAACCCATTAAAATTGAATTACCCGGCGATCAGCGACAATATATTTATTATTCGAGGTCAACCATATTAACCCAATTGTTGTATTATCCCTATATCCAGTTGGCGGTTATTTGTCTGTTTGTTTTGGTATCATATTTTGCTTTCAGCGCATCGCGAAAGGCAGAGCAAAATCAGGTATGGGTTGGCCTGTCAAAAGAAACTGCCCACCAACTGGGCACACCTATCTCTTCGTTGCTGGCCTGGATAGAGATAGCACGCGAAGAAATGAAAAATTCACCGATGCTGGATGAATTTGAAAAGGATATCCGGCGGCTCGAAAAAATTACCGAGCGTTTTTCAAAAATAGGCTCGCAGGCCACATTACAAAACCAATCGCTGCAGGATGTTATTCACAATGCCATTCATTACATTCAAAATCGTACTTCCCAAAACATACAATTCGAACAGATTATCGACACCCATGTGAAAGTACCCATTAATGCCGAATTGTTTGAGTGGGTGATTGAGAATATATGCAAGAATGCCATTGATGCCATGGAGGGAAAAGGCGTGTTGACCCTGAAAACCACCATAGCAAGCGACAGTGTTTATCTGGATATTAGTGATACCGGCAAAGGACTGCCAAAATCAGCATTCAAAACTATTTTTAAACCTGGATATACAACCAAATCGCGTGGCTGGGGGCTTGGCTTATCTTTGGCACGCAGGATTATCGAAGATTACCATTACGGAAAAATATTTGTACTACAATCTGAAACCGGAAAAGGCACTACCTTTCGTATTACATTAAACACGCAATAAATTGCAAAACCGTACAGGCAACCATACTTTTAAAAAAGGCGAAAGGCTTACGGGTAATATCCCTATACAGGAGTTATTTACCAAAGGGACATCCTTTCTGGTATACCCGTTTCGGGTCAGTTACCAGGTTATGGAATCAGAACAGCCTTATCCGGCAAAAGTATTGATGGGTGTTAAAAAGAAAACCCATCGACGTGCTGTACAGAGAAACCTTATTAAACGCCGTAGCCGTGAGGCATATCGGAAACAAAAAGCAGATTTATATGACTATCTCCGGGAAAAAAATATGCACATCCATTTAGGACTTATCTATGTAAGTACAGAGATTCTTGATTATAAACAGTTTGAAACTGCCATGGAAAAATTAATGGAAAAACTTAAACAAAACCTTGAAAAATAAAATTATTCATGTTATGGGTGTGTTACAAGCAAGCCGAAGAAACAACCAACGACACGATAAAACATGAAATTTTTGCTGCATAAATTCTACTTTGACAAGTTAAACTGTGACAGTGTTCGGAAAACTATCGGAATATCCCACTGATTAGTACTCTTATTCCCTGCGTAAGCGGGGATCTCCGTTTCTTACGATTTTACCATTTTTTATCATTATATTTGAATTGAGCATAAAAGATACCAGATTATGGATAAAATCAATGCTTTAAATATTGCTATACAATATCTTAAGAGATTAAAAGAGAACAATATTAGTTTTTCGGATGCTTGGCTATTTGGCTCTTATGCTAAAGGACTTCAACAAGTAAATAGTGACATTGACCTTGCAATTGTTCTTGATGATAAGGAAAAATCTTTTGATACAGAAGTAAAACTAATGATAATTAGAAAAGGTGAAGAAACTATAATTGAACCTCATGCTTTTACTAAAGAAGAATTTGACACAAACCTACCAATTGTCAATCAAATTATTAATAAAGGTGAGAGAATAAAAATTTAACGCCCGCCAACAGGCTATAAAATACACGCCGTGGCTCTGTGGATAGGAACCTAATGAAATGAAAATTTTATGTTTTTTATCGAACGATAGTGGAAGCGGTTACTATATTTATAGCCATACGTTTTGTTAAACCTTCTCTTCCCTGATCATAGCAATACAATTAAATCATTCATACGCACAATCCTTTGCGAAGGCACTTATTTCTTTCAAAGTTAAATCCCTTTCTTCAATAAATCCAATGTGACCACTATTCTCCAAAACAAGTGTTTTTCCTTTTTCATTGAGCAATGATTGCTTCTCTTTAATCACTTCAAAGGGAATATAATTGTCTTTTTTACCGATAATCCATAGTACCGGAACCTGTGCTTTTTGCAAAGTTACCGAACGATCGGGGCGGGCTTTCATGCCATTTAGGATAACAATAATGCCTTCATCGGGTGTGCGGCGACCAATGCCTTTTGCCCGATCCACCTTCATGGAAAGTTTTTCAAGGTTTTCATCGGCAAACATTTTGGGTATATTGGTATTAATCAATAAGTCCTTTTTCCCCTCGCGAACCAATTCAATCTCGCGATCCCGGTTTTGTTTCTTCTCTTCAGGATCAGCAAAAGGTGTAGAATGAAAAAGGCAATATCCGGCCAGGCGGTCACTATGATTACCGGCAAAGGCCATTGTTACATACCCCCCGAGTGAATGGCCGGCCATAAAACATTTGCTGATATTCAATTCATCCAAAACTTCCACTACCGCCTCAGCCATATCATCCATGGTATGATAAGCAGCAACAATGCCTGATTCGCCATGACCCGGTATATCAATGCAGATAACACGAAAATCCAAGGCCAGTTCATCAGCAAAACCTTCCCAAATCTCGAGTGATTCGAGGTAACCATGTAACAAAACAATGGCCTGGCCATTGCCTTCATCTTTATATCGTAATTTGGCATTTTTGAATTGTGTAGCTTTTATCATAATTCTAATGATTTTAATTCAACCTTTGAAATCATACCAGCAAAGATTTTGATGGCGCAATACTGTTATCTTTCAGGCAACATTAAAAAACGAAATAAATCAAATTTAACAGATAATATTGTTTGTTATGTCGAATACCAATGTTTATTGTTTTTTTATCACCCATTCGTAGATAATGGTGTGGTAAATTCCATGAATCAACCTGTATTATCAATGGTTTACTATCCATAATTGTTTAGAAATATAGTGATATATCGTAACATCTAATGAGCCGTCTAAAAAATTAGAATCAGTCTAAATTTGTTAATTAGCGCTTTTTTATTGTAAATTCAGGGCCGGAAAGATACCTTTGTACTTTCTTTTGGGAGATTAGTAACTTAAAATTCATTTTTTCAAAATTGCATTTAAGTTATTTATGTTTATAGTAAAAAGAAGATACGGTAAATTGATAAAATCATGAGTAACATCTTTAGTACGTCTATTGGCAGGAAATTATTAATGTCCCTGGCAGGTATATTTCTTCTCACTTTTTTGGTTGTTCACCTGGGCATTAATTTGTTGGTATTACGAGAAACACAAGACGCATTTAATATAGCTGCTCATTTCATGGGTACCAATCCGGTAATTAAAGTTTTTGAAATTGTATTATTCGGTGGTATACTAATCCATATTATATATGGTATGATATTGAGTATTCAAAACGGTAAGTCAAGGCCGGTGCGATATAAAAAAGACAATCATTCTCAAACCTCTTTCTTTTCAAAATACATGTTTCATACCGCCATTATTGTAGGTATTTTTATTGTAATTCACTTGTTTGATTTTTATTTCAAGGCAAAATTTACGGATGTTGTTGATTCGGTTACCATCAATGGGAAACATTATCATGACCTGGGCGAACTGGTAATTGAGAAGTTCAAAATGCCCGTATTCGTATTCGGATACATTTTTGCATTCATCTTTTTGTCTTTCCATTTACATCATGGTTTTCAGTCGGCATTTCAGACGCTGGGCATCAATCATAAATCATATACCCCCATTATAAAAGCATTCGGAGTAGTTTATTCCATTCTCATTCCATTGGGATTTGCTATCATACCCATTGTAATATATTTTTTCAGGTAAAACAGAAATACACGCGATAACATGACAGATTTAAAGGCAAAGATACCCGAAGGACCGCTGGCAGAAAAATGGACCCGTTTTAAAGGCAATCAGAAGCTGGTAAATCCGGCCAACAAAAGAAAGCTGGATGTCATAGTTGTAGGGTCTGGTTTAGCCGGAGCTTCGGCAGCGGCAAGTTTGGGTGAACTGGGATTTAATGTAAAAGTATTTTGTTACCAGGACAGCACCCGTCGTGCCCATAGTATTGCTGCTCAGGGTGGTATTAATGCTGCCAAAAACTATCCGAACGATGGAGACAGCGTATGGCGTTTGTTTCATGATACCATAAAAGGAGGTGATTATCGCTCGCGAGAAGCCAATGTATACAGACTTGCCGAAGTTAGTGGGAATATTATTGATCAATGTGTGGCCCAGGGCGTTCCATTTGCCCGTGAATATGGCGGATTATTGGACAATCGTTCGTTTGGCGGTGCCCAGGTGAGTCGTACATTTTATGCACGCGGACAAACCGGCCAGCAATTGCTGTTGGGTGCTTACAGCGCCCTGAGTCGCCAGGTAAACAAAGGCTCGTTAGAAGTATTTGCACGTACCGAAATGCTCGACCTGGTAGTTGTGGACGGCAAAGCCAGGGGCATTATTACCAGAGACCTGGCAACCGGTGAAATTCAAAGACATAGCGCCCATGCTGTAGTGGTTGCTTCCGGTGGTTATGGCAATGTATTTTTCCTGTCAACCAATGCAATGGGTTCCAATGCAAGTGCTGCCTGGCAGTGTTTTAAAAAGGGAGCCTGCTTTGCCAATCCGGCCTATGCACAAATCCATCCCACCTGCATACCCGTACACGGATCCTTCCAAAGCAAACTAACTCTAATGAGTGAGAGTTTACGTAACGATGGCCGTATCTGGGTGCCTAAAAACAAAGAAGACGCTGAAAAAATACGTAAGGGCACATTAAAACCAACCGATTTAAAAGAAGAAGACCGGGATTATTACCTGGAAAGAAGATATCCGGCATTCGGAAACCTGGTACCGCGCGATGTAGCTTCCCGGGCTGCTAAGGAACGCTGCGATGCCGGTTATGGCGTAGGAACCGGCCTGGCGGTTTATCTCGATTTTGCCGATGCCATCAATCGCCTTGGACGAGATGTAATAGAAGCCAGATACGGCAACCTTTTCCAGATGTATGAGAAAATTACGGATGAAAATCCCTATGAAACACCGATGATGATCTATCCGGCTATTCACTATACCATGGGTGGCATTTGGGTTGATTACGAATTACAAACAACTGTTCCCGGTTTATTCGCCATTGGAGAAGCCAATTTCTCCGATCATGGTGCCAACAGGCTGGGGGCATCAGCTCTGATGCAGGGACTTGCCGACGGATATTTTGTACTTCCCTATACCATTCAGAATTACCTGGCTGATGAGATTAAAACTCCCCGTTTGGAAACCAGCCATCCGGCATTTGATGAAGCCGAAAAGGCCATATCCGAACGTATCGATCAGCTATTTAGCATTCAGGGAACCAAATCGGTTGACTCATTCCATAAACGACTGGGTGCTGTTATGTGGGATTTTGTAGGCATGGCCCGAAACAAAGAAGGATTACAACAAGCCATTGACCAGATCGTACAGATCAAAAAGGATTTCTGGAGTGATGTGCGCATTCCCGGCGATAAAAGTGAACTAAATCCTGAACTTGAAAAAGCAGGGCGGGTAGCCGATTTTATTGAATTGGGCGAATTAATGGCGCGCGATGCATTGCAGCGCGAAGAATCTTGCGGTGGCCATTTCAGAGAAGAATACCAGACCGAAGAGGGCGAAGCCCTGCGTAATGATGACCAATACAGGTACGTAGGTGCATGGGAATACAAAGGTGCCGATCAGGAGCCGGTTCTTCATAAAGAAGATTTGATTTTTGAATATATTCAGGTAAAACAAAGAAATTACAAATAAACAACGGTCTGTATTGCGTTGTCATACTTAAACATTCACGAATATGGATTTTACACTTAAAATATGGCGGCAGGAGAATGCGGCAGTAAAAGGTAAATTCGTTACTTACCAAATCAATGATATATCCCCTGACAGTTCGTTTCTGGAAATGCTCGATCAGTTGAATGAATCGTTGATTGACAAAGTACAAAAACCGGTTTGTTTCGATAGTGATTGCCGGGAAGGTATTTGCGGGGCATGTGGATTATACATCAATGGTCGTCCGCACGGTCCCGATGATGCCATTACCACCTGTCAGTTGCACATGCGCAAATTTAAATCAGGTCAAACCATTGTTATCGAACCCTGGCGAGCCAAACCATTCCCGATTATCAAGGATTTGGTAGTTGATCGTTCATCATTTGATAAAATAATTGAAGCCGGTGGCTATGTTTCGGTAAATACCGGCGGTGTACCCGATGCCAACAGCATACCCATTCCAAAGGCCAATGCCGATCTGGCAATGGATGCGGCAGCATGTATCGGATGCGGAGCGTGTGTGGCAGCCTGTAAAAATGCATCGGCCATGTTGTTTGTATCTGCCAAAGTAGCCCATTTGTCGTTGCTTCCGCAAGGCAGGGTAGAAGCCAAAGAGCGCGTGCGTAAAATGGTTGACACAATGGATGAACTGGGATTTGGCAACTGCACCAATACAGGAGCCTGTGAAGCCGAATGCCCGAAAGAAATCAGTTTAACCAATATTGCACGTTTAAACCGGGAATATTACGCAGCTAAATTGTCATAATATTTATTGTACGTTCTATTTCCGCAGTAACTTAAATGCATGATTCCAGCTATTACCCGGTATGCCCGGAATACACCATAGCATGCACAAGGGTTCAATAGCACGTGCACCTTTAGCAGTACCCATGTCAGCTGCCTCAAAGCCAAATAACTCCACAATTTCCGTAACCTCTTTTTTGGCAGCATTGTCGTCTCCGGCAATAAACATGGTTGGCCTTCCATCTGAAAAAGTCGGTTTGTACATAAACGGACTACCGATGCATGAAAAAGCCTTCACAAAACGGACGTCTTTAAACTGTTTTTGAAGGCTCTCCATTAGTGAGTTATTGGCATTGGTAAAAAACTTAAGCACACCATCCTCCGGTGCTTCGGCGGATATGGGATTGGTGGCATCCAACACTGTTTTGCCAGGTTTGAAGGATTTTTCTATTTCGCGGTTGAAGCTTTTGATGACTATGCCGTGAAACGCATTTGGCAGCATCTTCATCCTGGCAACGTTTTATGCAGGCACCTGCTGACTCAAACAATGCCAACTACCCAATCCTTTAATTATTTCCCTTGAATCCACCGGAAAGATTTTTTTATCCGGAAAACAATCCTGGATTTGCTTCAGGGCTTTCGCATCCTGTCTGCATTTAAACACAGGCACAATCACACCCGCATTGCAAACATAAAAATTAGCATAGGAAGCCGGCAAACGATCATTTTTTGTAAATACGGCCTCTGGCAAGGGTAAAGCAAAAATGTCCCGAAAATATCCCTCTTTTGCCATTTTTTCGAGGTGATCGTAATTGTTACGCAAGGGTTGATAGTTTTTGTCTGATTTATTGTCTTCCAGCACTGTTATCACATTGTTCACATCTATAAAGCGGGCAATGTCATCAATATGTCCGTCGGTATCATCTCCGGCAATGCCTTCTGATAGCCATATAATGGTATTTACATCAAAATAGTTTTTGAGTTGGTTTTCAATGGTTGCTCTGTCCATTCCGGGATTCCGGTTCCTGTTCAGCAAACAGGCCGTAGTTGTGAGTAACAGACCGGCACCGTTTGTTTCTATTGAGCCTCCTTCCAGGACCATGTCCGATTTAAAATACGGACATTCCTCCTGTTCAATAATGTACCATTTCAACAGGTTATCCAGATCATGGTCATATTTGCTGCCCCAGCCGTTGAACGCAAAACCACAGGCCGCTATTTCACCGGTTTGCTTATGCTTTAAAAAAACAGGCGCATGGTCGCGGCTCCAGCAATCGTTACCGGGCTGAATAAAGATTTCCACCCTGGATACATCCACATCTTTTCCATCCAGTTTATCCCGGAGTTCATGTTTCGTCATTTCATCCTGTACAAGGATACGTATTTCTTCTCCCCGGCTGATTACCGCCATAAATTCAAGATATTCGTCCCGTGCTTTGCACAGTTCCTTTGGTTCCCACGATTCAGGATTGTGGGGATAGGTAAGCCAGGTGGCCCGGTGCTTTTTCCATTCGGCCGGAAAATAATATCCCCGTTCTGCCGGATATCCATCCAATGCCTTCATTCCGGATCGATAAAACGTTTGGTAATGGGTTTGTAGGTATCTACCCGGCGATCTCTGAAAAAAGGCCAGGTTGTACGGTAATAAACCGTGTCCTCCAAAGTCACCTTCACAACAGCCGTTTCCTCTTTTTCTGAACTGCACTGGTGCAAGATGTGCCCAAACCCATTGGTCACAAAGGATGAACCCCAAAACCGCTGATTGTTTTCTTCGCCCGTGCGATTCACCGATATAACCGGAATTCCGTTGGCAATGCTATGCGACTGCTGTATGGTTTGCCAGGCTCGAAATTGTTCTTCATTGAGTGATTCATACGCTTCATTCATGTCCCAACCAATGGCGGTGGGATAAAACAGGAGTTCGGCACCCTGCAAAGCCGTGATCCGGGCTGCCTCCGGGAACCATTGATCCCAGCAGATCAAAACACCAATGTTGGCAAATCGGGTATTGAATACTTTGTAGCCCCCGTCTCCGGGCGTAAAATAAAATTTTTCGGAATAACCGGGATCATCGGGGATATGGTGCTTGCGGTACTTACCTAAATAGCTGCCATCAGCATCGTTAACAACGGTTGTATTGTGATAAAGTCCTTCCGTACGTTTTTCAAACAGCGAGGCAATGATCACAACACCTAACTCTTTGCTGAGGGCCTGGAATAATTCAGTTGTTTGACCGGGAATTTTTTCGGCCAATTGAAAATATTCCGGTGATTCTTCAAAACAGAAATAGATGCTTTGAAACAACTCCTGCAGGCAAATAATTTGAGCTCCCTTACCGGCAGCCGCACGAATACCCTGCACCGCTTTGTCAAGATTGTGTTGAACATCCTTGTTGCAACGGTGCTGCACCAATCCCACTGATACCTGCTTTTGATCTTTCATACACGCAAATGATATTTATTGCATGGCAGATCCGCCTTTTCTCAAACGATATGAATTGATGTGTTTATCAAATCGTTCTTTTAATGATTCATGCATTTCCGTTTGATTAAACTGATTGGTGATTCGTACCATCCTGTTTAACATTTCCATGTTGTAACGGATATCCTGATCAACAAACTGCATATCCATGGGTGAGAATTGCATGTAATAAATGAGATTTTGGTCACAGATATTGCCATACTCATCCGCCAGGGCATTTCCCTTTTCAAAGGCACCTGCTTCGTAATACGTTTCAATCATAGGCACAATAAACAGATCGTATGGAAATTTTTCATGAGGACCCAATTCCAGACAGTAATCCAAAACCTGAACGGCAGAATCGATTTTA
Organism: Bacteroidota bacterium; assembly: GCA_009908855.1. Lineage (GTDB taxonomy): Bacteria > Bacteroidota > Bacteroidia > Bacteroidales > JAAAOM01 > JAAAOM01. Next base: position 100,951 of record JAAAOM010000019.1, read on the forward strand.
TTTTCTTGTACCAGGTTTTGAGCCAACCGTGTATACATGCTACGGAACCGGATTACATTGAGTGTTCGTCGATTGAAATGGTCAAGATATACATCCGGTTCATTCATTCTGCCCCATTCATATACTTCCATTAAGTTTTTATAAAGCACATCGGTTTTCACCCGACCTTTGTTCATTTGATCGACCGGGGTTGTTTTGATCGGAACCAGTCGATAGGCAAAGCCATCGAATTGCAGGTAATCTTCCAACCCTAAAGTAGCACCGTGTCCGATAGAAACAAAATATATCGGACGTTTCCAGTCGTTTTGTGCCAATAAATCAAAAACCATTAAATCCGATTTACTTAAGTGATTTCGATTTAAATTCCATCGTATCTCATCCACAATCAGGGCTGAATCCTCAGGAGCAACAACGCCATATTTCAGCACATTGTCTTTTTCAACATCAAGGATTAATTTTTTGGACGGTATGAAATCATAGCGCTCGCCGGAGAAACCGGATAATTTGGTTCGTGGATTATCGCTTGCAACAAACTCCATGGCCTGGTCGACATTGATAAACCGATCCATTTCGTTTCTTAAAAACACGCGATCGCGGGTCCCCTGCCTGTATTGATCTTTTGAAAGGGAAAATGGTACCCGATCGGAACCATAAGCCTTTCGACTCATTTGATCAATGTACCAATCGGTATTCAACAGCATCAGGTTTACCACGCGTACATCGGTTCTTACCCCCTCAACATCCTGGATATACCAAAGCGGGAATGTATCGTTGTCGCCATTTGTAAATAAAATGGCATTTTCAGGGCAGGTCATCAGATAATTGTGTGCATACGCACGTGCCGTATATCGTCCGGAACGATCATGGTCATCCCAGTTTTCAGTTGCTAAAATAGTGGGCACCGACAAACTGACCAGCATTGCAATGACCGCCGAAACTTTTTTGGACATACGTTTGGACAGTGCTTCATAGATGGAAAGCACGCCCAGTCCAATCCATACAGAAAAAGCATAGAATGAACCCGCGTAGGCATAATCACGTTCACGTGGCTGGATGGGTGTCTGATTCAAGTAAACAACAATGGCCAGGCCGGTTAGGATGAACAAGGTCATAACAATCCAGAAACCTTCTTTTCGTCTTTGAAGCTGATAAATTAATCCGATAAGGCCCAGAATGAGCGGCAGAAAATAGTAGGTATTTCGGGCAGGATGGTTTTTAACCGAATCGGGTTGTTTGGTTTGCGGCCCTTCAATCATTCGGTCTATAAAAGGAATTCCACTGATCCAATTACCATCATTCATACTTCCTGAATGATTTTGATTATCATTTTGTCGCCCTGCAAAATTCCACATAAAATAGCGCCAATACATAAAGCCTACCTGGTAACTGAGGAAGAATTTAATGTTTTCGCCAAAAGTGGGTTTTTTCAGCGTTTTTGTTTCACCCGCTCCTTGCCTTACAACAATGGGTTCGCCTTCAATATCTGCCCATTGTTTGTATACCCGAATATGATTCTGATCGGATGAGTACATACGTGGAAAAAAAGTATTGAAACGCTCATCATAAACTACTTTTCGTTTGTAATCGGTAATTTCGTAGCGATCACCAATTTGGTTATACACCGGATCACCATCTTCCACTTCAACGGCCGGAGCATTGTAATAATGGCCATAGAAAAGCGGTCGATCACCGTACTGTTCACGGTTTAAATAGGATAGTAGTGAAAATACCGTTTCCGGGTTGTTTTCATCCATGGGCGGGTTGGCATTGGAACGTATCACAATCATCGCGAAGCTGGAATAACCAATGATGATTACCGTAAAACTTACCAATACCGCATTTAATACTTCCTTGTGTTGCTTACCAAAATAATAAACCAATCCAAAAACAGCCGCCATAATTATTACGGCTAAAAATGCGCTTTCTCCCATAAGCGGGATTCCCATAAACAGAACCGCGAGGGTTATTACAATGGCCAACCGAATGGGTGAATTATCGGTTTTATGTGTCAGGTAAATACCATAAATAAGGGAACCTATTAACAAGGCACTGAATACCAATACACCGCTTTTGAAACCCATACCCATTGAATTCACAAATAATAGCTCAAAATGGGAAGCCATTTTAACAATTCCCGGTATGATGCCATACATAATGGCTGCGAGCAAAAAGATTGAAATGGCGATGGATGCTATGATTCCTTTTGTGGAAGTTTCATACTTTTTGAAATAATACACCAGCACAATAGCCGGGATAGCCAGTAAATTAAGTAAGTGTACCCCAATTGATAATCCCACCAGGTAGGCAATTAAAATTATCCAACGCAGGGAGTGCGGATTATCAGCCCTTTTTTCCCATTTTAAAATGGCCCAAAAAACAGCTGCCGTAAATAGCGACGAACTTGCATAAACCTCCCCTTCAACGGCTGAAAACCAGAATGTATCTGAAAAAGTATATGCCCATGCACCAATCAGTCCGGCACCTATTATGGCAATTAATGAACCACCGCTAGGTTCCTGATCATTTGAGACAATGCGTTTGGCAAAATAGGTAATCGTCCAAAACAAAAACAAGATGGTAAAAGCACTTGCCAGGCCCGACATGGCATTCACCATTTTGGCAACATTGGCCGGATCGCTCGTAAATAGCGAAAAAAACCGGGCCATGATCATAAAAAAAGGTGCGCCGGGCGGATGGCCTACCTGTAATTTATATGCTGAAGCTATAAACTCCCCGCAATCCCATAAACTGGTTGTGGGTTCAATGGTCATTAAATACACAAAGGCTGCAACTGCAAAGGCAACCCATCCGAATAAATTGTTGTAAAAGGTATATTTTTTCATGGAATTAGATTGTTCAGTTTATAAATAACGGAACGAAAATAATGTTTTCTTTAAATCAAATAAACCTTCCTGGCAGTTAAAAGATTAATGATTGTTAAATTAGCCGTAAAATTGACTTTTGAATATCGTTAAAAAAAGTTTTATATTACCAATCATAAACCAGGGTTCATGAGTAATAAAAACAAGAATAAGCAGGGTATTGTCTATTCAACCGATCCGGATTATGAATATCAGCATGACCATGAGGAATCAGAAACGCTTCCGCCCCGACAACAAGCATTAACCATACAACTTGATAAAAAGCAGCGTAAGGGCAAGGCGGTTACCTTAATTACCGGTTTTGCCGGTAAGCATGAAGACTTAAAAGAACTGGGTAAATGGATTAAAACTAAGTGTGGTGTTGGCGGATCGGCCAAGAATAATCAGTTGATTATACAGGGAGACTTTCGTCAAAAAGTTCAGGAGCTTTTAAGCGAACAGGGCTATAAAACCAAAATAAGTGGTGGCTAAATACCATTTTTATTCAGGATAATGAAAAAAGAAATTACCAAAGAAATTTCACCGGATAAGGTTCAGGTGCATCAGTTAGTGCATCACAGCATTTTGAATATATTTCATGTCATTAAAACTGCCATTGACTCCACGTGCATAGCCATCAACGATAAAAATGCTTTTAACCAAAGCCTGTTAATAGCCGATGAATTGTTTGATACCGTTAATAACCCGTATAAAGCACGCAAAAAAATATCAAATATTACGATATTTAAATCAGTTGTACTAAAAGAAGCCGAGGAACTGTTAATTAAACACTATAAGAATAATGAGGCCCGAGAATTGCTGGAATTATTTATGGACAATGCCACAGTAATTTTCAGTTTGCTTAAAAAACGCCTTACCGATTTACGAATTTGGGGAGAAAATGTAACAACCTGGGAGTATTTTATTGTAGATGAAATAATTGATGATTTAAAAGAATTTTTGGAAGCCACTTCAAAAAACAGTCAGGGTCGTTTTTCATTTGTCTATCTGCCGGAAGAATTGACTGCCGATAATCAGTATTATGTGAATATTGATATTCAGCCTTTGGATAATTATCATGTACTGGTACCCACTATGTTGCCCTTATGCATTCAGGATATGATTGCCAATTCACGTAAATACACATCATCAGGCGGAACAATACACGTATTATTGGAAGAAACGGACCAAATTATAAAAGTATGTGTGGCAGATGATGGTATCGGTATTCGGGAAAATGAAATTGAAAGGGTTATTGAATTTGGCTATCGTGGCAGTAACATCCCTGAAGAAAATTCATCAGCCGGCGGATTTGGACTTACCAAAGCCTATTATTTAACAAAGCAGAATAATGGCCGTTTTTGGATTGATACGAAACTAAACGAAGGTACAAACATTATCATTGAAATACCCAAACCCTAATTATTTCGTTAGTTTTGTATAAAAATTAATCGTTTAAGCCGGTGACCGATAAGCAACGCAACAGATTAAACGGCATACTCGGCACAGTTGCCTTTCACTTATTATTGATCCTTTTTTTTCTGGCCATTCGCTTAAAAGGATATGAAGTGCCCGAAAAAGATTCTATTCTTATCGATTTTCAGGAAGTTGAAAACCAGGTTGAGCAGTTGCAAAAACAACAGGAAGAAGTATTACGGCAAATCGAAACACCTGACCTGAGCAATCAGGCCAAATCAAATATTGCCGTGAATGTAACCAAAGATGTTCAGCAAGAATTGAGTACCGAACAATATGTAGAGGACCTTATGAAGGAACTGGATATTGAATCACTTGAAACGCCGGAACCAACGGAAATTGAAGAATCTGATGCGGCATCGTTATCTGCCGAAGAACAGCATCCACCGGCCACCTCCGACGAAAAAGGGGAATATTCCGGTGAAACCAAAATAAAGTATGCCCTGAAAGACCGGCAGAAAGTATACATTCCTGTTCCTTCTTTTAAATGTTTGAACAGTGGTATTATCGTAATTGATATTACCGTAAATCCGGAAGGAGAGGTGATTCAGACTTCGTTATCACCCGAATCATCTACATCAGATGAATGTCTTGTAAGTGAGGCATTACAGGCAGCCCGTGGATCGTATTTCAACCGGTCTGAAAAAGCCCCGAATCGTCAAAAAGGATATATCTCTTTTGAATTCAGGGCTCAACAACAGTATTAATTATTTACCTTTTCCTTTTTTTAAAGCCACTACTTCGGTACCCGGTTGCAGATAGCTTCGGTATCTCGATTTATTATTCAGAATATTCACCGCTTCATCCAGTTCCACATCTACTTTAAAGGCAGAAATAATTCTACCTTTCTGATAATAAAAACGACTGATAATTTCTTCTCTCAGTATTTCTTTTATTTCTTCTTCAAAGGTATACATATCCTTTTTCGGGTCATTATTGAGTTTACCTTTAAGCGCCTCAAATTCATCCACTGATTTTTGGTAGTATCTTTCCTTTTTGGCCTTGGTTACCAATTCCTCAAAAGTTTGGAAACTGTTGGTATTGTATTCAAATTCATGACCCAGTGCATAATCAACAAACCGATCATATTCATCGCCGGATAATTCAAATTCCAGCGGCCCTTTAATGGAATCTGTTTTATGGGCATAAATAGTTGCATAATCGAATATCAATTGTTTACCGTATAAGGCAACGGTAATCTGACTGGGTTTATTCTCTTCCAGCGGGATATCGGGTGTTATTCCTCCGCCATCGTATACAATACGCCCATTGGCTGTTTCAAATTCTGATATCAATGAATCGGGTATGTACCCCACGCTACCATCCTCATTCCGATGGCTATAATCAATGGCTTGTATACACCTTCCGCTGGGTATGTAATATTTAGCCGTTGTTACTTTAAGTTTACTGTCATAACTTAAGGGGCGTGTTGTCTGCACCAGTCCTTTACCAAAAGTGCGTTGACCGATTACCAGCCCACGGTCATAATCCTGTATAGCGCCTGCAACAATCTCCGATGCCGAAGCCGATGCACTGTTAACCAATACCACCAGCGGAGTGACAGTATCAATTGGTTGATCGCTGGTTGAATATTTTTTATAGTATTCTTTTATTCTGCCTTTGGTGGTAACAATTTCTCTGTTTTTTGGCAGAAAAACATTACTAACTTCTACCGCTTCGTATAACAATCCGCCGGGATTGCTTCTTAAATCAAGAATATAGGATTCAGCGCCTTCGTTTTTTAACTGCACCACCGATTTTCTCACTTCATTACCGGCATCTTTGGTAAAATTACTTAAGCGGATATACCCGATGTTATCTTTTACAATTCCGGCATAAGGAACATTGTCGATGGTAATTTTTTCGCGTGTAATTTTTTTCACCAGGGTATCTTTATGTCCGTATCGTAAAATTTTAATGGTAAAATCGGTATTTGGAGAACCCTTTAGCAAGTCGCTCACCTGGCTTACATCTTTGCCTTTAACCGATTCACCATCAATGGAAACAATGGTATCACCCGCTTGTAAACCCGCTTTAAAGGCAGGAAATCCGGTATATGGCTCGGAAATTATTGTATAATCCCCGGCTTTACGTATCAGGGCGCCAATACCGCCATATTGCCCTGTGGTCATGAATTCAAAATCATCCATGTCTTCTTCGGCAATGTAATTGGTGTACGGATCAAGCTTTTCAAGCATCCCTTCAATTCCGGCATTGATTAATTCTTCGGGGTCGGTATCGTCAACATAGTACATATTTACCTCTTTAAAAAGATTGTAAAAGATGTCCATGTTCTTTACCAGCTTAAATTCCTTTTCATTAAATGAAAGGAAAACAACCGGTATTGTAATAATGGTTATTGATATAATTACATTTCTAATGATTTTCTTTCTGTTCATTTTTATAACAAATTTCTAATTGATCGAATCCTGAATAAATTTACTAACGCAGACAGAACGTAAAATTAACCATATCTAACCTAAATCAACGTGATATTATAAATTTTTAACTAATCGTTTAATTTCATTTCTGCCAGCTGTTTTCTTAATTCCCGCTCAGATAGATAAAATTTCTTTTTCATCTTTTTGTATTTAACCGGAATTTCAGGGCATTCATGAATATACTGCCTGAAAACCAACAGCTGCTGCCCCAGTCCACGGGCAGCCGCCAGTGAATCGGTTTGTCGCTCCACCTTTCGTCGATACTCAGTAGAAAAAACATATTTCAGGGCCATACCTATCATTTGCCGGTTGTTTTTAGTTTCGTAATCAATTATATGAGCCAATTCATGACCCATCGCTCCGGTTTGTGCATTAAAACGAATATTATTATTGTAATGGTCCATATTAAATTTAAGGGTATCAATAAAAATTTTATAGGCCCTGTTACTTTTACTGAATAATGAAAACAATGTTGGCCGCACCCTGAGCGTTGAAGACAACGATTTTTCAATTATCCGAATATTTTTATTTCTTAATTCAGGATAAAAAGTCAACGCCACTGCATAAATATCCCGATATTTTTTGATTACATGTTGATATTCCTCGGGAGCTAATTCCGCACTTTCAATCATTTCCGCAACATTCTTTGTTTTAATTATCAAACTGGTGTCTACCTTTATAACACGAGCCTGTACATATAAGCACAAAACACACATCCCCGCAATTAATCCAATCCTTTTCATATAAACATCCTTTCAAAATTTTACTATACAACTCCTTATCAAACTTCATATTTTATACATTTACGAAATTAATTTCGAATAGTTATGAGAACAGTAATTCAGCGCGTACATCAGGCGGGTGTTACCATCAATAATAATGAAAAGCATTCCATAGAACAAGGATTATTGGTACTTGTAGGTTTTGAGAACGACGACAGCATGGAAGATATTGAATGGATGAGTAAAAAAATAGTGAATCTCAGAATATTTGATGATATTAACGGAATCATGAATTTATCCATTCGGGATAAAAATTTTGATATATTGGTAGTTAGTCAGTTTACATTGCATGCCAGTACTAAAAAAGGCAATCGACCTTCCTATATAAAAGCCGCTAAACCAGATATATCAATTCCCTTATATAATCAATTTGTTGATCAATTATCCATTGATTTGGGAAAACCTGTAAAAACAGGTGAATTTGGTGCCAACATGGATGTTGAACTCATTAATAACGGCCCTGTTACCATTTCTATTGATACTAAAAACAAGGAATAATGACATTACAAGAAGCACAGGAAGCAGTCGATAAATGGATAAACGAATATGGCGTACGCTATTTTAATGAATTAACCAATCTGGGTATATTGATGGAAGAAGTAGGAGAAACCGCCCGGATAATTACCAGAAAATATGGAGAACAATCTGATAAGCAATCGGATAAGGGCAGTAACTTAAGTGATGAATTAAGCGATATCCTTTTTGTATTAATTTGTATCGCCAACCAAACGGATATTGATTTGACCACTGCATTCAAAAATAATTTGTTGAAAAAAAGCGATCGTGATAAGGAACGTCATAAAAACAATGATAAATTAAAATAAAGCATTTAATTAATCAATAAATCTTAAATATTTATAAATTAAATATATATGTTCGTTTCAAAAGTATTTCAGGATAGCATCCCTGTTAAACCGGTATACGATTCAGTACCGGATAAAAAACCAATACAGGATACGCTTATCTCCATAGAAACGGATACCCTCCGCGAAATACCTGCAAGTGATACTATAAGTAATAATGTACAACCGTCATTATCTGAACCCATAACACCTTCTGCCACTGTTGCTATTCAGCCAAAAGAAGACGTACCTCCCATAAAAGCAAAAGATTCCATACCATCCGAATATCGCTATGAGCCCGCTTATCATACCATTTATAATATTCCGGTACGTAAAATAAGGCCCGGGAAGGATTCGACATTCAACGGACAAACCATGCAGCAGAGCGCAAAGGTTATTGAGCCTGTCTACAGAAGTAAGAATATGGAAGGGATAAGTGTACAATGGTTTAACCTGACACTATATGCCATTGTTATTTTAAGCTATATATGGCTGCAATTTTTTAACAAAAAATATGTAATTGAATTCTTAAAATCTACCTTTAATTTTCAGTTAGGCAGCAAGCTATATAGAGATCGTAATTTGCTGATTAAAAGAATTTTATTTGTACTCAACTTAATTTATTATATAAGCATTTCGTTATTTGCATTACAAACCATTGAATATTATCAAATTCAGTTGCATTCATCACGAATATTGTCTTTTATTCTCATTGCCGGTATTATTACAGGTATTGTACAGTTGAAAAGGCTTATTTTAATAATGACCGGTAAATTGTTTTTGGTTGATACCATTCTGCATGAATATATCTTTAATACCCACCTGGTAAATAAAATAACCGGATTAGCCCTGATACCGGTAACCGTGTTTATAACTTACCTGGAATTGGGAATTACCCATCTATTGGTATTTTTTGGCTTATCAATTATTATTCTCTCAACGATACTGAAGTTTATCAAGGGACTAAAAATTATTTTACGGTATAATCTTTATTTATATAATATTATTTTATACCTTTGTACCCTTGAAATTCTACCTATATTTATAGGTATAAGGATTTTCGTAAACATCTCATTATAAGTACGTTAACGAAGATTAACTCATTATGAAGATCAAAAAGATCCTTGTTTCGCAGCCAGAAACAACCTCCGCCAAATCTTCCTACGAAGAGCTTACCAAGAAACATAATATTAAAATTGAATTCCGGCCTTTTATTAAGGTGGAAGGAGTGTCAGCCAAAGAGTTTCGCGTTCAGCGCATTGATTTGTCAAAATTCAGCGCCGTATTATTTACCAGTAAAACGGCAATTGACAATTATTTTAGATTATGTGAAGAATTGCGGATAACCATTCCCGACTCCATGAAATACTTTTGCGTTACCGAGTCTATCGCCTTTTATCTTCAGAAGTATATTGTTTACCGCAAGCGAAAAATATTTTTCGGAGAAGGAAGATTCCAGGATTTAATGCCCATTATGCAAAAGCATAAAGATGAATATTTCTTTGTTCCGTTGAGTGATCCGCATAAAAAAGAAATACCCGAAACCCTGGATAAAAACAGTTTCAAGTATAAAATATCAACACTATACCGTACAGTGAATACTGATCTGTCGGATTTATCCGCACTTAATTATGATATTTTGGTATTTTATAGTCCTTCGGGAATCCGTTCATTAAAATCCAATTTTCCGGATTTTGAACAGAAGGACATTAAAATTGCATCTTTCGGTACCCATACCGCCAAAGCCGTGCAGGAAGCCGGCTTAAGACTTGATATTGAAGCCCCCAGTACCCAGGCACCTTCCATGACCATGGCATTGGACCAGTTTATCATGAAATTTAATAAAATAAAAAAGAAATAATTATCAAATTGGCTATATGGTAAATCCTGAAAGCTTGCTTTCGGGATTTTTTGTATCCCTGTCTTTCTCAATAAAACAGAACGGAAATTGAACCAGCGATTGCAAAATACTGCCAAGTTCTAACATACTCTCGTCATCAGTAGCATAAAACCAATTCACAATAACCTGGTAGTCCGATCGATATAACTCATTTAACTTACCAAAAGTTCGGGCCAGGCATCGCTGTGTATTACAATTAACATAATCCAGGTCAATTATAATCTCCGTTACCGCATCGGGAAATTGCATATAACGTACAACATAGTCATAAAACATTTCACAAATCCCCTGGTTGTCAACAGGAATTGACCTGCCCACAATACTCATTTTGCCATTACTGAAAGATATGCGCGGCATAACTTTCGTCGCTTCTCGGTATAATTTCATCATTGCAAAGTATTTATTACAGCAGGCAGACTTATTAACTAATTTATATACGGTTAATATAAGCAGGTGTTGGCTATAATAAGGTGATTTAGCTCATTCAATACCTAAAATATCGTAACCCTTGAATTCAACAAATCGTAAACGATATGTATTAAATGTAGGAACATGAAAGGGAAGCAAATATTATGTGAACGCTGTGGCAAAAAGGAATCAACCGAAACCTTATGTCCAACTTGTAAAGATCAGTTGGTTAACAATTACCATGGGGATATTGATTGGCAAACCGCTTATCAAATTGAGCTGGAAGAAAAAGAAATTGCTAAATTAAACCTTGATTTTGACCTGTAAGAATGAGTATGTTCAGGTAAATAAAAAGTATCATTTGAAACAGGAAATAAGAAACCATTAATGGACTGGTTAACCTTATGTTTAGTAACCTCATCGTCCAACCAGCCAGCCAACTGATTATAAACCATGCTATATAATTTTGCAACGGAACCCGATTTTCTTCCCACTGCCAGTAATCAAGCTGCATAGCCACCGGTTCCAATAATACATCAAAAACAACAATCAGCAATGCAGCTAACGTAATAGATACAAACTGGTTGAGTCGTACACCAGTGAGAATGGTGTTGGCTGCCATGATCAGAACACACCAGTTAATGCCAATAATTACAGGAACCTGGTAAATTTTTAATCCGAAAGTACTTCCATATTCATATTGTCCGAATATGATACCTGTTTTCACACCTATAATTTCTATAAAAATAGTTGTCGCAATGAGTAGTACCACCATTACGGCATAGCGTGTTTTTCTTTCCTGATGCAGCCATAATACAATCATTGCCGGAATGGCAGTAACAAACAGAAATATTTCCGTGGTTTGATGAATCATTGGTTTTATAGATGCGATTGAATAGCCTGCAATGCCGACTAAAAATAGCAGGGCATAAACATATATCAGCAAGCGTTCCGTTTTTTGATTCATAACCGTGTAGTATTAATACGTAACTTTATAAAGCATTTAAACAATGTGTCATTGCATTTGTTTAACTGTTTATAATTTAAATTAAACAAATGAGCAACAAAGTAGCCATTATCGGAAGCGGGTTTTCGGGATTATCAGCCGCCTGCAGTTTAGCCCATAAAGGCTTTGATGTAAATGTATATGAAAAAAATGAATTGCCGGGCGGACGGGCCAGAAAATTGGAAGAAAACGGTTATGTTTTTGACATGGGTCCCACCTGGTATTGGTTGCCTGATGTATTTGAGAATTTTTTCGGCGCCTTCGGCAAAACTCCATCTGACTACTACAAGCTGGTTCGCTTAGACCCTTCCTACCGCATGTTTTTTCAAAACAAAGAATACCTGGATATGCCTGCCGATTATGAAAGCATATTGCAATTGTTTGAATCCATCGAACCGGGAAGTGCTAAAAAGCTGGATAAATTTCTAAAGGAAGCAGCCTATAAATATCAACTGGGCATAAACAATATCGTGCATAAACCGGCACTCAAAGCAACCGATTTTATGCAATGGGACATCCTTAAAGGTGCGTTTAAACTGGATGTATTCCGTTCCATATCATCGGTCATTCGCAGGCAGTTTAAAGACGAACGACTGATACGCATACTTGAATTCCCGGTTATCTTTCTGGGTGCGAAACCGGCGGATACTCCCGCACTTTACAGCCTCATGAATTATGCCGATATGAGCCTGGGAACATGGTATCCAATGGGTGGAATGTACAAAGTAATTGAAGGAATGAAGCAATTAGCCGGCGAACTGGGCACAACTTTTCATTTTAATGCACCCGTATCGGGCATTAATATCAGGAATAACCTGGTTACAGATATACAATTGAACGGAAAGAGTTATGCCACCGATTATGTACTTGGAAGTGCCGATTATCATTATATTGATCAACAATTAACCCCGTTACCATACCGAAATTACAGTGAAAAATATTGGGAAAAGCGTAGCATGGCACCCTCCGCGTTGCTATTTTATCTGGGTATTAACAAAAAGTTACCCAACCTGTTGCATCACAACCTGGTATTTGATACTTCCTTCGAAAAACATGCAGATGAAATATATAAACAGCCAAAGTGGCCTGAAGAGCCGGCCATATATATCTCATGCAGTACCAAAACCGATGCACAGGTGGCGCCCGAAGGACATGAGAATGTGATCGTTTTAATCCCCGTAGCACCAGGATTATCGGATTCTGAAAACATAACCGAGCATTACTACCATTACATCCTGCAAAAACTGGAATATCTGACGGGTGAAAACATTAAGGATCATGTGGTTTACAAAAAAAGTTATGCGCATTCCGATTTCATAACTGATTACAATGCCTATAAAGGCAATGCGTATGGATTGGCCAATACCTTAAAACAAACCGGTTTTATGAAACCTAAAATAAAAAACCGGAAAGTTAAAAATCTTTTTTATGCCGGACAGCTTACTACGCCCGGCCCCGGTGTGCCACCATCCATTATTTCAGGAATGGTATCGGCCCGCGAACTGGAAAAACAATTTAATATGAACTAATTTTATAACTATGAAAAGTTTATATGATAAAGTTTCGTTCAAAACAAGTATGTATACCACCAATACATACAGCACATCGTTCTCGATGGGTATACGTTTCTTGCATATGCGTTTTCATCAGGCCATTTATGGAATATATGGCTTCGTTCGACTCGGTGATGAAATAGTGGATACTTTTCATGACTATAACAAAAAAGCGCTTCTGGAACGTTTCAGGCGGGATGTAGATGAGGCCATTGAAGAAAAAATTAGTTTGAATCCCATACTTAACAGTTTTCAGCATGTGGTGCATAAATACAACATTGAAAAAGAGTTGATTGACCTTTTTATCAACAGCATGGAAATGGATTTAGACAAGCAGGCTTATGATCAGTCAGGTTACAAAAGATATATCCTCGGTTCTGCAGAAGTAGTAGGGCTGATGTGTTTAAGGGTTTTTTGCGCTGGTGATGATGCACTTTACAACAACCTAAAGCCATTCGCCATGAGCCTGGGATCGGCATATCAGAAAATTAATTTTTTACGCGATCTGAAAGCCGATTATCAGCATTTAGGGCGAACGTATTTCCCGAATGTTGACCTGAACGAATTCAATGAAAATCATAAAAAACAAATTGAACAGGATATAGAAAATGATTTCAGAAACGGACTAAAAGGTATCAAAAAATTGCCACAGGAAGCTAAATTTGGCGTTTACCTTTCGTATATCTATTTCTATGGTTTATTTCGAAAAATTAAAAAAACCCCGTCCCGTGAAATTCTGAAAAGAAGAATCAGAATTTCAAACAGAAGGAAATATTATTTGTTAGCAAGATCAATAATGGTTTATAAACTAAGATTATTATGATAAACCTGGTGTTTTTAATTGTAGCTTTTTTAGGCATGGAATTCGTTGCCTGGTTCACCCACAAATATGTAATGCATGGATTTTTATGGGTTTGGCATAAAGACCATCATACACCGCACCATAATAAACTGGAGCGGAATGATTTATTCGCACTCATTTTTGCTATTCCCGGCATTTTATTTACCTTCCTGGGCGCTAAGGCAAATTTTAATTATTTGTTTTTTCTCGGCATAGGTATTACGTTGTATGGTTTGTCCTATTTCATGTTTCATGATGTGTTGGTGCATCATCGTGCAAATCTGATAAAAAACCGGAATAACAAATATTTCAGAGCTGTTATCAAAGCCCATAACGATCATCATTCCGGCAAAAAAAACTATGGCTTTTTATTTATGATCCCCTGGCGATATTTTAAACAGGAATTCAATTCGAATCCATGAGTACCTACCTCATTATAAATATCGCTGTTATTGGATTCCCTTTTGTATTAAGTTTCGACAAAAAAGTAGCTTTTTACAAAAAATGGAAACATGCCTTTCCGGCCATGGTTATCTCCGGCCTGTTTTTCATTAGCTGGGATAGCTGGTTTGCCAAACTGGGTGTTTGGGGGTTTAGCAAAAATCATTTGGCCGGACCGGAATTATTTCATTTACCAATAGAAGAATGGTTGTTTTTTATAACGGTGCCTTATGCCTTCATTTTTACTTACGAATGTATACGTCAATACTTCCCATCCATCGGTGGATGGACCCAATTTACCCGGGCCATGTTTATAATACTCATGATTTCCACCCTGGTACTGCTTGTTTTATTCTCAGACCGGTTGTATACAAGCATTAATTTCTTACTTGCATTAATTTTATTGATTTTTGCACTGGCAACCAGTTATACCTTTTATTCTTTTTTTATGATTACCTATCTGATAATACTGTTGCCTTTTCTTCTGATAAATGGACTATTAACCGGTATGTTCCTTGAAAATCCGGTGGTTTGGTATAACAACAATGAAAATATGGGCATACGAATTTTTACCATTCCCCTGGAGGATACGCTTTATGCTTTTAACATGTTTTTCCTTTCAACGGTGATGTATGAAAAATTTCAGGGCAGGAATTAATTATAAAAATAATTCTTTCATCACTTTCATTGATTTGATTTCGCCCAATCCTTCTAAATGATAATTCAAATATCGTAACAAAATATGTAACAATTGCGACCGCCATTCGCCCGATAATCCAACCTCATCCATGTTTTCAAAATTGAGTGATAAGAGCACATGTATATATCGACTTTCCTGCTCGGATAAAAGGCTTACCCCATTCATGAATGGTTTAAAGTTTCCGGCTGCCACATCGAAATAAGATATATGGCCTGTAAAATTATTTTGTGGATATATACCCAGGTATTTAGTCAAGCCCAATAAAAACACAAGGTGAAAATTGGGACTAAAATCATTGTTTATAAGGATGGCCAATGTGTTTTCCAGGTATTGAAACAAGGCATCGTTTTTTTCTTCTTCACGAATTACCCTGTACAATATTTCGGCAATAAACATAATAACCCCTGAACGCGCATAATGATAACTTTGAAAATGAATATTCCCGGCCAGTGATGATTCCTTTAATATTTGTATCTGCCGGTTGTTTTTATAATAATATTCAATATGTAACTGATTTAAGGCCTGATAAAAAGAAGCATGTTGCTGACTTTTACGGGTTCGGGGTCTTTTAACCATGCATGCTAATCGTCCGTGTTTTTCGGTATAAAAATGAATGATGTTGTTATTCTCGGAATAAGGTATTTGGTGAAGCACTATGGCCTTGCTTTTACATAGCATTATTGCGGGGTTATAACATGTTTATTTTACAAACAACAATTTGGTAACATGAGTTTCAGAACCATCCTCATTCACACAAAATACCAGGTATACACCTGTATTTACCTTATTGCCCCATAAATCACGGCCATCCCAGATAGCCTGCGAACCCAGGGCCGTTGTTTCAAATACCAGATTACCACTCACATCGGTAATTTTAACATTGGCATTCAATGCCAGATTGGTAATGGCAATATCTCCTTCATAACCCGGTTTAACCGGATTGGGAAATACATATACATCACCAAACTGATTATTACCCTTTGTGGACCCGGCCCGATAAGATAATATTCCACGATCGGTGCCAATAAAAACCTCCCCGGTATGATCATTGACATCCAGGGATAATATATTGTCAGATATCAGCGGACTGTTCCCGGTGGTAAAATGATGTATTTCCTCCAGGCCATCTTCTGAAATTAAAAATACACCACCATTGGCCGTGGCCACCCACATACGATTGGCACCATCGAAGGCCAAATCAGTTACACTTACCGTGGATAAAAGTATATCTGCCAGATCGGTTCCGTCATTCCGTGGTATTTTAATTTGATTTCCGGAGGTAATGTCATTATCATTATCCAACACATTAATGGTATTGTAGTATACAAGCGGTCCGGCACTGGTTCCAACCCATACATTCCCATCTTCGTCCATCTCCAGGCAATAGCCTTCGTCCATGGTAGTCCCTTCCTGGTTGGTAAATGTCATTAGTTTTTCAGTAAACGATTCATAACCGGCATCATTCTCTTTAAAAACCAGTATTCCTTTCGGTTCCAGCAGCAACCATTTTTGATCGTATTGGTCCACCAAAATATCTTCCACTTGTTGCGAATAATCCCTTCCAAACGCAGGATATTCGAGTTCAACAGAAATCCATTCACCATCCGATGTTTTTACAGAAATGGGATTACGCGTTAAATCCTGGGCAATCCATAAATTACCCTGACTGTCAAAATCCATACCGGTAATGCGAATATCATAATTATTTTCTGTTGATGTATTGTCCACGATTTGTAAAGCACTGTTCGATCCGTCATAGGTATTAACTACCTCTTGCCCGATAAATTCGACCAGGCCATATCTCATGGCCGAGGCGTAATAGTGATTTTCATTAAACGGATCGGCAGCCAGGGTATAAACTGTCGGAAAATAATTATCGTAGTTACCCGATGTATTAAAATTGTAATAGTTTTCCCATTTCTCATCCTGAAATTGGTATATCCCTTGTGATGTAGGCCCATCGTAAATTTCTTCGTTTGTGCTGGTTACATAAATGGAATTATTAAAATATTCAATTTTTGAAAGATAACTGTTTAACGGACCGTTGATCAGGTAATATCTGTATGTATTATCGGGTTTAACAATTTTCAGTCCACTGTAAAAATCAGCTGACCACAACGTACCGTCGGCATCAATCATTGATTTTCTGGGGCTGGCAACATCCACCTCCCTTATTAAATTGTTATTGCTATCGTAAACAGTTACTGTTGAGAGATTGGAAATCACTAAATAATCATTTGTAACATTCAGGTTCAGATATTCACCAGCGTTATGCAGGTTCCAGGGTGCGTATGTCCCATCGGAATTAATTTGCAGAATATTGTATTGGCTTACACTATCATTTATAACTTCAGAATATGCAGTTAATACCTGATCCTGCCACAGAACTAAATTGTTATAATTGGCATTGGCATCCGGCAGTCCGTTGAGCTTTGACCAGTTTCCGGCATCAACCAACAGTTCGTCCTGTTCATCAGCCTGATAAAGACCATTTTCGGTAGCTGCATAAATAAAGCCATCACTAAAAATGATGTGATTAACAGACAATTCACTGTTGTTTTCGCCGATAAAATAGGTTTCCCGAAATGAATAATCGGTTAAATCAAATATTACAATTCCAAATCCGCAGGCCAAATAGGCTTCATTTCCTTTGAAAGTGATACTGTTAATGCGCTTATTTATAAGTGTTACTTTACGTTGAATATCAAAAATTGTACGAATATTGCCTTTTCCGATTATATCGATGGTTCCATCGGCATACCCCAGCAGCAACGTATTTGTTTGCTGGTGGAATCCCATAGTTGTAACATTTAAGCCACCCAATCCATCTTTTTTGGTAAGGGGATTAACCGTATTGTCATCCTTATCAACAAAGCACAGTCCTCCCTGGGTTATACAATATATTTTATTGTTAACCTCAATAACATCCTTGGCTTGGTAATAGGAGAAGTGAGTTCTCCAGCTATTCACCGGAATTTGCGCATAAACTGATGATGTCGCGCTTATCAGTACCCCTGCAATCAGCAAAATACGTATTGTCATCCCTTTCATGTTGCGTTTACCTGTAGATTATTAATACGTAATATCGGTTGCAATATTTTGTGGTTTGTTATTTTCCATGGTTCAGGAAGGTAATTAATTGTTGAACAGCCTGGCTGCGGTGTGAAATTTTATTTTTTTCAGACAGTGTAAGCTCAGCGTATGTTTTTTTATAGCCATCGGGTAAAAAAACGGGGTCATACCCAAATCCCTTTTCCCCTCTGGGTTGAGAGGTAATTGTACCCTTTACCCGGCCTTCAAAAAAAGTAACCTGTTGGTTAATTATGAGGCAAATACAGGTTACAAAGGAGGCTTTACGGTTTTGTACATGCAATAGATTGGATAAAACTTTGTTTACATTATCCTGGTATGAACAATTTTCACCTCCATATCGGGCTGAATAAACGCCGGGTTCACCACCTAATGCATCAATTTCGAGACCTGTATCATCGGCAAAACAATTGTATTGGTAATGCTTATAAACAAAATTGGCTTTAATTTCGGCATTCCCCTGAATGGTTGTGGCGGTTTCCGGAATTTCTTCGTTACAACCAATATCATCCAGCGACAGTAAACGTATATGATTACCGATAAGTTGTTGTACTTCTTTAAGCTTATCCTGGTTATGCGTGGCAAATACAAGATGATCCATGGCGTATCCCATAATATTAATTTGCCACAAAAATAATGTGTTTATACAAATGAAGGCAAGTGTACGTTAAAAATACCCTTTATTTTATCCGCCCGCAGTTCTGAAACCACCTGTTAACCGAATGGGTTTGGGATTAATAACCATAACCGGTATATGTTCTTCGTTACCAATAATAAATTGTTCATGAGCACCCAGTACATAATCGGCAAAGCCCAGGCCACGTGTAGTCATAATAAGAATCATATCGGCATCTACCGCCTTGGCATAAGCAACGGTTTCTTTGGCAAAATCAAGTTTACCCTCAGCGGTGGCAATTTCATATTCTATCTCTTTGGCTCTCATATATTTCTGAGCGTATAATAAATTTGAATTTACACCGCGTACAAATCGTTTGTCGGTATTATTGGCCTTATAAAGAATAAATTTGGCTTTGAAATTATTATACAGATATTCGATCCACTTGGCATTTTCTTTGTTTTCACTTTTAAAATTAACCGGCACCACAATTTTTTTGTATATATCATTGTTTGGGGGTTTTTGCACAACAATAAAAGGTGAGCGCGATTTAGCAATTACTTTTAACGCCCAGCTTCCCAACAGTTTTTGCATGCCTTTAATCCCGTGTGTACCCATAAACACCATGCTGGCTGCTTCGTCGAATACAATTTTTGATATGGTTGAAAAAATAGTTCCTTCACGCACTAAATACTCAGTAGTCACGCTGTATTTATCCGACAGGCGTTTCACCTCATCCTTCATCATACCTTCTGTTTTGGTGCGTTCAGAAGATTTTTTAATGATATGAACCAGTTTAATAACACAATCCATTACCTTTGAAACGTTAATAGCGTGTAATAAAGCGTATTCCGACTTCTCGGTAAAATCCCAGGTAACTAATATTATGGATTTTCTTTTTTCCATCTATAATTGATTTATTATATGCATTGTAATAAAATACAAGGTAAAAATTTTAACGTAAAAAAAGTATAAAGGGTTGATATATTTTCAACAAAGTTGTTTTTATATGGAGTGAACAGCTCATTGGAACAGATAAGATTACATATTTACATAAAGTTAAGTTGGCGGAATATGGGTAAATAATTATTTTTGGCATATATCGCTAATAGTAAAAAGCAGACGATGGAAAAAATTGACTGGGAAAAACTTCCTTTTGGTTATTTAAAAACAAATTTTAATGTCAGGTGTAATTACCGCAATGGTGAGTGGGGAGAGCTTGAGGTGCATGATTCGGAGTTTGTGAATTTGCACATGGCTGCTACATCGCTGCATTACGGACAGGAAGTATTTGAGGGTTTAAAAGCCTACAGGGGAGCGGATGATAAAATACGCTTGTTCAGGGTAGAAGAAAATGCCAGGCGTTTTCAGCGATCGGCCAATGGCATATTAATGCCCGAATTACCAGTTGAAAAATTTACAGAGGCAGTAAATAAAGTAGTTGCGATCAATAAAGAATATGTTCCGCCGCATGGAACCGGTGGTACTTTGTATATTCGTCCGCTTTTAATAGGTTACAGCGCTGAAATAGGTGTGAAACCGGCCAAAGAATATTTATTTATCGTTTTTGTTAGTCCGGTAGGTCCCTATTTCAAAGAAGGATTTAAACCGGTAAATTTAATGATATGCCGAAATTTTGACCGTACAGCCCCGTTGGGAACCGGAAGTTATAAGGTGGGCGGTAATTATGCCGCGAGCCTTAAATCACTTAAAGAAGCTCATGATGCTGGTTACAGCACCACCCTTTACCTGGATGCCAAAGAAAAAAAATACATCGACGAAGCGGGGCCGGCTAACTTTTTTGGTATTAAAGGGAATACCTATATTACGCCTGAATCGAAATCGATCCTGCCCTCAATTACCAACATGAGCTTAATGGACTTAGCTGCCCATTTGGGAATCAATGTAGAGAAACGACCGGTGCTTTATGATGAATTATCAACTTTTGATGAAGTTGGCGCATGTGGTACAGCCGCTGTGATAGCCCCGGTTGGTAAAATATATGATCCGGATTTTGATAAAACCTTTGTATACAGCGCTGATGGTCATCCGGGACCAATTTGCCAAAAACTGTATCGAAAAATAACCGACATACAGTTTGGTGATGAAGAAGATATTTTTGGCTGGATTGATTATGTTACCTGAGTATTTCATGTACTTTATTTAAAAAATACTTGTTATTAAAAGGCTTAGGGAATGTTGCATCCACACCAAATTCATTGGCCGTCTCCAGGTAATCCAGAAATCCGCCACGACCTCCTCCTGACATGGCAATGATTTTTACATCCGGTTTAATTTGTTTTAATTCAATGATGGTTTCGGTTCCTTCTTTTTCCGGCATGATAATATCGGTTATGACCAGGTCAGGATGCACCTTGTGAAACAGTTGCATGCCTTTGATGCCGTTATTTGCCAAAAATATTTCATAGCCTTCCAGTGATAATAAATCCTTAAGCATTTGTTGAAAGAACAGATCGTCCTCAATAACTAATATTTTGTTTTTCATTCCCGGTAACTTTTTATCAGCTCTGATATTTAACTTTCCCGCGGTAATAAAATCTCGAACGATGAGCCTTTGCCCGCTTCCGATAACACATTAATTTCACCATTATGGTTTTTAATAATCCCGTGCACCATTGCCAATCCCAGGCCATGACCCTCGTTTACCGGTTTGGTTGTAAAATAGGGCTCAAAAATACGCTTAACAACCTCCTTATCCATCCCTGTTCCAGTATCAGAAATGGTTAAAGATACATAATTTGTTTCCCCCTGATACACCTGCGCCAATATTATGGTTAATGTACCTCCATTACCATTCATGGCATGCAGGGCATTATTACATAAATTGAGTATAACCTGGTGCATTTGATTGGCATCCACCATCACATTTCCGCACATGGTGTCAATTTCCTCAACCAGTGATATATTTTGTGGTAACAACGGTTTAAGGGATGATATGGCATCGGCTACAATTGGATGCATGCTCCCTTTCACTAATTTGGGTTTCATGTGCCGGCTGAAGGTTAATAATTGCTCAACCAGCCCCTTAGCTCTGAGGGATGCATTGGCAATTTGGGTTATATACGATTGTGAAGTTTCATTGAATGCCTTTTGACGATTTAAAATATCAGTGTAACCCAGGATAGTACCCAGTATGTTATTAAAATCATGTGCTATTCCGCCTGATAAAGTACCTATTGACTCCATTTTTTGCAAATGATGAAGTTTTTCTTCGGTCTTTCTTCTTTTATGTTCTTCCTTAATTCGTTGTTCAATTTCTACTTTCAATGCTTCGTTCGATTCAATAAGCTGTTCGGTTCTGTCATGTACTTTGCGTTCCAGGGATCTGTTGGCCATATCGGTTTTTTGTCTTTCTTTTTCCAGTTCTTCGGCCAGATAAAAATCGCGCCTGAAAGCAAATTCAAAGTAATAGCCGGTACAAATACCAATCAAATTGGTGCCGACCAGGAAAGATGTGTTGCTAATAAATATATCCTTTGGAGTGATAGCAATAAAGCGGGCTGCCAGCACATATAGCAGTACAATTACCCAGCCGGATATCATGGCATTGATATAGCGTATCCGTAATAAATTATAGTTGGCCATGATAACCAGTAATAAACCCGCATAATACATATAACTTATGGGTGGTTGTGAAATAAGCACAAGAGCTACCAAACCCGCACCACTTAAGGTAACCACATACGAAACCAATAATTGCATGTATTGCTGCAAATTTCTGAAAAAGGTGAGAATCAATGTCAGAATGCCAAATGGCAGCACAATGGCGTATCGGATAATGTAATAATTCAGGGTAATATTCTCAATCAGATAACTATCCAGAATCCCGAAGGATGAGTACATAAGAATTCCGATAATCAAACCAATGCGCATAAAAGGTATTGATTCCCGGTTATAAAATGCAATAAATTTCTCTTCCCTTGAATTGTAAAACCGCAGGGTAAACGGGTCCATCTTCATTTCTTTGATAAGGTTCGGAAAAGACTGGTTCATTTTGAATGTATGATTAAATGGCTAATAACATTATAATTAATAATTTACATAAAGAAGTTATATATTCAAGCAATAACAGATAAGTATTTTCCCCAAATAAATTACAATTTTAACAGATTTTAATGGAATGTCTGGTAGTATTATACTTAAACTTTGTATTTTCGTTGCATTCATGAAAAAGAAAGAGACCAAAGTTACCAGGAGAAGGCTGGTAAGCTCGTATGTAACCACGGTTGTTAGTATATCGTTGGTATTATTAATGTTGGGTTTGGTAGGTTTATTGCTATTAAACACCCAGCGGTTGTCGGATTATGTGAAGGAGAATATTGGTTTTTCCATTTTGCTGAAAAATGATATCAAGGAAATTGACATATTCATTATTCAAAAAAGCCTGGATGCCAAATCGTACGTAAAATCAACCGATTATGTAACCAAAGAGCGTGCTGCACAGGAATTAATTGATGAACTGGGGGAAGATTTTGTACAGTACCTCGGTCATAATCCATTGCCTCCTTCCATTGATGTTAAGTTATTTGCCAATTATGCCAATGATGATAGTTTGACCTTTATTGAAGAAGATTTTAAGTCCTTTTCGCAGGTTCAGGAAGTGGTATATCATAAATCATTATTACATATCATCAATGAAAATGTTAAAAACATCACACTGATCATTTTGGCCTTTAGCGCATTGTTGTTTTTAATTGCCCTGGCACTTATTAATAATACCATTCGTTTATCGGTATATTCCAGGCGATTTTTAATTAACACCATGCAATTGGTAGGTGCAACCCGTAATTTTATCCGCAAGCCTTTTTTATGGCAAAGTTTTGTACAGGGAATGTACGCAACCATTATAGCCACCGGTATAATTACGGCTATTATTTATTATTCGCATGATGTTTTTAATGAAATTATTGCATTAACAGACGTTGAAATCATAGCATTCCTTTATTTTTGTATTTTGGTAACCGGTGTATTTATGACTTTTATTTCAACATTTTTTGCTGTTAATAAATATCTAAACATAAATGTCGACAAATTATACGTATAGTATGAAAAAGAAAGCTACACACACAGATACAGTCTCAACACAGGAATTTCCGCTTGGAAAAGAGAACTATAAATTGTTACTTATTGGATTTGCCATTATAATTTTCGGATTTATATTAATGATTGGTGGCGGTGTGGATGATCCCAATCAGTTTTATCCGGATGGTGATCCCTCTAAAACACCCGAAATTTTTAGTTTCAGGCGAATAACCCTGGCACCGGTTATTGTTTTGTTCGGTTTTATATTTGAAATATTTGCCATTATGAAAAAACCGAAAGACGATAAAGAAACCGAAAAAGCAGGGGCATAATGCTGCTTATCGATATAATTATTTATCATTAAATTTGTGAAAATGAATGCGTTAGAAGCATTGTTATTGGGTTTAATTCAGGGCCTTACCGAATTTTTACCCGTTAGTAGCAGCGGCCACCTTGAATTGGGAAAAGCAATTTTGGGCATTGAAGTAACCGAAAACATCACATTTACCGTTGTAGTACATGGTGCTACCGTATTAAGCACGCTGGTAGTATTCTGGCAGGAAATTATTAAGCTTTTAAAAGGATCGCTGTCCTTACAAATGAATGAGTCGTCCCATTATATTTCCAGGTTATTGATATCAGCCATTCCGGTTGTGATAGCCGGATTGTTTCTGGAAGATTATATCGAAAGTTTTTTCAGTGGCGATATACAATTTGTAGGTTTTATGTTAATTATTACAGCAATTTTACTGGCATTTTCAAACTATGCCAAATCACGCGAAAAAAACATAACCTATAGAAATGCATTTATCATAGGCTTGGCACAAATGTTTGCTGTTCTGCCCGGTATTTCGAGAAGCGGGAGTACCATTGCCACCGGACTGTTATTGGGGAATAAGCGGGGCGAAGTGGCACAATTTTCCTTCTTAATGGTGCTGTTACCCATTATTGGTGCAAATCTGTTAACTATTCTGAAAGGAGAAATAAATGCAAATGCCGATTTACTGCCATTGATTGTTGGTTTTGTTGGTGCGTTTGTGTCAGGCTGGATAGCCTGTAAATGGATGATTAGCATTGTAAAAAAAGGTAAATTAATATATTTTGCCATTTATTGTTTTGCCATCGGCACTATTGCTATTATATTGGGGTAAATATCGGGTATGAATTTTGCACACGGGTATGATGATCAGGAAGGTGAATTACTGCTTATTGACAAGCCGCTTCACTGGACTTCGTTTGATGTGGTTAAGAAAGTAAGGTATAAATTGCAGCACAAGCTGAAAATAAAAAAAATAAAGGTAGGCCATGCCGGTACGCTTGATCCGCTGGCAACAGGACTGGTTATCATAAGTGTCGGAAAATACACCAAATTGATCAATACATACCAGGATATGGTAAAAGAATACCGGGCAATCATAAAATTCGGAGCCACTACACCGTCTTATGACCTTGAAACAGATATTGATCGTACTTTTCCGGTTGAACATATAACACTTGAAAAGCTGAAAGAAACAGCGATTCAATTTTTGGGCGAACAAGATCAGATGCCACCTGTTTATTCTGCAAAAAAATATAATGGATCGCGGGCCTATGAATTTGCACGCAAAGGCACGGCCATAGCATTGAAATCATCAAAAATAACCATCGATCAATTCCATGTTTTAGCCTATGAAAATCAGGAAGCCATTGTTGACGTTCGTTGCTCTAAAGGTACTTACATCCGTTCCCTGGCACATGATGTTGGCCAGGTATTAAACAGCGGAGCCTATCTTAAAAGCCTCAGACGAACGGCTATTGGTGATTATCAGGTAGAAAATGCATTAAATATCGAAGAAATTGAAAAAAAAATAGAAAATTTGTAACCATTTAATAAATCGCGCGTATAACGTACCCTATAATTTTTTTTACATGAAATTATCACAATATAAATTCAAATTACCCGAAGACCTAATTGCCAAGTATCCCGTTGAAAATCGTGATGAATCGAGGTTGATGGTTGTAAACCGGCAAACCCAAAAAATAGAGCATAAAATATTTAAAGAGATCATTGATTATTTTGATGATCAGGATGTAATGGTATTTAATAATACCAAAGTATTTCCGGCCCGGCTTTATGGAAATAAAGAAAAAACCGGTGCTGAAATAGAAGTATTTTTACTGCGCGAACTCAATCGTGATCAACGCCTATGGGATGTATTGGTAGACCCGGCCCGTAAAATTAGAATCGGTAACAAACTTTATTTTGGCGAAAACGACATGTTGGTGGCCGAAGTAATTGACAACACAACCTCACGCGGACGCACATTGCGCTTCCTTTTTGATGGCGATTACGAAGCGTTTAAAAAAACACTGTATAGTTTAGGGGAAACACCGCTACCGAAATTTATTAAGCGAGAAGTACAGCCTGAGGACCGGGAACGCTACCAGACCATTTTTGCCAAGCATGAAGGTGCCGTAGCAGCACCTACTGCCGGACTGCATTTTAGCCGTGAGCTATTGAAAAGACTGGAAATTAAAGGACTTGAATTTCCGGAAATAACATTGCATGTGGGACTGGGTAATTTCCGTACGGTTGATGTGGAAGACCTCACAAAACATAAAATGGACAGTGAACGTATTATTATTCCCGATAATACATCAGAAGTTGTAAATAAGGCCAAAGATGCCCGTAAACAGGTTTGTGCTGTTGGTACAACCGTCCTTCGCACCCTTGAAAGCTCTGTTTCAACAACCGGTTATTTAAAGCCTTATGATGGATGGACAAATAAATTTATTTTTCCGCCTTATGAATTTTCTGTGCCCACCAGCATGATTTCTAACTTTCATTTGCCGTTATCAACTTTATTAATGACGGTATCGGCATTTGCCGGTTATGATTTTTTGTTTGAGGCATATAAGGTAGCCATAAAAGAGAAATACCGCTTTGGTACATACGGGGATGCCATGCTCATATTATAACCTATTCAGGTAAAATTAGCTCTTTTTGCATGGGAATATGTGGTATACCCATTTCCTTTACTTCATGGCCTGTTTCTTTGTATCCGAGCTTACGGTAAAATGGTGAACTAGTGCTGCGTGTCAGTAATTCAACACAGCTGCATCCGTTGAATTTGGCCACTTTTTCAGCAAAAGTTACCAGTTCCCTTCCCAGGCCTTTACCCTGAAAAGCACGCTCAATCGCTACCTGACGCATACGCAATGTACCATTGCCGTTTTCCTTCAGCAAGGCCACCCCTACAACATGATCCTTTTCAATCGCTACCGCATGTATTTCATCACGTTCAGAATCCCGTGTTTTTTTCGACATACGCAGCCCCAACGGTATTTGAAGCAATTTTTCACGCAGCTCTAAACCTTGTTTATACTGTGGTGAATCGTAGTTGACAACATTGAATTCCATAATACATCATCCATTTATACAGCGAAAAATAATCAATTCATTTTTCCTGCCAAAGCGTTTAGTGATAAGTTACGGGAACAAATTGATAAAGGTTACGATTGGTTCTGTAAGTTGGCTATTTTTAAAAAGACCCCTTAATTAGGTAATATTTTATTTAGGTAATATGATAGTAATTAAAATAATGTCATTTTCGGCCAGAATTAAATTCAACAAGTCCCTCCCAATCGATTTCCCCATTATTATTGCAAAAATTATTGGCAAATTCCTTCGTAAATTTATTAACCGTTTTACTATATGATTCTATAAAAGAATCATTCTTTTCTTTTGCTTTATGACCTAACGGTATAATAATGTTCTTATATAAATCAGGATCTCCTGAAATAAATTCCCAAAAATCCTGACCACAATATTTGAAATAATCACCTTTATCCGGATTATTATCCTTTCCATAACAACAACCATTGACAGCTCTAATAATTAATCCTGAATTGCTTGTTCTTAACGTTCTCATGGCACTTATAAAATTAGCTCTCATTTTTTCTTTTTGATCACGATTACCCCAGTTTGGTCCAGATTTGATAGTAACAATGTAACGTACATTATTTTTATCAAACTCTAAATCCATTCCGGCAATTCCGGATTTCCATCCTTTATAAACCTTTTGATTAATAAAAATAGCCAGTCCTTCAAGCCAATCTCCAAAAATAGTTTCCTCTTGCGAAGAAATATAGGCATCTGTAAGTTTCAATACGATTTGTTCCGCCGTCAATAAATATTTCGCTCTAAATAAATATGGGTTTTTCCTTTTTAAAACACTTTTTAGCCTTAAACCTTGCAGGCCACTAATTCTTTTTTGATGAAAAATACCAATGTTATCTTCAACATATTGAGTTACATCATTTAGATTCAATTGTTTCATAATTTATTTGCGGTTCAAACAAAACTAGTTTAACAGGATCAATGTTTTCCTTAATTTTCTCATAATACTCTATATATTTTTCTATACCTATTGAATTTCTGCACATTCTTTGAGCAACAAAATTAGTTGTTCCTGATCCAGTGAACGGATCTAAAACTGTATCTCCCTCTAAAGTAAACAATTTAATAAACCATTCAGGAAGAGCTTCTGGAAAGGCGGCACTATGATTTTTGTTACCACATTCTGTTGACAAATGAATAACGTTAGTAGGATAAGCTTTATCTCTATTAAGCCAATTTGATATATTCTTTCCAAAACCACTATCAACTTTTGATTCATCCCTCCGTTTATCTGTATCACTCAAATTCTTCAGTCTACTTTTAGCCCAATCCCCCATTGGCACCATGACTTCTTCCTGATACATATTGAATTTTTTGGATTTATTAAATTGCAATAGTCTTTCCCACGCATCTCTGAAACGATTAGGCCATTTTCCTGGATAGCTATTTTTCTTATGCCATATAAATTCTTCTGTCCAAAACCAACCTTGTTTTCGCATTTCCAAAATTAATTCCATAACGTATGTACTACGTTCACCATTAACAACTTTTTCCTTTATATTGAGAATAAACGTTCCAGTAGGTTTCAAAATTCTGTGTAATTCTCTGGAAATTGGTAAAAACCATTCTACGTATTCATCCGGGTGAATACCACCATAAGTTGATTTCCTTTGATCAGCATAAGGCGGTGAAGTAATGATTAAATCAACACAATTCTCAGGAAGTTCCTTTAATATGTCATTACTGTCACCTAATCTAATATCCGTTTTAATTTTCATTTTATTTGTAAATTTTGAGGAGTATTAAAATCGTAAATTTCTAGTTATTTTTCACTCATAGCCGAAATAATTTACCAACAAGTTTTGCAATAACTAATTTTGTAAGTCTATAGTTTTCCTAAACTCTGTTTTATACATTTTATCGGAACTTCTAATCCTCTTTGAAAGTGGTATTGAAAATATATCCCCTTGTTTAACTTTATTTATAGGTTTTTGTTTAACTCTTATTTCATTAACATAACATTCAATATACCCTGTAACAGGTCCAACAATAATAATTTTATCGCCCACACTCAATTCGGCCGCCTGGCATTCAAATTCAGCCACGCCAATCCGGTCAAAGTAATTCCTGCCCTTTCCTACATAAATCTTACGTTCAGTTGCCTGTGAACCGTAAACATGGCTCCATTCACCCAGTTTCTGACCCAGGTAATAACCATCCCAAAATCCTCTGTTAAAAACCGATGCCAGTTTTTGATCCCATTCGGCTATTTTTTGTGCATTATAAGTACCTTGTTCCAACGATTCCAAAGCCTGGTTATAACATGTAACAACTGTATAAACATATTCCGGTCCCCGGGCTCTGCCTTCAATTTTTAAAACGGTAACCCCGGCATCAATTATTTTATTCAGAAAATGAATGGTTTTTAAATCCTTTGGCGACATCATGTATTCGTTCTCAATATCCAGTTCCCTTCCCGATTCTTTTTCTCTAACGGTATAACCTTTCCGGCAATGTTGCAGACAGGCACCCCGGTTGGCCGAATAATTCTGTTCATGTAAACTCAGGTAACATTTTCCTGAAACAGACATACAAAGCGCACCATGTGCGAACATTTCAACGCTAATCAAATTTCCTGAAGGGCCTTTAATGTTATTATTTTTTATACCATTCGTAATATCTTTTACCTGGTTCAAATTGAGTTCCCGGGCCAATACCATCACATCGGCATAGCCCGCATAAAATCGCAGTGTTTCAAGGTTACTGATGTTTAATTGGGTAGAAAGATGAACTTCCAGGTTTAAGGCTCGTGCCTGATTTAAAACCGCCTGATCAGCCGCAATAACTGCCGAAATATTATTGCTCTTCGCAGTCTGCAATAGTGCCCGCATGTCGCCCAATTCATGGTCGTAAAGGATAACATTCAAAGCCAGGTAAGTTTTAACATTATGTTTTTCGCATCGTTGTACAATTTCTTTTAAATCATTGATTGAAAAATTGGCAGAAGCCCGTGCGCGCATGTTAAGTTTTTCCAGTCCAAAATAAACCGCATCAGCACCGGCCTGAATAGCTGCCATTAACGATTCAAACGATCCCACCGGAGCCATGATTTCTATGTCACTTCTTTTCATATTGATCATTAAATATTTATTCGGCTGATTTCTTCCACCAGCCATTCCCTGGTACCAAAATGTTTACAGGATAATGCTGCTATCTCTGCTGCTTTGGTAACGGACAAATCGATCTGATTCGTTTCGTTGTAAAAATAACAAAAGGCTCCGTGGAAAAAATCTCCGGCACCCAGGGTATCAACCGCATTTACTTTGTGAATTTCAATCTCTGTCAATTGTGATCCTGAGTGCCATAAAACAGGTTCATCTCCGCGGGTTATTATAACCTGATTGATTTTAAAAGATTGCAAATACCTAATCACTTCGTTGGTATCATTACATCCGGGTGGATAAAAATGATTGGAACATATAGCAATATCAACATAATCAAGTATTTCCTCCATACCCTCCTTCCAGCTTCCGCCATCCAGGATTAGCTTTTCATACGACAGCTTATTATTCAGCATTTGTTTAAGCAAGGGCAAATAGAAGCCGTCCGTCAGCACCGATTGATAATGCCTTGAAAATAAATTTTCAGGTAGGTGAAAACGGGTACTTTTGAATGCAGGATGGTATGAATAGATGGTACGATGTGCGGTATCCTGAGCAGTAATAATACTGGCAAAAACGGGATCACATTTTTGTCCATAAACAGGATCGATCACATGGATATTATATTGGGTGAGGTCCTGCCATATAAACTCTTTCATGGCATGTTCACCAATGGGAGAACATAATACAGCTTCACCTCCCAACCAGCTATGCACCAGGGCAGCATTGGTCGCCGGCCCGCCGGTTGCAATCGCATTGTTGCTTGCCTTTACCTTACTGTTTTCCAACGGATAAGAAGCCACCAGGAATTGCAGGTCAATGGTATTTAATCCTACATACAAACCGCTCATATAAACTATCGATTTATGTTGTTGGCTTTTACAGCCAATAATGCCAATACAAATGTAATAACAAAACAAATGATAAGAATTACATGAAAATGTCCCATCAGGTCATATAACGATCCAAAAATCACCGTAGGCAGTGCACTACCAATCACCACCCATTTCATGTTATAACCAGAAATGGCACCTAAATGCCGGGTACCAAAAAATCGTGGCCAGGATACGGTGGAAATAATACCAAAATTACCCGTTGCCATACCCATTCCCAACACAAGCAGGTAATACATAAAATCACCGGCATGCAACCAATATATACCTGCCATACTCAGCATTAACCCACAGGCCATAATCATTAAAAAATATTTTAATTTGGTACGGTCACTCAGCCAACTGCCAATACTCTGAAAAACAATGGCCACTATGGCCGACGGGATAAAAACACTTACCGCCTTAACTTCATCATATCCGGCATCCCAAAATATTTCCTTGATATACATGGCCGCTCCGGTCGCAAAAAAGGCATGCATAGTAAGCATCAGATTAAAAACCCAAAATGTATAGGTTTGTAATGCCTCCGGTAAAGTATAATTTTTCTTTTCAACCTTTTCTTCCGATATTTTGTTATCGTGTTTTGATTTTTTTATATTATCCGGTTCCAATCCCACGTCTTTTGGATTATCCCGAAAAAAAGTAATGGCCAATAATCCAAATCCCAATGCGGCAAATATGGCAATGATTCGCCAGGCCGTTTGCCAGTCAAAAGCATCCACAATATGTTGAAACAGGCGCGGAGAGGAATTCAATCCGAGAACCAAAAATAATCCCAGGTATACATTGGCCATCCCCCTTTTTTCCTCGAACCATTTCATGACCATATTTTTGCTTACCAGTATAAGCATACCCTGGCCAAAAAAACGAAGGGCAAATATGCCCACGATCAAAAACACGATTTTAAGAACAATGGCATATACATCATCGTGCATAATGTTGAGTGCATTAAAAATTTCGGGGGTATACGATAAGTATATCAACGCCAAACCCATTAACACAGCGGCTATGGTTGCCATTACACGTGATCCGTACTTATCGTATAGTCGACCCGAATATACCGCCATAAATCCGCTTATAAGCGTGCCAATGGTGTAAGCTGTGCCAAACCCGGTTTTTGAAAGTCCCAAATCCATCTCCAGATAATTTCTGAAAACAGCAACCCCGATGGTTTGTCCCGGACAGCTCATAATTGCACCTATCGAACCAAGAACAATTACAAAATAACCATAAAAGAAAGGCCAACGGGCCGGATTAAAAGGGAACTTACTCCAATTATTCATGCGCATCATTCATAAAAAATAAGGTTGCAAAGGTGGTTATAAAATTCAAACACCTGTTAAAAAAATTTAATTCTTTCACCGCTTTAGGACATGAATTATTGGTTGCATCGATTATGTTGTCAAAGAGCAGCAGTAAGAGCGCGGGTAATGGCCTGTCAGGATAAAATTATTATTGATCATGTACTATTTGATCAGTTGTACAATACCATTTTTTTAAATACTTTGCAGCATAATCCCATTTAATTGCAAAATAAATATGAAAAAAAGAATAGCTCTATTATTGCTCATGCTACCCTTGCTGGCTTCAGCCCAGGAAAAACGCATTGAATTTCAGGAGTATGACCTGGACAACGGTTTACATGTTATTCTTCATCAGGATACCAGTTTACCCATTGTTGCTGTAAACATAATGTACCATGTAGGTTCAAAAAATGAAGACCCTGATCGTACCGGTTTTGCCCATTTTTTTGAACATTTAATGTTTGAAGGTTCAGAAAACATTGGTCGAGGTGAATTTTTCGAATATGTTCAAAATGCCGGTGGTAATTTAAATGCCTTTACCACTTTTGATAAAACCACCTATTATGAAGTATTGCCTTCAAACCAGTTAAAACTGGCTTTGTGGCTCGAATCCGAACGACTGCTGCATCTTAAAATCGATTCTATCGGTATTGAAACCCAGCGTAAAGTTGTGAAAGAAGAACGTAAGCAACGATATGAAAACCAGCCATACGGCTCGTGGATGGCCGAAATGTTTGAACTGGCCTACACCAAACATCCTTATCGCTGGGTACCCATAGGCGAAGTTCAGTATATCGACCAGGCCAAATACGAAGAGTTTATGGACTTCTACAAGCATTATTATGTGCCAGGAAATGCTGCATTGGCCATTTGTGGTGATATTGATTATGAAGAAACCAAAGAATTGGTAGATCAGTATTTCGGAAATATACCGGCCGGTAACCAGCATATCAATCGGCCCAATCCTGATGAACCCGCACAAACAGAAGAAAAACGAGATACGGTTTATGACAATATCCAATTACCTGCCCTGTTTATGGGATATCATGTGCCGGAACAGGGGCATGACGACTACTACCCCCTGCTTATGTTGCAAAAATTATTATCGGATGGACAAAGTTCGCGATTGTATAAAAAACTGGTTGATGAGGAACAATTATGTGCTCAAATCGGAACCTATCCTGCTATTTTTGAAGATGCCGGTTTATTTATCAGCTATGCCATTGCCAATATGGGTAAATCATTAACCGATATCGAAACCCAAATCAATGCACAGATTGATAAACTGCAAACCGAAGGCATACCCGACAGGGAATTTGAAAAAATCAAAAATATTGTTGAAACACAGTTCGTTACCCAAAATGCACAGTTAAATTCCCTGAGTATTAGTTTATGCGATTATTACCTGTTTTTTGAAAACACAAACCTGATTAATACCGAAATCAATCGCTACGAAAGTGTAACCAAAGACGATATTATTCGGGTGGCCAATAAATACCTGGTGCCCGAAAACAGAATTGTTCTTAAATATTTACCCAAATCACAGGATCAGGCATTAATAACTGAATAAAAATTCCATTATGAAAAATATAATTTCAATACTACTGATATTATTCCCGTTTAGCCTACTACCAGCTCAGATTGACCGTAGTAAAGCACCCGAACCGGGAACGGCGCCCACAATAAATATTGGCGATTATGAAAGTTTCACACTCGACAACGGACTGCAGGTTTTTGTTGTAGAAAACCAAAAAATTCCACGTGTATCTTATTCGTTGCGTTTAGACCTGAATCCGGTTAAAGAAGGCGATAAAGCAGGCTATGTAAACACCGCCGGACAACTATTAGGTACCGGGACCACCAATAAAACCAAAGCGGAAATTGACCAGGCTATTGATTATATTGGTGCGAATGTATCCACATCAGCCAATGGCCTTTACGCTTCGTCATTGAAAAAACACAACAACCAGCTATTGGAAATCGTTTCGGAAATTTTGTTGGAAGCTGAATTCAGGCAGGAAGAACTGGATAAAATCATTCAACAAAAAAAATCCGGTCTGGCCTATACCAAAAACGATCCCGGTGGATTATCGAACCGCGTTAGTAATGTACTGCTTTACGGAAACGATCATCCGTTTGGTGAATTAGAAACCGAAGCATCCTTGGATAATATAACCCTGGAAGACTGTAAGGCTTATTTTAACAGCCATTATAGGCCCAACAAAGCATACTTGGCAGTGGTAGGGGATATAACCACGGAAGAGGCCAAAGAAAATGTAACCCGCTATTTCGGTGCCTGGGAAAAAGGCGATGTACCGGAACCTGTTTATGAAACACCGGAAAAACCCACGGAAACCGAAGTAGCCATCGTGGATCGGTCTGAATCAGTGCAAAGCGTTATTAAAGTAACTTATCCGGTTGATATCAAACCCAATTATAACGATTACATCGCTGCCCGAATTACCAATACACTGCTGGGTGGTGGTATATTTCGTTTGTTTAAAAATTTAAGGGAGGAACATGGTTACACTTACGGCGCCTATTCCAATCTGTCGCATAGCCAGGAAATCGGGCATTTTACAGCCTCGGCCAATGTGCGAAATGAAGTTACCGATAGCGCTGTATACGAAATATTATATGAAATGGAACGCATTCGTACCGAGCCTGTTCCCAAAGAAGAGCTGAAAGGCGTAAAAACCTATTTAACCGGTAATTTTGCTTTGTCATTGGAAAATCCACAAACCATTGCCCGATTTGCAATAAATTCAGCCATTTATAACTTACCATCCAATTTTTATACCAATTATTTAAAAAATCTGAATGCCATTACGGCTGAGGAATTGCAAAAAGCAGCCCAAAAATATATTTTACCCGGCCAGGCCTATATTTTTATTGTAGGCAAAAAATCGGAAATAGCCGACAAACTTAAAAGGTTTGATGCGGACAGTACCATTACGTATTACGATGAAAACGGGAATATAATTGACCTTTCCGGGTCAGCCGTGCCTGCCGATATTGAGGCCGTTCAGGTTATAGAAAAATATATTGAAGCCATTGGAGGCAAAGAAAATCTCAAAGAGATATCCGATATTAAAACTCACATGCACATGGAAATGCAGGGCATGAAGGTGGATGTTACCCTTTATAAACAAAAACCCAATCGTTTTAACCTTACCATGACAATGAATGGCCAGGTTATGTCGCAGCAAATATACGATGGAGAAAAAGGCGTTGCCAGCGGTATGCAGGGCAAACAAAACATGGAAGGTGAAATGCTTAACCAGATTGAATATGAATCCTATCTATTCCCTGCGTTAGCGGTATTAGAAGATGATGTTTATGAAGCAAACATAACCAACATTGAAAAAGTGAATGATTCAGAAGCTTATGTAGTTGAAATTAAAAAAGATGACAGGCTTATTTCAACTGAATACTTTGATAAGAATACAGGTTATAAAATTAAAAGTACTGCATTAGTTAAAACGCCACAAGGCGATGTAAAACAAGTTACTACATTCAGCGATTATCAAAAAGTAGGAAATGTAAAATTTCCATATCAGCTTAGCCAGACCATGGGGCCGGGAAGTTATGATATTATCACCGATGAAGTGGTTGTTAACGAAGGAATTGCAGCGGATAAATTCAAGGTTGACTGAGAAAATACTTGCCCGGATGAAGCAACCGCGTAACCGTTACATAAACGAGGCGATTGATTTGGTAAAAGAGAATATTCAAATAGTACCTGACCTTGAATAATGGACGACACCACAACAGGATAATGAGTATGCAGTACTGATAAAGAT
The DNA here is from genome assembly GCA_009908855.1 of Bacteroidota bacterium. Classification (GTDB taxonomy): domain Bacteria; phylum Bacteroidota; class Bacteroidia; order Bacteroidales; family JAAAOM01; genus JAAAOM01. The sequence goes on from JAAAOM010000019.1 coordinate 137,491, forward strand.
AAATATTTCAAAGGATTATATAAAACTCATAGATATGAAAACAACAAATTATACAAGATTTGAGGATTTAGAGGATAAATATTTTGGGAACAAGGTACACCTGAAAGGGATGAGTATGAGTTTGATTTGAAAATGGAGCTAATAAAGCTAAATCGGTTTTAAGAAAACTCAGACTGATTCTAAAAATATTGCCGTTTGATGATAAGATTGTTGGATTGGCGTTAAATGATGTAGAAATACGAATATCCCTATCAGGCCATGCAACTCCTGCCAAAATAATTTGTTATTATTATAGCTTAATTTGTCAAATTACAGTTAAATGCAGTCCAATTATCGGATACTTACATTACTTGCATGGTTTATTGCCACAAATGGATTCGGCCAGTTTTTTACCGCCGGTGAAGAACCATTTTTTACCAACTGGCAATCCTTTCAAACCCGGCATTACGAAATAATTTATCCGCATGAAATTCAACACAAGGCTTTCCACATTGCTCATTTACTTGAAAGTACGCTTGATTCAGTCGATAATACCATGCCCGTTGCAGCATATAAAAAAATGCCATTATTGTTGCACAATCGAATGGCCAATGCAAACGGATTTGTATCGTGGGCACCCCGGCGAATGGAATGGTATACCATACCCCCACCCACCGTGTATAACGAGCCTTGGCTTTTGCAACTGGCCATTCATGAACAACGACATGTTTCACAGTTGCATAAATTCCGCAACAAAATCCTGAATATTATTTTGGGTGAACAAGCCACCGGCGCCTATGTGGGCATAACCCCGCTTTGGTTTATTGAAGGCGATGCGGTAATACAGGAAACCATACTGGGTGATGCCGGTCGTGGCCGTACACCTTCATTTAACCGACATTACCGTGCTATGGCGCAGGATAGCATAAGCTATTCGTATGACAAAGCCGCTCTGGGATCGTATAAAGATTTTGTACCGAATTACTACCAACTGGGCTATCAACTTAGCAGTTATGCACGTGTTAAAACCAATGAACAGGTATGGTCGGAAACCCTGGATGCGCTGCGCAAAAATCCTTTTCGCATAAAAGCCTTTAGCAAAAGTTTTGAAAAATACAGCGGCTTGAATACAGACCAATTATACAAACATACTTTCGACAGCATTAATCAATATTGGCGTAAAAATATATCTGATAGCAATACAACGAATTATAACAGCCTGCTTAAAGCGAAAGATGATTATATCAATTACAAATATCCGCAACCAACCGTGGATTCTTCCTTCGTTTATGTACGCGAAAGTTTGTCATCACGGGCCACGCTCTATGCACACAATGCGTCCAAACCCAACAAAATTAAGGAATTGGGTACCCGTTATGATGAACCCGTTTCTGCCAATAATGAATATGTTGTCTGGTCGGAATTAATTCCCAATGCCCGATGGAAAAATATATCGTATTCTGTAATTAAAATGTATGATATTCAGGCAAATAAAATAAATCAATTAACAAAAAAAACAAGGTATTTTTCACCGGCCATTAACCAGTCAAACGACAGTATTGCAGCGATTAAATACAATGAGGCCAATGAAATATCATTGCTGATAATGGATATTGGCCAAAAATCTGTCATCCAGGAAATACCATATCCATATAAAAATGAATTACTTAATCCTCATTGGTTAAACGATTCAATTATACTTTCCCTGGCCAATACCCATCAGGGCAAAAAATTCGTTCAATACAGTTTGCAAACCGATCATTGGCAATATATCTCCGAAACCTTTCCCTTTGATATTGTTACTTTCACTACCTGGAATAACTATATTCTATTTCATGGTTCTATGAAATCGGCTGATCAGATTTACGCCTTCCATCCAACAGATCAGCAATTGTATCAGCTTACCCATGCTGCCATTGCAGCCGAACATCCGACGGTAATCGATAATTATTTATATTTCAATGCGTATGATGCCAATGGTTATAGTATAACTAAAATTAAACTCGAGGAAGATAAATGGCAAGAGCAGGATATAAACGATTATACTGACTCGAAAATATGGATTGAAAGTTTGTCATTGCAGGAAAATAAATTGGATATAAATGCCCTTTATGAATCCGAAACACCCCAATACAGCCCTGATAACTATGCAAAGCTCAATCCGGCTCATTTATTCAATATTCACAGTTGGTATCCCTTTTATTACGACGCTGATCTATCCGCTTTTCAACCGGCACAGGTTTATCCCGGCATTTCATTGCTCTCACAAAATGCTCTGAGCACGATGGTTACCACCGTTGGTTTGGGGTACGATGGCAGGCAATTGTTATTCCGGCCCTCTATTACCTATCGGGGTTTTTTACCGGTTATTGAATTTGATTACAGCAATCATTATAGCCGAATATTCTTCAATGTAAGCAGCAGCTCAACGGTCAGCACCAGTTTATCAGATGCTTCCGATCAATGGAGCCTGCGTGGTTATATCCCGTTGTCAACTACCCATGGCGGTTTTCGGTATTCTTTTACGCCCGGATACAGACTCATTTTTGAGAATGATGTTTTCATAGGCGATGAACAGGTAAGCGAAGGGGAATTAAAATCACAATTTTACGGAACATTTACCTGGCAAAAAAGAACGGCGGTAAGGGATTTATATCCCCGATGGGGACAACGATTATCGTTTAATTATTATCCCCGGGCCATAACACATGATTATTTTCCACCGTTATACAACCTGATACTCACAAATTATTTGCCAGGAATCGCTAAACATCATTCCCTGAGGATAAGCCTGGCTTATGAAAAGCAGGATTATAAAGCTGATCGGGATATACGCTATTTATACCGCCAAAATGTAATCCCCATCCGTGGCAAACCAGCCGTCAACAGTATTGAAACAAAGATGATAAAAAGCGATTATTCCATGCCCTTGTTCTATGCGGATTGGAATATATGGTATTTCTTATATTTTAAACGTTTTGGTATGAATGCATTTTATGACGCTTCCGAACAAAAAATATTGCGAAAGCCAAATGACACTGAACCCGCATTCGAAGACAGTGTTTTTTCTCAAACTACCGGTATCGATCTGTGGGCTGACGTGCATGTATTTCGTTTTTTATTTCCCATGCGTTTGGGAGGGCGATTTATTTACGACCTGCAAACAGCAACCTACCAAACACAGTTTTTATTTAATGTGAATATTCCCTTTTAGTACGTCGCAATGTGAAATTTAGTGTCAGGTAAATGCGGCAAATATGGGAAAAAGGTGTATATGCCAAAAAACCTTCCCCCTTGAGTCAGGAGAAGGTTTTAACACTAACTATATCCAGTCCTAACTAACTAAATATTGTTGATTTGTGCAGAAAATATCACTAATTATGATCGTTTCTGTGCATTTTTTACAATCTATATCTAAATATAATAAAATAATTTCAATTATGAATATTCATATTTTAAATTTTGGGTACAAAATCATATCTATTTCTACTTTGACAGTTTAAGATATTTGAAAATAGCGCCACTAAGTATTATAATTCATAAATATCATTTCGCAGCAGCTCATCCACTCCGTCAAAAATGGTTTGAATGGGAATATTCATTGCAATGGCTATCTTTCTAAGCATCAAAATATCCGGCATGGTGGCACCACTTTCATAGCGCCAAATAGTGGCCTGATTCGAATGGATAAGCTTTCCCAGCTCAACCTGTGTTAATCCGTTTTTATGTCGCAATCGGGCAATAGAGATACCTATTGCTTGTAAATACTTAATTTCAATGGCGGTGCGTTCTTGTCTCATAGTGAGGGCAAATATAATCACAATATAATTCATTTATATACTGCAATTCAGTAGTTACTAAGTTCGTTTATTAGTATTATCATGGAGCACATAAAAATAAACGCCAATTATTTTGATAATTCCGCCAATTGATGTATTTTCATCAACCGTTATATTTTTCAATCAAAGTCCAATTGTATGATTCATGGTAAAAAACCCATCGCAGGCTGGTTATTCAGAAAGGTGAAAATGATTGTTAGTATCGATCAATATCTCCGTAATCGTTTAACCAAACGTCATTTAAACGAATTGTTTACAGATTTACAACAAAACCAGGAAATGTTTGATGAATTCCTGATCAGGAATAGAATGGAACAGGCATTGAAAAAAGGTGATTTACAGGGTGTAATCAGAAATTATGATGATTATATTAAGCTCATTCAGCAAAAAACAGGATATGATTATACTTTAACCGATGAACCAACCAATGAGCTACATGCTGCGGCTATTGATGAACTTGAAAACGTACGGGATAAATTATCGCTTATAAAGGAAAAAACGGGCCATGACAACTTAATAAACATCATTGCTCCGCATTCCGGTAGCTCCTGTCTGCCCGCAAAAGAACCGGAGAAGTCAACCTCATTTCCTTCCCCCAACATGAGGTCTGTAAAAAAATTTATGTTAGCAGCATCGATACTGTTTGTGTTGGGCCTGACCGTATCTAAAGTTTTTATCAACAACCATTATTCAACCGACCAATTATTTGATCAGTATTATACCAAATATGAGATTATTGAAACCAAAAATGCCAATATGTTTTCTCACATTGAAAGTCATTACCAATCCGGCGCATATATTAAGGCATTGATTTCCACTGAGACCTTAAAGCCGCAAACCTATGACCAGGCGACCAAAAAACTCTTTTACATGGGTATATTGTCCATGGAAACCAGTCGTTTTGATGAGGCCATCGGTTATTTCGATGAGGTACAGCGTCGGGAAAGTTATCTGTATGAAAATAAGGCCGTATGGTACCAGGGATTATCGTATCTGAAATTGGGCCGTAAAGAAGAGGCTTATCGTTGTTTTACCCGGTTAAAAGAAAGGGAAATTTTCAATAAAACCGAGGCCGCTCGCATTATTCGGAAAATGCGTTAATACGATTTTTTACTGCGCACTATCCAAATGGTGATTAGCAGCACCAGCACCAATATCGGAACCAACAGGTACCATCTGTTAACCTGATAGATAGCACCCGGTTTTCCGGCTATGATATGGTTCGACCAACGCAATGGACTGGCCGTATAGGCATCGGCCCTTTTTAAATACTCCTTTTTTGCTTTATGCAATGCTTTGGCACTGCTCATTCCCCTGTTCAGACGGGTATAAAATCGTTTGTAAATTTCCTTATCGGCTTTGCTGTCCGCATCCCAAAGCGAGTAGATAACAGATTCAGCACCGGCCATTAAAAAATCGCGGCCCAGGGACAAAATACCCTCACCACCCCGTAACATCCCTCTGCCCGTATTGCAGGCGCTTAATACAACCAGCTCAGCATCCAGATCAAGTCCGTATAAGTCCCCTGAAAACAGCAAATGCTCACCATCGGGATAAAAAACCAATCGCGTGCTGTTATTTGCCGTATCCATCTCTCCGTGCATGGCCAGATGAATCATGCGCTTATCAGGATAATTATTTAAAAAAGCCTCCTTCGTTGCTTTAGAACCGGTAAATGTTGTGGTCCTGAACTTTTTATCAATTATCTCTATTTCTTTTTCGGTGTTATGGAAAATATTTAAATAATCATTGCCCGGATATGCCGGAGCCATAGCCAGCATATGTTGTTCAGCTGAAAGCGCTTCCTCTTTACCGGTTAACATGGCCGCTGTAAAGGAATAGGAAATAACATGGTCATATATCAGGTAATCAAGCTTTTTAAAATTTCGTTGTGTGGCAGGTTTTGTGAGGAGGGATTCAAATGAAATTAACCCCAGTTGCCGATCCGGGATAATGATCAGTTCTTTCTTGTTGGTTACCGAAGTTAATGGCTCAATTAAATACTGGTACAACTGATGTGCCTGATGGGTATAGTTGTCATAATCGAGAAATTCACTTTGAAAATCATCAATATAGGTTGTTAACAGTTGATGAAATGATCGGTCTATAGGAAAGGTATGCATTTCTGTATCCTTGTGCGTGAGGGTAAAAATATACAACAGTGAATCGGTAATGGTATATTCAACAATGGCCTGGTTACGCTTCAGTTGTTGCTGCAGAGACCAAATATTAAATGATTCCTGCCTGTATTTAATATTATAATATACCGGATAATTTCTTTCCAGTGCCCTGACCAGTGAGTCCTGCCTTCGATACAGGGTAAATAATTTGTTATTGAGTGCATCCAACCGGGCCGAATCGGGATTTGTACGTTCCATTTCCTGTGCAACCAGGCTGTTATAACTACTGATATTTTGGCGCAATGCCTGTTCAAAATCGATCAGGCTATCCGGTATATTGGCATGAGCCAGCGCCTGGTCCTCCCTGATAGCCGCCGTTAAAGCGCTGTATTTAATCTGATCGGCGTAGAGAAAGGCTTTTTCTTTATATATGGATTGTCCGGTTATTTCAAACAGTCTGTGGCATGCATAAATGATTTGCGTATAGGCGTCTTCTTCGTTGTCCGTCAGTTCAATTCTTGATTGCTCAAACTGGTATCCCATTTTAAGACGGTCTATTACCTGAATGACCAATTCCAAGGCTTGTAATGCCGCCCTGTAATTTTTTTCAGCTTCCTGCTTTTCAGCCAATTGCTGAAAAGCACGGGCTTTGAGTTTGAGAATATCAATTATGGCCATGTTAACCGTAATATCCCAGATGTGTGGATGTTGGTAAATATCCGTATTGTTAAAATCATAGACCTGGGCTATCAAAGCTTGTTGAAAATATTGAAGGGACTTATGGAGACTGTCGACAATAATGTAGTACTCACCTAATTTTTGCAGACAGTATGCACTGTTAACATGTTTAGTGCCGAGTAAGTCAATATATATTTTATTTGCCTTATATAAATATTGCCTTCCATCTTCCAGTTTTCCATTACGTACTAAAAAATCCCCATAATTAAGATTACCCAGCGCAAATTCCAATGAATTTATACCTAAGTATTTTTCCCTATACTTTAATGATTTGATATAATATTTTTTAGCAAGACCAAATTTATTAAAATGATCGTATGTACGAGCTAATCCATTATATGAATAATATATTTCTGAAGAACCAATTTTTCGATGTAGTGAAATACACTTCTTAAATTGAAATATTGATTCATCATATTCTCCAAGATTTCTAGAAATTATTCCCAAGTAATAATAAACCCATCCAATAATTTCATTATTATCAATTTCTTCGAGTGCCTTGTTAAGCAAATTTTTTGCCTTCACAAGTTCACCTGAGCGTTGATAGACCATAGCCATATTCATATAGACAAAACGTGCTATATAATTTCTATCAATTTCTGATGATATAGCTATCCGTATGGCCTTTTCGTAATACTTAATGGATTCATTATAATTTGTGATTTTCTTGTTAAGTATTCCCAAATAAATGTAAATATCAATTGAATCCTTTGCTGTTATATTTCTTAGGCCCGATGTATTAACGAAATTTTCTAATGAGTCTATAGCCCTATAATAATCAGAGTTAAAATACAAATTATGAATCTCCTTAATAACTATTTCAACCCTATCAGATGGATATTGACAATAAATATTGCTGGTCAAATTACATACCCAAATTAATATTGAATGAATAATGATTCTTTTTAGCATTTGAAAACTCCCCGTTTAATGTTAAAACAAATCTTATTTTTTTCATTTTCATATAACATTAATAGATAAATTTCTAATAATTAATCTTTTATGTTAAATCTAAATGCAAATTATTATGGAAACAAATGCAAATTATTCAAGCTCTCTGAAAGTAATGAATATTAGTGAACTTTTATTCGTTAAAGGTGGTAAAAAAGATGGTGGTGATGAGCATAAAGACCAAATGCCCAGATAAAATTATTTATATCTGAATGTTTCTAAAGCACTGGTATGTAACCAGTGCTTTTTTCTTTTCAACTGATTATATTATGATTACGACCATTCCTTGTTTAAGTAATTAGTTTGTTATACTTATTGATATAGCATTTTGTAGTAAATAATTGAATAGGGTTACCAGTGTAGTAATTATCAAATATCCTAACCAATTGATTGAATGAAACAGCC